>NZ_CP098825.1:0-611285 GCF_030759015.1 Paramuribaculum intestinale | reverse complement strand
AGTAGCAGTGTCAAACACGAAGTATTTTGCGCCTTCGGGAATGGAATCCAATTGAAGGATAGCGAAATCTTGCTCAGCATTATTCCACAACAATCGTGCATTTGTCTGAAACAAACGGTCTCCAAAATTCAGCGTGAATTTGAACTTGGAATTACCCTCTACAACGTGACTTGCAGTTATCACATATCTGTTATTCACGGAGATTATAAATGCTGTTCCCATCCCTTTTTCGCTTTCCAAAAGCCCGACCGAATTATAGATGTCATTACCCTGGGTCACACCGAACTGTTCGTCTTCTGCTGTGCAATCAATCGTTCCGTCAAAGCTACTTTCGGTAATGCCGACCGAAATGTCCGCCACATCTTGTGCTGAGTTTGATGGATGACTGACCGTGTCGCTGTAATTCGGAAAATCGCATGGGAATATGCGCTGTGCAAAATCCCGGTCGTTTCGCTGTTCCGGGGTTCCTTTAATGAAGCGGTCATCACGATTCGCGCAAAGAATTCCAAGCAAATTCTCAGCTTCCCCAGCATTACCGAAACTATGTCCGCGCTGAAGTGACGCAAAATATGATATGCCTGCAATCCGACACTGCTCAGAATCCATGATTGTATTAGGGGCGGTTTCTACTTTTCTGACGAGAATTTCATAAAGATCTTCGTTGGAATAGTCACTGAACGGAACCTCCTTGAATCGGCGGGGCAAACCGGCATTTACATTCATCAGTTCGCACATATCTTGCGGATACCCGGCCATGATTACTGACAACTTGTTTTTGTATTCAAGAAGTTCGACATTGGCAACGATGTCTGCGACCACGCGTGGACTCTCTCTTAGCTGATAGGCCTCATCGATGAAAAGAACTTTTCCGATGTTGTCCTCAAATAGTTTTTTGACATCTGCAGGTGTGTAAGGCAACAAATCGTTTCCAGACACTTCCGTAATAATATTCCCTTTTGACGGAGGGAAAACGCCAAGCCCCTCAAGTACACGACCAATTATTCTCGCCACAGTAGTTTTGCCTGTACCGGGATTTCCTGTAAACAGGAAATTCAGTTTAGGCAATTGAGGCGTATAGTTGTCTATGAGCTGGAGTTTTATTCTGTCGGCTACAAGTTTGTTGACAATACTTGACACTTCTGCTTTCACTTCCTGTTGTCCCAATATGCCATTCAGTTCAGCAAGTATAGAGCCGTCTTTAATGAGCGATTCGTCCACCAATATCCTTAATTCATTAGGAAGATGCGCTGTGTCAAGGGCCTCGTGGGTGTTAAGTGATGTATAGTGACTTACGATTTGATTAATTAAATTTTCCATATCGCCCACATTACCAAATTTTTTGTTTCTGTAAGCCCATTTGGATCTGATAATACCCTTTAATGATTTATGGAAGTTTTCTGTAGTAGGGACTTTAATCATTTTTGATGCAATCCGATACAAGACATCAGGCGAATAGTCTTTGAATTCAAAAAATCCCAGTTCATTGAACCTTCTTCTGAATCCCTTGTTGCCTTCATTGATAAGGTCTGTAATCTCGTCAGTATAACCTGCAAGTATCACCAACGAGTCATCGTTGTCTTCCATGAACTGAATCAGGACTTCGATTGCTTCGGCCCCATAGTTTACATCTCCATGAGAGTTTTTTCCTGACATCAGACCATAAGCCTCATCAATGAAAAGTATGCCTCCTCTTGCCTTCTCGCAGACAGCCCTCGTTTTAGGACGGGTCTCGCCGATGTATTGTCCTATGAGTTCATCACAAGATACCTTCACGAAATGCCCTTTGGGCAAGAGACCATCTTCACGCAATATGTCACCGAACAATCGTGCAACTGTGCTCTTGCCGGTACCGGGACTTCCCATCAGAGCCATGTGTGGCCTAAACCTACCACTACCACTCCTCCTACGGTGAGCTGCTAATGCCTGACGATAGAGTGCGAACTGTTCGCGAATATTGTCGATTCCCTCCAGCGAATTAAGCTTGTCAATCGCTTTCACGGTATCCATTCTTTCGATCATTTCATCTAAATTGTCGCAATCTAAATAATCGCATATCAAAGAGAGATTACTTTTACCGGAAGCCATACCTTGCCACAGCCTAAGCGTTATGAAGTCCCATTCGATTTTTCCGAAAAGATGAGGCAGACCTTCCTTTGTCATGAGCCTTCGGCGGTTAAGCATATTGCCGATTTCATCTCTAAAGGGGTCACCTAAGAAAAATACGGTCTTGTCTTTTCGACCTCCTTCCACAATTTTACCTGTATTGTCATCGTCTTGCCCAATGTCTTTCTTTATTAAATCCTTGAAGGGACTTAAAAACAACAGTTCGTCAGACGCTGAATCAAAAGCCTGTGTGAAAAGCTTTGCTGAATCGAAATCGTATAAGCTTATAATTTTTATGGCCAGCTTGTTCCTACGATAATCTGTCTTAAGGTCATTCCATAAATTCAATATGACTCTTCTCTGGTCATCATCAAATTTCAGCGTGGTAGGTGTGACAAATACGACGGCAAGTTTTTTATGTGGATTTCGTTTGGAGTATGCAAAAATTTCCTTGAAGAAACCTTCAGATTGTTCTACTCTGAATCGCCGTTGGTTTCCAGATGATTCAATCCTGATTGATGCATGATGTGACTGTTCGGTGGATTTAGGAGTGCTTGTATTGGAAATATTTGATATATTTCGACTTTTGCTCATTGGACCTTTTCCAATAAAGAAATCTTTTTTCCTTGTAGGCTCATTCGAGTCACCTTTTTCAGAGGAAAAGTTGAAGAACTCCAAAAGCGGTTCTTCTTCATATGAGAACGCTTTGTCATCATAGAATAAGCTTGTGTATCCTTCTTCTTTCAAATAAAGATACAATGCCTCACGCAAATTATGTACTCTCAGGTCTTTAGTGATATAAACCTCGCTTGAACCATTCATACCATAGATGGCAGTGAACAGTTCTCTGTGGTTAATATCAAGTGCTTTAAGGCGATCAATGCACATATTTAACGCTTTGATAATGTTTTGCGTAGTTTTTCAGAAGCACCTTTGCGTTTCATAGAACTTCTGTCACGCAATTGTTCCACTTTACCATCGCCATGTTCAGGCTCGCGTAAAGTACCCAGCTTATATCCACTCTTTTCTATTTCGCGTTTTATCTCCTCCATGCGTGACTGAAATGCTCCGGCAGATTCCATCAAATCATCATTTCTGTGGAATATTATCTGATTACCCTTCTTGCCATTGTTTTCTTCCGGCAAAACCAGAATCGAGACTTCCTCACCGGTGTTGGGCTTATGAAGAATTGCAAAAGTACCTTCTCTCCAATCGCTTTCTTCTTCCCCTCCCATATAGTCGGGGTCTCCCTTCAGTTCCCAGCCTTGATTAACCATAGCATTAAGAACGTCATTTGACACTATAACGCGTTGCTCGCTGAGAGTGCCCAGCTCCGCAGCCTCAATGATAATGTGTTCGGCGCGTTGTTGAAGCTCATCAACCTTCTTCTGAAGATTTTTTATTGTTGATATGTCGGCAGGTGCATTTTCAATTTGTGCTTTTAACGTCCGGATTTCATTAAGAATCCGGCTATAAGCACCGTGAGTCCAGTAATCTGTCTGAAGGTATTCTTCAGCCCCGTCATCATATAGAGATGCAACCTTTATAGATTCAGATTTTTCCAACAGGCGCAACACTGCAATGGCAGAGGCAAGGGCAGCCTTATGAAGGGGGGCCCATTCATTTTTTCGCCTGATTGCTTCGTTTTCCATTACTAAAGCCTCATCTATAAGATTGTTGGCATCGGTAATTGTGCAACTGTCGGGATTGTCTCCGATATTACGTAGACGTTCTTCTTTAAGAGCAATGCTGTCGAGCAACTGTTGCGGCGCAAACCGTGCCACGTCAGTTCGTTCTCTGATTGCGTCCAGAAGAGCAAGAGCCGCACCTGCCGCCAGTAGTTTTGTGTTAGTATCGGCTTGTTGACGCTCAAAAATAGATTTGATATCCTTTTGTATGGAGGTTATTTCTCCTTGCTGTTGTCTGAATCGTTCGTTTGTTTCTCTGGCCAAGTCATTCATGCTTTGATTGACCGCATTGAGACCGGCGTTAAGAATGCCTATGTTTTTATCGAGCCTCGATACTTGCGATTCAATGTAATTATTTTGCGCCTCAATGGATTCGGCAACTGCATTTGACAGGTCATTAAGAGCTTTAGTGTGACGTTTGTCAAGAGTTTGGAGTTCTTGAGCAAATCTTCTGGATTGGTCGTCGATCCTTGCGCCAAGTTGAAGTTGTGAATTTTCAATACGTCGAGACAGATTGTCGTTCACCTGATTGATGCGTGACTGTGTTTCTTGCTGTGCACGTCTTATATTCTCGTTGCTTATCCTTATTGCCGAATTTATAGCATTTCTCTCTGCATTGGCAATATCTGCTGTGAGCTGATTTTTGCATCTGCGTACAGCACGCTCAAGTCCATCATTAAGTTCGTTAAGGGAAGTCCCTTTTATGTCTCTACTCATATTGATTTATTATCTGTTTTTATGTGGTATTCCAATAGCTGTGACATTACCTGCCGTGTCGGCAACTCTATCTTGCTTTCTACTACATGTTGCCATTGTGTTTAGGAATCTGTCAAGTCTGTTTGTTATGGGAATAATTCTTTGATTACTTGAACCTCTTATGCCTTTGTTATCATTGAGGCTATCAATGTATTGTCCATCAATTATTACGTCACACAAACTTAATAAATCCGATGTTTCATTCTTTCCTAATAGCTGCTCATATTTCAGACCAGTGTAAGCAATAACTGTTAGTTGCGGTCGGGCCTTTTTAATTTCTTTCAGAAGGCAACTTAAAGCGGCAGACTGAAGAAAAGGCTCTCCACCACTTATGGTAATACCGTCTATATTTTCGTTCAATATGACATCCGCTGCCAGATTATTAACATCGATCTCATATCCCGCGTTTTTTGGACGGCTTTCCGGCGTGAGACATTTTTCACATTGTTGATCACAACCTTGAGTCCAAATTATATAGCGGATGCCTGGACCTAAAGTGTGAGTGCCATTCCTACAGATGTCAAAGATTCTTAATTTCACGCAATAGTCATTTACAAATCACAGATAGGCAACGCATCGCGTTGTGAAATTTTTACCTTTAGCAATTCATCGAATTCAGATAAAAGGTGTCGAATCTGGTTTTCAATATTTGGATAATCTGAATTGGCCTTGTCGATTATTTTGATAAGCTTGGAATTCTCTTCTAAATGTTGCTTCAGACTGTTGGCAATGCTGACGAAGTCCCTACAGATCTTATCTAATTGCTCTTTTAGTTCTGCGGGGAAATCATGCCGATCTATTTCTTCAAGTCTTTTTATGCCTGTTGCAATGATAAATGATAGCATAACAGCAAGTTTTGCATCATAATACCCACTTTCAAGTTGAGCAAATTCCGAAGAAATCGTTTCTTCAATATCGACAAGTTTGTCGTGATGGAACATTTCGTTTAATGATTTCATCTTTTGCTGTTTTTAAGTTCTTTTTTTCTGACAATTAGCTTACCCCTCAGCTCAAATAATTTTTGGAGATTTCTACACAACATGATTGGAGGCATATCATTGCTCCCATTTCGAGTATTTTCATCCTTAATGTTTTGTCTCCATCTGATGGATGCATCCTCATCATTGGTTAGAACTGCGAATTTTACACCATGCGTGAGCAAATCTAAAATGTGATAGCCCAGGGGAGTGTCAGCATAAGCCTTGGGATTTTGTTCAAATGTCAATCCTCTTAGGTCTACCAGATCTTTCGCCTGATATTTTCCGATTATAGCTTTAGCCTTGTGAGAAGCAGCAACACCTTTTCTATCGTGTTTATTAATCTCCTCATAAACTTCAGGAATAATTTCAAAGACTTGATTACGCCCTTCCACGAATTTCCCTGTGATAAATTCTATAAGCTTCAGATAAGCCATTTGACGAGAGCCGACAGGATATTCCGTCATCCATAGATTCGTGTCTGTTACTATGCGGTCACAAGAATAAATCGCATCAAAGACCTCATTAAGTCTTTTTATGTTGCTCTCAACCTCAGTTATCTGCATGTCTGCTAGCCTTTGCTCAACATTCTTCCATGGATAACTGCTTTTGTCAAACAGGACAATTTCATCGTCAATGCTTGTGTTTTGTCGAAATGATCCTTCTTTTCGTTTCTTAGGTTCTGCCCTCTGGCTGCTAATTGACTCTGTTTTCTTTACTTGAGGTTTAGAGGTTTCTTCAGTTTGTGGCTTATTGCGTTTCGGTCGCCTTTCAGCCGATTCGCTCATGGTCTTACCTGGGCCATCAATAATTCTGTTTACACCTCGATTCTCTAATATCGAATATATATTGATGAATAAATTTCCAAACGCATCAATGAAAGGTGTAATTTTAAGTACCCTGCATGGAGTGTGGTTGATATAGATGTCTGACTGTGAGGTGTTGGCAAAGTTACCTAATAGTTTTCGCCAACTGATGCCTTTATAAAACAAGGAATCCAGAGTGTCTTCACATAAGGGTATAAAGATATTATTTTTATTAAGCATTAGCCCAAGAACGGTATTCATCGGGGCTATAATGTTCACCCTATTGGAACTTAACGAATTGGCAATTTCGATTCGGCCTTTTATGTTGATTTGCTCATTTTGAGGCTCTAAACATACAATCCTTTTCGCTTTTTGTTGGAAAGCGTATCTAAGCAAACGATTTACGTTTGAACCGTTGACTAAAATAATATGATCATCGACATTGAGGTTGAGATTACTAATCTCATTGTTGACCTCATTCAATAATTTGTCAATATCAAGAAACTTGTTGAAGTATGAATCAAAGATGATCTTAGCATCCTCACGAGACTCGACAAAGAGACAATCATATTGCTTGCCCCGTTCATCATAATTCTGAAATAGTTCCCCTAGTCGATGAGGTATTTCTTTGCCAACTCCATCAAAGTGAAAACGAGAAGGGCGAGCACTCCCATTTATCGCTACATCATAAATTTCAAACTTAACATCATCTACATAAATCAAAACTGCCTTAGACCCAATGTCAAACCTATCAATGACTTCAAGCACATGCTTTTCAGGCACTGATATAGCTTTATGATTAACAATGCGATTCTCAATATACTCTTGGAAGCGAGTTGACATATTCAATCATTATAACAGTTCAATGTTCAGACGATTTATTCTTAATTTGCATCCACCAAGAAAATCTATGCCCACTATTATATCAGTCTCTCCATATTCGGATTGAATTACTTTCCCGGTTAAACCAATGAGATTTCCTCTAACTATTCTAACATTATCCTCTACTTTCAAATCTGGGACAAAGGAAACAGGAACGTCACTTTGGCCTAATACAAATTTAAGCTTTTCAATCTGGATGTCTGGAATTCTTGCGTATGCTGTTTCGCCGGGTTGAGAGATAATCCGAATAATGAGTGCGTGATTTCTGATAAATGAAATTTCGGTTTTATCAACATAAAAGAAAGCCACCATTGGAATAATTGCGGTTTCTATCTTTTTCTTGCGATCACTCCATTGTCTTATCTGGACTTGAGTAGGCAAATAAGTTTCAATACCAAGTTTTTTAATTTCGGCAACCGCTTTTTTCTCACAACGCGGCCTTGTATAAGCAGCGACCCAGAATTTTTCGTGCGCTTCGCGGTCGTCAGTCCAATTGACTGCCGAGACACAAATCTTAGAAATTTCATTTAGCGTTTCCATTGCAGATGATGCTAAATAGTTTGATTGGCAGGTATCGCTGAGTAAGAGATACCCAATATTGCAAAATTACTCATAATTTGCGACATGGCAAAGGACAACAGTTCGGTAATTTTTGAGCAGGCATAGCTGTATCGCACTGATACACAACAGTTTGCATTGATATTGAATTGTTATTGCATCTTATTGATATTCAATTGAATATGCAAATTTTACCGAACTATTGAAAGGATTTAGCCCCAAAAATCTGTCCAAAATATCATTTTCCAAATACTTCAAGCCGTCGATGTTTAGCAAAGTTCAAATAATAGCCTAATCAATTGGTTTTACTACAAGCAGTTGGGATGTATCCGTATCTCTTACTCAGAGATTTGGAGTTTTTTCAAACAAATCAGCCCCAACCTCCCGAATAGGGAAATCAGGGCTGGGGTTAGAGACTTTTAAGGATTAGGGCATTAGCTTTGTAAACTACGGAGGTTTCCAGCGAGGCAAGATAGATTTGGGTGGTCGCTTCGGAATCGTGGCCCATACCTTCGCTGATTACGCTGAGAGGTATGCCTTTTGCTTTGGCTGCGGAAGCCCAGCTATGTCGGGCGCAATACATTGTCAGGGGAGAGAGTACGCCTACTTTCTCTGCTACTTTCTTCAAGTGGTGGTTGATGCTCTCGTTGACATTGCGGGCGTGACGTCGCTGATTGCCCTCCTCCTTGGTAATGATAGGCAGCAGATATCGAGTGGGGTTCTCCGGGTATTTGTCGAGAATCATCTGCATCTCTTTAGTCCACTCGATGGTGAGTTGCTGGCCGGTCTTGCGACGACGGTATGTCATGTGACCATTTTCGAGGTCAGTTTTTCGGAGATATGCCATGTCAATGAAGCTCATGCCACGGAGGTAGAAGCTCATCAGAAACATATTGCGGGCGAAGTCAAGTGAGGCATTCAGCGACAAGTCCAACGCCTTTATTTTCTTGATGACAGGCAACGGCAAGGCTCGTTTAACCGTTTTGTCAACGCCGGTGTAAACGTGTTTGAATGGATTGCGGTTTTCAATAATGTCATCTTCGACTGCTCGATTATAGACTGCCCGAAGTATACGGGTATAGAAAGATATGGTGTTGGGAGCAACGCCACGACCTTTGTGCCATGCCTCGTAAGTCTCCATTATTTCGGAGGTGAGGCAGTCGAGCATTATGTCCTCGTCCTGTCTAAACTTCTTGAAGCTGCTGAGCGCAGACTTGTAGGTCTCGGAGGTTCTGACCTTGCCGCTTTGTTTGAGTTTGACGATGATACTCTCCATGAAGTTGAACAGGGAGTATTCGTTGGCGTAGCGGTTGAACTCGTCGATGACATCATCGGCAGTGTATGTCAGACCGTTGGCATTCAGTTTGCGGTCAATCTTGGTTAACCGTTCAACATCCCAGCGGATACGCTCGCGGATTGAGAGGATGAACGATTTTCGTTCACTCTTCTGGGTGGTGATGACCATTGAGCGGGATTCGTCCCACTCAGAGGGATATACCCTGTAGTCGGAAAGGAGTTGTCGCACCTTCCTTTCGTGGATAATCTGATAGTAGATTGTGCCCTCGTGGTCAGCGACAGTCGAGGGCCGGAACTTTACTTTTATCGAAGCCATTTGTTTTGGACGTTTTGATTTGTTTATAAGATACAGCGGAGGGATACACTCCGAAAAGTGCATCCCTCCGGCAGCATCATAAGATATTGATTTTACGGAACGTATAAGGCGGTAAACTCCTGACAGCGACGTTTGTATAGACCCTTGTGGAATTTACCTTTATACTTGCAGTGGGCAGTATAGGACTTGAAGATGTTGCGGTCACCGGCTTTCAGCTTGCGATAGACCGAACTTTTCATCACAGCCCCCGGACCGATATTGTATGATAACACACCTAAAAGGAGAGCATCCATCGGTTTGAATCCGGCAAAAAGAGCGATGAACTTGTTAAGGTCTTTGCGCAGAAGCGCGTCAGCCTCCCGTTCATTCATCTTATAACCACGAAAGTATTTCTCCCCGGGTAGTTTTCTGTGACCATATCCGAGGTATGGCCAATGTTTCCGGGAGTCATGCAAGATCTCATGGTGCTTGATGATTAGAACTGCTCTTTCGTATGGAGGTAAATCCATTATACTTCGCTTTGCGGCGAAGGCCGGCGTAGTGACCGCGAGAGTCACTAACGCCATGAGGAATATCAGTAGCTTCTTCATAAGCCGATGGGTGTTATGGTTCCGGGATTGACAGGGTTGATGATGCCGAGTGTTTTGCCGTCGTCATCATCGCTGTCTTTGCTGTTGAACTCAAAGGTCTGCTGCCACGGTGTTGACCCAAAGTTGTCTTCGATCCATATCCCGAATTTCACTGCTTCGGAGGACTGGGCGGTGTAGTTGAGTCGGAAAGTCTTGCTTTCGAGAAGCACTCGGTCGTTGTTTACCAGCACGGGGCCGTCAACGAGTTTGAGAGTACCCTCGCCGTCGTACTGGAAGTATCTGATGGTGTAGAGGGTATTGGCGTAGTTCCCTTCGGGCTTGATCTCGAAGCGTAGTTCTAGGGTTTCGCCCTGCTTGATTTTGTCACCGTAGGGCATGACCTCCACCGTGAACGGATAGGACTGCTGCACGTCGAGGTCGTCGGAGCAGGAGGTCAGTGCGAGGACGAGGGTGAAGAGAATAGCCCAGTAACCGCAACGCGCTTTCGTAGTGGAACGGAGAAAGAACCCGAAGAAACGGGCGGGTGTGAGGCGGGTTTCGCCGATTTTGTTGATGATTGTTTTCACGATTTTCAGAGTTTGAGTTTTGTTGATTTTTTCGGATAGAGCGACATGAGATAGTCGTTCAGATCCTTGTGATTTGGATAAAGTGCCGACTTATCCATGACCTTGTCGCCGAACTCCCTGCGGAGTCTGGCGAGTGCCGCACGACCGGCGGTGTCATTATCAAGATAGCACTGGATTACAGTGTAGTCGCCGAGGGCAGGTATTGCCTTCTGGAGATTGGATACAGAGTTTAGCACGATAGTGTCGAGTCCGTCATTATAGCCGAGGCGTTCCGCTGAAAGAAAGTCAATGAAGCCTTCAAACAGATTGCACCGGGCGTTGCCGTTGGCAATCAGAGTGATGTGCTTGGGCGGGTAAGAACCCTTAAAAAAGGGATTCCTCAACTCTAATCCATCGTCATTATTTGGAAAGCCGACGGCATAGTATCGTTTGCCGTGCAATTCATAATCGACTTGCACACAATAGCGTTGGGCTATTTCTTTCGTTATACCTCTGTCGGCAAGATAGCGCAGCAGCACAGGTGACTCCAGACGCGACACTTCGACATTCTCAAAGGTCGGTTCCTCGACAAACGTCGTTGGTTTATATGGTTTAGCGACCGGGAGGCGCATCTTCTTCGCGATGTAATCGGCTTGCCTCAAAAAGTCCGTTTCACCGGACATTTCTCCGGCAAGCGAGAAGATGTCGCCACCCGCGCCCGTTCCGAAGTCAAACCACAGATTTCTCCGTGGATTGACATGGAACGACGGTTTTCTCTCACTGCGATACGGAGCGTAGAACCATAGACCTTTGCTGTCGCGTCCTGTCGGCTGGTAGCCCAACTGATTCAAGAACTCGACAAGCGAGACTTTACGGATTTCGTCGATGTTCATAGGCGCATCTTCCGTTTGGGTTTATCAGGCTCCTGTTCCTGCTTGGGTGGTTCCGCCTTCTGCTCTTTCTCTTTGAACCTCTCCAAGGCCGACATTTGTCCTGCGATGTAGTGATTCAACTCCGACATATTACATGAACCTGTCAGCTCATAGGCAAGGTCATAGATTCCGCCGTATGCGCCGGACTTGGTATCACGCCAGAGATTAGTCTCAATGTTGATTACCATTGTCGGACCGGGATTGTCATCGTAGGGAGCATTGTAGATGCGGAGATTACCGTCGGCAGCCACCGGGTGTTCCTGACCGAGAGCCTTCATAAAGTCAGTGAGTTTCACTTTCTTTATATCGAGGCTTATAACTATCGGCTCCTGAGGGCGACGCGCCATTGCCGAAAGCTCCTTGCCCAGCTCATACTCGTTCATGTATTTAAGTATGACGTCACGCGGATCCATGTAGAGGTTGGGATTCATCTTCAGGGCGGCGAGGTCGATGATGTCGCCACTCTGGTCAGTGGCGTGGTCATACCATCGGTTTGTATTGGTATCAACCACTAACATCGGTTCCGGGTCGTCGCGCTGCGGGGCATAGTAGAGCTTCATGTCTCCGAAAGCTTTTACAGGCTTTTCGCCGAGAGCCGCCATGAACTCCGTCAGCGGGATATTCTTGATGTCATTCTTTGTGTATCGCATAGGCTATTCGATTATGAATTTGACACCGACACCATAGGTTGTATGGTATATCTGAACATCGCTCCCGAAAGTGAACCGTCCTTTGACATTGGCAGTCAGTGCAATCTTGTCGGAGAGATAGAACTCTGCCTGCAAGTTGAGCGCACCGCCGTAGATAAAGTTGTCGCTGTCATGGAGTGTCGAACCGTCGGACAGCACATCCTTACCCCAGTTGACAGTCTCATATCCGGCAAGAGCGGATATGCCGCCGTAGAGGTGGAAAGTCATGGAGTAGTCGCTGAGGATATGGAAATTATATCCAGCCTCGCCTGTGAACTGCGCCACCGGGATACGACCTTTCTCGCCGTATGGCTTGAAGGTCTGGAGATACTCCCCGCCGATAGACCATGTATTGCCGTGGTTCCCTGTAAATACGGAGTAGAACACTCCGAGATCATAGCCGCATTCGCGGGATTTGCCGGTATAAAAACCGTCTGTCATATTCGCCTTTACTTCCACGGCTGACATTCCGGGGAGGCATCGCTGGGCCATTGCCCGCCCTCCGAAGAGGGTGAGCATGGCAGCGATTATCATTATCGCTTTTTTCATAGTTTACGTTTTACTGGATTGATAACTCGTCGATTACGTTTGCTCTCACGATGTCCTCGTTATCGACCACAAAAGACTGATGGCGACCGCCTTCTTTCTCGGCAATTTCGATAACGAGCTGCTTGTCGTCAGGGATTGTGAATTTCTCCAAGGCGAACACCGTGCGCTCCGACTGTTTGCCATGTACCACCGTCACATAGTTATGGGCGCGGATTGGTTCCAATACCTGCTCCTGCATGGCGGTTCGCTTGATAACCTTCTTGTCCACAATCTTGAACGACACATAGTCGATGTCATAGGCTATATTGGAAGTGTTCTTCAGCTCGGTATGAAAGTAGAGAAGTCCATTGTTGGTATAAATGGATTTCAGGAGGAACTGCACACCAAAACGCTTTGAGCCGATATGCTTGATCTCGCGCTTGTTCTGCTTGTAGATTGACTTCATAATCAGCTTGACAAGCATAGGAGACTCGCTACCCAACTTTTCGAGGTACACCTCCTGAGCGTTATTAGGGCGGTTGACAGCCTCGCCGTCGTGGAGAAAGTCAGTCATTTCAATGCTCAGAAGCAGAGGCTCTTTCGCAAATTTGACGTTGAAGACATAATAAGAGCCATCATCGGTGATGACCGAGAGATTGGTCTCCTGCTTGAACGACTTGAAGGCAGACTTGACACGCAGCACGTTCTTCGCTCCGTCAGCTATTCCAGCCACGAGATTTTCATTGCCGAGGTCACAATATACAATCTCAGCCGGGAAGATGATGTGGGTGGTCTTGTTGTAGCAGACCTCCAGAGCGTGAGGCGGAATCATCCGGTCGAAACCCACTTTGCGGGTCAGACCGTCAAACTTGTCGCCGTCGGTGTAGTTGGTTCCGTACACGTTCATGTCGTGTTCGGCCGCCTGCTCAGTGTCAGACGACACTTTATTATCGGTGTTATTGACAGTTTTTGCGTTGGCAGCGGTGGCCAATCCGAAGAGCGCCACTGCCGCAACAAAGAATTTTGTGATTGTTTTCATTCTTGTTGATAATTGAAAATTTTGATATTATCCAACTTTAAGTGCTCGAATTTGTATATATGGTATATATGATTTATCTTTGCACAAAAAATTAGAACTATGAATACCGTATCAGTATCTCAGTCCAAGTCTTCTCACCGCAAGCTCATCGACATCCCTGAAGATGTTTTCACCGCTCTCAGTCTGAAGGCAACCTCAATGGGTATGAACCTCAAGAAATACATCGAGCATCTTCTCATACAGGAAGCTGAAGAGATGGACGATGCCGAAGTCTACAAATATCTGGTCTCCACTCGTCCGGAGGGCAAAGTCATGCTCAACGAGCAGGAGAAGGATGATTTCATGCGTAAGCACAAATTGGGTGCATACCGATGAGAATAGACTTCTCAAAGGAGTTTGCCAAGGCATTTGACAAACTATCAGGCAAAATCTACGAATCCGTAAGAGATGCAATTAATAACGTCATTGAGGCTCAATCTCTTGACGAGATCCAAAACTGCAAGAAGATTGAAACCCTCAATAGCGTTTATCGCATTCGTATCGGGAGTAAACGAGCATTCTTTGTGCTACACATTGAGATAGAAGGAGACCTTGTAAAATTTGAATATCTGCTTAATCGTGGGGAGGCTTACGACAAGAAGAACATGGAGCGTCTGAGACGGAGGGACGTTTGATTACTGCTCATTCTGACGGAGCATGACTTTGTAGCCGGATTTGAGATGGACCTTCACAGTGCGCAGTTTCTTGTTAAGATACTGGCTCACACCGTTGATGAGTCCTTTGCCCACATCGGAGACGAGTTGTGCCCCGGCATTGGTGGTCAGGTTGATAGAACTGCCCATCGTGCTGCCCATATTGGCACCAATCTCATGGAGTGCATCGCTCTCCATAGAGTTGGGAATATTGATACCCTCCTGACCGTCGGAATCATAGACCGAGAGGTCAACCTCCATGATGCAGCCGAGAGCCTCAATGTTCTCAATCTTGATTTCAAGACGCTCACCCTGAAGCCGTGCCACTCCTACGATGCTTGTGTTCTTCGGCAACAGAGAATTGCCAATCCACATCGGTTCGAGTGTCCGGAGCCTCACGCTCTGCCCGTCGATAACCGCCTGGTCAGTGGCGATACAGGCAGAAATGGTATTCTTGAAATTCTTATGTTTGATGCCGACAGCGGTAGAGAAAGAGCGTGTGTTATCGGCAGAGGCACTGAGAGAAGACACTACATTGCGGTTTACTTGATTGACAGGCATGACCTTACGGTCTTTTTCCGGTTCATCGACAATCACAGCCTGTTGACTGCCATTGCCGGTGCCGAGATACTGCGCCGCCAGTTTGTATGACTGCTCCATCAGTTCCATCTCATTAGGCTGCTGACTCTGCTGTGCCATAGCGTTCTGCGCCTCCAGCTCGTCAATCCTCGCCTGTAACTCCATCACCTGCGCAGCGGAATTATCTTCCGGGATATAAAAATCCTGTAGCGACGCTTGCGCCTCCTGATAAGCTTGTGCGGAAGTTTCAATCGGATCAGGCACAGTGGACGGGGAGGGCGTGGCGATTGTATCTACTGTTTCAGCATAGGAAACAGCCACACTGTCGCGTCTCGCTTTTTCGTCAAGAATTGCCTGTTCTTCAATTGCTTTAAGTTTGTTGCCTTCAATCTCCTGACTGTCTCCGTCGGGCAGTTCCATGTTAGCTTTGCTGGTATCGGTTTCTTCTTTTGAAAAAGAGCCACCGAAGATAAGCCAGAGCGCGACCAAAAAGGACAGGAACATCGCAGGGAAAACTATGGCATATTTTTTCAGGTTCTGGCGGTCTTTTTCAGTCTTGGGTTGGATCCAGCCGTTGACCTTCGCTTTCAGTTTCTCAAATGTCATGTTCAGAGAATTGGAATACGGGGGATTTCATGATCAACCCTTTCAGGTAAATCAAGCGATGGAATATGTTTAATCTCAATTGCAGTATGCGCATTGCCCTGTCCGAGACGGTAGCAGGCGTGACCGAATACGCCGAAGGCAATCAGTATAAACACGGTCAACATTATTGCCACGACAGTCATGCGGCGGTTGGGTGGAATGGACTCACACTTTGATTTGATGAGTGATAGAATCCTGCCTTTGGGGGTATACCATACAAAATGGTGTAAGGATTTGAAATTCATCAGCGTTTGACTGTAGATATATCTTTGTTTTCAAGGATTGTGAACCCCTCGATAATAAAACCGTTGGGGTTGTCATCAGACCTTGACGAGTTTGTCAGGCGGCAGACAGTTATCAGACTGCGGTGTGTGACATTGCTTTGACGGATAATCATCTGTCTGGCGTAGGTCTTTGCGGTATAGGGATAGTTGTTGAAGTCGCAGACCACGCTATCCACGTTGCACACCTGATTGATATTGCCGGAAATTATTCTGTTATAGTACCCTTTCTCTGCGAAGTCCGAATAATAATTATAGGCACTGTTGTCCGAAAGAATCAGAGCCCGGTTGATATTATGCTCGATTGCAGATTTGTCGGGTGACAGGGTAAAGAACAGTTCGTGAAAGCGACGAACATGCTCTCGTGCTTCTGCGGGCCGGTTCTGGCTCATATCCTGTGACAAGGCAAGCATCAAAGATTTGCCATTGTCCAGAACATAGATTTTCTCACGCTGCTTTTCAGCGAATTTAAAAACCATAATCAGAGCCACGGATACGACCACCGCACACATTGACACGAAAATTATACCGAACAGCCTCAACTGGCGAAATGAACTTTCTATGTTTTTTAATGACTTAAATTCCAAGTGAGCTTATTTTAGAAGTTTTCCGGCTCTGCCGGCCACATTGCCTGCCACTCCACCTGCCACACTGCCGACCATAGAGCCGCCTTGCATCGCAGTAGTATTGACCGCACGGTTATAATTGCCCGCACCACCTGCCTGAATAATCCATCCGGATACTGTCGGAATTGTGAAATAACCGATGATGCCTATTATCATAAAGATGATATAGCAGGTATTTGAACTGTCGAGGTCTGCGGCGGGGTTATTTGTCAGTTCCGAGATGTCGTTCTGGAGCATCAGAACTTGTATTTTAGCAAGAATTGTAGAAAACAGGTCTGCTACCGGGAGCCATAAATATGTCTGAATGTAGCGTTGAATCCACGTAGTCAAGGTCGACTGAAATCCATCCCAGGCAGACAAGGCAAAAGCTATCGGTCCGAGGATTGCCAATACAATAAGAAAAAAGGTCCTGATTGTGTCAATGGCAAGCGAAGCAGCCTGAAAAAGCATTTCCAGTAACTCTCTGAAAAAATTCTGGATAGCCTTCTTCACTTTATATATGCCTCGCTCGATATACATACCGGCAGCGGTGCCGACCTCGGTTACTCCGAGTTCGTCAATCTGACGGTCAAATTCTGCATCATCCACCAGATACGCCGTTGACGGATCATTCATCATTTTCTCGTATTCCAGTCGGTCCTTCTCCTCGCGATACTTCTTCATGTCCAATGTCTGACCTTCAAGCATAGAGGCTGTGCCTTGGACAATAGGTGACATTACGGTATTTATCGTACCGAGTACCATAGTAGGAAAGAACATGATACAGAACCCTATGACAAATGGACGAAGTAGCGGAAAGACATCAATAGGCTCAGCCCTTGCCAGTGACTGCCATACTCTATAAGCGACGAAGAACAGTGCCCCGAGTCCGGCGATAGCCTGGGCAACTCCCGCCATATCGGAGCATAGTGGCATCATTTCATCATACAACGAGCGGAGTATGGTGTGGAGGTTTGTGAAATCAATAGCACAAAGCATAGACTACCAGTATTTTTCCGAACCGTCACCATACAGACTAACGACTCGTTGTGTATCAGCCTTCTTTTTTGCCCGTAGATATGATACGCTGATATTCTTGTTAGTGTAGTATGCCGTCAGATTTTTCAACCTTTTCATCTCCCTGTAGCAGTCATCCACCACGTCCATGCGGTCTTTGTCGGTCATACTTAATGTCGTGATATTGACCACCTGTTTCAGATCTCCAAGTACTCCGTTGGCTTCTTCGAGGATACGGGTGTAGCCGGAGGCGATAGCCGAGAGCTCGGCACTTGTGAAGTTGGGATCGGTCAGCATCTTCTTGAAGTTGTTGACATAGTAACCGGATATGTCGCCGAGCATCAGGACGGTCTGCTGCACCTTGCGGGCATCGCGGACGAGGTTGTTGACCGATTGGAGAGCGTCATAATATTTCTTCGCCTGTTGGTAAATCTTTACCGTCTCTTTGAAGTTATTGACCATATTCGTCGCGGTCGTCGACTCCTGAACGAGTGATTTTGAAGAGTTTACGATGCTCTGGGCGATGTTTGACGGATCAATTACCGTCCATTGGGCGGAAGCATTACCAGTGCCGATTAACAAGCACAGAAAAAATGCAGGTATAAATATTTTGAATAATTTCATCATAATTTATTTATGTTTTGTCAGCCACATCCTCTTTTGCAGAGTTGAAAGCAGCCTCAATATCGTTAATGTTCTTAGCTACCTCCGGGCGTAGTGTGATAGGCTCAAATATTTCAGGCTTGACGGTTGGCATTATCCTTTTTATAGTCTCATATGCAAATTCTGAACATCTTGACAATTTGATACCATAATAATCGGCGACAAGAACTGTGTCGTCAACTGAATTGTACGCAATGGTACAGTAATTTGAATCATCGAGATAGTAAATATCGGGATTGATTTTGTGGTCGAACGGGATTCTTAGGGGAGCCGTAAACTTTCGTTTTTGAGAAATCCTATAATCTTCAGCGATTGCAAGATATAGGTTTCCAGCCTGATATATCTTTATGAAATAGTCCTTTGCATCCGACATCCATGTGCCTACAAGTGTTTGTCGCGGGTCGTTTGAGGCTATTTCTTTATCAATTTGGAGTGCTTCCTTTATAGCCTTGTCAACGGATACTCGCATACGCCCCACGATGTGTTCGACTTTACAGTGAAACCAGTGCTTGACCCGTTGCTCCGATTTGTCATAGAGGTATTTGACGGAAGTGTAGGTCGAATATCCTATCCTGCCGATAAGATACAGTGCAAGAAGAACTACACCTGACCAAAACATATACCATAACGATTTTCCTATAAAATCCATCAAAACTTCATGCTCATAGTAGAAGTAAATTAAATCTTTCATTATTGACTTGCTAATAATTTTATTGCGGTTTCTGTATCACCGCCAAGTTTATGCGCCATTTCAAGCACACGTAATTTTTCCGTTTCCTCTGTTGTGTAGCATAGATATTCTTCTTTGCTTACCTCCGTGGCATAGACGGCTGACTGTGTGCCACCAAGACCAATCCACACCTCCTTGTAGAGCCGATTGGGATTGTTTGCCATGTTTATACTGAGTATCTGCGACTTCTCCTTGTCGGTCAGACCAAGCAGTTCCTGAATCTGGTCGAAGCGATTCATATATTTGCGCTGATCCAAAAGTATCTTGCAGTCGGAGTTGTTGATGATAGTCTCCTTGACAATAGGCGACGAAATAATGTCGTCAACCTCCTGCGTCACCACTACCGCCTCACCAAAGTATTTACGCACAGTCTTATAGAGGTACTTCATATACTCCGCCATGTTAGCCGAAGAAAGAGCCTTCCAAGCCTCTTCACATATAAGGACTTTTCGGATACCTTTGAGCCTTCGCATCTTGTTGATGAAAGCCTCCATGATGATGATTGTCACCACTGGGAATAATTCCTTGTTATCCTTGATGCTGTCAATCTCGAAGACCACAAACCTCTTGTTCAGCAGGTCAATATTGGCTTTGGAGTTCAGCAGGAAGTCAAACCTGCCTCCGTGGTAATACTGACGCAGGGTGGTCAGGAAGTTGTCAATGTCGAAATCCTGTTTGTAGATGGGGATAGGACGCTGTGCCATTTCAGCGCGGTAATCATCGCGCATAAATTCGTAAAATGAATTGAAGCATGGCACAATATTCTTATCCTTGTTCATCTTATCGAGGAACATCGACAACGCGGAACCCAATTCGCCACTTTCGGTCTTTGTCACCCTGTCGTCCTCTGACTTCCAGAGCGTCAGCAGCAGCGTCTTGATCGAATCTTTCTTTTCCACATCAAAGACACCGTCATCGGTATAGAATGGATTGAAAGAAATCGGGCTGTCCTCGGTGTAGGTGTAATATACACCATCCTCGCCATGCGTCTTATTATGAATCAGATTGCAAAGGCCCTCGTAAGAGTTTCCGGTGTCAATCAGAAGGATATGCGCTCCCTGTTCATAATATTGGCGGACAAAATGGTTGGTGAAGAACGACTTGCCGCTACCTGACGGCCCAAGAATGAACTTGTTGCGGTTGGTCGTTACACCTTTCTTCATCGGCTCATCCGATATGTCGAGGTGTATCGGTTTCCCGGTCAATCTATCTACCATCTTTATCCCGAATGGTGACAGGCTGCTACGGTAGTTGGTCTCGGCAGTGAAAAAGCAGACGGCAGGTTCAATGAAAGTGTAGAAACTTTCCTCGGCTGGAAAATCAGCTTCGTTGCCGGGCATTGCCGACCAGAACAGTGTCGGGCAGTCGATGGTATTGTGCCGTGGCATACAACCCATTGTCGCCAACTGTCCCCCGACATCATTCTTGATACGCCGCAGTTCCTCGGTATCGTCGCTCCATACCATTATATTGACATGACAGCGGACGGAGGTCAGCCCGTATGAATGAGCCTCGTTGAGATAGCGGTCAATCCACTCCTTATTAATGGCATTGCTACGGCTATACCTCGAAAGGGAATTCATATTTCGGGCAGTCTTCTCAAACTTCGCCAAGTTCTCATCGTGGTCGTCAATCAGCACATACTGGTTGACGATATGGTTGCAGGGCAACAGCAACCCAATGGGACTTGCAAATGAGAGGCGGCAGTCACTCCTGTCAGTCGATAACCGCTCATAACGGTTATCGGTGCTGACCTTTGCGGGGAGATCATCTGTGTCGGATAGAGTGTGCAGACAGAGTATCTTGTCTCCAATCCGCATCTGACGGGCATCGAGGTCTATGTCTTCCAGACAGGTAACATCGTCCATTGTCAGCGACATATACTTCTCGATAAGACCGGAAGTATTCTCTGTTCCCACCAGTTCATCATCAGATAGGCGACGCAACTTGATATAGCCGGTGTCATTGATGATGCGCTCAAACTGTTCCACCGACTCCATGAACTTGACAACCATCTCGTGATTGAGTTCCTTCGGAGTGATTCGACCACGGCAAAGAGTGGAAAAGTTGCTCTGCTGACGTGCCCGTTCCTTCGTGGTCTTTGTCAGGAACAGATAGCTCCTGTGGGCGAGGTACGGACGCTCATTGAAGTGGCGTTCAAATGAACGGTCAAGGAAAGAGAGGTCATCTTTCTGCAACTCCGGCTGATATTTCTCGGAGCAGAACCAATCCTGCTTATGCACCACCGAATAGTGTGGCAATACCTTGATTGCCTTGCACCATGCTCCGTGCATGGCTTCATATTCGACAGATGTTACCGTGAAAAGTTCCGGCAGGCTGACCTCAAACGCAACCGTTATATCAGCGTCTTTGCTGATGATGCAGCCGTGTTCAACGGCAAGCAGCGGCAGCTTGGATTCCAGTGTTGTGGCTTTCAGTATATTTCTCATCGTTTTCTACCTTTAATCATTCGGTTAAGGCACAGACGGTTGATGATGTAGCGCGGATGATATTTCACAGCGGCAAGTTTCATCAGACCGTATTGCCCATACTTGGCATTGAGGTGGAAGGTGAGCCAGACAAGGACTGAGGCGGCAGTAACGCCAAATCCTATGCAGATCCATTGGGACAGGCCGGCGATATACATGATGACGAACACCACGAACAGGGCGAGCAAGCCCCCGGCAAAGATGAACAGATACTGCGCCTTCAGACCCTTGTACTCTACCGACCGTCCTATGCCTTTGTTTATAGCATATTCGGCCATTGGCTCAGATGATTAGAGGAAGAACGAGCGGAGGATTGTAGCGGCCACAATCAGGAAGATACAGGCTCCGAACCACGAGGCGGCAGTCTTTGTGGTATCGGGATCACCGCTCGACCACTTGGAATAGACCTTGACACCACCGATGAGACCGACAACCGCGCCGATGGCGTATATGAGCTTGGTGCCCGGGTCGAAATATCCTGTTACGAGCGATGTAGCTTCATTGATACCCGCCAGACCGTTTCCGGCGGCAAACATTTCAGAGGCGCAGGCGGCCATGATAGCCACAAGCATCATTTTCGCAACATTAAATCGGCGTGATGGCGTGTTACACCATGCAATGCCTCGGCTATACAGACTTTTGAGAATCTTAATCATAAATTTTGGGTTGGTTTTGATTACTCCGTAGAGCGATGGATCAGTGGTAAATGTTGAAGTCAATGGCATCAATACCCTCAGTGTTTATATCGGCATGATATACAATCTTTTTCGGTTTGGGGGTATCTGTTTTATCGACTTGGGTGGCAGTAGTGTCAGCCTTCTCCTTTGGGATGTGACATTCAATCATCAGGATACGTTTCTGAATCACAGGGTCGAGCTTGATTACCTCAAAGATTGCAGCGTCACCCGCTTCAGACAGGACTCTTTTTGTGGTCTCGATGTCTTCCGGGTTATCGGACTTGCCTTTGAGTACCTTCATTGTTGTATCCATCTGTTTGAAGTCAATTCCGTCAGCCATAGGTGGGGCCGGGGTCGGTGCCTCTCCTGTCAGTTCAGAAGCGGTTTTGTTGGAGAATACATCTTCAAGGTCTTCTTTGGCAACAACCTTACGGTATTTCTGAGGCACGTATTCCTCATCATCCCAACCGGCATCGGCAGGAGAGCCAAATTCCTTGATTATGAGCGGGACAACTTCACGGAACTCCTCCCTTACAATCTTGCGCCATTCATCAATATCAAGTGCGCTTTTGCCGACTACATCGGCACTGGGTAGTTCCTGCGTAGAATCATCTGACTGCTCACTGTCATCAGTCTTGGCTGACTTTTTATCATCTTCGGACTTGACGGACGGCTTTTCTCCATTGTTTTTCCGGCATAACACAATCGTGGCAAGTGATATATTGCTGACCAAAAGGAGAAAAATCAGTATTGCATTCATTGAAACAGATTGGACTTGTTGTCGTCAAATATGCTCTGCATAATGTCGCGGTTCTTCTCAAAATGGTCAAGAATTATCTCCGAGAGATAGCCGCCTATGGTTGCTTGCGGAACGCCGCACCTCTGTACCATCCGCCTTATTACGGCAAGTACCTCCGGATAGATATAAGTTTTAGCTGATGCGGAATCTTTCCGGGTCAGATACTTTTCGACATAGGCAATCCGGGCGGGATCAACCGGTGCAACCTCGATTTCTGTGGTATCCTGTGTTACGGCTATAGTGACCTTGTGGGTAGGAATTCTATCGTTTGACATTCGATATTCATAGTCTTTTTTTGATTATATCCTCAAACTCCTTGAAGTGCTCGGCCAGTACATTATTGACATAAGCCTTCACAGAGCATGACGGACCATTTTCGTATGAGAGTATTCTTCGTATTTTCCTCACAAACTCCGGTGATACCTCTACCATAAGGTATTTCATCTGCGGACGCATGTGAGACATATTCCTCACAAACCGTTGAGAAAACATCTCCTCATCCTCCTTAGAGGCACTGCTTCGTTGTCGCGGTTTGACGGCTGGTGGCGATTCCGGCACCGGAGCCGTTTCGGGATTTTTATCCTCAGTGTTATCAGCGGGTTTCTTCTTCAGCGATGACACACCGGAGGGCTCCTCGCGGAATGACCTGATGAAATCGTCGGGATCGACATCCGATTCATAGACTTTTGCCATAGCCGTCAGGATTTGAGCAGCGACAGTATTTCTTCCGCCAGTTCGGGAAGCCTCGAACCTTTGAGCAGCGTTTTGTCCGGGGGCATGACTGTAGAGCGGAATACCGGGCGGTCGAGCGTCTTTGAGCCCTCTCTGCGATACTTCTTGGTGTCAGGAATCTTCGTCTTGAGAGTCTGTAACCCCAGTTCCTCGAATAACTCTTCATATTGGTCATAGAGGTCGGTTTTCTCACGAGCGTCAACCTGATTCCAGAGAAGATACATCTCCTTTACCTGAGATTTACCGGTAGTGAGCCATTCCTGAATTTTGAGCGCGAAGGCGAGAGAGCTTTCGAGTATTACCTTGTCTGCCGCTATCGGAACTATCACAGAATCCATGCAGTTGATAATATTGACAACTCCACGGTTGTTGACTGTTCCGGGCAGGTCGAAAAAGACTACGTCAATCTCATTGCCCGCCTCGATGATTTCCCTTACCTTGAGCATGGCGTCTTCAGGTTTGACCATGAGCAACGGATATGGTTCAAGTCCCGTCCGCCTGCGGTTCTCCATCACAGCCTTTCTGAAGGAGTCGTTGATTTCGAGCAGCGTGGAATCCCGCTTTCTCATTTCCTCAATGCTGAACTGGGGATAGTCACAGTCAACAACGAGGATTTTCAATCCCTTGACATAGTAAAGATAGCTCGCCATCAGTACCGTCATGGTTGTTTTGCCGGCACCACCCTTTTGAGTGGAAAAGGCAACAAACTTTGGATCTTTCATTCTAATTGCAGATAGAGTGGTTTTGTCAGAGCATAGCGATGGCCGTCAGCGCAAGCCTTGCAAACAGACCGGCTCTGTTTCCCGGGGAACTGTTGCTGGCGACCGCCTATGTCTGCGAATTTATTAAATGGTTGGGGTGGAACTTGCTGTCAGCTCGAACCGCTCATATCAGGTGGCAAGATTGTCCGAGAGTAACATTTTGACAACTGCGACTGTTATGCGACTGTTCAAGACCGAAATACTGCAAGCGTTTTCTTGTGCCGGACGGCTATGGTATTCGGGCAAATGCGATTCCTATGGACATTATTTGAACGCTTGGCGGAATACCGTTGGCCAGTCAGCAATGCAAAATTACGATATGCAGCAGCCTGTTTCCAAATTTTTAAGTATCGTGGCTTTACAAACACATGATTTGTCCCGATTTGTCACCATCGGTCAGCCTCGCTCTTCCTACAGCCGTAATCCTGAATATACCCGATACGTGTAAAGACCTTTACGCATATAGATATTAGGATATTAACTATAGATGGATAAATTGACAGTCAATATTGCCATTCTTATGATTGAGCAGACAATAGGCAGACAGTATGAAGTATTCAAAACAAGTTCCACAAGTAGATAATATGAACTGTAAGTACATCATACATTCAACCTTATTCCTGAGCTGTCATAGGAATTATTGAGCGTCAGATTGAAAATTCATACGATGTGACTATCTGTTGAAATGTCGTTCCTTAACACAATACTTTGAACTGTTCAAGGATAGTATCATCGGCTGAATGTGTTGCAAAGTTAATGACTTAATCATAAGGTCTCCAAATTTTTAGAGGTCGTGGCATTACGAATGTCCAATATGGCACGGCTTGTCACTTTCGCTACCCGGGTCTTTCAACACCCGGAATTTCAAAACAGAAACACTTCCGCACACACATGAAAGCAAGCCATTTCAAAAAAGTGGCTTCAGCCCCTCTCGAAATTTGGTATATGCCATGACTTTTTCGTAACTTTATATCAGCAAAAGCACCGGAGATACGCCACAAGCCGCTCCATGCAAGACAGGGAAACACGCTGATTCGGATTAACCGGCACCGAAATCAACAACATTCCACATATTATATAGGATAGAATGTCCACATAGACATGGCAAGGTATGTGCCACGATGCACGCAATTAAAATTGCGGCACACGGCACCCTTGCCATGCTGCGCATGGTACAATTTACTCCGAAGTCGTAAATTCTTGCGAATAACCTGCGGTTTGCCACTCACAGTCGCTTTGCGAAACCCACAAATCCACATGATAATTTATGAGTAATAACTATCGAAATGCAGGGCGAAAACCCAAGCTTGATCCGACGGTGTTCCGATGTACGGTCAATTTCAATGCTCAGGAGCACGCCAGACTCATCGCCATGCACGAACGGTCAGGAGTGGAATCTATGGCAGCGTTCATAAAAATGCAATTCTTTGGCAAGCCATTCAAGGTGTTTGTCATAGATGAGAATACACGAAAATTCATAGACCGCCTTTCATCCCTCAACTCCCAGTACCGTACACTTGGAGTAAGTTATGACACTCTGGTCAAGACGTTAAGAGAGAATTTCACCGAAAAGAAAGCAATGACTGCCTTATATCGTCTGGAGCAATACACAAAGGAACTTGCCCGGATAAACAGGCAGATTGTTGATCTCGCCAATAAATTTGACGAGCAATGGTTGCTAAAATCTCATTAGGCAATTCTCTTTATGGAGCAATAGCATATAACGGGGAGAAAATCAATAAAGAAAAAGGCCGTGTACTTGATACAAACCTTATCTTCAATGACGGATCCGGTCAAATCAATATCGGTCGTGTATTCGAGGATTTCAAACGATGGATGCCTTCATCCACACGTACTGAAAAACCTATGATGCACATTTCATTGAATCCGCATCCTGATGATAGACTGAGTGATGTTGATTTCACTCGACTTGCCCATGAGTATATGGAAAAGATGGGATTCGGTGAGATGCCATATCTCATAGTGAAGCATGAAGATATAGACAGGCACCATGTTCATATCGTGGCTCTTAGGGTTGGCACTGACGGTAGATGTATCTCCGACAGGAACAATTTTTACCGAAGCAAGGAGATAACCCGGGAGATTGAGAAAAAATATGGATTGAAGCCCGCTGAAAGAGAAAAGATTACTCTCGATATGCCCATCCGTAAGGTTGACCCTGACGGAGATATAAAGCGTCAGGTTGCCAATACCGTCAAGATGGTGGGTATGCGTTACAGGTTCCAGACTCTTGGAGAGTTCAACGCAATCCTCTCCTTATATAATATAAGGTGTGAGGCTGCTGACGGAAGAGTCAACGGTCGGGAGTATCATGGACTGGTATATCATGCTACCGATGATGACGGCAAGACTATCTCAACTCCCTTGAAGGCTTCGCGACTTGGAAAGTTTGCAAGCAGAACAGCGATTGAAGCACGGTTTGAAAGAGCCAAAGACAAGATTGATATCCGTCCTACAAAGAGAATGGTTTCCGCTGTCATGAGCCGGTCAGCCGGTAAGGATGATTTCATAGCCGGACTCCATGAGCAGAACATCGACCTGATTCTACGCTACACGGACGAGGGTCGTATATATGGAGCCACTTTCATTGACCATAACACAAAGACGGTTCTGAATGGCTCTCGACTTGGCAAAGCATTCTCCGCAAATGCTCTTGACCGCTGGTTCAACAATTCTGAGGATAAACCTATTTCCCCGGTCAATGAACAAGAACAGCCGGAGAGAAACTCACATCAGGACAGCGGTGACGGACAAGCTACAGCTCAACCTCATGAAAAAACCGCAAATCAGAATCGTCCCTCCACAACTAACAGGGATATATCAGACGACTATGACCTCACAATTCCCGGGCTGGATCTATTTCAGCAAGGTCAGAGTTTCAATCCGGATGAGGAAGAATTCATCCGTCGCATGAAGAAAAAGAAGAAGCGCGGTCAACGACCGAAACATTAAAAAGGCTGACGAACATCATTCGCCAACCTTCTTGTCAAGTTTTATAATCGCCCCTTGATTGGACGAGAAAGGACCTTCCTCCCGGGAAGACTTCTACAGTGAGTTTTGACATTTTCAGTCTTGTTATACCGCTCCCGTTGATAACGACGGACACTCACTGGCTTTTCCTTTCTACTGCATTTGTAGCGTAATGGTTCATTTGCCATATACTAATAAATAGTACGCTGAAACATTTTTTTCAAATTATTATGTCGCAACAAGAGGATGACCTCAGGTCTTTGGCTAAAATCATGGATATGCTCCGTGGCATAAGTCTGATACTTGTGGTCGCCAATATCTATTGGTTCTGCCAGTCGTTTATTGGCGGTTGGCGGTTCCATTCCGAGACAATGAAGGTGCTCGGCAATCTCAACGAGGCGGGAGGACTGTTCAATAATCCTTGGAACGCCAAATGGTGGGCTTTACTGCTGCTTGCCCTCTCATGTTTTGGCACCAAGGGCGTCAAGAACGAGAAAATCAAATGGGTACATATATGGTTGTTCCTCAGCATTGGTTCAGTATTATTCTTCCTCAACTGGTGGATATTGTCACTCGGATGGACTGTCATCTACATCGTCACAACAGCAACAGGCTTTGTCTGCCTTCTGTTGGGGGGCGTATGGATGAGCCGATTGCTGAAAAACAATATGATGGATGACCGTTTCAATGATGAGAATGAATCATTCCAGCAGGAAACACGCCTGATGGAAAATGAATATTCAATCAATCTGCCCACCCGGTTCTACTATAAAAGACGGTGGAACAAGGGCTGGATAAACGTGGTGAATCCGTTTCGCGCCTCGATAGTGCTTGGCACCCCCGGCTCCGGTAAGTCATACGCAGTCGTCAATAATTTCATCAAACAGATGATAGAGAAAGGATATAGCGCATACATCTACGATTTCAAGAGCGTGTGACGTGAAAAGTTGCATCAGTGGCTGTCAGCCGTTCATTCAGAGGAGTGAAAAGAGTTGACCTATTGTTTCGCCAATAGTAGCCTACGGCAGGTGCGTCTTATGATGTACTAAGCTGCTCGGACAAGGTAACCCTCCCGAAAGGGTCGAGAATGAACCGTGAGGGGACTTCAAGAACCGCAAGCATTATGCGGTTAGGGGGCTTGGCTTGACGGCACGGCTAACGCAAGTGAACTGTCAGAACCATCGTTAAGTCGAACAAGCTTACTAATGCTTACAAGCTTGAACCAAAACGGTGTGTGGCCGGATAACCCTGTGCATTTTGGGGTTACGCGAACAACAGAGCCACCGGTGGAGAGGCAGAGCCTAAACCGTCATCGGCACTGATGCAGAACACGGTAAGCCTATATATCTCCATGAGCAATCATGGTAGGCCGAACGCAAGGGAGGTACAATGGTATGTAGGTAAAGGAAAGTCGGAGAAAGCGAATGCCGCTCTGTAACGGAGCGGATACGGATTGACCTCATTGCCATGTATGGCAATGAGCCACATCATCCGACACGAAAGTGTGCAGACTTCCGATATGGTAACATTTTACAAGATAACTTTTAGAACTTATGAAAGAAGAAAAGCAAATGGACGGGCCTAAAAACTCGTGTGCATCTTCTGACCACAAGGAATCAACTTGGGAAAACATTGATTGGAACAAGTGTGAGAAAGCGGTCAGTAAGCTACAAGCGCGTATTGTAAAAGCTCAGAAAGAGGGTAAGTTCGGCAAAGTGAAGGCTTTGCAATGGACTCTTACCCACTCGTTTTACTCCAAGGCATTGGCTGTAAGGCGTGTCACTTCAAATGATGGCAAAAAGACTTCGGGCGTTGACAAGGTATTGTGGTCAACCCCGAAATCGAAATACAAAGCCATCTTCACACTCAGAAGAAGAGGCTACAAGCCTCAGCCTTTGAGACGAATGTTCATAAAGAAGCACAATGGCAAACTGAGACCGTTGGGTATCCCCACAATGAAAGACAGAGCGATGCAGGCACTCTACCTACTCGCCTTGGAACCTGTGTCGGAAACGACTGCCGACAACTATTCCTTTGGCTTCAGAAAGGAAAGAGGCACTGCCGATGCAATGGCACGTTGCCACACTCTTCTTTCAAAGAGGTACTCGCCACAATGGATTCTGGAGGGCGACATCAAAGGGTGCTTTGACCACATCAGCCACGACTGGCTGATGAAGCACATTCCAATGGATAAAACCATACTTGGGAAATGGCTCAAATGTGGGTATATCTTTGAAAACGAAGTCTTCCCGACAGACGAGGGTACACCGCAAGGTGGTATCATATCGCCAACGCTTGCTAATATGGCACTCGACGGATTACAGAAACTACTCGAAGACAACTTCCCTTGGGAATCAAAGAAAGGTTCTACGGGTTGGTACTGTCCGAAAGTAAGGCTTGTCAGGTTTGCAGATGATTTCATTATCACGGGCGAATCAAAAGAACTGCTGGAACAGAAGGTCAAACCGTTGGTTGCATCGTTTCTTGCGGAAAGGGGACTGACTCTGTCCGAAGAGAAAACGTTGATAACCCATATAGAAGACGGTTTTGATTTCCTCGGCTTCAATGTCCGCAAATTCAATGGCACTCTGCTGACGAAACCAGCCAAAGACCGCGTAAAGAGGATGTTGGAAAAGGTAAAGCAAGAGATACATCGCTCTCGTGGAACTTCCCAACATGAACTTATCATGCGTCTCAATCCTATTCTCAAAGGATGGGCGAACTATTATCAATATAGTGCGGCCTCGGAAACGTTCCGAAAAGCGGACTTTCTAATCTTCAAGAAACTGTGGCGATGGGGAATCCGTAGGCACGGAAATAAGAACCGTACTTGGATTAAACAACGCTATTTCCACAAGATTGGGAATCGGGACTGGATATTTGCCACGACAAAAATTGACTCAAAGGGAGAAGAATACTTAGTACCGTTGACAATATTGTTCAATACAAAAATCCAGACATATCCGCAACTGAAATGTGACCTCAATCCGTTTGACCCCGAATGGACGGAGTACCGTGAAAAACGGCGCACCGTCAAAATGAAGATGTCGATGAGTGGTAAAAGGACGCTTTTCAATATTTGGAAAAGGCAGAACCAAAGATGTCCAATCTGTGGTGAACCGATAACGGTTGAAACACCGTGGCATACAATGATGTCATCCGTCAACGGTAAGAATTCATTGTCCATTGTCCACGAAAGCTGTTATCTGAGTGTGACACATAAAAAGAAGTGTAAGAATGAGCGTGTTTCGGAATAACTCTGAAATATTGTTGCTTGAGCCGTGTGATGGGAAACTATCATGCACGGTTCTTAGGGGGGAAAGCGCCCGCAAGGGCGCCGACCTACCCGCCCCGAATTTGAGCATTATAGCATACAACCACCTGAAAAAGCACCTCAAAGCCTACGGCAAGACCCCGCCTAAGTTTTATATGATAAATTTCGATGATCCGGAACGCAGTCACCGCTGTAATCCCATTCATCCAAATTTCATGTCCGACATAGCCGATGCCTACGAGAGTGCATATACTATTATGTTGAATCTCAATAAGTCGTGGGTTCAGAAGCAGGGTGACTTCTTTGTTGAATCTCCAATCGTACTGTTCGCAGCAATTATATGGTTTTTACGCATATACAAGGATGGAGAGTATTGTACATTTCCACACGCCATTGAATTTCTATGTCGCAGATATGAGGATATTTTCCCTATCCTTACCAGCTATCCCGACTTGGAAAACTACCTGTCTCCATTTATGGACGCATGGCTCGGAGGTGCGGCGGAACAGTTGGCCGGCCAGATTGCATCGGCAAAGATACCGCTGTCCCGAATGATTTCGCCACAGTTGTATTGGGTGATGACCGGCAACGATTTTACTCTCGACATCAACAATCCCAAAGAACCGAAGATTTTGTGTGTCGGCAATAATCCTGACCGCCAGAATATATATGGTGCAGCGCTGGGTCTATACAACAGCCGAATTGTAAAGCTGATCAACAAGAAGGGCATGCTGAAGTCAGGCGTAATAATTGACGAGCTGCCAACGATTTTCTTCAAGGGCCTCGACAATCTCATAGCTACCGCCCGAAGCAACAAGGTGGCTGTGTGTCTCGGCTTTCAGGATTTTTCCCAGTTGGAGCGCGACTACGGAAAACCGGAGGCTGCCGTGGTGATGAACACCGTCGGCAATATCTTCTCCGGGCAAGTCGTAGGCTCGACCGCCAAGACACTTTCCGAGCGTTTCGGTAAGGTGTTGCAGAAACGACAGTCATTGTCCATCAATCGTCAGGATGTAAGTCACTCCTTCAATACCCAGATGGACAGCCTTATACCCCCAAGCAAGATTTCAACTCTCACTCAGGGGTTCTTTGTCGGAGCCGTAAGCGATAATCTGACTGAGCGCATTGATCAAAAAATATTCCATGCTGAGATTGTAGTTGACAGCAAAAAGGTTGATGCTGAAATGAAAGCCTATGAGCCGATTCCAGTTCTGACCGATTTCAAGGACCCGACACCCGACAGGCGTCAGATGAAGGCTGATATTCAGGCAAACTATGACAAAGTGAAACAGGATGTCCGCGATATTGTAAGTGATGAACTTGCCCGTATAGCCGCAGATCCGAAACTCAAGCACCTCCTTCAACAGAAGAGGTGAAACCACAAATCCACAACATAATAATGACTAATAATTTTGACAGCCGAGGCTATGACCTTGACTATTACAATCTGTTCCTACGAAATTATTTGTCGGAACATAGATTCCCGGAAGCGGACGATGATACTTTCATTGCGACAAGGGCGGAGAAAGCCTATGATGTATTTGTAGCATCGCGATTGGACGGAGATGAATATTACATTTCAAGTGAAAAAGCAATGGCCGCTCTTTATGAAGGTCTTGAAATTTCAGCCTATGATTTTGTCAGCGAGATATTGATGGACGAATTTACTGACCAGATTTCATTAGAGGAAGAATCCATTGAATTTTGGACATACACGTTCCTTGAAGAACTGGCACCGGAGTTCAAGGGAATAGAGCTAAGTAATGAATGGCTTGACACTTCTGAAGGGGCGGTTTTTAGACTTATCATCATAGGCCGCATAACATTATTCTTTGAGAAATATGGCCTTTAACCGATTACAGACGATGCGCGACAACATCGAGGCTATACGGATGGCGTTTAGCCTCGGTGTCAAGGGGCGCGGGGCGCAGACTGCTGAGGAAATTGCGGTGCTGCGCAAGTATGCCGGGTTTGGCGGGTTGAAGTGTATTCTCAATGATGCCAATGAGTTGGCGGATGCAGCCAAATGGAGCAAGTCGGATATTGAACTGTTCGCTCCGACGGTTGAACTGCGTTGTCTTATCCATGACTATTCGCATGACGACAAGGAGTTTAATCGTTATATGGAGTCGTTGAAGGCTTCAACGCTGACCGCTTTCTATACTGACAACCATATTGTGGATGCAATATCCGACGCGCTAAAATATCAAGGAGTCGAGATAAAAAGTTTTCTTGAACCCTCTGCCGGTCAGGGTGCTTTTATTGACTCTTTCCTTCGTAATGGCAGATACCCCGGTGCCGAGGTATTAGCATACGAAAAGGATTTGCTCACTGGCAAAATTCTGTCGGCCCTACATCCGTCTATTCTTACCCGCATAGAGGGCTTCGAGAAGATTGAGAGCGACTTCAACGGTTACTTCGATGTCGCCGCATCCAATGTTCCTTTTGGAGACTTTGCGGTTGCAGATCCGGCTTATGCCGTTAGCAAAGAGATTGGCTATCGTCAGGCTTCCAAGTCATTGCACAATTACTTCTTTCTCAAAGGTCTTGACCAAGTGAGAGAAGGCGGTCTTATCGCCTTTATTACATCACAGGGTGTGATGAATGCCGCTTCGCCTTTCATAAGAATGGAGCTTGTGAAAAAGGCTGACCTTGTGGCGGCATTACGTCTGCCTAACAACACTTTCTCCGACAATGCCGGGACTGATGTTGGCTCAGACCTTATCATCATGCAGAAGCACACCGGAAAGAAGTCCTTGTCGGCTGATGAAGAGTTTTTCATCCAGTCGGTTGTTGACCGGGGTACAAAAGTGCCGGGCAACAAATTCTTTCAGGCTTTTCCGCAAAATGTGATATGCACCGATGCAAAGGTTGGCACTGACCAGTATGGCAAACCTGCCATCGTGTACCACCATGACGGAGGTGTCGATGGCATTGCCGAAGACTTGCGCAGGGCACTCGATGAGTCGCTACACCTGCGCCTGCATCTGGAATTATACAATTCCAACGGAATCAAGCCGCCTACGCCTGACCCTATTAAGCCGGAACCTAAAAAAACTCCAAAGGTAGAAAAGAAGTCGAGTCTCACCAACACGCCTCTGATGCAGCAGTATCAGGAGATGAAAAAGAAACATCCTGATGCCGTGTTGCTTTTCAGAGTTGGCGACTTCTATGAGATTTTCGGTAAGGATGCAGTTGTTGCCTCCGAAATTTTAGGTATAACCCTGACCCGTCGCCAGACTGGTATTGACAGCCGAATAGAATTGGCAGGTTTTCCACATCATGCGCTTGACACTTACCTTCCCAAACTTGTGCGGGCCGGTAAACGAGTGGCAATCTGTGAGCAACTTGAAGACCCCAAGTTGAAAAAGACTACCAAGCAGAAAGTGGTTGAGACGGTTACGCCCAATCAGCCGCCGAAAGCAGAGCCTAAGCCCGAACCGGAACCGGCTTCAACTCCTGCCCCCGCTCCCGTAGAGTCACCAAAAGCTGAACCAGCCAAGGAGATAGAGACAGATGGTAGTCCTGATTATACCGATAATCCAGACCCTCGACTGTTCGCATACAATCTTTTTGGAGAATTGGAGCCTATCGGTAAGCCCCGCCGTCAGCCGAAACCGGCTGAGGATACTCCCAAGCCGAAGCCGAGTGTTGAGGTCAAAGACATTCCTGTCAAAAAATTCCGTCCGCTCAATGAAAAGGAGCTGGAGTTTTACGGCTCTCTGAACTGGGAGGACAATCCGCCCATCAATGGTTTTTACGAGACTATGATGTCAATTGCACATCGTCAGTTGGAGGAAATGCGTCATGAACGTGAGACGGAAGAAGCCGCCAAACAAGCCACATCCAATGGCGAGACTATCCAAGAAGGTGGTATCACAATCCAGCGCACCGAAGGAGACTTCATTCCCGGCCAACGCTCTACTGTCAAGACAGAGCCTGTCAAGGTCGATATGTCGCCACGTCCTTTCTCGGAGGACATTCAGTTCTTCCACCACAACGGCAGTATGGTCGTTCAGGACGGTCTTGTAGGATTTCTTTCAGAAGTCCGCAAGAGCGGTGCCACATTTAACCCTCTGGAATTAAAGCCGGAACAGGCAAAACGAGCCATGCTTTATGTCACCCTGTCGGAGACATACCAGCAACTTTACAATTACGAGGCTGAGACACATGAGGCAAGTGCCGAACTGCGCGAACACCTCAATCAGTATTACGACGAGTTTGTAGAGAAATATGGTAATCTCAACGAGAAACAGAATGTGAGATTTATATTGATGGACGCGAATGGCAGGGATGCACTTGCATTGGAGCGCGGCGAAAACGGTCGCTTTGTCAAGGCTGATATTTTCGACCATCCGGTTTCATTCGCCATTGACGAGGTTACTTCGGTAGATACTCCTATGGAGGCTCTGTCCGCTTCACTCAATAAATATGGTGAGGTCAATCTCGAATATATGTCGGGGCTGGTGGATATGGATAAGGATTCCTTGGTGGATAACCTCGAAGGACACATCTATTATAATCCATTAGTCGAAAACTACGAGATTAAAGACCGCTTCATCGCCGGCAATGTCGTGGCGAAAGCCAACGATGTAAGGGCATGGATTGACCGGGAGGAAGAGCGCATCAAGAATTTCCCCGGTTATGACGGGGTTGAACCGTTCGTAGCCATGTCGAAGGACTCCCTCAAAGCGTTGGAGGAAGCCCGGCCACGCCGTATCGAGTTCGATGAGCTTGATTTCAACTTCGGTGAGCGATGGATTCCCACGGGTATATATTCGGCATATATGTCGTACCTGTTCCACACCGATGTGAAGATAGCCTATTCTTCCTCAATGGATGAATACTCGGCAGAGGCGAGCCGCAAGAACATGACCATCTGGGAAGAGTTCTGCGTAAGAGGCTATTACCGCACCTACGACGGTATGAACCTGCTGAAGCACGCCCTGCACAACACCGTTCCCGACATCAAGAAGTCAGCCGGAAAGGACGACAACGGCAACGACATAAAGGTGCCGGATAACGAGGCAATCCAACTCGCCAACACAAAGATTGACGAGATACGAAACGGATTCAGCGAGTGGCTTGAAGCCCAGTCACCAGAGTTCAAGGAAAAACTCGTTGACCTCTACAATGACAAGTTCAACTGCTTCGTCCGTCCGCAGTATGACGGCAGTCACCAGACCTTCCCTGACCTCAATATGAAATTATTGGGTGACAGGTATGGAATCCGCTCCATATATCAAAGTCAGATGGACTGTATATGGATGCTGAAACAGAATGGAGGTGGCGTGTGCGACCACGAGGTAGGGACGGGTAAAACACTGATAATGTGCATTGCAGCGCATGAAATGAAGCGTCTCGGACTGGCACATAAGCCGATGATCATTGGTCTTAAAGCCAATGTAGCCGAGATTGCCATGACCTATCAGTCGGCTTACCCCAATGCCCGTATCCTGTTTGCCGATGAAAAGAGTTTCAAGGCAGACAACCGTGTCAACTTCTTCAACCAGATAAAGAACAACGACTATGATTGCGTGATAATGTCTCACGACCAGTTCGGCAAGATACCGCAGTCGCCGGAGATGCAGCAGCAAATCCTTCAGGCTGAACTTGATACTGTTGAGGAGAACCTTGAAGTGGTTAAGCAGCAGGGGCATGATGTGTCGCGTGGTATGCTCAAAGGTCTGATAAAACGAAAGGAGAATCTTACCGCCAAGATAGCGACCATTCAGTACCAGATGGATCAGAATCGCGACAATGTTGTGGACTTCAAACAGATGGGTATCGACCACATCTTCGTTGATGAATCGCATCAGTTCAAGAACCTCATGTTCAACACCCGCCATGATAGAGTGGCTGGGTTAGGCAACTCGGAAGGCTCGCAACGTGCGCTGAATCTTCTCTATGCAATCCGTACTATTCAAGAGAGAACCGGTAAGGATTTGGGCGCGACATTCCTGTCGGGTACTACAATCAGTAACTCGCTTACTGAATTGTATCTGTTGTTCAAGTATCTACGTCCGAATGAGCTTGAAAGGCAGGATATACGCTGCTTCGACGCATGGGCTGCAATCTTTGCCAAGAAGACCACTGATTTTGAGTTCAATGTCACAAATCATATAGTCCAGAAGGAGAGATTCAGGTTCTTTATCAAGGTGCCGGAACTTGCGGCATTCTACAATGAGATAACGGATTACCGTACTGCCGAAGATGTTGGAGTTGATAGACCGATGAAGAACGAGATTCTTCATAATATCCCGCCGACGCCCCAGCAGGAAGCCTTCATCGAGAAACTGATGAAGTTTGCCGAGAGTGGCGATGCTACCATATTGGGACGCGCACCGTTATCTGAAACCGAGGAAAAGGCAAAGATGCTCATTGCCACGGACTATGCCCGCAAGATGGCTCTTGATATGCGTATGATTGACCCCAATGCCGAGGATGACCCCAACAACAAAGCCTCGCACTGTGCCAAGATGATAGCTGAGTATTACAGAAAATACGATGTCCAGCGTGGTACACAGTTTGTTTTCAGTGATTTGGGAACATATAAGCCCGGCGAATGGAATGTCTATTCCGAAATCAAGCGCAAGCTGATAGAGGATTATGGTATTCCGGCTCATGAAATACGCTTCATTCAGGAGTGTAAGACTGAGCGTAGCCGCAAGGCAGTCATCGAGGCGATGAACAGTGGCGATGTGAGAGTTTTGTTCGGTTCGACAACAATGTTGGGTACCGGAGTCAATGCACAGCAGCGGTGTGTCGCGGTCCATCACCTCGATACACCCTGGCGTCCAAGCGATTTGCAACAGCGTGACGGTCGGGCAGTTAGAGCCGGCAACGAGATTGCCAAGTTATACGCTGATAATAAGGTGGATGTAATCATCTACGCAGTTGAGAAGTCTCTTGATTCCTACAAGTTCAATCTTCTTCACTGCAAGGCGACATTCATCGACCAGCTCAAATCCGGCGCACTCGGAGCGAGAACAATCGACGAGGGTGCAATGGACGAGAAAAACGGCATGAACTTCTCGGAGTATATGGCTATTCTCAGCGGCAACACCGACCTGTTGGAGAAAGCCAAGTTAGAGAAACGTATCGCGGCACTGGAATCTGAGCGCAAAGCCCACAACAAGGGCATATCAGATTCCAAGTTCAGACTCCAGACCATCAGCCACGACATCGCCAACAACGAGGCGGCAATCAGTCGCATGAAGGAGGACGCCGCCCGGTATGCTTCGGTCGTTCAGCGGGATAAAGACGGCAACCCCGTCAACAATCTCACTATCGACACCTGCAACCTCCGTGACGAGCAGAACATGGGTATCCACCTGCAAGGTCTGGCGTTGAAAACCGACACCCACGGTCAGTACAAGCGTATCGGAGAAGTCTATGGCTTCCCCATCAGTATTATATCCGAAAGGGTGTTAGCCGACGGAAAAGAGACCGTTCAAAACCGATTTGTAGTTGAGGGCAACTACAAATACAAGTTCAACAACGGCTTTATCGCAATGTCCGACACCCATGCCGCCTGCATGAACTTTGTCAACGCTCTGGAGAAGATACCCGGCATCATCGCCCAGTATGAGGAACGAACCGCCAAACTAAAAGCCGACGTTCCCCAACTCGAAGCCATCGTCGCCAAGACGTGGGGCAAAGAGGATGAGTTAAAGCTGCTCAAATCCGAACTTGCCGCCCTCGACCGCAAAATCACCGCCGCCCTCGCTCCCAAGAAAGAGGAGCAGGACGGAGATGAGAACAAGCAGCAGCCCGATACCCAAAGGGTCGAAGTAAGAGATAACCCGTCTCAGGCAACCGGCCCGAAGGAAACAATGGTTGCCGAACCTGCGTCTCCCGGTTATCGCCAGCGAGAACCGTTAAGTTCCCGCATAATAATCGGAGGCTGTGGAGCCACTCCGCCCAGAGGGTTTCGCGCCGCCGGCCCCAAACTTTGAGAATATGTCAGCCCGCCATGACAGCGAATGAAATTCATTGTCATGGCGAGCTGATATTATTTATATCCAACAGGTATCCCATGAATATTCATTTGCTTATATATCATACTCCGTGAGAATCCACAGGCCCTTGCAACTTTTGCAATACATCCCTTATGTTCACGGATAAGGGCTTCAAGTCCCTCCCGGGTATCCGGCAGGGATACCTTCTTGTAATCATCCCGTTCGGAAGTGATGAGAGACAGATCTCCGACTCCGATTTCCCTCATTCTGGCTGTTGAGATGGCGGACTCCATGACCATATTCATTTCCTCGATATTTGCAGGCCAAGCATAGCTCCTTATCAGTTTCTCGGCGGCGGATGTGAATGTCATTCCTTTGCCACGGCCTTTGGCGCAATGCAGGTCCACCATTGCTTTTGCCATTGTCACAAGCTCATCCCGGTATTTTGCCAGCGGGCTTACGGACATTGTTGTATTCATCAGAAGATTATACAATCTGGCTGACACTTTGTTGGCTGAGACCAGTTCCGGCAAAGACTTGTTTGTCGCAAAGACTATCCTTCCCTCGAACCTGACCATATGACCTGTCTCCGGATTACGGCACAAACCTCTTTCAAACACATCCACAAGCACCTCCTGCGCCATAAGAGACATATGAGTGAAAGAGCGGAAGTAAACGGTGCCCTTGTTGGCTTCTCCGAACAATGCCTCGAAGTTCTCCCTCAAAGCCTGTCTGTTGGACTGGCAGTCCCTGTTCTCTCGATATGCGTAGTCAAATTTCTGGCGTGGATTACAGTCAAGCACCAGAAAATTGTAAGCGACACGATTGCTCATACAATGTACCAGCAATGCAAGAGGCTCTTTGCCTACACCTTTCGCCCCTTGCAGCAAGACGGGACATTCCATTGCAGACTTCTTTCCGATAATGCGTCTGAGTTCCTTTTGTCCGACGGTTATGTCCCTTACCCATGTCATGTCCGGATGGTTTATGCTTATCGAGAATATGACCTTGGTGAGATGGTCTATATCGGCATGGTCGTAATAAAACCTCTGGTCAATACCTTGGCAGTATATGTTTTTGATAAGGTTGGGAATGTCAGTACGCATATAGCCGTGGGTCTTGAATGAACCGGGCATATGCGCCTTGGCCCAGTGGATGAGTCTTCTGCCGCTACCCTCGAAGTTGGTCAGGTCAGCTATAAGAGAATCAAACTGACGGGTCCTGAGCATCTTTTTTGCTTCGGTGATATTGTTTACGGTCTCGAAAGCATCACCGAATTTTCGCAATGTCTTCGAGTAATCGGCAATGCTCTCATCCGACGCGCTGTACAGCAATATTTTCTGCACCCCGTGGCAGTCTGAGGCAGGTTCTTGTGGGATTGTCTTGCGGGGACGTGACATTTATGGAATTTATATATCTGTTAAATCATACTATTGCATTTAAAGAGAAACAACTCTAACAATCAAATAGTTGTCCGCCATAATGATTTTAACATTCAGATTGATTCACATAATAAAAGTGTAGTCAGATGTGTTTTTGAATTTTTAGTGTCACTTTGTAACACCTTAACAGACAGAATAAAATACAAACACATCCAGCCGCTGTCGTGTTTGGATTTCGCAAACGGGCGACAAATTAGTCCGCCGGATTAAGGTTACTTCAAAAACTATGGATATGACATTCACCCTCCTGAAAACCCGGTTCTTCCTGAATCTTGAAGACGGGAATGAAACCGACATGAAAGCGCACTATGAGGATATGCGCTCCATAATCGTCTCATTCGTCCACAGTTCGCTGAACTGGCGTGAGATACATACCGGACTTACCATGTTCATCTCGGAAGTCTCCCATATCATCGGAGACACCATCGGGAAGAAACTAAGGGGATACGCGGCCCGTATCCTTGAAATAGCCAAGGGGCTGCTTCGACAGCTGGAACTCTTGGTGGAAAATGGCGTCACGGTGTCATGCGAGACCGGTGAGCCGAAGTGCGAGGAATCACCGAAAGTTGAAAAGAAGGTCAAGCTCTCATCTAAATACACCGCTGTATGTGAAATCATCAATATGGTAATCTCCATGAAGATGATCAACGGCGGCAATATAACGAGCAATGAGATTATCACTCGTGTGCATCGTCTGTTCGGTCTGGACTATTCTTCGGATAAATACTACAAGACCAGAGGCGAAATCATACGCAGATGTCCCGAAGACGGAGACAGGGCATATTTCCTGATGTCAGCTGTCAGAACGCTTAACAGCGAGTATGCCAACGCATAATCCACGGTTCAACTACCGAATACAACCGATAAAACAGACGAATTTCATGATGTTCTGATATGGCATGAAAGGTAATCAGTTGAAATCCAGCAATAATATCATGTCGAAAAATAATTTGAAAATTTATGTTTCGGTACTACCGGATTACTCTATTAACCGCCGGATTTTTACCCGCTAACTTTGCAACATCAAACCAAAAGAACCCCAAAATATGGATATGACAAAACCACCTCCACAACCACCGGTCAACGCCCAGCCATATCAGAAATGGATAATGGACACATTTGGAGTAGCATTATTCCTGTTGTCAAAAATCGCCAACTCTCTGGCTGAACTGGTGTCCAAGACAAACCGTGTGCGGCTTAGCTACAAAGGCAAGACCATAATAATGGTGCAGGACATAGCGATAGGTCTTAACCTGAGTACAAGAACAATAAAACGCTACCGCAGCGATGAGAAACTGAAATATTATATCAGTCTTGACGGACATACGGTATTTACCACCCAGGAACAGTTCGATGAATTTATCGAAAAGAACTTCGTCCATTCCGATGACCCGAGAGCCACCGATATAAAGGATAGAATCAAACAGAACGCCAATAAAGGCGTAAACTCAAAAACAAAATAATTTATGGAACAACTCCAAGACCAGGAGGTGCTGATTGCCCGCAACAACGAGACGGGACAGGTAGGCGCGGTCGTCGGTCAGAATCCCGACGGCACCCCGAAGATGGCAGACGCAAAGACTGCCAAGTTGAGCGACCTCGTTAAGTTCAACAAGGGGCAGAACCCCCTCGAAGCGTTCATGTCAAACTTCATCCGTCAGGCAAAGAACCCCTCTCTGTTCGGATTCTTCAAACTCCCCGCCGACCGCTATGACGCCATTGCTCCCGCAATGGCCGACCTTATCCAAGACCCGGTGTCAAACGGCGAGATGCTCAAACCTTACGAAGTAGATGTGAAGTCTGTGGCTCAGACGCAATCGCAAGAACAGACCCCGGTGCAGGAACCGGAGGTAAACCCTCAGCCCGAGCCTGACAATGTACAGAGCCAACCGGAGGCGGCAGTCACGGCGATTAAGGCAGCTCCTATCGACCCCAACAAAATTGATTGGGCAACCATCGAAAAGGAGTGGGGCGTGACACGTCAGCAGCTCGAACAGAACGGAGACCTCCGGCAGATGATTTACAATCACAAGTCTCCGAATCTCGTCCGAATTGCCCCCGTGCTCGATGGACAGCGCATAGAGGCGGATGCCAAACTTTCGTTCAAGCATAATCCTGACGGAAGTATCACTCTTTCGCCCCATTTCATGAAGAGTCGTCCCAATCTTGAACAGGAGTATCGTGGCTATACATTCACAGAGCAGGACAAGGCTCAGCTGCGCAAGACCGGCAACCTCGGTAAAGCCGTTGACCTCGTTGACCCGAAGACAGGAGAAGTACAAAAATGTATTGTCAGCCTTGACAAACTGACCAACGAGATTGAGAGCCAGACGGTGGATGGCACCTATATAAAGCCGAAAATCGCCAATATCGAGCTGACAATGAGAGAAATCGGAATCCTGAAAAACGGTGGCATTCTGCCCAAGAAGTTTGTAGAACTCGCCGACGGTCGAAAATTCTATGCTGACCTTCAGTATAGCGTCGAGAAGCGCGATGTCGGATTCAATTCCGAACCTTACCGCAAGGAGAATCAGGAACTCCGCAATAAGGATGCTCAGACCCAGGCACCTGAAGGTGACAAGCAGACACAGGGCAACTGGCTCGACAAGGACGGCAACATCAAGCGTCTGCACCAGTGGTGCAAGATTCCGCTGGACGAGCAGAAACAGGCCGACTACATGGCCGGCAAACTTGTCCGTGTAGGAGAAAGCAAGGATAAGTTCGGCAACGACTGCATCATCTATGTTCAGTTTGACCCGCAGAAGGGGCAGCCGGAGACCACCCGCGAATATCCTGACCGCAGCAAAGTCGTCGGCATCGCCGAGGAAAGCAAGACTCAGCTGTCCGTCAACAACGACGGTCAGACCAACGAGGCGACAAAGAATATCCGAGAGCCGCTCCGTAAGGGTCAGACTGAACCCAACAACGAGACCCAGCAGAAGGAGCAAAAGAAGTCCAAAGGTCCCAAAATCTGATCTCACCACTATCCGCAATATTGAAATAATCTGACTGCCGCTATGTCGCGTGCGCAAGCGATATTTCCGGTATCCCTCCCGCCCGACATGGGGAGGTCGCGAACTCCCCGTGTCATTCATCCACCACTCAATCCGAGATTCATCTCTCTCCAAGGTTGCAACCGGCGACCGCTCAAAAAAATATTCACCCTCAAAAAATACTGACATGAAAGTCATAATTACAGAAACCACCGCCGTGGCTTCCGCCATCGCTCGCGCCCTCAACGTCAACAACAAAGTATCCGCTCCCGGCGTTTTCTACGACGCCAAGACAGCCGTCATCACTGTCCCCAAGGACTTTATCGCGCCCTATGGCGTCGGAGTACTCCCTGGCAAGGACGCTCTCCCCATAGTGCCTGAGCGATACTCCTACGGCCTGCGCGTCACACGTGGCGAACCCGGACGCAACGGTATCTCCGCCGAAGATCAGGCATACGCCGATTATATCGGAGATCTCATCCGCGGCGGCAGGGAAGTGGTTTTCGCTTCCGACGGTGGTGCCGACGCGCAAGGCAGGTTCTCCAATATCTGCCGATTCTTCAAGGTCGGCGCACCCACAAGCAGAATGTGGGTGACACGTCTGGAGAAAAAAGCACTGAAACGAGCCTACGAAACCCGAGTCCGCGGTCGTGCCATGTACAATCTCGCCCAGTCCGGTCTTGTCGCGATGGCAATGAATGAGGCGTTCAAATACAACGTGACCGAGGCATACCGCGCCATGTTCCCCCGGCTCGTAGATCCTGTCTGCCGTCAGGATATGCTTATCCTTGCCGTGGCCAACAGCTATCTCCGTGATGATGCCGCCGCGCGTACGGCTCACGAAGTGGTCACCACTCATTCGCTCATGGTCAGCGGAGAGGTGCTCGGTCAGACGGTGAAGTTCTATCCGACAACAACCTATGCTTCTAAGGAAGACTGTGCCAAGGCACACGAAGCTATCACTACACCTGGGAATCTCACATCCACCTGCTTGGAGACAGACGACGAAATCAGCGAGGCTCCGGCACTCTACACACTCGCCACATTGCAGGCCGATGTCTGGTCCCGTCTGTCAATGCCATTCGCAAAGACCCGTGACATTGCAGAGCGTCTCTTTCTGGACGGGCTTATATCGTCGCCCTTCACCAATAATCCCAAGCTCCCGGAATCCATGCGGGGATACATCCTCAAACGCTGCCGCTGGGCAAAGGGTTATCCCTTCGCCGCTGACGAGGAAGTGCCTCACACTCACGGCATCATAACCACCGGCAAGAAACCTTTCATGCCCGACACTGACACACAGGCGGTATATGACATCATCGCAGAGCGTTTCGACGCGGCCATGACCGGTGCGACGGTGTCAACCGAGCTCGTCATCGGCATGGAAATCGACGGCACACCCTTCTTTGGCACTATGCCTTGGTTCTGCTGCGACGAGGTCCCCTCCTCGGTAGAAATCAGGATAACGGGTAAATCCTGCTTTACCCATAAGAGCAAGGCGCCTGAGCCTCCGAAGATGAACGACCTGCTCGGTGTGATGGCGACACTGATGCGCAAACTTTCCGACCGCTTCAATCCCGGTATGCCGTTCAGCGCGGACAGCCATGATGTCACCGATGCCCTGGACCGTCTCCGCAACAACGGTTTCATAATCGACGTATGCGGGGAGCCGGTAATCTCCGCCGATGGCAGGCTGCTTCTGGCAACATTCGACGAGACCTATGCGCTGGAGAACCTTCTCGCGGATCAGGTAGAGGCAGAACGCCTCTATGCGAATCGCAAGATGAGCAAGGGCGGCGCGAAACTGATGGCTGAGTTCGGCAAGCGCATCTATGACAAGACCGAGCAGCTCATCAACGACAGCCGTCTGTTCAGAACCACTCCCGACACTCACGTGTGTCCTATATGCGGCCGACACTCTGTGCTGCGCTATCCCCGTGTCATGAAGTGCCACGTCTGCGGCTTCACCATGCCCTTGCAGTTCATGGGGCATAAGTTCAGCGAGAAGGAGATACACCATCTGCTGACCCACCGCTACACTTCGACAATCCCCTTTGTCAACCGACGCGGCCACGAGTTCTATGATGCCGTGGTGATCGGCAAGGGCAAAGGACTGGAATTTGCTCCGGTCATGGCGAAAATATATTGAAAACCACTGCCGATTGGAAATAAATCACTAAATTCGCAATCGAATCGCAGTCATGAATTATTCTGATTGTGGATTTAGTGGTGGCCGACGGGAGGGATCCCGTCGGCTTTTTCAATTGGAAACTTCCTGAAATTCACAAAAATGGAAGTAGTACAGATTGAAAAAGAGGTGCTTGACATGATGTTTGAGCGTATGGCATACCTCCATGACATGATACACACGCTGTTTGACAGATTGCGGGATAAAAAACCGAGAGACTGGCTTACTCTGGAGGAAACCGCCGAAATCCTGAATATCTCGACAAGGCAGGTGCGCAATCTTCAGAACGGTGGCAGAATCGGTTTCATACGTCATGGGAGAAAATGCTGTTACAAGGCAGAGGATGTTTACGCCATCATAATAAAGTCACTATGTTTGCATCAGATTAGCTGACGGGGCGCTCAACGGGGGCTGTCTGCCCCCTTGCCGCTAAGGCTTTCCCCCGAGAGGAGTGAGGAGAAAAGATAGACGTAAGGGCAATTGCATGTAAATTTGTAAAAGCAAAATACATTAACAGCAAAACCGATACGTCTATGGTACAAAGTAACAAAAAAGATTTCAGCGGACAAAATATCTCTATTGGTATTGACGTCCATCTGAGAACATGGAGTGTCACGGTGCTCACCCCCTCTGGTTTTATGCGCACTCATACTCAAAAGGCTTCGGCCAAAGAGCTCTTTGAACATTTGAACAAGCATTATCCTAACGGTAGCTACCATGCAGCCTACGAGACGGGGTTTTCGGGCTTCTCGACCTATTATGCCCTGACTGAGCTTGGTATAAAATGCACCGTGGTACATGCGGCTGACGTTCCGACCACCCAGAAGGAAAAGGTCTCGAAGTCAGACCCGGTGGATTCAAAAAAGCTGGCCAAAGCCCTTATGCGCGGCGAGCTCGGCAGTGTGTACATTCACTCGAAGGACAGCCTCGACGACCGTGCGCTGGTACGCCACCGCGCCACTATTGTGAAGCTTTCCGGCGGCATAAAATCCAGAATCAAGCATCTGCTGTACAACAACGGCGTGGAGTACCCCGAAGAATATTTCCGAAGCAACCGCCACTGGACAAGAAGTTTCATAACGTGGTTGCAGAATGACGTGCGGTTGCTCTCCGACACCCGGGTCTCGCTTGACCTGCTCATTGCCGAGGTACTCCATTACAGGGAACGCCTCCTTGATGTGAACCGCAGATTGCGCTCGCTGGCGCGCAGCGACAGGTATGCCGAGAAATACGGCATCCTGATGTCGGTTCCCGGCATTGGTTCGACAATTGCCATGAGCCTGCTTACCGAGATTGATGACATCGGTCGCTTCAGTAACCAGCGCCAGTTCGCATCGTTCCTCGGACTCGTGCCGATGATGTCATCAAGCGGCGACAAGGAATACGTCGGTGAGAAGACTTTCCGGGGAAACAAATTCCTCGGTCCAAAAATAGTCGAGGCCTCATGGATAGCCATACGGCACGACGCGGAACTCTCCGCAAAGTTCGGCGCATTGTGCACCCGCGGAATGAAGTCGCAGGAAGCCATAATCCGGATAGCCCGCAAGCTCTCCAACATAATATTTTCCGTACTGAAATCAAACCGCAGATATGAATGCCGTTAGATAATGCGACACACAAAAGTCTTATAGGCAAATACAGTAAGACGGCTACTCTCGCCTCCTTGATGAGCCTTGGCTGCATCTAAAAGAAAGGTTGTGGCGTCTTTCCTATTATGCTGAATAAGTAAACTGTCAGCCCGATGGGGCGTGACTGATAGAAGTTTGCCTGATAGGACTTTTTTTACTACAAGGCATTTCGGGCTCTAACCGATTGCCGGTTATTTGATTGGGGCAGAGGCCTCGATCATGACTCTTTTGTGCCTACACAATCGGCACAGAAACATAAGCAATTGATTTTTAACGTTAATCTTTTCTAAATCTCAACGAGAATTTTGGAATACAACATAGAAGGAGGGACACAATAATGGGTAGATACTATTCAAAACACGACGATGCGATAAAAACCTTCTTCGCGCAATGCAAGGATTGCACCGACATGGCCGGCCGGCTCATCTCCGGCCACAGGCCGACAATCATGGGAAAGAGATTCATGACGGACGCGCAGTTGTCAGACCATCTGAATATCTCACGCCGCACATTGCAACAGTACCGCGACAGCGGCAGAATCGCGTTTTATCGTCTTGACGGCAAAATCCTGTATGACGAGGACGATGTGAGGGATTTCCTCGCATTGTCATACCGTCCTAAATTTGAAGACTGGGGCACCTGAAAAAAATGCGGCAACCGGAGCTGTTTCCGATTGCCGCATTTCCTTTGTCTGATTGTTCAGAATGACATGCCGTTGAATTTGTTGCGCATCGTCTCCATATCCTCGGAAATGGTCTTGTCAAGCATTTTCGCATATATCTGCGTCGTTGTTATATCGCTGTGACCAAGCATTTTGGAGATGGTCTCCAAAGGAACGTGGTTGTTGAGCGACATAGTGGCGAACGTGTGCCGGGCGATATGGGTCGTAAGATGCTTCTGGATTTTCGCGAGGTCGGCAAGCTCCTTCAGATATGCGTTCGCCTTCTGGTTGGTCATTACCGGAAGGACAACACCCCTCGTCACCACGGTGGGATGGTCGCGGTATTTCTCCATTATCTTCACCGGAATCTCCAGCATGGGGATGATGCTCGTCTCGCTTGTCTTCTCACGGGCCTTCCTTATCCACATCTTCCCGTCCGCGTCGGTCGATATGTCGGAGCGCCTGAGAGTCTTGATGTCGATGAACGCGAGGCCGGTGAAGCAGCAGAACACAAATACGTCTCTGACACATTCGATACGGGGGAAGCCGCGGAGGTCGAGGAGCATGAGGCGGCGCAACTCGTCTTCGGTCAGGAAGCCCCTCTCGGCCTTTGTGCGCTTGAAACGCTTCCCGATGAACGGGTCATCCGTTATCCACTTGTTTGCGATGGCATACTGTATCACATTCTTCAGGTAACGGAGATAGCGGACGGTCGTGTTGTTGGCGCATTCCTTTGTCATGCGCAGGAAATGCTCAAAATCCTGGATGAAGCCTGCGGTCACGTCCTTGATGGGGATGTCGGTCTCGCCCAGCTTCAGGCTCATGAACTCTTCGAGGTAGGTCACGCACCGCTCCCAGCGTCCGAGGGTGGTCTTGCAGATGTCACCGCGCTCGCATTCTTCCTTGCGCTTGACGTTGGTCTCGCGGAAAACGTCGCACAGCATCTTTGGCTTCTCGACCAGTCCGAAATAATGGTTCTTTAGAATCTGCGGATTGATATACTTGCCTTCTATGAGAAGACGGTTGTGTATCTCGCAGAAGCGGGACCTCATGTTTTCAAGGAACTTGTTCAGCTCGATGTCGCGCCGGGACTTGCCGAGGGTTTTCTGGCGTCTCTGGTCCCAGTTGTCCGGATTGACCTTCCTACCGATTGTAAACTCGGTCTTCTGGCCTGCCGTGGAGATTCTGACGTAGATGGGATATTCGCCATCCGTGATCACGTGGGGCTTTCTCGGAAAGAAAGTCATTACAAAAAAGGATTCTTTCATACGTTGCGGATTTAATGGTTACATAAAGATAATCATTATTCGCCGGATTGTCAAGCCGGGAAGAATCCGTATCATCAGAAACGCAATATCAGGGTGTCATCATGAGAGGCGTGAGTCGGCGACTCACGGCAAAGCTGCGCAAAATACAGAGGCTCGAACCTAAAAACGTCAATTAAACACCGGATTTAGTTAAGAAGCCTTTCATTTCTTAAATGATGTTAAGAAACAAGTATCGTCCTTTCCAAAAGTGGTGTCGGGGATAGCTGAATGTGAACCCTGCGCCCCACATGGTGTCCGCTTTTTCATGGGATAAGTATCCCGGTTTCAGCCGACTCACGGCAGGAGAGGGAGGGGTGGCTCACGTCTGCGTCACTACCGTGAGTAATTTGACTCACGTTTGCGCGACTCACGCATATATCACGTCTACGCTCCGAAATCTGCTGTATTCTGCCGTGAGCAGAAAAATAAAAAACGCTGAAACTGTCATTGTTTCAGCGTTTTGCGGTGTTTTTTACGACACCAAAGTGATCCGCCTGGGGTTGGCGAATCTTATGCTTTGCATTGATAATCAAGTTGTTGGCATTGCTCTTCCTGTGGTGTACACGTTACGCACACGATAGTGTTTCAATGTTCTTCGTCATTTTTCATCCGATAGTGCAAATTTAATCATTTTCCGCGATGTACACGCTATCCTAAATGTTAAAGTTTCTGCAATCGGAATCAGCATATTAGCCGTTATACTGCTGTCAAATCTCAATTATCTTGTCTCTCTTGGAATCTCAGTGCTCGTTTGAGGGATGTTCGGAAAGGACTTCATCGCAGGCTGTGTCTCCGATAATCACAAAGTTGTCAGAGAAGTCGGCAAACGCTTCCCTGAATTTTTCAAGTCCTCCTACCATTTTATTTTATTCATCATTATTGCAATTTCTTTCTCAACCCGTGGGTCGTTATCATCTTTCAATGTCAGGAACAATGACAATTTATCCACATAGCCGGAAGTGCCTGACGGCGGATACTTCCATATCTCGATGCGCTGTGTATCTTCAAAAGAGTGCAATTCGGGTATGGAGTATTTATGTTCACGCACCCACTCCGCAGTCAAAACTCTTGTCGGGACATCCTCCGGGGCGAGCATTGAGTAATGCGACAGAGCCGAGATTCCGCCAATATCTCCTTCGGGAAATACATCTGATGTGTATTCTATGCTTTTGATTGGATCAATTAGATTGGTTGACGCCTTATCCCAAAGTTCTTTCCCTGACAGTTCAAACACAAGTTTCTTATTCCTGCTGCCTTCCAGACTAACCAATCCCAATGCTTCAAGTTGCTTTATGGATTTGGCGATTGTCTTATATTTATAAGGTACTTTATCCTCCAACTCTTTAAGCGACAAACCGTCAAGGCTCTCGATCTGTAGATGATAAAGAAGAATATATTGTGTTGACGGATAAAACAATTCTTTAATCTCACTTTTTGTTGACAGCCTGTTGATAATCAAGGTAGGCACAAATGCAAATTTATCGGCTACGATAAAATACACTCCTTGCTCCACTAATCGGTCACGCTCATAAGTCAATAAATTGTCAAAGTAAAATACAGCCGGAATATGCTTGATGCTTTCAATTCTTTCCGAAATCTTACGACGCTGCACATTGGTATAATCCATTTCACCTTTGGCCACAAGCAAAAGCATAACCTGCCCATTGAAATCAAACTGCATCATCTTGAAATTTGCAATGAGTTCAAGCCACAGACCTTTTTGGTCTTGCTTGGATAGATTCCGAAGCTCTATCTGCTGTCCGGCGATTGTTATCTCCTTCATGTTCTACGATATTTTGCATTATTCTCCGAGTGTTGGAGAATAATGCAAAATTGCGGAGAATAATCTAATTTTACAAATATATCAGGATTCATTTTTTTAACAGGGACACATTTTACATCAATCCCAGTTATAATACACCGTGGTGTTCAATGTCATTGAACACTGCAAGGTATATGAATTAATTCGGAATAACACGCTCCTCCTTAATTTCGGCAATAGAACCTTGCTTATTGCCGAAATTAAGTTATTGTGATAGCCATGCTTTTTCCCCATCGTGCCGTGGTGTTGACGAGCGAACACACTTCATACTATACTGACAAAATCAGACAATTCCCAGCTCTTTGAACATTGAGCCTATTTCGGAATAGGTATAATCCCGTTCTCCGTCAATCAGGCATTTCTCAGATTTCAGGGCATTCTCAATCGCCCTTACCCAATCACCGCCTTTCTTCTGGAAATATTGATGCAATGGATGTGTCCTGAAAAACCGTTGAGTTTTTTCATATCCACATATCCGGCAAAGCTCGTCCTCTATGCTTTTTGAATCGGCATAATTTTGTCCCGTATATCTGAAATAATAAAGGAAGAACAGTTCAGTGCAGCGGTCAGTCTCAAAGAAACGGACTTCATAATTGAGCCCCTTTTTCTCATTGTGGACCTTCTTGCCATGATATTTCCGTTTCAATTCAGAATAGGCTGCCCAACTTGTCGGGTCTTTCTTCTTATTGTCCATGTCGATAAGACAAAAAATCCTGTCATATCCGATTGCTATTGCAGATTCAATCGAGCGTTCCAATTCACGCAGGCTCGTATTCTTCGGAGTGTCCGGTTTGATGCTCTGTAACTGGCGGAACTCATCCTTCAATGAATTGAGATAGAAGAACTCCGTAGGGCCTTCGCCGATAATCACAGTGGTTTGTTTCCTTACTTTTGGCATGGCTCATTCCTGATTTAAGATGAACGGCGAACCCAACACAGGTTTTGACCCAAACCGACCGATACGATAGGAATTGTAGAGTGAGTGTTCCCTGCGGAGGCCGAGTTTGTCAGCGCGGGTATATTCAGATGCCGCCGTTTCAGATGACTTCTCTACGAACCACACTGATTGACGGTTTTCATTAAACTGATCTTCTGAAAGCAATGTCATCTCCTGTGTTGTGAAAAACAACTGCGATTGGCACGAATTGGCAAGGAAGACCTGAATATAATACAGTAGCAGATCATAATGCAAATCCTCGCCTAATTCGTCAAGCATATAGATATGGTCTCCGGTTATGGCATTATACAGATAGTTAAGATCAACCAGATATTTAATTGTTCCGGCAGACTGTGTGGAGAGAGGCAACATGAAGTTACCTTCATCTGATGTATTTACAAATTCCACATGATTTTCGACACCATCCGATATGACGCTGAAATTTGAAATATTGAAATCAGCCTTTTTCAACATCTGTATGAAGAATTCTTTCTTTTTCTCATCCTGACTTACTTCCTTCAAAAGAGAGACGAGGCTTTCACCGTCATTGCTGACTCCATGTACATGGGACTTAATCCAATTGTACAGTGCCGCAATCTTACATGCGTCTTCCGGCAAGGACACTTTTCCATACGTAGAGAGGACCGAATGATTGTTGAGAGTATGCTCTTTCAGAACCCGGAGGGTCTTCGCCTTTATCCCGATGCTTGTTCCAAATTTAATCTCGCATTGTCTGTCTTCACCGGCAAACTCGCGTTCATAAAACAGAGACTTGCTCTTATTGGGATAGTAATTCAATTCCTCTCTGATGATATGGCTTTCGAGATATGAAATCATATAATCATATCTGATACCGTCGGCATAAAAAGACACGAACATCTTTGTCGGCTGATTCTTGATCAAAGCAAAAGGCATTTCAGAATGTACTCTTTCATTTCGATCCTTACGGTCAATGAACATAAGTTCAAAAGCATTCTGCATCGCTTTGAGCATATTCGATTTGCCCGAAGCGTTGGCTCCGAATATTATTCCCACACGGCCAAGATGAACTCCTTTTGAGATTTCGGCACTCATCCAGTTTTCATCATCGCCGTCCGTCTCGAAGTTCATCGTTTGGCGTTCCCGAATTGACAGGTAGTTTTCAGTCCAGAATTCGCGTATCATTTTGTGTTTTATCTAAAATTTAAGCCTATATTACAGGCTGACTGCAAAATTAGCTATAATTTTTGGCGTTTCCAAGAAAATCAAGGCTAAATCTGGTAGATGCTTTATTCAGATGCGATTTTCAGCAATGTAAACTCCAGAGAGGCGTGACGGCTGAGCTTGTCATCGCATAGTGGATATTCTCAACAAATTGACCCCCTATGGATTATTTAAATTGACCCCCATTGATAACCTGTGATTTTTGGACAGTTTTTACAGGGGTTGACAATAGGGTCTGGGGGATTCTGATGGCGTGTTGATAATTAAGATTTATTTACAAAAATAATCATTTGATTTTATTCTGCAACTTGCGGATGGACTCTCCGAAGAGCTCTATCCTTATCGAGTGGTGCACGATCCTGTCGAGGATCGCATCGGCGATCGTCTTCTCTCCGATCACGTCATGCCAGTCGCATACGGGAACCTGGGAGGTGATGATGGTGGCCCGTCGTCCGTGCCGGTCCTCGATTATGTCCATCAGTGAGGATCGCGCGGCGGCATCGAAGGGATGTATGCCGAAGTCATCAAGGATGAGAAGGTCGGTACGCTCGATCCTTTTCAGTTCGGTAAGAATCGTGCCTTTTGCCTTTGCGGCCTTCAGCTGGCCCATCAGGCGTGCTGTGCTGGCGTATAGCACGCGCATCCCTTTCTGGCATGCCCGGTAGCCCAGAGCGGTTGCTATGTAGCTTTTGCCGGTGCCGGCACTGCCGGTGATGAAGATGTCGCGTGGCTCGGTGACGAAGGTCATCTCGGAGAGCCGCATCAGCAGGTTCCGGTCAAGGCCGCGCTCAAGGGAGTAGTCTATCTCCTCGATTGAGGCGCGGTAACGGAACGAGGCCTGTTTCTGCAGGCGCTGTATAAGCCGGTTGGTGCGGTCGTCCCATTCATTTTCCACGAGCCACGCCACGAACTGGTCTGTTGTCATGCCTTCGCTTTTGAACGATTCCATTGATGTGCGGAAGGCCGCGTGCATGCCCAGCAGCCGCATCTGCGACATCCGGGCGAGTGTCTGTTGGTTCATTTCCATTGTTGTATGTATTGTTGGATTGATATGTTACCTGAAGTATTCCTTCCCGCGTATGTTTGCATGCCGGGGCATCTGGGCGCTCTCCTCGCACTCTTGACCGGGAAGGGTGTCGTCATCGAGGCAGTCATGACGGCTGCGCAGTATCGAGTCGACGGCGCTGTAGTTGTAGAGTCCGGAGGATGCGGCCCTGCGGCAGGCCCTGACCAGGCGGTCGTTGCCGACCCTGGATGCGAACGACAGTATGCCCTTGCAGGATTTGTAGGCCTGTTCGGGATGGGTCTTTGACTCTATGACATGCCGCAGGAAGTCCTCTACGTCGGCATGTATGCGTGCCCCCTGCCTCAGGAAGCCCTCGACGCTCCATCCGCTCAGGTCCCGGTGGGCCGAGGCAAGGTGATTCGGCTCCGTGGTATACCCGTACGGGCGCCATCCTCTGGGATGTACGGCCACGCGGTCTCCGCCGCAGTATATCTCAACCGTACGTGAGTCATACAGTATGTTGACCTTGCGGCCGATAAGACGGTGGGGCACGCTGTAGTAGTGGCGGTCAAGGCGTACGTGCCCGTTGCGCTGTACCGTGGCGGTATGCCGTTCCTTCAGCTCGAACCTTATGGGATTTAACGGGCGCAGGTACATGCGCTCCAGATCCTCGAACTGCTCGCGGCGGCTGTAAGGGCGTCCGCTCATGCGGGCGTTGTTGTGAAGCTCCAGCGCCGTACGGATAGCGGCGTTCAGCGACACAAGATCATGATGAGTGCGCTGTCGCACCAACGGGTAGATGCTGCGGTAGATGAGCTTGACGGCGCCCTCCACCAGGGCCTTGTCGCGCGGCTTGCGCACGCGTGCCGGTATGACTGCGCAACCGTGATGCTCGGCGAAGGCCGCGTAATCCTCATTGAGCTCCGCCTCGTAACGGCTTGCCTTCTTTACGGCAGCCTTGAGATTGTCTGGCACGATGGCCGCCGGTGCCCCGCCATAAAAATGAAGCGCATTCTCACAGCACCGTATGAAGTCCTCCTTGCGCTGGCTCATCACGGCCTCAACATATGTAAGCTGTGAGCAAGGCAGTATGGCCACGAACACCTCCACGGCGATGATCCCGCCGCTGTCACGGTCGACCAGCTCCAGACGGTCGCCTGCGTAATCGACATACATCTTGTCGCCGGCCTTGTGTTCCAGATGCGCTATAGGGTGCATCTGCGCCACATACAGACGCATCAGACGGCTGAACGTCGACCGGGAATAGCCTCCCGGGTGACTCCCGATATAGTCGTCATACAGCTTCTGCCGCGTCATACCTCTCTTTTTCAGACGTCTGACATAATCAGGCATAAGTCCCATAAGCTCCTGATGGCGGCTTGACACGGGTTCCGAACCGACCGCTCTCACTCCGAAAATCTCATTCAGATCCGGATCCTCCAGTTTCAGAAGATCCTCGATGCCACGGTTCAGCTCCATAAACCGCCGGAGGTATTTACGCACCGTGTTGCGCGCTATGCCCGTCAGGTTGCTGATACTCTTGGCTCCGTTGCCGTTGGCGTGGCATCGGAGCACCTGTCTTAATTTGTTCATGCTCAGTTTTCGATTTGCCATCAGTCGTATGTTTAATATTATTTAACATACAATATAGCTCAAAAACTCCTTTTGCCAACTCCCGTAAAGTCTTTTTCCGGGGGGTAATTTGCTTGACCGGACGGGGGTCAATTTAAATGATTTTCCGGGGGGCAATTTATCTGGTCAACCGGGGGGCAAATTCACTGAGTTTTTCCAACAAAGGAGATGATCTCATCCACGAGCGATGAAATCCGACCGCCGGTCATTGCCGCCGTGAAACTGAACGGCAGACCGTTCCTGGTTATCCGCTGGAAGTCGAAGTAAAACGAATTATTGCCGCAAGCAGTTATCGAAACCTGCCAGCCACAGCCTACTGCAATTTTGATTATATCACTATGAAACATCTTCAACCGATTTAATTTTTAGGTACATTTTTCATTTATTCCGCACCGCAGCCCCACCGAGTCCGAGAGGATCCGGCGGGGTTTTCGGTAGATATGGCTGCGCCTCAGTATTCCTCCGGCACCTTAATATCCCGGACGGCATCCAAAAGTTCTTCAATCATCTTCTCGGTGGCTTCCATGTCTTCAAGCACAGCTCTCATGCGGTATGGCGCACCGTTTCTTCCGTGTCCGAACTGGTCGAGCCATATGTACGTCTCGTAGTCAACATCAAAATCCTCGTAATACTCCTCTATATTCTCTATGAGGGAGTTGATGTTGGCGCACTTCATTTCAGCCGAGAATGAGAAGTCGCGTCCTGCCGGAGTGAACTTGCCAAACTCAAACTCCGCTGTCTGCTTCTTGTAGATTATTCCTGCTTCCACCTTCCAGCCTTTCGACTTGGCACATTCAACTACAGCGTCGGTCAAATCATCTATATACATATTGTTACGGTGTGTTGTGTCAGCCGTAGCGGAGAGTGCCACGGCTGACGGGGTAATTCAATCCTCGAATCTTGCGAGAAACTTCTGCAAGCGGTCATCGCGTAGGTTCTTCAAGGCGGTCGGCTTGAAGTTGGTCTGCTGCCTCACTTGAAGTTTGCCGTAACCTTGTGCGCTAAGGTCGAGTTCGACTTCGGATAACTCGTTGAGTGACACATAGCCATACTCATCCTCGATTAGACCGGTCACTATGGCGAACATGATGGTGTCGCCTCCCTCTCGTTCGCCTTCAAGTATAAACCATCGGGCGGAGCCGAGTGCGAAGATTGCGCGGCAAATTGCTTCCTTTCCCTTGCCGTCCTGGGAATAGAGGGGGTAGTCCTTCAAGCCTTCCTCCAACTGGGGTGTCTGTAGTCTGCACATATTCAGTCAAATGTTATTTCGTCGGGATAAACTTCAATGGTGGCTCCGCTGCTAAACTCAATGATAAAGCGGTAGCCGTTGCGCTCCACCACCGTGGCGCGGTGGTATCCACGCCATGGAGTGTTGAGTTCGCATTGCCGTCCGTATTCGGGAAAATCGGTGTTATTCATATAAGTATAAGTTTGTTTTGAATACTTCTGTATGACAAGTAATTAAGCATTACGCATTATGAATTAAGCATTGTCATAGTCGGGGTCAAAAATGAGGTCAGCCTCGATTAGATGGGCGTATGCCTCGGCTGCGAGACGCGAGGCCCACTCGTTGCGGTCATCGTAACGGCCTTTGCGGTAGTTGTGGGCGAGTCCTTTCATGTAGCCCAACATTACCTTAAACGCCTGCTGCTGGAGATAGCGGTGCATGGTTGTCATCGCCATGCCGGTCTTCTCGGTGCTGCTCACTTTGCCGTTGACAAAGTTCTCGAAGTCGCGGACAAACTCCTTGTCGCCCTCGGCTATCTTCATGAAGTCGATGTCTGTATTCATATCGGTAGTGGTTATATGGTTGCTTGATTATAGATGGCTGGCTCGGCAGACACATTATATATGTAATCGCCTGAGCGCACCAAAAGGCAGTCAGCTCCATAATAGAGCTTCTTCATGCCTCGGACACTTCCTGTCTTGTGGAAGTTCGGGAAGCGGTTGATGCCGACACGGCGTCCCTCCTCGATTGTCATTTTCTTTACTCTCATAGTTCCTTATTATTAATGAGTTCAATTCTTTTTCCCTTTTTGTGAAGCTCCTTTGAGCTTCTCGGTCGGGAGAACCGTTTTTCGTGCAAGTACGCACTGCGGACACGAGGGAACATAAGGCAAGAGTGGAGGCAATGACTGCGACCGAGATACCCATTTTTGAGGCACGAAAAAATGTGGAGGCTCACGGGCGCAGTCATCGCCGGAAAGCGTAGCGGCTCTTGCCGTTGCTCCCGTCCGCAGTATCTTCGCACCGAAAAACCTCTCCGACCCGGAAGCGCAAAGCGATGCAATCAGAAAATGCTGTACTTGTAACTAAATAACGGCAAATCATTTGGAGATTTGCCGTTATTTAGTTAACTTTGCACTTGATATACAAAGACTCCAATGACAGAGACACGCACTGCCATACTCACGTTTGCCGAGAATCGGGATAGCTTCCGGTTCGCCGAACTGTTGTCGTATCTCAACGGACTGTTTGAGATTTCGAAGGTCACGCTCTCCTGGTATCTCAGGGAAATGATCAACGACAATATTATCTTCAAGCTTGGCCGTGGCATATATACGGCACACAAGGTGCAGACATCGGAATACACGCCACGCCTGAGGACCAAGGCTGTGAAAGTCGGCAAAATTATCGCCCGTAAGTTTCCATTTGTCTCGGTCAGCGTACTCGATGGTCAGGTCTTTGCTGATTTCCAGCATCATATTTCCTCCAACAATATAATATATGTGGAAGTGGACCGCGATGCCATGGAATCAGTCTTTCATTCTTTGAAACAGGAGGGATATACCGCGTATCTTAATCCGTCGAAGGATTTTGTATATGACAACATCGACTTGTCAAAGGAGGGTGTGATTGTGAAACCCTTGATTTCCGAATCTCCTCTTATGGATTTCAAGGGAGTGAGGACCCCGCATCTGGAGAAAATCCTTGTCGATATTTATTGCGACGATGACTTGGACTATCTTCACGGCAGCGAATGGAGCCGGATGTTCGACAACGCCCTTTCGATGTATTCCGTCAACCGAACCGCAATGCTGCGATATGCCTCGCGGCGCAATGCCAAACCGGCCATAGAAAAGGCCATAGAAAACTTGGGAACCCACAATGATTAAACCACACTGTTTCGGCAAGGACTGGTTTCAGTCAATGTCGAAAAAATACCGTTACAACGACCTCGGCATTATCGAGAAAGTCATCAGGGCCTTTGCTCTCCTCGACCTTTTGGCCCGCTCAGGCTGCCCTTATATCTTCAAGGGTGGCACATGCGTCGGTCTGATACTCGGCGACAAGACACGCCGACTTTCAATCGACATTGACATTATCTGTCCTCCCGGTACAAATGTCGAAGAATATCTTGACCGCATAAGCGAGTTCGGTTTTACAAGGAAAGAACTGGTGGAACGCCGTCAGGCCGGAAAAGATATTCCAAAGAGCCACTCCAAGTTCTTCTATCAGATAGCCTATACCGACCGTTCAAACCAGGAGTCATATATCCTGCTTGACGTTTTGTATGAGGACACACATTATCAGCAGGTGAATGAGATAGAGGTCATCAACCAGTTTATCGAGCTTGATTCCGAGCCGTCGATTGTAATGGTTCCATCCATAGGCGATATTCTCGGCGACAAGCTGACGGCATTCGCTCCCAACACCACCGGCATACCTTATTATAAGAATGGCAACTCCCGTGGCACCGAAATCATGAAGCAGGTCTATGACATAGGTCGTCTGTTCGATGCAGTCGAAGATCTTGAGCTTACAGCCAAATCGTTCAGCCGCATTGCTCTGGTGGAACTTGGCTACCGTGGTCTTGGCGCAGACCCGTCGGTAATATATGAGGACATACGGCAGACTGCTCTTCTCCTTGCTACGCGAGGATTGGAGGGGAAAGGCGACTTCCCGTTGTTGCAGGACGGCATCAAGCGACTCGGCAACTTCATCTATGAGAACAAATACTTCATCGAGGATGCGATTGTCGATTCGGCAAAGGCAGCCTATGTCGCCACTTGCATAGAAAAAGAGCAAACGCAGATAGAGAAATTTGACATCTCAAAACTGACCTCCGACATGAACATAGACCATGTATTGCCTGTCCGACTCAACAAGTTGAAGAAGACACGCCCGGAGGCTTTCTTCTATTGGTATCTCATTGACCAGATTCTATAGAACAAACAACACACATACTAAATAATGGCAAATATAGTCCGTATTTGCCATTGTTTAGTTTTTTTGATGATATAAGATTATGATTAAAGAGACACGGCTGTCGCCGGAAATGATTGACGCTCTGGAGCTGGCGATTCGCGAGGCTGTGCAGGAACGCATCGACACCGACCCTGATGTTGCCGACTGCTATCTGCGCATCACCCCGGGCAAATGGCTTGTTCAGGTCATGTATATCGAGGAAAGCAATCTCACCACACCCAACCGCGATGTCGCTCTACTCAACCTCATGTACGACCTCAAAGACTCCTACGGCGGCAATGAAATCTGGATGCTCAACGATGAAGCCATCCATGACCTCGCACAGTCTTATGGAGAAATGATAGAAATTGACATTTGCATGAATTAAGTGCAATCAATTAGCATTAATTAACATTAGAGTACAAGAATCCTGCACCCTTGACTGCTAATTTTGCGGTCAAACAATAAATCATACATCATCAAACTATCAAATTTATTTCGATATGGCAATTATAATCATGTTACTGGTTCTTCCATGCTGGCTTTTGCAAGCTCTCAAAGATGGAGGAGATGTTTAGTAGTGATTTCAGAAATAAGCCTTTACGCACGATTTTTAAGGCTTATGGCACCGCTTATCTCCGAAATTTTTGTTAACTTTGCATTTCAAGAACGAATATATCTGAAAAATGGCCAATAACTACTGACAAAGACTTACGGTGAGAGCCGAGAAAACTTTGAGAATACCCACGTAGTCGTTACGGGCTTTGGTCGGCCTTCAGATGCTACATGGGTATTCTCTTTTATTTTGACAATATGCGTTTTTCTAAATATCCTTCAGGAACTAAGTTTGAGGTTACAGTAGATTTTCCTCTGATGTTTTCTTCTGATGACATCAAACGTTATCTCGAACTTGCTAATATGATATGTCTTAACAAACAAGAACAATCTGAATTAATTCGTATTAGACGTTCTATTGCGAAGGCTGTAGACTGTAACGATGTTGAGATTATAGTAAGTGGCGAAGTCCTCATTGTTCACTTATATTGATTTCCTATTAGAATGAAAGCGACTGACCGAAATAAATTGATAGACAGAATCAAGACCTTGGAGGGCTTGACTGACGATGAACGCGCTGCGCTTCTCGGACTTCTCAACGAGACCAAGACATACGGTCTTGTTTGGGAAGATAAGCCCGAAGAGGTTGAGGAGCGTTTACGCATGGAGCTTCCGGTTCTCAAAGAGGTCAGGAGTAGAGCCATTATCTCGGATAATGCTGATTCTCCTAATCATATCCTCATTGAAGGTGATAACCTTGAAGCACTCACCACTCTTGCATATACGCATGAGGGTAAAATCGATGTCATCTATATTGATCCGCCTTACAATACTGGAAAAAAGGATTTCGTCTATAACGATACGTTTATTGATTCTGAAGATTCTTTTAGACATTCAAAGTGGTTGTCTTTTATTTCAAGACGATTAAAAATTGCGAAGAAACTTCTTTCCGATAAAGGCGTTATTTTCTTGTCTATTGATGATAATGAGCAGGCTTCTTTGAAACTTCTGTGCGATGAATTGTTTGGTGAATCAAATTTTTTAGGACAATTAATACTAAAAACTGCCACAGACAACAATCCCTCTCAAATAAACACAGAGCATGAATATATGTTGTGCTACTGTAAGCGTCGCGAAACACAAAATAATTGGCAACGACAAAGTCAAGCCGCAAAGCGACTTATAGCGGCCGGTAAAGAGATTTTATCATCTGGAGTAGCGATTGATACGGCACAGAAGGAACTGCGGAAGTGGATTAGAGCGAATAAGGAGCTACTCCCACAAGTTACTCATTACAATAATATTGATAAAAAAGGAGTATACAGTAGTTCTGGTAATTCGTCCAACCCACATCCCGGCGGATATACATACGATATTATACATCCGATTACTGGACTACCATGCCCTAAACCCGCTAATGGGTGGAGATGGCCTCAAACTACATTCTTAGCTTATGATAATGCTGGTGAGATAGAATGGGGAAAGGATCACTCTACTCAACCTCATGTTAAGAAGAGAATAGAAACCTCGATGGAATACTTGAGAACTCTTATTTATGAAGACAATAGAGGGACAACTAAAACATTAGCAGAAATATTTGGAGGCGAAAAAAGATTTGACAATCCCAAACCCCATACTGTGCTATCTCGTGTTATTGATTTTGCATCGGATAAGGATTCTATCATTCTTGATTTTTTCGCAGGTTCAGGTACTACTCTCCACGCAGTCATGCAGTTGAACGCTGATGATGGAGGCAAGCGACAGTGTATTCTCTGCACCAACAATGAGAACGGTATCTGCGAGAACGTGACATACGAGCGCAATAAGCGAGTAATACAAGGTTACACCAAACCTAATGGCGAAGAGGTTGAGGGTCTGCACGCAAATAATCTTCGTTACTACCGCACTGATTTCGTCGGTCGCCGCCGCACTCCGCAGAATATGCGCCGGTTGATGCTGCTTGCTTCGGATATGCTCTGCATCAAGGAGAGTCTCTATACCGAGCATGACGAGTTTGGTGGAATGGAGACCTTGAAAAACGGCTTCCGTTATTTCACTTCGTGCAATCCCGGCGGCACTCGGAGAAACATTAAGCAAGCTCAAGTTTCCTCCTCGTTTGCACGGGATTTCTCCGACGGAAAGAAGCAGATGCTGATTGTCTATAACGAAGAGGCAATCTACGACATAGTGGATGCACTTGAAGCGATGGAAGTTGCATCGCCGATAATCGTATATGTCTTCTCACCCGGCAACGATGCGTGGAACTCCGAGTTTGAGAGCGTTTGCGATAAAGTGCGACTTACGGCTTTGCCTGCCGCAATCTACAACGCCTACAAACGTGTGCTTCCTAAACCCAAAACAACTCTGCTCAATCTTGAAGAAGTGCCGAAAGAGGAGAAAAAAGAAACTGAGGATCTGTTTGACTTTGATGAAGAAGGAGGTGAGGCATGAAAGATTTCGCATATCAGCAGGACGCTGTAAGGGACCTGACCCAAAAGGTGGCTGGTCTGCTCAATGAGGGAGGCTCGCGCCGCAAGGTCGTATTTGAGGCACCGACAGGTTCCGGCAAGACGGTCATGGCTTGCCATACACTGGCAAGCATAGTCGATACGCTGAAATCCGACGGCACCAACCGCTATGAGGATGTTGCCTTCATTTGGTTTGCGCCCCGCAAGCTCCACCTCCAGAGTTATATGAAACTCAAAGGGGCGTTCTCCCACGGACGCGAGTTGCGCCCGGTAATGTTCGACGACCTCGAACAGAGCGAGGGAATCCAGCCCGGAGAAATACTTTTCGTCAACTGGGAAAGCGTCAACAAGGATAAGAACATAATGGTACGAGAGAGCGAGGCAAACGCATCGCTCTATGAGATATGCCGCCGCACACGCGAGCAGAACGGACTGCCCATAATCGCCATAATCGACGAGGAACATATGTTCTGGTCGAAGACCGCCGACAAATCGGGAGCGGTGCTCGACCGCATCAATCCTACAGTCGAGATACGCATTTCCGCAACACCAAAGACCATGCGGTCTGATGAAAAGGTGCGTATTGGCCGCGATAAGGTTATAGCCGCTGAAATGATCAAGCGTGAGGTTGTGCTCAACCCCGAACTCGACAACGGTATCACCGATGAGACAACGCTCAACAACCACCTGATGAAACTCGCTCTCGACAAGCGCGACCAACTGGCAGAAGCTTATAAGAAACTCGGTGTCAACATCAACCCGTTGCTACTCATCCAGCTTCCCAATGACCAGAAGGAGACCATGACAGCCGAGGACAATGCCATTGCCGACTTCGTGCGGCAGTATCTCGACACGATGCGCGACATAACAGTCGAAAACGGGCGTCTCGCCGTGTGGCTTGCCGGAGAAAAGAGTAATCTCGCCGGACTTGAACAGCCTGACAACATGGCACAGGTGCTTCTGTTCAAGGAAGCGATAGCCCTCGGTTGGGACTGCCCCCGTGCGGCAGTGCTTCTGATTTTCCGCAAATTGTCGAGCGACCAGTTCACCATTCAGACCGTGGGTCGCATCCTGCGTATGCCGGAGCAGCATCATTATACCGATGACCGGCTGAACGTAGGCTATGTCTATACCGACATTGCAAAGGAGAAAATCAACATCGTCACGACCGATGCCGACTATATCAAGAAATATGCAGTCGTGGCCGTTCGCCGCCCCGAACTCAACAATGTGGAACTGAAATCGGTATATTCTGAACGACCCAACGATACCCGAAACTACTTCGGTCCCGACTTCAGAAAGATTCTGTATGAGGAGAGCGAGAAGTTCTGGAACATAGAACAGGCGACAGGCGGTCTGTTCAGTCTCGCCGAACTCGCCGCCATGCGCGGTGAGGATGAAGCGCCTAAGCCTCTGCCGGAAACGGAAGACGAGCAGATCAACGAGAACAGGCGCCGAGTAGCGAATGTTCTGCGCCTTGATGTGCCGAATGTGAATATCCCGATTCCCAAGGACATACATTTCCAAAATGAGGTTCAGACCATAAGTGTCGATGGCCAGAGCGTGAAATTCGCCCGTACCGCCGCAGAGATTGACCGTGTGTTTATTAGCGAAATCTCAAAGTATGTGAGTTCGTTTGAGAACAAGAATAATCCTGCCGACAAACTTGCCGGTTATCTGCTTGAAACGATAGCCGACTTCTTCGGAATATTCGACACAGATGCCAAAAAGGTGTTCCTCTATCATGACAATCGTCCAAAGTTTGACCGTCTGCTCCGTATCGCGCTTGAACGTTATATCAAGATAAGGGAAGCGAAGCGGCAGAGAGCATCGGCCCGCGCCATGAAGGAATTTCAATGGAGTGTGCCGGAAGAGCGTATGTATGAGGACGAGACACATCACCTCAAACTTGCCGACAACCATGCACTCCAGCCATTCTTCGAGTTGAACACCGCCTCTACGCCTGAAAAAGAGTTCGCCGATTTCCTTGAAGAGAATACGGAATATATCGACTGGTGGTACAAGAATGGCGACAAAGGACGTCAGCATTACGCCATTGAATATACCGACGAGGCCGGAAACAAGACACCGTTCTATGTCGATTTCGTTATTCGTCTGAAAAACGGCAAGATCATGTTGTTCGACACAAAGAGTCCCGGGAGTGAACCGTTGACCGCCCACTTGAAGCATAATGCGCTCAACGCTTACATCGTAGAAGAAAATGCAAAAGGATCCAGTCTTGTAGGCGGCGTGATTGTAAAGGACGGCATGAACTGGGTATGGTCACGCTACACGATTGAAAACACAGTCGATCACACCGGCTGGGCATATCTCGATTTCAAACAGGAAAACTCATAGGCTATGGCAAAAGGAATAGACCAGAAATTCGTACATTACGGAATACGTAAGGATGACCTTTCGATGATTGAGGCTATCTGCGATGCCGAGAATATTGATTTTGAGTGGCTGAGCGAGGAAATACTCAAAGCCTATCATGCCCGGAAAGTCGATGTGATTGAGATAGACGATACCTCGACAGAGGAGATAGTCCGAGCAGCCATTCAGAAGATAAAACAGTAAACGCACCCGTCATGCTAATACAGAGAATCAAAGTCAGCAACTACAAGACCTATCTTGACCTCGACCTCGATCTGACGGTTGACGAGGAACGTCCTATAATTCTTATCGGAGGCTCGAACGGCGGCGGCAAGACCACCTTGTTCGAGGCCATCAGCGGTGCGCTCTATGGCCTGAAGATAGAGAACAAAGACCATTTCATGGAGCTTGTCAACCAAGGTGCCTTCGGACAGGTCAAGCCTGAGATTTCACTGCAAATCACTTTCAGCGGCAAAGTGCTCGGGCAGGAGCAGAAGTATATACTCAAACGCACATATGTGCTTAACCCTGCCGGCAAACCTCTGGAAAGTGTCAGCCTGAACATGAACGGCAATATGTTCGTGTACGGCACCATGACAGCGCCCAAGGAACGAATAAAGAACGAGCAGGAGGTAAACAAGATTATCAAGGCCAATCTTCCCCAAGAGTTGAGCCAGTATTTCCTTTTTGATGCCATGCAGTCGAGCGAACTTCTGAAAAAGAATGTGTTCGCGCAGACAATCCGCGATAACTTCGAGAATGTCCTCGGCTTTAAGAAATATCTCCAGCTCAAACGAGCGGCAGAGAAACTGCAGCAGGAATGGGCGCAGCTCCGTCTGCAAGCCGAGCAGGAGGCCGCCGAGTATAACCAGCTTGTGAGTGAAAAGGAGAAACTTACAGCGGAGATTAACGCCTGTATAGCCGAGCAGGACTCTCTCTACAAGTATCTGACCTCGATGGAAACCGAATATCGGAAGGCGAAGGAGGGCGCACAGCAGAGCGCGACTCTCAACAAGCGCATCGCTGATATTTCGTCAAAGATTGACGACATCATCAACAGGGCCGCATCTTATGCCGATGACATAAAGGGCTTCATGGAGAATGTGGAAGTGAACGTATTCCTGCCCAAACTGGCATCGAATCTTTCTGTCGAGATCAACAACATTCTCCGTATCAAGAATGAGTTGCAGCAATCGAGCACCGGGTCATACCCACTTGAAACTCTTCGCGACGTCACCGGGAAAATCATAGAGTATCTGAAAGAACTGTCACTTTGTTCGCCAGATGTCGATGAAGAGAATGTCGTAAAACACATGGTGGCTGTACAGAATACTACAAACAGCCAGGATCCGTTTGACTTTCTCGATTCATCTGAGATAGCCGCGTTGAAATCGCTCGTAAGCCGTGGAGCGAACAATCAATTCGTATCACTGTATCGTCAGCGACAGGATCTGGAGGTGTTGCTTGCTACGATAGATGAAATGCGCACTGAGAAAAAGAATCTCGAACAGACACGTGCCGGCGGTAATGAGTTCATCATATCGTCGTATGAGGAGAGCCAGCGTAAACTCGAAAAAGCCAAGGTCAGTGAGGGGCAACTTAAGCAAGAGATACAAAAGCTTGAAAACCGAATACATCGCTTCGACGTTCAGATTCAGCAGGAACCGGATTTGAAGTACGACACACTGGTTAAGCTAAAACCGTTTTTCGAGAAGGTGGCCGACAGCCTCCTTAAAAAGAAAAAGGCGCAGATTGAGAGCGAGATGCAGCAGCAGCTCAACCGATTGCTTGTTTCATATAAAGGACACATCGGTCGCGTTGAGTTGAGCGACAGCATGGAAAACTTCAATATCAAGATTTTCCATACCAAGGGGAATCAAATTTCACTCAATCAGCTTAACGCCGCTTCCAAGCAGATTTTCATTCAGGTGCTTCTGAAAGTGTTGCGTAATCTTGGCGACTATAATCCTCCGGTGATGATTGACACGGTAATGGGTGTGCTTGACAACGAGAGCCGCGAAATGCTTTTCGAGGAATACTTCCCAAATCTTGCCGAGCAAACCATACTGCTTTGCACAACTTCGGAAGTGCGTCCTGATAGCGACTATAAGAAGCTCGAAGCCTTCATATCAAAGACATTCACACTCCACCGCGACGTGGAAGAACAGAAAACGACCGTCAGCGACGGCTATTTCGGAATCGAATTAAACCAGTAACACCATGCCATTGCTTTTTGGAGATATATACTTTCCGGAGAACTTCAACACGGAGTTTGCTCCGCTAAAGGATAAGATAGAGAGTCTTATCAATCTTTCTCGTTCCGCTGGTAATGAGCGTCGTTATTCGATACTTAACAACAAACTGATGCGCATCTGCCTGCTTGTCGGACTGTCCACACCCGGAAAGCGCGATGTAAAGACGGTGGAAGCCATAAAGCTACAAAAAGGAAGTCGCTTTCAGGCGAGCTTCTTTACCCATCAGGAACTGGCACCGCTTTATTCAGCTCTGATTAAGCTACGCTATAATGATACGTCGCTTGACCTGTCGAACAATAATGTGTTATCACGAATAATCGGTGCTGAGATGTATCGTGGGCGCGACACACTTATGGCAGACAATAATCTTGAGAACTATTTCTTCTCAACCGGCGGACGCGCAGCACTCGCCAAAGACATTCCGGTTCTCAACCTCCTTGTCGGCAATTATGGCGATGCCGAGATGGAAGCCACTCTTGACATCAATAGTCGAGCCATCACCAATGCGCAAATCATCATAGCCGGAGCTACGGGGTCAGGTAAGACCAATCTGCTTGCCGTACTTATGCAACAGATTCGGTCCATATCCGCAGAGAGTAGCTATCCTGTCAACTTCCTTTTGTTCGACTATAAGGGAGAGTTCAGTGACATTCAGAACAATCACTGGCTGTCGCTGTTCGATGTAGACCGTTCCTGCATACTTGACCCTATTGAACGCCCCCTTCCGTTTACTCCGTTCAAGAACTTCACCGGAAGACCGCAGAACGAGATTAATCTCTACTCCACAGAGATGGCTTCGGCACTCAGCTCTCTCGACAGAGTTACAGCAAGCTCCAATATGAGCAACCGTTTGAGCGAGGCTATTGTGGATGCCTATAATTCAACAAACGGCCAGCCGATCACATTCGACCTTATGTTGAAGAATTATCAGGCACGGATGAAAGACCCGGACAAGGATGACAGCATTTCTTCTATATTGAAGCAGCTTGTGAGGGCCAACATCTTCGACACAGAAGACCGTGCCGACCTTGTGGGTGAGAGCTTCATCGTCAAGATGGACGGCTACCCCAAGGATGGCCCGATTGCCAAAGCTATCGTGTACTTCCTGATGTCGAAACTCAACAATATCTATGAACAGCTCGACAAACAGGCTGTCAATGACGATGTTGTGCAGATTCGCCACTTCTCGATAATCGACGAGGCTCACTATATGCTTAGTTTTGACAACCGTCCGCTCCGCAACCTTATTGCGGTGGGCCGCAACAAGGGATTGTCTATCATTCTCGCCACTCAGAATATGGCAGATTTCAAAAACAAGGGCTTCGACTTCTACGCCAACGCACAGTATCCCTTGATTATGAAGCAACAGACAATCGACGATAAGGTAATCAAAGATCTTTTCGGCGTAAGCGGTCAGGAACTACACGACATCCGCACCGCCATTGCCGGACTACAAAAGGGAGAACTAATCATCAAAGACCAGATGGCTTTCGCCCTCGGCATGGGAAACAAGTATAAGAAAATCAACGTAACACATTTGATATGAGAACAGGACATATTTTTAATATAATGGTAGGTTCGCCTTCTGATGTCATTGATATTGCTCGTAAGTCAATTGAAGTAATCAACCTTTGGAATGTCCATCATTCTGAAGACAAAGGAATTGTATTGGTTCCTCATCACTGGTCGTCTTCTTCTTATCCTTCTCTTAAGGTAAATTCTGCACAGGGCGTTATTAACTCACAGTTAGTAGATAAATGCGATGCTTTGGTTGCGATCTTTGGGTCAAAATTCGGAACTCCTACAAAGAATCATCCCAGTGGAACCGCCGAAGAAATCGCAGAAGTTAGAAAAGCGGGGAAAGAGGTTATGATCTTTTTTAGTAAGCAGATTGACCTCGATATTGCAGGAATGGAACAAGTTTCTAAACTTCAAGAATATAAGAATACCATTGAAGGTTTGTACGAAACATTTCAAGACCTATCGGATTTTGAAAAAAAGTTTTCTCAAAAATTAAATCTCTTCGTTCAAAACGAATTTCAACCCTTGGTTGCTGAAAATGTCAGTAATAGCAAGGGGGAAAAAACGGTATTATTTTCTGAAGAGGAAATAGAAATTATTCAGCAGTGGTGCAATTCATCGATTGACTATTGCTCCCAAGTAGCATTTATAGGAGGGCATCATATGTTTCGATTTGGTCCAGTACAGATAGAAACTGAAAATCCAAAGGAAACGGCAAAATTTATTGAATTTATCAAACGTCTGGAAGCTGCTGGATTTATTGAATTTCAAAAGTTTGACAATAGAGGAAAGCCAAGATATTCTTTAACGTTGGAAGCATATGAACGCTTTCGGGAAGATTAGGTAGTTGTGGTACAGCCGTCGCGCTTACGTAAATCAAACCGAGGTCTCGACCGGAAGGTTTCAATCGCTAACGAATTATGGGTGATTACAACGTTTGACATATACAACGGTGAACCGGTGCATGATACTGAGGTTGATATCGACTGCCATGTTAACACTGGTGAACTATCATTGTTTCAGGATAATCTCAGTTTCAAAGAAAACAACCTTAATAACATTAATATGAAGAAGTTTCTTATTAGTATGGCTCTTGCAGCCGCTGCATTATCGGTGACTTCCTGTCAGCAGAATGGCAAGTGGGAGTACAAAGTCGTAAAAGTAGCCGGAACAGAAGGCTCCAACGGCAAGTTCGGAGGAATGCAGTTCTCCGACCCTTCGGGACAGCTCAACAAACTCGGAGAAGAAGGTTGGGAACTTGTTTCTTCGTTCACGGAAGAAAGCACAGTACATCCCAACTTCGGCAACTCGGAGTATGTAACCGGTCTCCAGCCGAACACTCGCACAGAAGTCGTCAACTTCGTTCTCAAACGTAGAAAATAATCCCAGAGAACATGAGACTTCTTAGTCCCTTATTCATAGCATTCCTGCTCCTTGTATCGTCTTGTACTTCAAAGACGGACAAGGCGCAGGAAATCGTGCGCGATTTCTCCAAAGCACTAAGCAACGGCGACAGCATTGCTATTAAAAGAATCTATCCATCATCTGCGTCTTTCTTCAATTTATTTCCTACCATGGGTGATATTGATGAAATATCAGCAAAAGAAGATGGAGACTATATTTTGGTAGACTGCAAGAGTGGACACTATGACGAGCATAGCCATTTTGTTCAGAGTAAGTTTTCCTGCTGGGTAAAGGACGAAGATGGAAAGCTGATTATTTCTGATTCCAAAGGACTTATAACGCTGCCTGAAGAGTTTGGAACTTATCCATACGAAATAGGAGCGGTAACGAAATATAGCAAAGATGTGGAATTGGGTAATAAATATGAGGATATCCAAAGGTGTTTCTATACTGAGTGCCTTCGCAATGTGATGGCGTTAAATCTCGGCATTGAACGCGTCTCATGGTCATGGGAGGCCGACTACGGAACTCCCAATGGCGATTGTACAATTAAGAACACACTGCCGTTTACAGTTAAGAATGTAAAGTATAAGATTACCTATTATCGTGGTGATGAAATTGTGGGTGAAGATGACGGTACGGCGGCATCTTCAATAGACCCCGGTTCGATGAAATCGTTCCGATTCTATTCTTCCGGTGTCAATGGGTATCGGGCTCGTACCGCCAGAATATCATTTGAGGTGCCTGAGTCGCAGGCTATTGAATGGACACTGCGAAAATCCTATACTGGCAACGAGTTCAAGGAATATCTTGATACCAAAGAACCAAAATCCAGCTCTATTTAATCGCTATAACAAAAATGTAATATAGTTATGGAGCTGTTATTCAAAGAGGAATCTAGCTTGGCAGACAGTAGAAAATGTCGTGGCTATGGATACTATGAGGAAATTACATTCATCCCTCATGGTTGTGGTATAAAGTATTTCTCCGCCTACAATTCCTATGGCAAATCCTGGATCGATCAGGTTGACTGCCCTGCCATTGTAAGCACGAAGATTACTAAGGAAGGTCAGCTTGTTCAGAACTATCCGACCAACCGTATAGGTGGGCGCAATTCTATAAACCGCCGCTGCTACACTGAGAGCATTGTTTCAAATATGAACAATCAGATATGGGACTACGCCCAGTTCCTAAACGTCATAGCTAAGACAAAAAATTTCGATAGCAAAGTTTCGATAATAGCACAGACGAGGGCTTTGTTAGAGAAATGGAATTTGAGTACGGCTTATCTGCGCATGATGGATATGTCTTAATCGAATTATGAGTGCGAGCACATATTTTGGGCTTTCGATTACAATAATAGTGCCATTATAATCAGTTTTAAAGCATAACGACAATGAAATTATGTTGAAGCGTATTATTATTAAAAATTTTAAAGGCATAAAGTCGTTGGACATGGAGTTCAATGACATTCGCACTATATTGGTAGGCAATAATGGTGTTGGGAAGTCAACCATAATCGAAGCATTAAGATTGGCTTTAAGTGGCGAAAATAGTGTTGAATTAACTCTTTTCTCTTTTCATAAATCCTGTTGGTCCGTTACAGACAGAGCTATTTCCAACTTACCAAAGATTGAAATTGAAGTCTATTTCTCAGATATAGTTAAAGGACCGGATTTCAGAGGAAAGAGCAACTTGCTGATTGAAGAACATCCAGGAATCAGATTTACATATGAATTCGATGAAGCGTATGAAGATCTGTACAGCCATACTACGCATGATTATGTTCCATGCGAATATTACCATACAACAAGGTTTTGGTTTAGTGGGCAACCCGCAAAAACAAAATTACTCCCATTCAAATTGTTTATCATCGATTCTGCAAACACATTCTTTAATAGTCGACCGAGACAATTCATGTCTCGCCTATTGGAGGATGATACGGATGATTTCAGACCAAAACTGTTAAGTTGTCTGGCTGGCATGAGGGATTCCTTTGAGAAGAATGACAAAGTAAAATGTATCAATGAAGAACTATCTCAACGTGCTGGCAAAATAAAAAAAGAGTTAGGCGTATCAATTGACTTAGTATCAAAGAACTCCTATTCTTCTGTACTATCACCGATGGTAGATGGTATACCTTTTGAATTTGCCGGCTTGGGTGAACAATGCATCGTAAAAACGCTTCTTTCGCTTGGAGATGATGATAGCGGGAAGCCGAGAATTTTAATAGTTGAAGAGCCTGAAACTCATCTTTCTCATACAATGATGTACAATCTTATGAAATTGTTAGAAGAGAAAGTGCAGAGTCAAATAATCATTTCTACCCATAGTAGTTTTGTTGCCAATCGAATGGAACTCGATAATCTTGTCGTGCTTAGTAAAGGTGAGGATGGGACAGTATATTCAAAGAATCTTCAAAAGGATTTGAAAGATAAGGAGTATAATTTCTTCTTCAAGGCGACAGATTTTGCAACTCTTCGTCTTATCTTATGTAAGGCGGTTATATTGGTAGAAGGTCCAACGGATGAGATAGTTTGTAATTATTATATGAAACAAACTAACCGGGATATGTACCATAATGGTATTGAGTTAATGGCTGTGGGCGGTGTTTCGTTTGGCCATTTTGTAGAATTATCTAAGGACTTAAAAATTAAGGTTGCAATTGTTCGAGATAGAGATGACAAGTCCCGAGACTATTATGAAAAGCTATATTTTGCGAATTCTCCAGTAGAGAATATCCGAATATTCTTGGATGATAATAATCGTACAATTGAACCGTCATTCGTAGCAGCCAATAAGGATAAACTACATGATTTAAGCTCTACGGTGAGGAAGAAGAGGAACAGCAACGAAACGACTGATACCTTGATTGACTTTATGTCTAATAATAAAACGGAATGGGCATATAGGCTTATACAGGGTTCTAAGCAGTTTGAAGTACCGCAATATATCAAAGATGCTTTTGAATGGATTGATGGCAAATAAAAGATGTTTAATCGCTGCTGCAGGATCAGGCAAAACGACATATCTTGTCAATGAGATATGGGAACATTTTCAAAATGCTCCTGTAATCTTTGTTACCTTTACAACAACAAATCAGTTGACTATTTGTGAAAAAATTCGCAAAAGATTTGGTTTTATTCCGACCCGAATAAAGATAATGGGCTGGTATCAATTCCTTTTTAGATATTTTATATTGCCGTATAAAGCAGATGTTTTGCAGGAATTAAACACAATTCACGTCTCATTGACATTTGACTCTGATTATAGCCGTACTTATCAAACGAAATCAGGCAGTACGTTTTCCAAGTATAAGCATAATGATATAAAGGGAAAATTCTTTACTTCGGGTTGGAGAATCCATAAGGACTTGGTAGCGGAATTTGCATTTTTATGTACAAGAGGGAATGAAGACTCCATTGTACGAAGGTTATACGAATCTGCTGATATATTGTGTTTTGACGAGTCGCAAGACTTCAGTGGCAGTGATCATGAGATTATAAAACTAATTACTCGACTTTACCCTGGAAGTGTGCTATTTGCAACAGATCCAAGACAACATATCTATAGCACAACGAAATTCGGTGGAAAAAAATATGAGGGTAAAATTGACCTCTATTTATCGGAGAAAGTAAATACAAGAACTAAGAAACTGTTTAAAATTAGAATTGAAAAAATGTTATAGGGCATAACAAACCCTCAGCCAAAGTGTTGAAGGAGAAAAACATTGTTCATATGCATAGAATCAATCTCTATCAGACACTTTTGACCGAGGGTCAATGGTCTTATATAAACGAAGTATTCTTCGAAAATGATTGTCGCAAACGTAAAAATTCACTACGGAGCCTATTCGAAGCGGTATTATACCTACTGGTCACAGGATGTCAGTGGAGGATGCTTCCGCACGATTATCCCAAGTGGCAATTGGTGTACTATTACTTCCGAAAGTGGTCCAAAGAAGGTAGAATCGAACATTTGCTCAACAAACTTGTACGAAAGGTGAGGAAGAAACGAAATCAATCAGAAAGTCCCTCTGTGGGAGCATTGGATGCCCAGAGCGTTAAATGGGGCAACCGTAAGAGTGACAATGGATTTGACGCAAACAAGAAGGTCAAGGGCATCAAACGTAACATCGTGGTTGACCGCAATGGCTTTATTCTTGCCCGGACAGTATGCAGTGCATCGGTTCATGATTCCCATCAGGCTCACCCATTGTGTAATGCAGCAGACAGAGAGTGGGAACGGCTTGAAAAGGTTCTTGTTGACCGTGGTTACCGGGGGGAGATTGCTAAAGATATTGAAAAAGATTTTGCAATCAGCCTTGAGGTTTCCAATACTCCAAACGGGACTAAGGGATTCATACCGAAACCTCTCAGATGGGTAGTCGAGAGAACTTTCTCATGGCTTGATTGGTTCCGTCGCCTTTCACGCAATTATGAAGAATCAACAGAGGTCGCTGAAGAAATGATTGATTTGGCTGCCATAAAAATTTTATTGAATCAAATTTAAACAGTTTCTAAGAAATACGTAGATATAGATAGTCGCTCCTTGTCTAGATCACATAGATGCATCGAATCAATATGTGAATTAGCATCTTCGTTATTTCAAGACTTACCTTCAACCGAAACTTGCACTTGTCTTGAATGTATGGAGCGACGTGATAAGTATGTCGGCTTAAAAGGCGTATTTGCGGTAGCGGAAGATGATATTGAACTTTTTACAGATAAATTCAAGCCGATGAATCTTGTATTCAATCGGGCAGAAAAATCAATAGTCATAGGGAAATGTATGACTATGGGAGATTCAAAGGGAACTGAATCTGATGTAATACTTCTTTATCCAACAGACGAACAATCTAAATTCCTATTCAACAGCCGTAATACGACGTTGGCTGAGATAACACGAAACAAGTTATATGTTGGAATAACTAGAGCTCGTTACTTACTGGGAATTGTGTTTAAGAAGAAACACAAATTCTCCAATAACTTGATTCCGATATGGGAAAACTCAATATCTTAAAACATTATCACATAGTTAAAATGCTATGATCGACAAGAGCAGAATTATTTGGAAAGGAATTGGAATGTTGCTGGCGTATGGGGTAATTATGACTGCGGTCATATATTTCCTCAACGGCTGCTCATTCAACAGGTGGAAAGTCGTGACATGGGCAATGTTCATGGCGTTTGGTATTTGGCAATGCTATCGCTGGTTTCAGAGTAAGTCCGAAGAACTGAACGATAAGGAGATTTGATGACGAAGCTGCGCGGAGTGGTTGAGCATATCACCTACCAGAATCCGGAGAACGGATGGTCGGTGATGAAGGTCAAGGTCAAGGATTATAAGGATCTCGTGACTTTGACAGGCTCACTGTTGGATGTACCCGTCGGGAGCGTGTTGCTCTGCGAAGGGCAGTGGAAGGTGGATGCTCGCTACGGACAGCAGTATGTTGTGGAGTCTTGGGAGGAGGTCATGCCGGCTACCATCTACGGTATCGAGAAGTATCTCGGAAGCGGACTGATCAAGGGTATCGGTCCGGCATACGCCCGCGCCATCGTGTCGCGCTTCGGACTGGAGATCCTCGAAGTTATCGAGAACGACATCGAGCGTCTGCTTGAGGTGCCTCGCCTCGGCAGGAAACGTATGGAGAAGATACGCGAAAGCTGGGAGAAGCAGAAAGACATCAAGGAGGTGATGGTGTTCCTTCAGGGCTATGGTGTCAGCACAGCATATGCCGCCAAGATATATCGACAGTATCAGAAGGACGCAATCAAGACAGTCAAGGAGAATCCTTACAAACTTGCCGATGACATCTGGGGAATCGGTTTCAAAACCGCAGACGGTATAGCATCGAAGATGGGATATGAGAACAACGACCCTCGCCGATGCCGGAGCGGTATTATCTACACGCTCAACCGGCTTGCGGAGGAGGGACACGTCTATGCGGAGCCGGAGCAACTTGTCACCGCCGCCAAGGAACTGCTCCAAGCCGACGAGGAGCCGATACGGAAAGCCATCGCCGACATGATTGAGGCGAAAGACCTTATCGCCGACAATGATGTACTGTACCTGCCGCCGTTCTATCATGCAGAGAACGGTTCGGCAAAACGACTCACGTCTCTTCTCTCGGAGTCACTTTTCTCCGATATGGCTGCCGAGGAAGCCGTGCCATACGGCAATCAGTCTAACAATGGGATTGTCTATGACGAGGTTCAGCAAGCAGCAATAAAACAGGCGTTGGAATCAAAGGTCATGGTGCTGACCGGAGGTCCCGGAACAGGTAAGACCACCACAACGCAAGGCATAATCGCCGCTTTCAAATCACGGGGGATGCAGATACTTCTGGCAGCTCCCACCGGTCGCGCCGCCAAGCGCATGACCGAAGCGACAGGAATGGAGGCGAAGACAATCCACCGTCTGCTGGAATACAATCCGATGGACGGCTACAAGCGCAACGACGAGAATCCGTTGGAAGGTGATGCGCTGATTGTGGATGAATGCTCGATGATTGACATCATGCTCTTCTACAATCTGATGAAGGCGATTCCGGCGAATATGTGTCTGATACTCGTTGGCGACATCGACCAGTTGCCGAGTGTCGGGGCCGGGAACGTGCTCCGCGACATCATCGACTCGCAACGTATCCCGGTGGTGCGTCTCACACGCATCTTCCGTCAGGCGCAGACGAGCCGCATAGTGATGAACGCCCATGCCATCAACGCCGGGCGTTTCCCCAACATCAGCAACGGCAAGGACACAGATTTTTTCTTTATCAAAGCCGAGGATGCCGAGGCGATACCTCAGCTCATAGTCAGTCTTGTACGCGACCGACTGTCACGCGCCTACAGCTACAATCCCAAGGAGATACAGGTATTGACCCCGATGCAGCGCGGCAATGTAGGGGCCGGCAACCTGAACACGGAGCTTCAGAACGCCCTCAACCCCTCCGGGGAGTCGCTGACACGCGGCGGCTACACATTCCGGCGTGGCGACAAGGTGATGCAGATCCGCAACAACTATGACAAGAACGTGTTCAACGGCGACATCGGATATGTCAACGCCGTGGATACCACGGAGCGCACCTTGACCGTTATATATGACGGGCGGCTCGTTGAATACGACGTGTCGGAACTCGATGAACTGACGCTGGCCTACGCCGTGACCATCCACAAGAGCCAAGGCTCGGAATTTCCGGTGGTGGTGATACCCGTGACGATGAAACACTTCGTCATGCTCCAGCGCAATCTCATCTACACCGGCATAACCCGCGCCAAGAAAATCTGCGTGCTCGTCGGCACCACCAAAGCCCTCGCATATGCCATTCACAACCAGACCGTCTCCAAACGCAACACCAAGCTGAAGGAGCGGCTAAATAACAACTGCTTATGAATAAATTCTTATGTTCAACCATATTTTTATCATTGATTATGATTGCAATGGGTTGCAAGTCGCAATCCGTTCGTCATGTCGATGATAGAGTCAAAATCAGTGGAAGGTTGCTCTACAGTCCCGACGGCTCTCCTTTGTGGGGCGGCGTTATAAACCGGGCTTCGGACGGGAATGCATTCATGACCGATGACTCGGGCAATTTTGTGATAGAAGCGCAGCCCGGCGACTCACTGCATTTTTCATTTGTCGGGACCATTGGGAAGACGATCCCGGTCGCGGCAGAGGATTCATCGATGACTGTTTTGCTCGACCCATATGTTCCCGGCCATGATGAATATGTGTTCAGGCAGGAGAGCCTTTATCCTGAGATGGAAGTATCTCTGAAAACCTATGTCCATGACAAAGACGCCCGGATTGGTGTGGCAGTAATCATCAATGGCAAAGACACCGTATCAGTCAACGGCAAGCGTGATTTTCCTATGCTCAGTGTCTACAAATTTCCCCAGGCACTCGCAGTGGCTGACTACTGCCACAAACATAATATTTCATTGAATGATACAATCAGGATTTCAGCCGATGACCTGAATCCCGATACCTGGAGTCCGATGCGCGACAAATATGGCCGGAAAGACATATCTCTTCCGCTCTCGGAGATACTGGCTTATTCGGTTCAGCAGAGCGACAACAATGCCTGCGATGTGTTGTTCCGGCTTATCGGCGGACCGCAGGTCGCCGACAGTCTGATGAAGTGTTTAGGTTATGATGAAATCCACATTCTCAACACTGAGGACGAGATGTACCGTGACCCATATCTCTGTTATGCCAACCGCGCCACACCTTTGCAGATGGCTTCGCTGTTTGACCAGTTCTACCGCCGGGAGATGCGCCATGACTCACGCATACTCGAAGCTCTCGGAGCAATGATGATGTCTTGCAATACCGGGAATAACCGTCTTCCACTTCCACTCATGCCCACCAATGCCATGGTAGGCCACAAGACCGGCACAGGCGGCATGAACAGCCAAGGCCGTATAACCGGGGTAAACGATGCCGGATATGTGTTTCTTCCCAACAAACAAGGTTATGCAATCGCAGTGTTTGTCGCCGATTCCGGCTATGACATGGCAGAGACGGAGAATATAATTGCAGATATATCGGAAATAGTTTTCCAGTCGCTTATGATGCTGGAAACAGTTATTGGCGAATACGAGGACAGAAACGACGGCTCAACGCTGACAATCAGTAAGAAATATAATGGCCGAATTAAGGTGGAAATCGGACTGAACCGCCTTACGAGTATGGATGACGGCGAAGGAGTGCTATCTGATAACGGCCTGACATTTTCCGCCACTGATGCCGCTGGAAATCCGATCTACGGCGAAATAGTCGTTGAAGGCAACCGCGCCATACTTACATTCACTCAATCCACTTGGGAATATCTCCCCAACGGAACAACTTATACATTTCAAAGAAAATGAAAAAGATACTCTTTATATTAGCTATGGTCATAGGTCTGTCGGCTTCATTCGCATCGTCTCAGCAGCGGTGCGACAGACGCCATGGAAGCAGGCCCGGTTATGAGCATCGTGGTAGACATCATCGTTCGCCATACTTCGTCAGTGAAAACAAGGTCTATTTTGACGGCAGAGAGATTGAAGGAGCTTCGGCTTCGAGTTTCTCCATACTGCGCGACGGTTATGCCAAAGACACATGGAATGTCTATTATTGTGGCGCAAAAATTGACGGGGCTTCAAGCAACTCATTCAAGGTATTGGGCTTTGGCTACGCTAAAGACACATGGAACGTCTATTATGACGGTGGCAAGATCGAGGGTGCTTCTTCCGATAGCTTTAACATCCTATCCGATTGGTATGCCAAAGACACATGGAATGTATATTTTGACGGAAAGAAAATCAACGGAGCCTCCCCTGACAGTTTCAAGGTGCTTCGTGACGGCTACGCCAAGGATAGATGGAACGTGTATTTCGACTCGATAAAGATTGAAGGGGCTTCCCCTGACAATTTCAATGTACTCCATGACGGCTACGCCAAGGACACGTGGAATACTTACTATTTTGGAAGAAAAATTGACTGAACATGAGACACATGACAATCAAAAAGCGAGTGGAACTCAGCTCTTACTGCTGGATAATCTCAGCACTTTCGACTGCATTGATGTGTGGTGTATTTGTATATGCCCTGAAACGTCCTGACAATGGTTTGGCCGTATGGATATTGGGGGCTGCAATCGTAGTGCTGTTCCTTTTCACTCTTTGCTATATGCCACTGTCAATCTCGGTGGACAAGGAAAGTCTGAACATCAACCGACCGCTTAAAATCAAATCCATCCCGTTGCCAGAAATCACGGATGTAAGAATGTGCGCTCCGACTATGGGCACAATCCGAATCTGTGGCAGCGGCGGATGGTTCGGATGGTATGGCTGGTTCTCGGAGAAAGACCTCGGAAAGTATTTCGCCTATTACGGCAAGGCCTCAGACTGCTTCCTCGTCACGCTTAAAAACGGAAAGAAATATATGCTCGGCTGCAAGGATGCTCCTGAAATGGTCAAAGCTATAAACAATAGAATAGGAAATTAACCAATATGCTTCATACATTTTTTTTTAGTCCATCGGACACGACACGCAGATACGCCAAGGCTATGACAGAAGCCTTTGGCGGAGACTCACAACTGATTGACCTGACTCACGGGCCATGCGAAGTGGAGTGTGACCTTATCGACGGAGATACCGCACTACTGATTTCCCCGGTATATGCAGGGCGCATCCCGCCTATGGCAGCAGACCTGTTCCGACAGATTGACGGACATGGAATGAAGGCGATTGTTGCCGTCATTTACGGCAACCGCGACTATGATTATGCCTTGCTCGAATTGGCTGACATTGCCGTGGAGGACGGTTTTGAGGTAGTGGCCGCCGGAGCGTTCATCGCCCAGCATTGCATATTTCCGAAGGTAGCCAATGGCAGACCGGATGCTTCGGACATGGCGGTTGCCACTGATTTTATCAAAAGAGCCAAGGAATCCGGCAAGCTGGATATCTCGACAATCAAGGGGAATCGTCCTTATAAGAAGCCCGGTGCGGTGCCGCTGCGACCGCAGACAGATGAAAGCGTCTGCCGCACCTGTGGAGTATGTGCCCGCGAGTGTCCGACCGGGGCCATCGACCCTGTGACATTGGCAACAGACAAGGAAAAGTGTATCACTTGCTGCCGTTGTATTGCAGTATGCAGCAGTCATGCCCGTAAGTTCAAGGGTATCATGTATGCCACAGCCGGAAAAATTTTCTACGCACAGAACTCAAAACGCCGCGAGCCAGAACTATTCCTCTGACAGTGAACATCGAGCAATTTCGCGATTATTGCCTGTCGATGGACGGAGTGACGGAGAAAACACCCTTCGGGAAGTTTGCGCGCCGCTACGACTCGCTGCTGGTATTCTATGTTCTTGACCATATGTTCTGTATGGTGGACATGGAAGACTTTACATCGGTGTCGTTCCGTTCCACCGATGAAGAGATCGCTAAGATTACAGAGCATTATTCGGCAGTGACAACACCGGTCAACAAGGCGATGAAGTTCTGGCTGAGGGTGAATCTCAATGAGGACATGCCCGACAGTGAGATATATTCCTGCGTCCGCCAAGCCTACGAAATAATCAAAGAGAAATATTCAAAGAAACATAGAGACTGAATTATGGCAAAAAAAGTATTGATTCTGTCGGGCAGTCCCCGACATGGAGGCAACTCCGACACACTCTGCGACCAGTTCCTCAAAGGAGCATCCGAAGCCGGCCACGAAGTAGAGAAGTATTTCATATCTGCCCACAACATAGGCTACTGTTCTGCGTGCTACTATTGCAGTTCGCACGACGGCGTCTGCTGCAAGAAAGATGACATGAACGCGCTTATGCCGAAGATTCTTGATGCGGACGTTCTCGTTTTCGCATCGCCTGTCTACATGTATTCCGTATCGGCACAACTGAAGGCGGTGTTCGACCGCATGGTGGCGAAGTATGAAGTGATCCGCGACAAGGAACTTTATTACATAATGACCGCAGCAGAAGATGAGGAACACACAATGGACACTGCACTTGCCTGTATGCGAGGCATGGCCGACTGCATCCCCGGGTCAAAGGAAATGGGTGTTATATTCGGCAAGGGGGTATATCAGAAAGGAGAAATCCTGGATACTCCCTATATGCGGCAGGCTTACGAAATGGGAAAGAACGTATAATAACATGGAAGAAATCAGAATAGACGTAACAAAGCAGACTCCTGAAGAATTGGCTCTTGCCAACGAACATGCACAACTCATATTCAGTTTCAATCACACCATGCCGGGGACAACCGAATATGATGAGTTGATGCACCGTATTTTCCCCTCGATGGGAGAAGGCAGCAGAGTCATAGCTCCACTTACAGCCGTCAGACCCTACATGGTCAAGATTGGCAGAAACGTTGTGGTAATGCCCGGATGCCTGATGATGTCAGCCGGAGGCATAACAATCGACGACGGGGCGCAAATAGCCGCCAACGTGCAGCTCATATCCAACAATCATGACCTCTATGAACGTCAGGTTATAACCTGCAAGCCCGTTCACATCGGGAAAAACGCATGGATTGGAGCCGGCGCCACAATCCTCCCCGGCGTCACCATCGGCGACAATGCCGTAGTCGGAGCTGCCAGTGTTGTAACCAAGGATGTGGAAGCTGATACAATCGTGGCCGGAAATCCTGCGAAATTCATCAAGCGCATCCCGCCCCGTCCCGAGTGTTCTGCCACCAATGAAGAGTACGAAACAATACAGCTCGGTCTCGACAGTTGCGGAGATTGAAAAATATAACAAGTAATTCGTGCAGCCACGGCAGTATATAGCTATTGACCTGAAGAGCTTTTATGCCTCAGTGGAGTGTGTCGAGCGGGGACTTGATCCGCTCGATACCTGTCTTGTTGTGGCAGATGCGTCACGTACAGAGAAGACGATATGCCTTGCGGTATCACCAGCATTAAAAGAATATGGCACAGGCGGCCGTCCGCGCCTTTTTGAAGTAGTCCAGAAAGTGAAGGAGGCAAACTATCGACGTGGGCGGCAGGGAAAGTCATACTCTAAAGCAGTATTGTATTCACACCCGGAGATTGCAGTAGATTATCTTGTGGCCCCGCCGAGAATGGCTCACTACATTGAGTATAGTACCCGGATATATAATGTCTATCTCCGATATATCGCACCGGAGGATATTCATGTCTATTCCATTGACGAGGTGATAATGGACGTGACGGCATACCTCAAAACTTACGGTATGACCGCTCACGAGCTGGCGATAAAGATGATTCGAGAGGTGCTGGCTGAAACCGGTGTAACGGCAACAGCAGGTATCGGAACGAATATGTATCTCTGCAAGATTGCCATGGATATTGTCGCCAAGAAGATGCCGCCTGACAAAGACGGTGTCCGTATTGCAGAACTTGATGAGATGTCATATCGCCGTCAGCTGTGGGAGCATACACCGCTCACGGATTTCTGGCGCGTAGGACGCGGTATTGCCAACCGTCTCACACCATACGGAATACTGACGATGGGCGACATTGCCCGTTGCTCAATCGAGCATGAGGATTTTCTGTATAAACTGTTCGGAGTGAACGCAGAGCTTCTGATTGACCATGCCTGGGGCTGGGAACCGGTCACAATGGACTATGTGAAATCATATCGTCCGGAAGCGAAGAGTATCAGCAGCGGGCAGGTGTTGACCTGTGCATATACTTCTGCACAGGCGAGAAATGTGGTTCTCGAAATGGCTGACAGTGTATCGCTCGACCTTATTGACAAACGTCTTGTAACTGACCAGCTCGTTCTGACCGTTGGCTACGATATAGAATCATTGACAAGACTGGAGATTAGGGCAAAGTATAACGGCAAGATCACGACCGACCATTACGGCAGACAGGTTCCGGTACATGCCCACGGCACAATTAACATCGAGCACCCGACATCATCCGGAAAGATACTGACTGAGAAAGTCGCTGAGTTATACGACAGGATAATCAATCCAGACCTGCTTGTGCGACGCCTGACACTATCAATCAATCGCCTGATTCATGAGGAAGATGTGAAATCAAGGCCACAAGCCATGCAGCTCGATCTGTTCACGGATTATGAGGAGTTGAAGCGACAGCAGGAAGCGGAGGAAGCTGAACTTGCCAAGGAGCGGCGCAGGCAGGAGGCAGTCCTGAAAATCAAGAAGATGTTTGGAAAGAATGCCATTCTCAAAGGGCTTAACTATGCCGATGGAGCCACGCAGCGCGACCGTAACCAACAGATAGGAGGACACCATGAGTAGGTATGACGATATAATCAATCTTCCGCACCATGTGAGCAAAACACGGACACCCATGTCTATGGAGAACCGTGCGGCCCAGTTCGCACCGTTTGCAGCCTTGACCGGACATGATGCTGCCATAGCCGAAACCGCCAGACTCACTTCCGAGAAACCGGAGCTGTCAGCGGAGGAACTTGACAAGTTATCCCGCCGACTTGTCTATGCGATAGAGAAAGAAGCGACAATCAGGATAACCTATTTTCAACCGGATACACTCAAGCAGGGTGGAAGCTATTGCCAGGCAGAAGGAAAAATTAAGAAGATAGATGAAATAGATGGTCTGATTATACTCTATGACAAGCAATTCATTCCACTCGACTGTGTGATGAGTATAGAGGGCAATCTGTTCAACGACATTGAATTATAATCCACGCATCGCGGCGTAGGTCAGCGAGCCTTGGCAATACTTCGTTAGAGTCCTAGCTCGCTTTTCACTTATTGCTCTTTCTTGGAACTCCAATAGGACATATCACGCGGAATATATGTTTTCTCGCCTCCGCTTCCAAAAGGATAATCCGATACATCCTTGTTAAGATATGGAGAATCTGATTGTATGTCTCCTTCAAATATGTATCTTGGAGGATTATATATCTCTCCGTTCTCTCCAATAGAAGTTTTAGTACAAGTATTGACCTTAATCACAATTCGTACAATACCTCTGTATATGCCCAATACATATTGAACCTGGTGAGCTTTTGCGTCACTCAATTTCCAATATTTTCTTGCGCTCTCGTAATCATCAGCACGACGATAAATACCCTTGGCTTTTGATTGTTTATATGTTTTGTTAAGGCTCACCAAGAGAAGTTTATCGCCGGGAATTGGCTCTATCTTCTTACAGTCATAAAGTATGTTGATTTCTTCTTCAGTTTTAATACCCTCGTTCCACTGATGATGACCTTTGACTAAATTTGTGAGTATATTTTCCCGATTGAAAGCCTCGTATGTCAACAAATCAATAATAGTCGATTCGACAAGATAAGCTTCATGCTCCGAAAGATTATGCCGAATAATATAGTATTCCACCTCCATATTGGCTGAGTGAATATTTCTTATCGTTGAGAGTTTAAGACTCTCATCATTTTCGTTAAGAGAATCTTCTGCGTGTTGGAATACTCGGTCTCCCGAACCTTTTCCGACATAGAATATCTTTTTGTCTCGCGGATCAACGAGCGCATAGACGTAGAAGTTAAGAGCCTCTTTTACGCTCTGCTTGAAGAATTTTTCCATATCATTTCTTCTTTGGTAGTCGGATTTTGCCGTTCTCAGATTCCCATGCCTCGATATAGGAGATCAGAGCTTCGGAGATAACATCTTTCAGGAGTGAGCCTTCGACAAGGGAGATATACTTGACCTTGCGGATCATTTCGGGGTCAACAATGAATGTAGCCCGGACTTCGTTTGTCTTGGAGCTGGACTCGCCCTTGCGCGGACGGCCTACATTCCGTCGACGGTTTGCCTCCAGATTGGCTTTCATTTCCTCTGTCACTTCAGCTGCCGTTGCCTCGGACTGTTCGATAGTCGGAGCTGCTGGTTCTGTGGGTCGCGCCTCGCCCATTATGCCGTTCATCAGCGAAGCTAAGTTCTTCTTTGCCATGGTGCTTTCTTTATGATTAATCCACTTGCCTACTATGATATAAGTAGGCAAGTAGTTTTGTTGTCTTTATTATTGATAATATAGTTTACCTATTTCTCTTCTCTTGCGATTATCTCCTCGGTCAGAGCCATGTAGTCGACCGCTCCATTGCTCTTGGGGTCATACTCATAGATTGACTGACCGGAAAGAGGCATTTCGGCAAGAGTGATGTTCTCACGGATTTTGGTCTTGAACACCTTGTCGGCATACCGGCTTTCAATCATCTTGACCACCTCCTTGTTGAGATTACGGTTGTTGAAACGTGTGAAGAATACTCCACCTAATTCAAGAGCCGGATTGACACGTCTGCGGACTTCGCTCACCACATCGTCAAGCATGGCGAGACCTTTCATCGGAAGAGCCTCGGCGGTCAGCGGTATATAGAGCCTGTCGGAAGCCACAAGCGCATTGGTGGTGACGATGCCGAGCGACGGCGGACAGTCGATGATGATATAATCGTACTTGTCGATATGGTCTGCAAGCAGTGATTTGAGGATACCTTCCCTCGCAATCTTGGTTGCCATGTCGATTTCGGCTCTTGCCAGTTCAAGGGACGCCGGAACAATGTCAAGGTTCTTCCTGACATTGACGATTGGAAGCGGAGCGTCCTTTACAAGAGAGTCATACACGCTGGTCTCCGGCTCTTCGTTTTGCGTCAGCGTGAACGTGAGGTTCTGCTGTGCGTCAAGGTCGATCAGCAGAACCTGCTTCCCAAGGATGGCAAGTGCGTCACCGATAGACGCGGTAGAGGTTGTTTTTCCTACGCCTCCCTTGTGGTTGGCGATGGTAATTATCTTGGTTTTCATATACTTCTCGTTTTGTATTACAAAGTTAATAAATTCTTTTGATACTTAGTTACTATAGTATAATATTTTTAGTTTACCTATTTATTCCGAATAAATCCGCCCCTGCCTCACGGCAGAAGACGGATTTGGAATTTATAAGGAACTATTATGCTGAAGCCCTCGCCTTGATGAAGCGGTGGGCGTTGGCGTTAACAAGTTTCACAATGCGGTCATGCAGTTCGGTATTGGTATTGCAAACCCCACGGCTCTGAATGACCTTGTTCTCCGTAAGTGAAAACTCGACGGTCTCGATGCGGTTGCCGTCCTTGTCATGAGCCGACAGAATGAGTGAGTCCTCACGGCTGTAGTAATTGCACTTGAACACGCAATGGTGCATAGCCTCTCCCTCGTTCTGATAAGCCTCTATGCTGTCAAGAACTGAAACCTCGATGTCCTTGTCCCTGATGACAATGCCGAAGAAGCATGATTTGGTCTGATAAAACCTCTTTTCCTCCTTTTTAGCCTTGGCAAGTTCCTCGGATTTTCTGCGCTTCTCATCTGCGGAAGTTACCTTGTCGAGCCAAAGGTCATGTGCCACCTTTAGATTTACGGGGCAGATATATTTGGCGTTGCGTGTGTCCTTTCCTGCCTTGTCAAGTAGTTTGATAAGGTCGCACCACAATCCGTAATCCTTAATCTGATAGCCGTTGCGCATGGCAATCTTATGTGAGTTCCAGCACTTGTCAAGCATAGACTTGTTGGAGAGAAAATACTTTACCGCTCTATGGTTTCCGGCTTTCATAAGTGTCTCAATCCTTGTGTCGGTCAGAAGAGCCTTCATCAGTTCAAATGGGTGGCAGTCGGGCAATGCACCTTTCATGCCGTTTCGCCTCAGTTCCGGAATTGCCTTGTATCTCGGATAGTGCCACGTGTTGGCTATGATGTGATGAACGTCCGACATATTCCGGAGTTCTATCTCCGAACCCCAGTTGAAACAATCACGATAATATCCTATTGTCCTTGCCTTTGATGTCAGTGCTGTCTGCCCCTTGGCATTGAGCCATAGACGGCACACCTCCACATTATAAAAGTTCAACGGCTGACTTTTCTTAAACTCCACGGTCAGAATAAACACACGTTCCACCTGCAAACCGTCGATAGTGTCAAGGACAGCAAAGTATGTGCTTTCCTTATGAGTGCGATTGAGGGTGTCTTTTATCATCAGTCTGTGTCCGCAGTGAGGGCATACGACATACTTGCCCTTTCCCTCATGTCGGAACTTATGACCGCAGTCTCCACAAGTGGTAAGACCGCTCGGCACTCTGAAAGCCGGATGGTTGAACAGATTTTTCACTCCCCACTCTGTAACCTTGGGGTCAATGGCGGTCAGCCTCACATTTGAGGCTGCCACCTGCTTCTCGAATGATGTACGTGCTTTCATGGCTTAAAAATCATCGCCAAAGAGTGATAATTCGGGTTGCTTGTTCTCCTGCGGTTTTACCGCCTTGGGCTTGGAGTTGCGTGACTGCAACTTGCGGAGTTCTTCATCTTGGAAGCGTTTGAGGGCAATGGCTTTCTGCTCTTCCTTTTCCTCCTCGGTCAGTTCTATGTGGTGGTTGACCACTACACCGCATGTCATGGGTTTGCCGATTTCGATGTCAGGCTCATCTATGACGTGTACCGCCATTGAAAAAATCTCATCATCGGTAAAACCGCAACATCCCGATGCCTTGACCTCATTGAGAATGTATGTCGCTATGTCCTCGATAGTGCGAGTGGTGGTTTCGTACTTGGCACGGAAGAGTTCATTGCTCTCCGCTCTCTTATCAAGATATGACTTGATAACCTGCTTGAAATGTTCTGTTCCTTTCATCATAGTTCCTTATGTTTGTGAGTTCGATTCTTTTCCCTTTTTGTTAGAAGCTCGTTTGAGCTTCATCGGTCGGGAGAACCGTTTTCGTGCAAGTGATTCAGCGGCCAATAGGGTGGATAAGGCAAGTGTGCAGTCAGAGGGCGCGGACGGAATACCCAATTTTTGGCAGAAAAATTGCGGAAGGCTGCCGTCAAGCCCTCCGACCGCAAGCGCAGCGGCACTTGATGTTCCTCCCGACCGATGTACCTTTGCACAGAAAACGTCTCCGGCCATGACGCTCAAAGCGTCTTCAAAAACAGATTCCAAATATTTTCGTAGTCACCTCTGGATAAAGGTTTTCACAAGACAGCAACCAATGGCAATGTAAGCGTGCGGAGCGTAGTCGGAGACACGATTTCTTTGCCATTGGTTGCATAGGCATCGTCATATTATCTTCCAAAACAGCAACGGTTCAGACTCTTTGCCGCAGGTTTTGAGTATTGGGCGTTGGCATAGTCTCCGTTTTCAGACATGGTTTCAAAGACCGTCAGCAATGCGGATATGATTTTGAAGTGAAGCCAACGGCGTAACCTCAATGTCATATCGGCATGGCTGACGTGTCGGTACCAGCCGTCATTACCACCCATGACATCGACCGCACCGGCTCGGTGAGCATCACGGAGTCTGGCGGTCGGGAAGCCTTCAAAGACAGGCCGTAATGCACCCGGCGCCACGTGTAACATGGTCAGTCGGGAGCATAGGCCGGCGCTGCGTGACCCACGTTTCCACCAGATTCCAGCTCAGTCAGTCGCAAGTGCCAACCTGCGACCGACAAGAGCTGTAGAAGTCTTCATTTTCATACAAATCTTCCAAGGACTTCGGCAAGCCACATTCTTAAACGAAGTCTGAGAATGTCTGGGTTGCCGTACCGGTCTACGTTTTCAGACATGATTTCAAAGACCGTCAGCAATGCGGATATGATTTTGAAGTGAAGCCAACGGCGTAACCTCAATGTCATATCGGCATGGCTGACGTATCGGCACCAGCCCTTATTGCCATCAATGACATCGACAGCGCCGATTCGGTGAGAATCACGGAGTCGGGCGGTCGGGCAGTCTTCAAAGACAGGCCGTAATGCACCCGGCGCCACGTGCAACATGGTCAATCGGAAGCATCGACCGACACTTTAAGACATAGTTATTCCAATGAGTTTTGTTTTCCCAACAGGGCGGTTTTGCGGAGCTTGCGGAGTAAAACCGCCCCAACCGGATTTTACCTCGGTCGGGGTGGCTTCATGTCACAAACGCTTTCAGTCGATGTCGGTGCCGATGAAGTGTTCGTTGTCGATGAGGGTGTAGTAGTAGCCGTTGCCGCAGCCTCGATACTCCTTGCTGAATCCGGCGATGATGTCTCCCTTACGGCTGTACTTTGTGTCTTCGGTCACGACTTCAAGCCACAGGGCGCCGTCGTAGCCTCGAAAGTCGAAGCGGCATGAGCGGTAGTTCTGCCGTTCACGGAGAGCCTTGCGGAACTGGCTTACCGCCCAGTCGTCATATCGGGCGATGGCTTGTAGGGAGATGATTTCTCCGTCGATATGTGTGCCGGTGGTAAGTCCGTTGGCGTAGCAGTCTTTTTCGGGGTCGGCCTCAAGACACTTTCTGATGAACGGCGATGTAAAGTCTGCCTTGGCTGCATAGCGTTGGAACTTTCTGACGATGTTGGTTGTCTTCGGCTCTGCCGGATTGAGTGCTGTCCAATGCTCAACGGCTTGACTCCCGATAGGAAAACCTTTTGTTCGTGAGCGTGGTGCGAACTCGCACAAGCGTCCGTCCTGCGACATGAAGAGTCTTCGCTGATGGATGCCGTTTATAGTGGTCACGTCGTATAAGCCGGATTTCTTTCCGACGATAGCGGTTGCTTCCTGATATTCCATAGGTGTATTGGGTGTTGTGCCGCTCCGACCTGTGTTGTCGGAGCGACTGATTTTACCTGCTGATTACTTCATCATCATTACATTGCAGTCGATTACGTCTGAGCCAAGTCCAAAAGCTGGGAAATGGCTGAAATACGGATGGCTGCTCCCTTCCTCGTCCGTTGCCGGACTGACCGTCACGACATTGTTTTGCTCCCACCATTTGTCGATGATGGCTTTCTCCTCGTCTGTTATGCCCTCGGTGTCTGCGTTAACCAAGTAACACATGGCCCATACGGGTATTGGTTCTATTGAAAATTCCATAGTGCTGATTATTAGAAGTGATAGTCAAGGATTGCTCCGATATATAGTTTTGCTCCGATTTGCAGACTGCCGATTAGGCGCATTAGTTGACGTGACCTTTCTGCGACTCCCATGCCCTCCGTATAGTTTGTGATGAAGAGAGTGTCGGTGTCAAGCGGATTGGCGATAGCCTTTTGAAGTCGGTAAGCGGGTCCGGCACACTTGAAGACGTTGGTCTCGATGATTGCCTCTGCCTTTTCATGCAGTGAGGCGGTGTACTCTTTGCTCCACTCAGTGAAACCTCCCTTGTAGGTCAGCGTCTCTCCATCGGGATTGACGCTGAACATACCTGCCGGAAGAATGCGGTGAGCAAGAGTCTTGATAAGTTTGGCTCTCTCTGATTGGCTGACCTCACGACAATAGTCGATAGAGGTCATTTCTCCGGCTTCAACGTGGTCGATGCCTACATATTCATCGGTGCCGATGGGTTGCTCTGCGATTTGAAATATTGTGCTGTGCATGGCGATGGAGATTAGAAGTTTGCTACTGAGGGAATTGAGCCATTTACTTTGAGTTTGAACGCCTGGGCGTATATGAGTCCGAGGGGCGTGTCGGGATGGTCGATGTGGTATGTGCATACCTTTTTGAGAGTGGCGGCTATTTTCTGACCGTTCCAGCCTCGCATGAAACTGATGCGGTCGCGGTACTCGCGGTGTACCTTCGATTTCGATACCGAGGCATATAACGCCTTGATTTTTTCCTGTCTGTCCATAGTCTGTTCCTTATGAAGTGTCCTAATCTTTCTCCCTTTGGTCGAAGCCTGATGGCTTCTCGCGTCCGGGGAAATTTTTCGATGCAAGACAGACGGAGGGCATGAGGTGGCGTAAGGCAAGTGCGGCAAGATGAAAATGACGGAATACCCAAATCTATGATTTGCGGAAGGCTGTCGGCATTTTCATCGCAGACAAGCGAAGCGGTCACTTGCAGTCGGCACCGCCCTCCGTAACTTCGTAGCGAAAAATCCTCGGATGCGTGAAGTATTCTGGTGCAACAGGGTAATAGAAAGCCCGATGCTCACGCACCGGGCATTCCTACATACAATGGCAAAAGAAAAATTCAGTGGATTTGTTTTGATAGCAATCTATTGTTCTATTATTCTTTATTGGCAATTTTCAGAACCTTTTGCAAAGTTGTCTGCCTGCCGTAGCCGAATATGTCTTCAAGAGTTAGGGAGTGAGACAAGAGTGGTATAAGCTGATATTCAGGATAGACTTCGGCATTGTCGGCGATGTAGTCATAAACCATCTGCGACGAGCCTCGCAGCTCGATCTTACCGTTGAAAGGGAATGAATCTATGAATTGCCCCATAAGCCGGGGCAAGGCTGTTATTGCGATGGAACCGTCAGGCGAAAGCCAGTGACGGCAAAGCTCGCGGATGGAGTATTCGCGCTTACGGTCTTTCATAAAATAGCGGCACCGTATCTCAAAGGTGCGCTGCACCTGCAATCCGTCGATGACACCGAGTGTCGAAAACCATCCCTTTAGTGTTCCCTTGATGGATTTCCATGTATCGGCTTCGATAACTTGAAGTGTCCGTTCACATTCCAGACACTTCACCTTTCGGGCATTTCCGGCATATACCATTGCATTGCCGCACATCGGGCAGACGGTGACATTGTTCGTGCGTCTGACCGCCGGGTGAGTTATGGCGTTCTCTCTGGCCCATTCGATTATATTGTTAGATATGGCTCCAACCGACTTGTTGAGTTCGACGATTCTTTTCTGATACGGTGTCTTCGGCTTCATGAGATAATGTTAGATAAAGCCGGCCCGACACAAGCGAATGTGCCGGGGCGGCATAGTGATCAATCTTTCCTCTCTGATGCTTTCAGAGAGACTTTGCGGAACTGCTTAAGGAGCGGTTCAAGTTCGAGCGAAGTGCGGCGGGCACGGAGACCTGCCGCCTTGTTTCCCTTTTCAAGCTGGGAATTGGCGTCCTTCAGAAAGGCTTCCGCCTTGACTGAAATCTGTTCGATAAGGTCTTTCATGTTGAAATAGTGATATTTGACGGTTTATAAAAGCGGTATCTCAAAGGAGTTTACAACGCAGGTCGCCTCCTTGTCGAGTATGAACCAGTATTCCGAGTGATACGGTGTACCGTCCTCATTCTTGGCCTCATACTCAATCTTGACTTTCCAGCCGTTAAAGGGCTTCTGCGTTTTGTCATTGGGGTCTTTGACTGTGACGAGCGAGCGCAGTGCGGACAGCGAGGACATCTGACGCTCCATGAGCGCCGACGTAGAGCGGTCTTCAAAGTCGAAGTTCTCCATATTGTCGGTGGCCTGCATCACTTTCTCGTTGATTTTGAGCATGGCCATGGCTATGTTCATGCTCTCTTCCGTAGTGACGTAATCGCGGCCGAAGATTGAGTCAGCCTTGCTTACCGCCTTGATGTTCACAGACTCAGGGCAGTCCACACAGGAGTACAGCGACTTCTCCGCCACAGCTCTTGCACGTTCCTTCGGGTCTTCACGCTGGCAGGCGAGGAAAAATATTCCTCCCCACACGAGCAACCCTCCTATGAGAAGGATTGCGAGTTTCATTCCCGGCTTCATACCCTTATGACCTGTGACTTGTCGGGTGAGACACCGAGTTTCTTTTCAAACCGCTGGCCGTCCTCACGGTACATCTCCACCGGATTGGCGGTGATGCCGTCGGCGCATATCTGACGTGCCTCGTCGAGCGTGATCAGATGACCGCCGATGTTGCGCCAGATGACGAAGTTGCACGGCGCGGACGGATGGCTGTAGTTCGAGCAGTTGAACGCCTTGGAACCGACGCGGATGTCGCCGCCGCACTTCGGACACTTTCCAATGATGGACTGCATATCCACAGAGCCGTCGTCGTTAAGTACAAGCACGGTCGGGAATGTCTTCCACTCCTTTGTGGCGAAGCCGTCGAGCATAATCTCACGCTTCTCCAACAGGATGGCTATCTCTTCATCGGTCATCTTGCGGTTGCCGATTACACCGTTGATGAAGACCCCGCACTTTGGAGCCTCCCCGGTATTGTTCTCGCAGCGATAACCCTTGCAGGTCTTCACCACGTTGCCGCCACACACAGGGCAGCGACCTATGATTTTCTTTTCGTTTTCCATATCTGTAATGGTTGAATTGTTGATTGTTTCAATAATTGATATACTTCCAGTCATTAATCAGACCGTTAACCACAGCCTTGCCCGACATAACCGAGGCCCAGCCCTCCGGGTCGAGAGAGAACCACAGGGCATCCCACGAAAGTGTCCTGACCTGCCATGCGAGGATAAAGAGGTCGGTGTTTATCGCTTCCAGCCTCGATACCACCTCATTGGCGATATAGTACCGCTCGGCCGAATTGAGCAGATTCACCTTATGCTTTTCTTTTTTGCCGTCATCTCCGGTGACATTGTATGAGCCGGAGGTAACAAGCTGTTGCATGAAAGGATAAAGTGCTGCCATCTGGGCGGCGGCATCACTGATTTCATCGGAAACAAGCAGGGCTATCGCCGTTCCCTTGAGATTACCCTTTACCGAGTTCTTTAGCAGAGCCGTATTCCTGGGAATCTCGGTCAGCACCAGTTCGCCGGCACGTTTTATCTGATATAGATTCTGCATCGCACCCTGGGCGTTCGAGAGATATTCAAGCATCTTGTTCTCCACGGCATGAACGCGGTCGAGGGCGACAGTCACGGCAGCTTCAGCCGCGATTATCTGTTCCTGGGTCTTCTTCCGTTTCTTGTGGATGCTTTTCAGCTCCTCGGTCTGGAGAATGACAGTGGCCGTCAGCGTCGGGTCTGTCTGCTGTGCGCATAGTGGCAAGCCACTCGTCAAGCAGCTCAGAGATATGGCGAGGCCGACAGCACCTTTTTTCATACGGCATATCATTATCTTTAGATTTTGAGTGATAATTTGCGTTGCTCCGCGAGGTTTATGTCGCGGTCGTTCTTGTCTGATGAAATCTCCGGCTTCATCGGCTTGTTCAGCAGACAGTCGTTCCAGTCCTTGAAAGCCTTGGGAGGTGGCCACTGGCCCATGCGGTAGCGGAGCGACAATGCCGAACTTACCTGCGGTATGATAGAGCGTCCTGTATCGACATCTATGGACTTACCCTTTGCCTCGACTTTCAGTCCGTCCTCGGTCTTGGTGACTTTAAGGGGAATATTCTCCAACAGAGCCATCATACGCAGACCGTAGACACGTCCGGCAAGGTCATTGTCGAAGCAGTCGAACGCCCGGGCATTGGGAAATCTTTCCATTGTTTTAGTCACCTGCTTATCTGAAAATGTGCCACCAAGGGAGACCAGGGCGATGTTGTTGCCCAACTGGGCGCGGTTCATCTGGTAGAAAGCCATAGCGTCGAAAGCCGACTCAAAGAAAAAGACATTCCTGACAAGCCCGTTATTGCCGCCCGAAAGATCAGCAATCCATGCGGCTGACGATGAGTTCGTTCCGGCAGCCTTTGACTTGTAGCCACCCATGCCACGGATTTCATAGCCCTTTACCGAAGAGTCCAATCCCTCGGTATAAGGGAAGCCGATATTGTAGCCGTCAAAATTCTCGTTCCTCTTGTCCCTTATCAGTGCTATATGTTCAGAGAGGCTTCTGACCGTTTCATCAGCAATGCCTCTGAGGGAGAAGAGCCGTGGAATCCTGTTGGGGTCAACCGGCTTCACCTCATATCGCGTACTGTCAAAAGTATGGCTGACCGATGCCGACTTTACATATTCCCGGTCTTCCTTATACTCCGGTTCCGGCATATTGGCGAATCGGGCCATGACCTTGGCTATTTTTTGCCACTCGTCCTTACCGGTGACAAAGAAGGAGCCGAGATTCTCTCGGATCAGTGTCACGACATCACCCTTGCTGCCATCACGACGGAAGAAGGTCTGAGCCGCCTTGTCGCGTGGATTGCTCACGATGATTGTGTCACGGCGGTTGGCACCGTCACCCAACACCAGCTCGATGTACTTGCCGACGCCGGCCTTGCGGTCGAGACGGTAGCCGAGGGCGTAGGCGATGTCATCGACACCGACACGGGATTTCAAGTTTTTGAAATTCACTTTGTATTCTCCCATACCCTTGTGGTCATTAAATGCTTAGTGACGGCGATTTTTCCCGCGATTTTCCGAGATTGGCAATTTCCGGCTCATATTGCTTTCTCGCTGTCATTATGAGAAAAGCGTCCTTGTCTTTTATATCGGTGAGCTGGAAGTAGGTTGTCGCTGTCGATTTCTTTATGGGCTTCAGACCGAGGTCAACACCGTCGTAGGTGGCTCTGATTGCATAGTCGCCGGAGCGTGTCTTGACAATGGCCGCGTTCTTGAACGGAATCTCTTCATCAGACAGAGTGACGAAAGGGTCGTTCTTCGCCAGATAAGGCTGTTCCCCGAGAACAAGACGCTGGGCGTCAACACGGTCGAGAATCATATCGGACGCCTTGTTGACATCAGCCATTACCGAAACGATGAATTTCGGCTCCTGCTTCAAGGTCGCTATCCATGAGTCGAGATATGCCGCCGAGTTGTCGGTAATTTTCGGGTCAAACCCCATAGAATGCGAAATCATTGCTGCGGTCAGCTCCGCCACAAGCTCCTCCTTGGCATACTTCGGGTCGCCGAACTTACCGCCCATTTCCCGGTTGAGCCTCTCGGGGGTCATCGTCGAGTGGGTCATCTCATGAAGCATGGTGGAATAGAACTCCATGCCGTCGCGATAGACCTCCTCGGGTGTCGAGCCGGTGTTGAACTGGGCTTTCATCGGGAGCACCACTATATCCCGGGAGGGAGAGTAGTAGGCTCCGTTCTCGCGTTTGTCCGCCTGAATCGGGCATAGCCACGACTGCTGCTGAATCATGCGGTCGAGTGCGGCATGGGCGTACATACCCTTTGTGTCGCGCAGCCCGGGCACCTTGAACCTGTCAAGAAGTTTCCGGACACGCTCAGGCTGAGCCTCACGCAGATTCGTCTGGTCGATGTTATAGACAGGGAATGCTTTCACAAACGGAATGACCTCCAGGTTCTTGCGCATATCCTTGTCCATCGCGCGGTACTCGTCCGAGCTGATGCGCCTGCCGTCCTTGTCCTTTACCATCATGTCCCAGTAGACAACCGGGAATGCCTTCTCACCTTTGAGCACATGGGCCTTGAGATTATGAGCCTGCTTGAAAGTCAGATAGACAGGCATCTCATATCCTTTCTCGGCAGAATAGAGTTGAAGAAAGAAGGAGTTGGAGCCGGAGTAATTGCGTCCGCTGACATTCTGGGGAAGTCCGGCGTAGCCGTTGGCGCCACCGATCCAGCCCTGCTTCCAGTCGGATGCCTTCATCTGTTCCATGCGCCCGATCATCATCTCGGCGAAACGGTCGAGCGCGGCCTGACCCGCACCCGCCGTCTGCTGGGAGCCTGCCTTCGGCTTATAACCAGAGGCCATATTCCTCGTCGTCGATGAGCTGACGTTCCATCGCGTCGATTTCTGTCTGCTCGATGTAGAACTCGGCTGAATCGTCGCTCGGGTCGGTGCCGTGGCTGCGGCACCAGTCGAGATAGTCCTGCGCGTTCTCGCCGTTCATCACAAACTGGAGGTGGCCGATGCGCCCCTCCTGAAGAAACTCTACAAGCTCCTCATGTTTAATTACTGACATATTCTGTTTCTGATTTATCGGATTAAAAATGTTGGAATGGCCGGATTACATTTTCATTGACTGCGATTTCTCCATGCTCATGACCGGACCGTTAAGCATGGTCTTTATATCCTCGCCGAGATACTTGGCGGCTATCTGCTCGCGGGTGGCGGTCTTGGTCTTGAACAGGGCGAAGCCGTCATCAAACGAGATTTCCTTCTTGTCGGTGCGCCCGTGCTCGCCGAGGTCGGCAGACACCTTCCACTTGTTGTCGGAGCGGTCTTTCGCGATCCGCACAACAGATGCCTCTACACCCTCAGGCAGCCGGAACTGCTGGTAATGGCTCGGCAGGTGCAGACGCTCGCCGAAATTCTTCTCCACGAGTTGCCCCGGGGTCTGCACACGGTCGAAATAAGCGTTAAGGTCCTGGCGCGAGGCGACGGTTGACATTTTCTGTCCGTCCACCTCGGCGTAGAACTTGTAGCGGCCGAAGTCGGGGCGCTGCTCGTCCTTCTCCTTGTAGACGTTGAACTTATCGACTGTCAGCGGTCGCTGCTCGGGACCGGACACCACGTTGGCGACTTGGAACGCCACGTCCGGCACACGCTGCATGAGCTTGGTGGGATAGTAGCGTTCCATGAGCTGGGGCACGGTCATCTCCTTCTTCTGATAGGCTGCGAGGTCAGCGGGATCCATCTTCTGCGGTTTGAGCTGCTCGCCGTTGATTTTGGCTGTGAAGTACCAGTCCTCGGGATTGGTCTTGCTCTGATAGGCGTGTCCGTGGGTCACCTTATCACCGTTGACAGTCACCATCTGCGGCTCGCGCGGTTTGCGCTCCGCCTTGGCCTCTTGGCTTTGTTCTGATTTAGCTTCAGATTTGACCTCGGTTTTCTTCTCTTCGGCAGGTTTGTCAGCCTTTACGGACTTGACAGGCTCTTCCTGCGCGGCCTGTTCTTTCTTCTTTCTTGGCATATCTGCTTCGTTGGTGGTTGATTGTGATTTCTCTTTTTCGATTTTCTGCGGCTTTTCGAGCTGTTCACAGATGGCGACCCTCATTCCGGCTCTGACAAGTCTTGGCAGATAGGTGTCGAGGGCATGATGCGGAAACCCAATGCTCTTGACCTTCTTCCCGTCCACTTTCTTCTCCCTGGTCTCGATGTCGAGAATGGTCGAAGCCTTGACCGCATCCTGCTTGAACGACTGGTAAGTGTCGCCGATTCTAAACAGCAATAATGCGTCCGGGTGCTTCTCTTTCATCTTGACGAACTGGTCGAGAATACCGTCGATATTTTCAGGCTTTTGCTTCATGGCTACATCTTCATTCCGGAATTTGGGTCGCGCTTCCTGTCAGGGTCGAGATTGATGGCTCGTTCAGTTGAGTGTCTATCGACAACCTGCTTATACTCCCAGGCATTTTTATCGGTCTGAACCAGGCCGATATATTCGGGATGCAGCTCGTCGTAGCGGAGTTTCTGCTGTCGTTCCCATTCCTTCATGTCACCCTTGACCACGCGGAAACCCTGCGGCTCTTTAAGGTCAATGCCGACTGTCACTTTCTCGCCTCCCACATTTAGCTCGGCAGGCTTGCCGTCGCGCACCTGTTGTTTCTGTTGGGTGCCAAGCTCAATGTCGTTGACTTTCTCCATATCCTTGATGCGCTGCTCGACCTTTATGTCGTTTACCTTGCGTTGGATTATGGACTTCGTTTCCGGATCGAGCTGGAGATAATGTTGTGTCTTCTCTCCGTTGATGTCGATGGCTTTCTGAAGTACATCACCATTGCGGAGACGTTCTGCCTCGTTTGTGGTGAGTCTCAGCTCGCGCACCTTCTCCTCGTCGAGGGCCTTTCTGACGGGATAAGCGATGAGGACAGCCTGACCCGTCTGGTCGAGCGCCATCTGCAATTTCAGGGGCAACGTTATCACGTTCCCGTTTCGGGCAGTTATGGAGACCTGCATCAGAGGTGTCACTTCACCGTCAACGAGCTTCTGACGGAACTCCTGCGGCAATCTGTCCGCTTTCTCACGGTCAATGCCGAGGAGAGCCAGTTTCTCGTAAGGAAGCTGAGTCTGTTGATTTCTGTTGTCTATTTCCATTCGGTAGATATTGGTGGATTAAATTTGCGATGCGAACCGCTTGAACACCACAAAATTATTTTCACTTCAAACCGCGAAAAGAAATGCACGACACTATTCTCGCCATATCCCTGCTACTGGCCGTCCCGGTCAACGCGCAGGCACAGTTCAACACAATCAGCTTAGACGGCAATTTCGGGCGCGAAATAGCCGTCTCATATATGCAAACCGTTAATAATAAGGAGTCAAAAGAAGAAAAAGAGACTTTGGGAACTGATTTTACCTCCAACTCCGACTCAATCACAGCTACAACATCCCCTGCGCCATCTGACCGGAAACGGAACGTGAACAAGTACGACGCCAAGCCATCTACACATACCACCAGAAACACATTATATAATAGGAGTACACCCGATTCAATCGCCAGCCTACCGGAACTTACCATCCCCAATCTCCTCGCGGAGATAAAACGCAACGGCATCCGGCATCCGAACATAGTTCTGGCACAGGCAATACTGGAGACAGGCTGGTTCCGTTCATCCGTCTGCCGCAACAAACACAATCTCTTCGGCCTGACAAACCCGCGCACCAAGACCTACTACGAATTCAACCACTGGACCGAAAGTGTCCGTGCCTACTATACCAAAGTCCAGTACCGCTACAAGGGCGGCAACTACCTCCTTTGGCTACGCGACATCGGCTATGCCGAAGACCCCGGCTATATCCACGCCATCATAAAGGTTCTGAAACAACTGTAGATTGCTTGTTTTCAAATTATTTTGTAATTTTGCATTATGTTACAAGCCTTACTACATAAGAAGTTAAAAGCTTCCTTTGCAGATCCTACCTTTCGTCCGTCAGAAGATACACTTACGTCTTCTGTAGTAGGCTTGATGCAGTATCTTCCACCATATGTTTTCAATAAAATTCTTAAAGAATCTTGTGGAATCAACAGCCCTTTTCCAAATGATATAGGATATGTTGATTATATCGGCTTTTGGGAACATTGGGATGCCGCTGAAACTTCAAATGCAAGGATTGTAGAACCAGATGTCATTATATGCACTAATAATTATAGAAGCTAAGAAAAGTGACGAGTCAGGGCAGTATTATGAACAATGGAGGAACGAGATTAAAGCATTTCTTAATACTCACGAATTGGATAATAGGAATGTGGTGCTCTTGGCTCTTGGCGGGAATACTACTCTCGAACATAATAAGGTGACTATTAATAACTTCTCGTGTCCTATATATAAAGCAAGTTGGTTTAACATTCTAAATTCCGTATCAAAGTTGATTAATGAGCCTTTGCCCAATCATATTAAAAGAATTTTGGATGACATAGTAGATGCTTTTGAAATCCATGGGTTCTTTAATATCGAATGGTTGGATTCATTGGAAACAGGTAGCTTTGACACAAATACAATAGATGTATTGTCACATAATAACTCTTTCAGTAGATTTTACAAACCAAGTAAACCACTTTTAACTAAGAACAAGAATATATGGCAAATATAGATTCGATTAAAGATGCGTTGTGTGATGTAAGAAAAGCTCACAGAATCATTTATGCCTATCAAAAAAGGATGATGGGTATTGTAAGATTTATTGGCAAAAAATTGGATTTCCCAGTATGTGAAGGGTATAAATGGTTCTCTAATGGTGCCTCAAAGAGAATCTCCAGTGGTACATGGGCATGGGATTATATATATAGTTATCTTTTAGAGTACTATTTGGGAGAAAAGAAGAGTCCCGATGGAATAATGGATTATGCGTTAAGTGTAATTCAATACTCTGACACGGGATTTTTTGACAGCCTCCATAGTACTCGGACCAATATTAATTCGTTTTCAACAGAAGAAGAATCCGCTTCAAAACTTTTGTTTCTAATTGAAGTAAAACCTCAAACCAGTCCATGGTGGTGGGATACTAAAGCAATAATTAATAGTAAGGAATATGCCTCCAGCAATCATACGTTTTCAATAAGGCATGAAGGTGACAGTATTATTGGGCTTTATTCAGTTCCTATTGAATTGTTCATGGATGAGGATTCGGCAATATCTGTATTAACTGATTTTTGCTCATTCTGCCATGATAATAATATTGCGAACTTACTGATTCACTAAGACAAAGCCGCTATCATACTGATAATCCAAATATGCAATGGATAGAAGGCGTAGAAGCTATACTTGGCGGCTGCGCCTTTTATGCAGCCTCGGGTGCCGTCGTAGAGGAATATGATGGCTGACGAAAGGATTGCTCCGGTCAGTCCATATGCTGCCATGATGGGGAAGGTGAAGATGACCTGACGGAGTGACTGGGCCGGAAAACTGACCCTGTTGCGGGGTTGCCACGGCTCGATGGTCTGACGGCGAAGTATGTAAAATATAGTGATCATAACCACTCCCTGCCATTCATAATCAGTACCGGCCAGCCATGCCAATGATGCCACAAGCATTACTGACACAAAACATATAGGACCGTGTTCGCACAGTCGGTCAAAAGCAGCGAGTGCCACGACACCAAGGGCGAGTGTGAACATGACGTTGTGGGTGCCGTCGGCTCCATTAAGCAGATACCATGGCAGTTCGCTTATGACTGCGAAGCCAAGGATAGTCAGGAGATAACGTAGGCGGTTACGGGTATTCGCAAATCCTTCGGCTATAAGGAAAGCGAATAGCGGGAACGCCATTCTACCGAAGCATCGCATCATATCGTATGCCGGAGTACCATGCTCCATGAGATAGTAGGCGCAATGGTCAGCCAGCATCGAGAGGACGGCTATGACTTTCAGTGCGCTGCCGCTCAATCTGAGCGACAGCGGTACTGAAAATGGTATGGGGTTGGTGGTTATTGTTTTCATGTTCCAGATGAATTATCCTTTTCCTGCGAGGACTCGGATTATCTCCTCGACCTCTTGATTGACACGTTTGAAGTTACGATTGAGCATGATTTCCTTCTCGCGCTCGTCCTTGAACTCATAGATTTTGGGCAGTTCCACATAATGCGCTTCCTCGTCGTGAATTTGCTTCATGTCGAAGTTCGTCTTGCAGAAGTACTTCGTGGTCTTGAACTCCTCCGACTGCTCGATGTCGAAGTGGCTCATCATGCTCTTGTCGGTTGCGGTAAAGTCACGCGCCGCCTGACCCGCGAGCCAGCCTGTTGCCATGTCTGCAATCTTCGCCGCCGGAACGAGGAAATCGAGTCGTTCGGATATTTGTGTAGATACCTTTGAATCGTTGATGGTTATCGAGGTCGAGGTCTGCTTCGCCTTTCCGAAAACATCGTTCTGCGCCCATTCGAGGGTCTCCTTGTTTCGGGCGGCTCCCATGAAGATATTGCCGCAGGTGGTTATAATCTTCTGCATACCCACCTTACCGTAATCGGCCTCCAACTGAGGAAGCTCCTGAAACCCGAGAGTCACAGCAACCTTGTTGCTTCGGGCTGTTCCGATAAGTCGGTCTATCTTGTGGAAGTACAGCGTCGGAAGTTCGTCGACGATGATGCTGACCGGAATATTTCCCTTGGAATTGACACGTGTAATCAGTCGGTTGAGTACAAGGGCATTCAGCGAACCGATTACCTGCTCCTTCTCCGGGTCGTTGGCGATGATGAGATAGCTCGGATTCTCCGGGTCGGAGATTTTGAGGTCGAAATCATCACCGGTAAACACCCAATAGGCTTCCGGAGACACGAGTCTGGCGGCATTGACACGGAGAGTACCCACCATACCTTCAAGCTGGTCGTTAGCCTTGTTCTCGAAGGCGGACTTGAAAGGAGCCATGAGCGAGGCAATCTTGTCGTCCTGCATCAGAATATCGAAAATCTCCTTGTAGCCGTGTCCGAGGAATGAAAGGACGTGCGGCATATCGGAATATTCACCGGTGATGGTATCCGGCTCCACCTCGTTGCCATGCTCGTCCTCATACCAGCAACGGTCAATCCTGACAGTCTCACCGGTCCGCTTGGTATAGGAATAGCCGTTAAGGTCAACGAACATCCCGTCCTCGTCAATCGAATGGTTGCGGCTCTGGTCATCTATGAAGTCGAGCACGACCTCGCCCTTGTCATCGATGGCGTTGTAGTCGAACCAGTTGCGTATGACAATCTCTAACTTCTTTCCCTCGTAGGCGATAAAGCGTTTCAGCTTTTTACCGTCCTTGAAACCCGTCGGGTGCAGGTTTACAAAGAAATATATGATTGCCGCGAGGAAGTTCTCGGCAGAATTAGTGAAGAACGCCTCCGAGCCGCCTTTCTTCTCTCCGCCACCCTTGTTAAGCGAGGCAAGCAGTGTCGCCGCAGTCTCCGAAGCAGCCGCAAGGTCAGGGATATACTTCCGCTGGATAGGATTGATGCGGTTGGAATACTCTACATCAGTGAAGTTCACGATACGGAAACCGCAGTTATTCGGCAACTTGCCGTTCCTCTTGTTCTTGCAATACTGATAGAATAGAGTCTTTGCCAAGGTCGGAAACTTGTAGTCATACACCATCATCGCAAAACCTTTTGCGCTATGCTGGCGGATGAACGGGTCTATGATACCGAAAGACTTGCCGGAACCCGGTGTGCCGAGTACAATAGTCGCGCGAAACGGATTCGTGATATTTATGAAACCATTGTGCATCTTGCGTTTATAGTAGTATATCATCGGGATATTCACCGAGTAGGGATTCTCAACTTTCTTTTCCGATTGCTGGAACGACTCGTTCTCGAAGTTGAAACGGTCCTCGCCGACACGGTGGTTGTAATACTTGGCGATTCCGTCAAGTCCTTGATGGACGAGCATCGTTCCGGCTATCGAGCAGAAGGCATATATTATGCGGTTTGCCGGGAAGCCCATCATCTCCATACCGAGGGGTACGCCGTGGAATATGAAGCACAGCCCGACAAGGGTCAGACCCGCGAGGACGGGATAGATGACCATAGTCTTGACGTTGAACTTCAACGCCTTTTTTGCCTTGGTTCCGATGCAGACCACACAGATGCAGACAAGCTCGATCATCTTGCAGCCTGCCACGGAGTTGAACACCTTGAAACGTCCGAGCAGGTCGAGGATGAACTGCGTGATGCGGTTGTCTGCCGTAATCGGCAGATTCATCACAATCTCTATTATGAGGAACACATAGATGCAGCTACGGAAGTAGTTGTACATCTGCTGCTGTTCACGGGTTTCTTCAAAAGCCATAGCCTAAATTTTGTTACAATGGGATTTTCAGACCTATGAGCAGACCGTTCCGGAACGTATCGCCGTGCAGGAAGTTGACGTTGTTCTTCTGGATCAGCGAGAACTCCCAACCGTTCTGGAAGACATAATTGTATTCAAAACCGGCTTCCGCGCCGAGGAAGAACTTTCGTTCTACGGCTCCGAACTGCGGCCCGAAACGAAAGCGTAACATGCCGTTCTTATATCGGGCAAGACGATGCTTGTAGAGGATGCCGCCATCCCAGTAGTATCTTTTCCAGAACTCACCGGGGGACGTGCGCCAGTGGTTGCCGATTTCACCGAACACTTCCACCGCGTTGCCGTAGGAAAACGAGTGTTCATAGCCGATGGTAGCGTTGAGCGTTGAAGGGGAAAGGAATCCGGTATTGACGGTCAGTTTTCCCTGGGCGTATGCGCCAGCCGATACGACGGCGCATATGAGAGCGAGGATTATCTTCTTCATAGTGGCGGGTTATTTATAGATGTGGGGCTGATAGCCATAAGGAATCTTTTTGAGTATGTCGGAGTCAAAGCCGTCGGCATTGAGAATGTCCTCATACTCGATTGTAAGCGTGATGACGCGGCCGCTTATCTGGTTCTCCGAAATTTCGAGGCGAAGCACCTTCTCGTCAGGGAAAGTCAGCTTCGGCAGGACGAGCACATTACGGTAATGCTTTTTGAAGCGTTTGGCGAGATTTAGCGAATAGGCCGGTGTCAGCTCGATAGTCTGTGAGTTGGTTGCCTTGACCTCCTTCTTGTCGGTCAGCTTGACACGCAGTTCCTCTATGTCGTAAGGAATCTTCGTCTTGTTCTGCAGCGAATAGTCGATGAAGAAGTAGTCGCCGATTGAGTAGATGTTGTTGATTACTGCCTTCATGCCATGCTTGGATGACACCACCTGATTATATTTGCGACTGCTGCCATAGACAGCCCAGGCGTAACGCGCCATCTCCGATTCCGGCATCGACACCTCAGGGTTGATGTAGGACTGCATATTGCGGTAAGGCACGTTGTGGATCGATGCGGCCCGGGAGGGGGACGAGACGAAAACCACATCATACTGTGCCATGTGTCGCTCACCGATGAGTGTAAGCGTGGCAAGCAGCTCATTCTCACGGAACGGCTGCGAATCCGCCTCCATGTCATCCGGGGAGAGCGGCTTGATGCGGACGATGTTGTCGGCGCACTGGTTGCCGACAATCTTAGTGGTCGAAATATCGACAAGCCTGATGTTCTCCGGCATGACGATATGTGTGGTCACGTCAGGATTGACGTAGATTTTCTCCTTGAATGTGGTCTGGGCAGATACGCCTCCGACAATGCCGACGGCACAGAGGATGGCAGTGAGAATCTTCGATTTCATATTGGGTGTGTTAAATGATTATACTAATTGTATGTTCTGTTATTAGTAATATAGTTTACCTATTTATGCGCTTATCTCGCTTTGTCAGAATTGATGAGATAAACGATTGTGTTATACTTGATTTTCGCCTTGTTCTTGCGGATGTTTGCCGATACGGCGGAAGTCGCGGAATTGTACATATTCTGCAAGGCTTGAAGCGCGATGGCCTCGCCGGATATGCCGGAACCATAGCCGCTTTCCGACTCGAAGCTGATGTTCTGCTGGACGGTGTTGGCACCGGCCTCTTTCATGAAGTCGCGGAAGGCTGATTCAGGTACGTAGAAACCCTCCATGCCGTCATTGTCGAATACCGAGAGGTTGACGCTGATGAATTTGCCGCCTATAAGGATGCTTGTGATAGTTGCTCGTACACGCTGCTGTCCGAAGCCTGTGACAGTACCGTAGAGATACGTTCCCTTCTTCAATCGGGTACCACTTACAGTCACGTCGTCAAGGAGTTTGAAACGGAGGCGAGTCCCCTCATGCGCCTTGGTGGTTTTGTCAATCATGGCACGTATGAGGGTGGCATCGGCTGATTCGGATTCAGTACCGACAGTGTTGAACTTCTCGGCATTTGTATCTTGTGACTTGATAACGAGCTTTGGGCGGTTGCGCTCCTTTTCCTCACGCTTTGCCTGAGCGATTGAATCGGCTCGCTGCTTTTTCAATTTCTCTTCCTCGTCATCCTGACCGAAGCCGAGACCTGTCTCGATAGCCTTTTGGCGTTCAAAGCTCCGGCGTTGAATCTCCTCCAGCTCTGAGGCAAAATCATCTCTTGAAGAGCCATTGCCGCCATAGGAATTTGAATACGGGTCATCGTAGGCATAGGAGTTGATATGACGCCGGGATTCGGCGAGAGAACGTTCCAGCTCCTCCATCTCCCGTTGCTGACGGATTCGCTCGGCTTCTGCGGCATCGAGACGGTTCAGCTCCTCCTCGGTATAGCCGTGGTCGAGCTTCTCGTTTTCCTCCTTATCCTCACCAATGCCGCCCACTGCGGTAAAGGCATCCTCGTCATCGAAGCGACGCGACATCTCGAACAGTTTGCTGCCGGCCTCCTCGGCCTTGGCTTCGGGGAGAGTGGTGTTGATGCGGTCTGTCGCCACCTGCTCCTTCTCATCGTCACCACCGTCGGAGAAGGTCTGCATGACAAAGTATACCAGACAGCACAGCGGTATGAATATCACCACCGGAAAGATATACTTGGGGTGTTTGAAATTGATTTTAGTCATTGGTATCGTTCTGTTTAAGTGATTTGGCGATGTTTTCGAGACTGTTGTATCTCTTGATTATGCCGATGGAATCAGCGTGGGATTTGACCGGGATACGGATCATGGAGTCGAGTTCCTGCCTTATGCTCTGACCCTGCGAGGTTAGTTCGAGTATAGTCTTCCGGTGGGCCTCCTTGTTTGCCTGAATGGTACGGAAGCCGTTGAATATAGGCTCGACGTTGGCTATTCTCGCAAGTTCCGGATTGTTCATTTCAGCCCTTGCCCCTGTGAATGCGACATCCACCAACAATACCATGAGCAATGTGCCGACCACATAGCCAAAAGTCTTTTTCGGGTTCTTCGTGGCCCATGAGTTTGCGAGACGGATTCGCGCTGCGATTCGCCATCGGGTTCCGACGGCATTCATTCTCGGCTTCAGCCAACCGCAGACAGCCTGATGCGTCTTAATGCGGTTGTCTTTGATTGTCTTATTTATTGATTTCATAGTGAAGTGGTTAGTAGCCCAAATCCTTATTTTCTATTGTCCTCCAGCCTGTAATCATCAGTCCATGGGGGTTGTTCTCCGTTCGTGGGACATTCTCGATGTAGCCGGAAGTCACCATTGAGCGTTTCAAATCACGGGTTCGCCTCTTGATCAACTGAGTGCCGTAGTAGGTGAACTTCCGTTCATGTTCGTCAAAGTTGATTGAATCGCAGATGATTGTGCAGACTGCCGATGAAGAGATTATATCCGAGTAGAATCCGTTCTCGTCCATAGCCTGCTTCTGCTTCAACGCGGTTCCGTCAGCCATATACATAGCCTTTCCGACAGTCCACTTGATATAGTCGTTGTCTGGAGGGAGGTTGAAAAAGTACTGATGGAACAGTTGGATATGCGCACGTGCTTCCATTGTGAAGTTGGCTTCGAGCTGGGCGCGTTGGGCGAGGAAAGGAATGTCGCCGTCAAGGACATATATCTGTTGGCGCTCCTCGGTGACGAGGGCGATGCAACGCCAAAGAGTGAAGCCGCATATCAGGACGCAGCCCCCGACTGCGGCAAGCACCGTGAGGAGTGCCAGCCGTGTCTTCTGTGCTAATGATTGTATGAGCATATTCTGAAGTTGTTATTGTTCGGGATTGCCGAAGTTCTTATGTTTTAGATTGTTCTCGCCGATAGTTCCGAGTGTTCCGGCTACGCTGCTTGCACCACCTGCCACCATAGATGTGGCTGTGACTGCGGCGGACCCGGCTGTCATTGCAGCTCCCATCGCGAATGCGCCTGACGAACCTGCGACACCGCTGCTAACACCTCCGGGGATGAGCCATGAAGCGACTTCCGGAACATAGCGTATTATATATGCGCCGACTAGCATACCCATAGCGTACATACAGTTGGAGCCTATGCCCTGAAGGCCCAATGCCCCGATCTGCGACCATGAGTTGACCGAGCCGTTGAGCAGATGCTCGTAGGCGATTATATCCTGCTGGAGATTGTAGAGGAGAATGAAGTCGATGTAGTACAGGCACATATATGTGATGAACCCCCATAGGGTCAAAGAGAGATACTTCGACATCCACTGGCTCCATGCGGAGTTCCAAGGCGGAGCGAGCGACATGGCGAACATTATCGGACAGAATATAGCCATGATAGCGAGAAATATCCTCTGTGCCACCAATATACCGTAGTACGACATCTGGAAAATCAGTTCACCGACAAATCTGATCACGTCGTTAATCCACTCGCTGACCTTGGTCTCTGCGGCGACTGCGGCACGCTGGGCATAGTTGTTGATGGTATTGCCGAGATTCTCCACATTGTAGATGAGCTTGTCCCACCAGTTGGCATCCTCGCCAATGGCGGCCACCTGCTGCGCCGTGGCGATGGAGTCCTGCACGGCACGTAGCCTTTCGAGATACTGACCCTGCTTCTGCGCCACCTTCAACTCGAAAGCCGCCACCTCCTTGTTCTTGGACTTCGCCATAGCCTTTGTTGTAGCCTCCAGCCCCTTGCCCGGGGTCTGCAACGCGGAACAGATATATGAAGAGCATGAAATGCATATAGAGATACCGACAATGCGAAGCAGCTTCATCACGTCCATGCCACGTCTGCCGAGCATCATCATCCAACACTCGTATGAGCCGACACAAAGTGCCAGCAACAGTCCGATAATCCGTGCGAGGCTCACGGCATCGCCGAGAACCGCCACATTCGGGAACGTCTCCATAGCGACAAGAAGTTTGTCGAGGCTGTCATCGATGGAGGGAAGCCCCATGGTACAAAGAATAGAAAGTAAAGTCATATATATCCTGATAATAAGTTTAATAATGTGTGGCGGCTACGGCGCAAAGGTGTGCGGTACGGTTTACCAGCTCCTCCATCTTTGTCTTGGCATTCTCGTAAGCCTGACGGCGTTTGGCGTTTTCAAGCTCGTAGCCCGGGCCGGTCTTATGGATATAAGCGATGTCTGCGCACAGCACTTCATTCAGCCGGGAAATCTCGTTCACCTGATACTCCAGTGCACCGTTGCTTTTGTTCATGCAGTAGAGAAGCCCATCGGTGATGCAGTCCTGCATACGGTTGAACTCATCCTTGTAGGAAACGTATGTGACATCGACGATACGGTCGGCCTCTCTCGCAAGTTCCTCCTTGTAAAGTTCCTCGATCTGGGCACGTTCCTTCTCGACCTGACTGACCTTCTGCCGCTGTGTCTCTTCGGCGGTTATGCGCACAGGCATGATGCGCTTGACATTTGATTTCTCCTCCTTGAAGCGGACACGGTAGCCGGACTTGAACCCCGCCCATTTCCAGTACATTTCAGCACCCGAATAATTCTTGTGCAGAAAGTAGTAGTACCAGTCGGGGGCGAAATCCCACGGGCCGTTCTCCATCGACCTCCATTGCTTGAACTTCTGGTCATCATGCACGACCCTTTGGGCTGAAAGAGCTTGAGGCATCCCCATGAGGGCTGTACAAAACATAATTGCGATAATTGTCTTAGTTCCCATATCCTTTGTTCCAGTTGTTGATTACGATGTTTACGATTTCATCCTTAACCTCCGAGGTAAGGATTTCCCAGATGTAGTCAGGCTTCCAACCGCATTCTGTCACGAGATAACAGTAGAGATTGGCGTTGTCGATGATGTACCGGGCGCGGTCGATGGAGGTTTTGAGAGTCATCACAAGGTCGAGCTTCTCGTCCATCGAGGCTTTCATCACGTTGATTCCCGAAGCCGCCACCGCCGCATAGAGGTTGTAGCAGTGTTTGACTTCCCGGGATATGGCTACGTTAGCCTCGGTATAGTACCATGCCACGAACGGTTTTTCGCTGACATATTTGAATGTGTTGGATGTAAACGAGCTATACTCCCGGACGAGCCTATAGAGCGACGAAGCGGTGGCGGATATTGCTCCGGCCAGCACAACGTAAGAATAGGTGTTATTGAGTTTGGTGTCGAGCGTAGTCCGGACATCATTGAACTTTTTCGCGCCCTTGGTCACAATCGACTGCTCACCGAAACTGGTTGCGACACGAGTAAGTGCAGCGTCCTCGTCCTTCTTCACGCACTTGTGAAGTGCCATCAGAGCCTCGAAAGTAGGCAAATCACGCGGCCAGTCAAACGCTGATGCGCTAAAGGGCAGTGATACAGCGAGGAATACCGGCATTATTTTCCTAAATACCTGTCCCATCAGAATCCCCATTTGAACTGATTGATAATGTCAATTTTGTCATAGTCAATCTGGAGCTTGTCGATTTTATGCAGTCCGTTCCAGTCATTAACAAGGCCGTTGACCTGATTTGTCATCACCACGATGTTCGCCCAGCCCTCCGGATCAATGGCAAAGAACAGGTCGTTCATGGTGGCATACTGTGCCATAGCCATCATACCCTGAACCTTGTAGCGGATATTCATCAGGTCGGAGTAGATGCGGTTTGCGAGAGTAAGACGCTCGTATCGGTCAAGGAGATTGTAGCCGTCGCTCTTTGTCTCGGCGGTAGCCTGACCTTTCAGCGGATTCCTGACCTTGGCGTTGTTAACGATATTCACGAAGTCAGCTACAAGCTGCTGGGTCTCGGTGACGATGTTGCCGAGTTCGTTAAGGCACAGCAACTTGTTTGTGAACTTGGCGCCATTGACCACCTTGATGAGTTCGGGCACGTCAAGGATTATGTCGAGGGCGCAGCGTCCTATCTCGACATAATATTTGCTCTCAGTGCCGAAGCCGGATACATTCTCCATTGTCAGCTTGTACATCTCCTTGATGGTAGCCATGCTTATGGTGTATTGTTCCAGCTTCTTCTGCTTCGAGGCGATGGTGTCGAGACGTTTGTTGTGTTCGTCCTCGATTGCCTTCTGCGAGGCCATGTTGATGCCGACCTGCTCGATTGTCTTCGGGTCAATGACAATCTTCCACTGGGCATATCCACTCTCAGCCATGAGAGTGACTGCAATGATTGGGAGTATATATCTTAATCCTACCATAATGACATTACTTTCTGACGGTTGTTGACTTGTCTCGCGAAATCGAGATATTTGCTGATTCCGGCTTTCTTGCGGTCAATCTCTATGTGGGTGATTGCATCCTGCATTGTGCCGTAGTGACGGAGATATATTTTCAACGCCTCCTTCTCGGCCCGTTCGGTGGTGTATGCCCAGTAACATTCAGGCGGTTCCTCGACACCGTACACATCCGAGTTCTGACCACGGCATATCCATACCTCCTTGAAGTAATTGCGGTTGTCATGGTTGTTCAGGGCATTGATGGTGAAGATCTGCTGACGCTGAATCGGGGTCAGACCGAGAATTGCGGCGATGTCCTCATACCTGTCCTTGAACTTTGTCTGGTCGAGAAGTATCTTCACGTCCGAGTTGTTGATGATTGCCTCCTTGACAATCGGGGAGTCAATCACGTCGTTAAGTTCTTGAGTGACAACACCTGCAATGCCGTGAAACTTGCGGACCGTCTTGTAAAGATACTTTATATACTCTGCCATGGTGGGCGAGGCAATCGCTTTCCATGCCTCCTCGATTATCAAGGCTTTGCGGCCTTTCTTGATACGCATTTTCTGTAGGAACACGTCCATGATGATCAGCACGACGATAGGGAAAAGAACCGGATCATCCTTAATCTTGTCAATCTCGAACACGATAAACCTCTCGTCGAAGAGATTTACATCGAGGTCGGAATTGAGCGTCATTTCCAGCTCGCCGCCACGGTAGAACTGTTTTAGAATGGCGGCAAAATCCCGGATGTCGAACTTGATTTTCTCCAGAGAGGTAATCTGCGGTATGCGTTCGAGAGCAAACTCATAATAGCTGTTGAATGACAGCTCCTTGACCTTAAGACGGCGTTTCTGCTCCTCCATGTGGTCAATCTGCTTGTCAATCTTTACCAGCATTGAGGTCTCGTATAGCTCTTTCTTGTACAGCTCGATTTTAGCAGCCGCCTTCTCCTTTTCCGAATCAGTCGCCGCCTTGTCCAGCACGACCGCTTGGAAGGCACGGCATTGGCGTATCAGCCTTAACCTCCGTTCCTCTGAGGGGAGCATGAGAGCCTTCGTTTCCTCTTTCGCAGGCGGCTGCTGTATCTGTTCGTCGATACCCTCCATTTCATGGGCATACTTCTCGTATTCGTCATCCATCTTGGCTGCGACAAGTAATTTCTGACGCAGACCGTCACGCTCAATGTCGGTAAACTTCTCGAACGGATGAAAGTAGGCATCGTAATATTCCACGATAGTCTGGTTCACAAGCATATCCTCGATTTTGGAGGGTAGCTCGTTGCCTTTGAAAATCAGGAATATCAAGGATTTGAGGAAGTTCTTCTTCTCACCGAAGTTCAAATCGTATTCCTCTCTTGTCACCTTGAAGGGATTCATGGATATAGGCTTCTCCTTGGAGTAGCTGATATAGGTACCACCGAAATAGCCGCAGATACCCTCGTATGAGTCTCCGGTATCTACCATAACCACGTCAGTATTCTGTTCTAGCAACTGACGCACAACGCTGTTCATGTGGAACGACTTGCCGCTTCCGCTTGGACCGATGCAGAAGAAATTGGCGTTGTCGGTCATCTTGACCTTGCCTTCCTTGCCGGTTATGTCTATGCAGACCGGAAGCCCCTGGCGGTCGGTGTAGTATGTGGTCAGCGGTGTCGTCTCCGACCCTTTGAGGTGTTCCTTGAAAAAGAAGCAAAGGGCGGCGTCCGAGAGAGTGAGGAAGAGGTCATAGTCCGGATTGAACGAATAGGCGTTTCCGGGGAATGAATCCACAAACAACTCCAACTGGTTGTAAGCGGTGCGCGAGGGCATTATGCCGCACTCATAGAGCTTGGTCTCCAGATAGGACGTGACGGGAGTCACCTTGTCTGCCGGACAGCTCATAAGGATATTGAAGTTGGTGTTCACCAGCATGGATGTATCGACGGCAAGACGGTTCAGCACTTCCTCGATGTCAGCCTTCGCAATCTTGTTGCTCGGGTCGGGCATGGAGCCGTGACGCTTCGCTTTCGCCTGAAGTTTCCGGAGAAGTTTTCTCTGATTGGGTATCTGAACCACCTGATTGAATACCACGCAATCTGTATGTGGCACGGAAGTAAGGAACGACAATAAATCGGTAGCAATGCCGTATCCGTTGATACCAATCTTGGTATAAGGCTGTATGACAGATGGGAGGTTGATTTCGTCGATGTCAACGAGTGGGTATGAACGGATTACACGCTCACCGGTTTTCAGGTATTCGTCCGAAGCCTTGAAGTTGGTCATCGAGAACGGGCCGTGACGAAACTGGAACGCCATGAAGCGGTGGCAGTATTCGCTGACCTCGGCTTTGGTCAGCTTCTTATGTCTGATTCCCTTTTCCGCGAGAATGTCGCTTACCTTGGAGACCTTTGCATGGAAGTCGAGCCATTTCTTCGGGTCGTACTGCACGAACTGACCTCGCTGTGCTTCCTGCGTTATAATAAGATATGTGGTGATTTCCGTAAACTCTCTTCCCTCGAAGTATTTGAAATAGCTGCGTGTCAGGAACTCTGCATCTTCCGGCACATCGTGTCGGTAAGCCTGCTTACAGAGTATGTCCTGCTTCTGGAGGGCGTACCCCTCGCCGAGAGTCTGAACGATATTCGACAGCACATCCTGAAAGAGCATGTACTGCTCGGCATCGGTGCAGAGCTGCTGCACCGGGTTGGTCATGGAGAATATGACAGACGGCTCGCCCTTTGCGGAGAATAGAACCACGGAGCCGTCAGTTTCCTCCAACTGGGCGTACAAGCCATCGAATATGCGTTTCTTTGTCTTAGCCATCTGTGTTATCGTTTGAAAATGTTTTTGTAGATGAAAATTCCGTTGTCACGGCGCTTGTTGTGCAGACCGCCGCGCTGCTTGATGAAGATGGTCGCTATGCCGACCGCCGCCATAATGAGCATGGCAATGAACCCGGCAAGCTTGCCCAAGACTATCGAGAATACAATGAACCCGACGAATGATACACCAATCGCGGCAGCGGCCAGCATAAGGAAACGTCCTCGGATTCCCATAAACTCCAGTGGTTTCTGTAACCCTTTGAAAACAGGGTAGCCATTGAGATTCATCGCCACTTTACTCAATTATGAATTCTTAATGCGTAATGCTTAATTGTCTGTATAGTTGTGCATTACTTAAAGAAAAGCGGTAATGCCTCGCTCAGAGCGATAAAGGCGATACAGCCGCCGATGGTGAGCATGATGGTCTTTTTCACATCCTGGTCGCCGTTGCTCATTTTGAAATAAACATTAAAAGCGCCGACGAGCGCGATGACGGCTGCTATTGCCTTCATCAGATTGGAGACCGGTGTCTGGTAGGACGATATTTCGGTGGTGGCCTTGGTGAAACCTGCGGCACCCTTGCTTGATGCCATCATGTCGCCTACCGTGAGGGTGAGGGCGCCGAGCGCGAGCACACCCTTGCGGGCGAAGCCTGAGTTCTTGAAACGGGCTGCTGCACGGAGGCAGCGTTTTTTGATTTTCTGCATATTGAAGTTTGTTGGATGTTCATAAATGGGCATTCAAGGCAACGTCGTTCAATAAAGGCAGCGGTGTTCGATAAAGGCAACGGGAGGAGAGGGGATAGAGTCGGTGTTCAAGTGGACTCACATTTGTATGCGAAATTCTGCAAGTCGGAAGGGATTCCGTTGGATTGAGCCTCAATCAAGGAAACAAGGTCATCCGCAGGAATACCATTGGTCATTACCGGCCCACGAAGAGGCTTTTTCCTTTGAGTCGATGGCTGTGGACCGGATGATGGAGAAGGTTCGGAATGAGATACCTGTTCGTTCGCTGATTTCGAATGTTCCTTGCGATGCTCGGCAATAACTTCATCGGGGATTTTGTATGCTTCAGGGTCGAATGGGTCTGTCTTTGTCTCCGGCGTTTCATCTGCCTTCTCTTTGTCTTGCACAGGCTCGTTGTCCTTAGGAACTTCCGGTCTCTTTTCCTCATTCTTCGAGGGTGCGTCGGTATTGGCTTTATCCTTATTCTTGTCTTCTGTCTCGTTCCTTGGGGATTCGGCCGATGCAGGTACGACAGGCTTCTTTGGATCGTCGCGCCTTATGCGGATAGGCTGGAAAGTGGCGGCTTCGTCAGAAATGTCGATTTCCTCCTCGGTGTTTTTTTCCTTCTCGGCCTCTTTTTCGAGTCTGGCTTTGTATAAGTCCATCGCTATCATTGCCGCGTAGTACAGAATCAGCAGTACGAGCAGCAGGGGGAATATGTCTCCGAATTTCATGCTGTGTGGTGTTATATTGCGTTGACTAATGGTTCTTCCTCATACGGCCACGGGGCGAAACGCAGACCGTGACGTGAGGCTATGTTCTCCTTGTTCAGATTGCGGCAGTCCTCGGATTTGAAATACAGGATGTTTGCCATCCTCTCCACGATATATCCCGCCGCTTTAAGCTCGGCACGAAGCCTGATTCTCCTGCGGTTGGTCACGACCTTTATGCGTGTAACCGGGTCAAAGCCGAATATGACACGCCGTTTCTCGCGCTTGACCATATCCTTGCGGACACGCGAACGGATGTGCCTGTTTTCCTTCCGGGTACGTCTAAGCCCCAGCTTCCCGGCAATTCTTGCCACTGTAGTTTTGGTAGCCCCGATCATGTCAGCGATTTCTGCGAATGAATGGCTGTCGAAGTTGTTACGTACTACCGTGGCCTTGTCGAGCCATTCCACGTTCATTCCCTTGACAATACCGAATTTGCGGGCCTTGACCTTTATGGTTGTCCGGCTGAAACCGATAATCTCGGCTGTCCGCTCGATTGTTTCGACCGGATAAAGCTCACGTAGCATTTCAGTATGGGAGTCAGTCCATTGTCTTTTCATATCACAGGTCTTATATAGTTTCAAAAAAGCTTTTCCTCGCACGGCGCAGTTGGAGCAGACGCTCCTTGTTGCGAAGAAGGAATCCGCGCATTACGGCGCTTACGATGTCGGGACGGCTCGAACCGTTGATGTCGAGTTCGTAAAGAGCGTCGGCTATATCGTTGTCGAGGCGGCAGTAAGTGCGGTTCTCACGACAGCCCCGTGATTCATAGTTACGGAGATTCTCCATGAAGGATTCCCATTCGTCTGTTTCCTCCATGTCTGGGCCGTGGGAGCTTTCTGCTGTCTCTGCTTCAGAGGCTGTCGGCTCCTCCCCGTTATTTGCGATTATATTACAGGCTTCCGTAAAATCACTGTCAGCCTCCTGTATCGGTTCTTTCTTTGTCTCGGGAGCCGAGGATTCTGTCTTTGGTCTCAACACGGTCTTGCGTGTGAAGCCGGGAACGGGTGTCGTGGCCTGGGTAGTATTATTCTGGTTTTCCATCTGTGGTTGTATTATTGTCGGTTTCAAAATTCAGGTCGGAAGGTGCGTCCGTATCCGTAAGTTCGGGTATCATCTCTGTGATGACCGGTTTCTCAGTGGTCTTCTGTTCTATGGTGGACTTCGCAGACATGCGGAATTGTTCGAGACTGCCGAAGATGTCAAGATACAGTTTGTCGAAGGCCGGAGTGACGAGTTTCAACTGCTGGTCGAGCGGCATTACGGTGCTTATTCTTTCCATCGAGGACACCCTTGAAATTTTTGGAGTGACGATACCGTATCTGCTGAAAATATCGCGGGCTTCCTCCCAAAGCATCAGCTCGCTTCTTGTTCCGATTCTGCCGTCATGGAGATTGGGTATGAGGTAGAGCCTCGCTCTCATTTCCTGACCAAGAGTGCGCTTCATCATGTCAAGGCACATGATGAAGGTAGACGTAGAGGAGAGCGTCATCTTGTCATAGTGGAAAGGAGTTACAATCAGGTCGGAGTTCTGAAGAATAAGCTTGTTGGGTTCGTTCAGTACAAGGCCGGGGGTATCAATGAGCGTGACTTCATAATCCTGATTCCCGAAAATTTTCTCCACCATGTCATAGACTTCTTCGGCGTTGCTGACTCTTTCCGGATCAGCCAGGAACTGTATCGCTTCCTCTCCATAGCGGTCTATGTCGGCCTTGCGCCGTCTGACAACCGACATCTGACGGTCACAGTCGAGTATACGGACCTTTACGCCCTTTGCCACAAGGTAATGGGCAAAGAGCACGCACAGGGTTGTCTTCCCGACGCCTCCTTTTTGGTTGGCGAATGTGACTATGACTGGAAACTGTATCATACAGGCGTGTTTATTTTTATTTTTCACAAAATTACCAAGGGCGGAAGGCGGGAAACGAAATGCACAACATTAATCATGTATTTTAGAGACATCATTCATGAACTTAAGAGGCATAATTCTTAGAAACATATTACAACCGTCCGGAAGTGTTACGTGAGAAAGTCCGCGACCTCCATAATCGCTACATCTTCAATGTGCGGCCATCGTCAATATCATCGTAGTCGGGCTTCTTGCCGACCTCCCATTCGCGGTTGGAATCCGAGGCACCGCCTCCGGCATCTTGCAAAGGACGGATGCCGGACTTCTTGGGCTGAGACTGATGTTCCTTTGGTTTCTGAACAGTTGGCTGCTCTTTCTTTTGAGGTTTGTAGTCGAGTCTTGTCAGGTCGAAGCCCTCGGCCCTGAGGTCAATGATGATATATTCGTTGAAGTTTACAGCAAGAATATCTCCGGATTCAGTGCGATGGATCTGAAAACCGGATTCCCTGATTGCACTTTTCAAATCCTTGTAATCAAGTGTAGTATTATCGAAGATACCGCGAAGCTGATTCACAGCCCGGGCTGCACTCGGTTTTCTCTCGGACATGAGGGAAATGAGGTCTCTGCGCTCCACCTTATATATTTGGCATAGGCGGTTAAGTTCAGCTTCGATGACCGCCCCGAAACTCTCGATTCTGTCGATTCTGTCATTCCGGAGAATTGTCTCAGCCAACAGTGGATTGAGATTCCGGCTCTCATCTCCATAATAGAGAACACCTCTTTTTATATAGGCGTGTGAGCGACGCAGCTTTTCGTTGATGTCGAAGGTCGTTGCCTTCGGATTAGCAGCAAGAACGCTGTCGATGAAAGCATCTATGCGATCCAAACGTTCCTCCGCGGTGGCGAAGTCGAGCAACAGCTCCATTTTGAGAACATGCCCTCCATGTAGCACCTCCTTCTATGTTGTATTCCAAAATTCTCGTTGAGATTTAGAAAAGATTAACGTTAAAAATCAATTGCTTATGTTTCTGTGCCGATTGTGTAGGCACAAAAGAGTCATGATCGAGGCCTCTGCCCCAATCAAATAACCGGCAATCGGTTAGAGCCCGAAATGCCTTGTAGTAAAAAAAGTCCTATCAGGCAAACTTCTATCAGTCACGCCCCATCGGGCTGACAGTTTACTTATTCAGCATAATAGGAAAGACGCCACAACCTTTCTTTTAGATGCAGCCAAGGCTCATCAAGGAGGCGAGAGTAGCCGTCTTACTGTATTTGCCTATAAGACTTTTGTGTGTCGCATTATCTAACGGCATTCATATCTGCGGTTTGATTTCAGTACGGAAAATATTATGTTGGAGAGCTTGCGGGCTATCCGGATTATGGCTTCCTGCGACTTCATTCCGCGGGTGCACAATGCGCCGAACTTTGCGGAGAGTTCCGCGTCGTGCCGTATGGCTATCCATGAGGCCTCGACTATTTTTGGACCGAGGAATTTGTTTCCCCGGAAAGTCTTCTCACCGACGTATTCCTTGTCGCCGCTTGATGACATCATCGGCACGAGTCCGAGGAACGATGCGAACTGGCGCTGGTTACTGAAGCGACCGATGTCATCAATCTCGGTAAGCAGGCTCATGGCAATTGTCGAACCAATGCCGGGAACCGACATCAGGATGCCGTATTTCTCGGCATACCTGTCGCTGCGCGCCAGCGAGCGCAATCTGCGGTTCACATCAAGGAGGCGTTCCCTGTAATGGAGTACCTCGGCAATGAGCAGGTCAAGCGAGACCCGGGTGTCGGAGAGCAACCGCACGTCATTCTGCAACCACGTTATGAAACTTCTTGTCCAGTGGCGGTTGCTTCGGAAATATTCTTCGGGGTACTCCACGCCGTTGTTGTACAGCAGATGCTTGATTCTGGATTTTATGCCGCCGGAAAGCTTCACAATAGTGGCGCGGTGGCGTACCAGCGCACGGTCGTCGAGGCTGTCCTTCGAGTGAATGTACACACTGCCGAGCTCGCCGCGCATAAGGGCTTTGGCCAGCTTTTTTGAATCCACCGGGTCTGACTTCGAGACCTTTTCCTTCTGGGTGGTCGGAACGTCAGCAGCATGTACCACGGTGCATTTTATACCAAGCTCAGTCAGGGCATAATAGGTCGAGAAGCCCGAAAACCCCGTCTCGTAGGCTGCATGGTAGCTACCGTTAGGATAATGCTTGTTCAAATGTTCAAAGAGCTCTTTGGCCGAAGCCTTTTGAGTATGAGTGCGCATAAACCCAGAGGGGGTGAGCACCGTGACACTCCATGTTCTCAGATGGACGTCAATACCAATAGAGATATTTTGTCCGCTGAAATCTTTTTTGTTACTTTGTACCATAGACGTATCGGTTTTGCTGTTAATGTATTTTGCTTTTACAAATTTACATGCAATTGCCCTTACGTCTATCTTTTCTCCTCACTCCTCTCGGGGGAAAGCCTTAGCGGCAAGGGGGCAGACAGCCCCCGTTGAGCGCCCCGTCAGCTAATCTGATGCAAACATAGTGACTTTCTATTATGGTCGATAATGATATATCCATAAGGCTTGTCCTTTCGCCCGAAGAAAACAAGGTCGATGCCAAAGTTCTTCTTCAAGTCTGCCTGTAGTCCCTTTACATCGGTATTGACGTTACGATACTTCAACAGTAGAGCCTTTATCTCCCACTGTCGCTGACGGTTTCGTCTGCGCTCCGGGAAGGAATCTTCAATCTCAGAGACAGCAACCTTCATCTGGACGGTTCCCTGCCTCTTTATATATAATGTGTCGTCCTTGACATAGCTCTCATACCCGAGGGAGGAGAGGAGAGCCTTGAACTGTGCCATCGAGGTGTAGCAGTAACCCTTGGCTTTTTCCAAATCCTTCTCTGTTTTCTTCCGTGCGTCCTGGCCGAGAATCCTGTCGATTGCCCTTTGAGAGCGTATCCGCTCCTGACTGTCGTTAATCTTGGTTCCGTCCGGCGCGACCCTTGATGTGACGATGTGAATGTGATTGTTTTCCGTATCGCGGTGGGCATATACGAGCAACGGCTGACCCTCCTGACCATACCCCATCTCTTTGAGATAGGCGTGGGCGAAGTCGAGCAACTCGTCTTCTGTCATTTCCTTCCCTTTGCAGGATATTGCAAGATGAAATTGGGTCTGACGGATCCGCCCGTTCCGTTCTGAATAGGTCTGGAGATAAGAGCGCAGCTCTTCAGGAGCAGGCTTACCGAAGCTGTCTATGTCTTCGAGAATCCCGAAGTTCTTTATCTCGATAAGACGAGCCGTGCCTTTGGCAACCTTGCGCTCGTTGTAAAGAACGGCATGGAAGTTGGGACTGCCGGGAAGGATTGTTGCAATCATGGTTCGTGAAATGTTGTACTTTGATTTATTACCCTTTGAATTATGGGGTATGAATCATATATTTCTTCATTACGACTGATGTGTTTTGGTTCCACGTCTTGTGGCGATATGGCTCTATGGGCTATAACTCATAAAATCATGTTGCACGATTTTTCAAGCATGAAGCCTGAATTTATAAATGAATATCTCTTGTGCCATGAAGTTTATACCCTTGAATAATACTTCATGCAATGCAGCGACAAGAATCATATTTCACAAAATTCTACATCACGTCCCGGAACATCATAATTTATGGACTATGGTGCGATATTATTTGCCCCGATGAAGTAATGTGGCTTGTTTCGTTACGTCAAGAAGTGCGCTTCTGATGGCTGAAACTGTGCCCTCGATACCGCGTACCGCAGGAATGACTGTTTTCTCCAGATACGACTTACTCAGCAGACCTGCAACGGCAAGTTCGTTGGCTCTCTTGACCACCTGATTGAGATTGGCGGACAGATGGAACAGCTCGTTGTGATACTCGCGATATAGCTTGCCAAGCTCATTGATCAGCTCCAGCCGTCGTTTGGCATCTGTGTCTGAAAACTCTGCTACGGCATCCCGTATATACTGACTGACAGAGCGGTAGCCCTTTGATTTCTCCCTGATAAACTGCGCCTCGGCTTCCGTAAGGCGTAGTTCGATTCTCTTGATTCTACGGTTCATTTTGACTGTGATTGCTGTTTACAGTGGGCCATATCCATCGGATTCTCGCCGGAGGCGAAACAGAGGCGGCAGCCTCCACCGCCGCGTAGCGGTCGGCAAGTGGCTTTTCAGAGGGCGAAATCCGGCAGGATTTTGTACGGCGAAAAGCACAACTTGCTTCCCAAAAACTGTAGAAAACGGCATATGCCCACAAGGTTCTCAGGAGCAAATCTACCGATTCCGGCCTGCTCCCATGGAAATGCACAACACTTTTCTCAAAAGACCGCGAGGCATGATTTATACTTCATACATAATGCCTTGTCGCAATATGAACATTCACATAATGTTTCAAGTGTCACCGGGATATAACCCAATACCACGAAACTTTATGCGATATGATACGATGGACTTTGAATCATATCCCATAGGATAATACATCATTTTGCATATATCAAAATCTCACATATTATCGTATGGAATTTAGCGATGCGCAAAATCACGTTTCATGGAACATGAGTTAATGTGGTAATGTCGCATGAGCCTTGATTCGATGATTTATAACTTAAATGACGGGGATTTGAAAATCATAATCTTTAAAGCATGGTGTTTTATGTATCAATTCATGGCATTTGTTTTGACGGTGCATAAGGGAATAAAAGAGCTTTCGTAAGCCTCTAAATTCACTCAATAGGATGCAATATCATTGTTGAAACGAGAATGTCAGCGCCAATAAATTAATCACTTGATTTCGTGTGATTTATTGACTTGAAAATTTGTTCAACTCGCTGATTTTTAGTATATTTGCATGAGGGATACTCCCTCGGAAACCATAAAGAATACGATTATGCCCGAGCTTCTATTATTCATATATCTCACTCTTTTCAACCTGCTGTTCAAGGGTGTCTGCTGGATAGTATTGACGCTGTTCCGCATTGCGCTCTTCATATTCCGTTGGACGATAGAAATTATAATCTATGCCATCCGCTTCCTTTATCGTCAGCTTTCCAAGGTGGCTGCATGGGGATGGAGAAAGGGATTTACGCACTATCGCACCCGGTATTCTCGGCAGTTGACACCGTAAGACTACGACTTTAGGGAAATAAAAAAACCATGCCAGTCAATACGACCGGCACGGCAGGCAAGGAGATGTTTTGGGTCTGTTCCCTAATGTGGAGTTTTGAAGCTCGCTCTCACTCGGGCTTGGCAGGTTCAGAAGCCTTTTCCTTTGGTTCGCTCGTAAACCACCTCTTTCTGTGAATCGCAGTTGGTGATTCGGAACTGTACGGCGCAGCCTTCCGGAATATCGTCAGGGAACTGGGCTGCGAGAGCCTTGATTATTGAATCGACTGTGCCGAAGCCTATGTCTGTAAGTTCAGCGATGACTTTGCCTTTGAAGTAGGCACGTCCATATATCATCATCTTCTTTGATATACGGAAGAGCTTGTCTTCTGTTTCCTCAAAGTCCTTGGCTTTTCCCTGCTTGCTCTTTTGGTCACTGAAGAAAACGAACTCGATGACCTTGGCGTTGAGCCGCCATGCAGGAGAATAGTCGAGTTTGACGTAGCCTCGGGTCACTCTGAAACCGTGGCTATGGTTCATGCCGAACGCTACCTCGAACAGATTCGCGTCACAGTCGTTCTGGGCTATGGTAGCCCATGTGTGACGGAACGTATAGCCGCTGTATTTCTTGTCCTTGTCGGTTATGCCCATATCCGTACAAATCTTCTTTATTCCGGAATTGACGTTGGCATTGAAGCTGTCGGAATCGCAGTATCGCTGATGGAAGATGAAGAGATATTCGTCATCTTCTCCGGCGAGATACTTGTCGAATATAGGCTGGATGAACGGTTCGACGCGCATTTCCATATACGCCTCGTCGGAACGACTGTGGCGGGTCTTTGCTCGCTTGTAATGAAGGATGCCGTTGTAGTAGTCGACCTTCTTCATGTTGTAGAGATCAACTGTGTTGATGCCGCCGAGGCAAAGTACAAGTTTCGCCACGTCACGTCCGAACTCCGGCAGAGGGGACAGCATTTTTGATTTTGGCAGAGGACGGTTGAAGAACTCTCGACATTCCTCGGCACTGATTGCCTTTTGTTCAGCCTTGTCAGCCTTTGGGATGGAGACTTTCAACCATGGATTGAACTTGATACGGATTATCCCTTTCTCCTCATCGTTCAGTTCAAGGATAGCCGCCTTGAATATTTGACGGATGCAGACGGGGTACATTTCCTTGCAACGCGCCTTGTTCATGAGCGACTTTATCCACTTCTGGAGTACTGTTGAAGAAAGGAACGAAAACATGATTTGGTTGGTGCCGAGGTATCGTTCCAGACTCTGCACAGCCATCTTGTAGTTCTTGGCGTTGCGCTCGTGACCTGAATTGATCATTCGGTTGATGTGGAGCTTCGCGTAGTCTGTGAAACTCGCATCGCTCTCTTTCGTCTGTAGGAATGACACAACTTCCTGAACAGTCCAGATAGACGTATCCTGAAGATTGAGACGACGTGTATAGTCGGAGATGAGCTGAGTACAGTAGCGTAGTACTTCGTTGTCGCGAATTTCCTTGGTCTTGGTCACCGAGGAGGGTGCGACTAGTTTGTCGGTTTTGATATACCCGGGTTTTCTGTTTTGTATGACCCGGATGTAGACGGGATAGTACCCGTCTGAGCGTTGCTTCTGAACGCATGGTCTTAGGGTTGCCATAACTCTCTTGTTTGATATATGATTAATATTTGATGCCTGTGGGCTTTTTTTTATTAATCAGAGATTTACGGCTGATTAAACGCTCTAAACACCGCTCTAAACACGCTCTAAGCAGAGGGGGTAAAAAGTCTAAGCAATTTCTAAACATTTACGTTCAAACTGCTCGGAAAGCGTGTCGGAATGAGCTGGAGGTCTAAGAGTAAATTAGGCCGTAACCCCTGCAAAGCAAGGTGTTACGACCTAATTGTCTGGTTTCAGTTACTAAGGATTAATCCTCGATAGCAGCCTGCGCCGCAGCTACGCGGGCGATGGGCACGCGGAAGGGCGAGCAGCTGACGTAGTCCATGCCGAGCTTGGCACAGAACTTCACCGAAGAGGGTTCGCCACCATGCTCTCCGCAAATACCTACCTTGAGCTCGGGCTTCACCGAACGGCCTTTCTCTACGCCCATGCGGACGAGCTGTCCTACGCCTTCCTGATCGAGCACTTCGAAGGGATCGGTCTTGATGATGCCGTGCTCTTTGTAGAATTTGAGGAACTTGGGAGCGTCGTCGCGCGAGAATCCGAATGTCATCTGAGTGAGGTCGTTGGTACCGAACGAGAAGAAGTCGGCCACTGTGGCGATGTCGTTTGCGCACAGAGCTGCGCGGGGCACCTCGATCATTGTTCCTACCTTGTAGGGAACGCTCTGACCTTTTTCTTCAAACACCTTGGCTGCGGTGATGTTGATCACGTCGGCCTGATTCTGGATCTCCTTGAGCGAGCCTACCAGCGGGATCATGATTTCAGGATGAACGTCGATACCACGTGCCTTCACGGCGAGAGCGGCCTCTATGATGGCGCGGGTCTGCATTTCGGTGATCTCGGGATAGGTGATACCCAGACGGCAGCCGCGGTGACCGAGCATGGGGTTGAATTCCTCAAGCGAATCTACCTTGGCCTTGACCTCTTCGAGAGTCAGACCCATCTCTTCGGCCATGACTTTCTGGGTAGCGGTCTGATGAGGTACGAACTCGTGCAGCGGTGGATCAAGCAGACGGATGGTGACTCCATATCCGTCCATGGCTTCGAAGATACCCTCGAAGTCGCCACGCTGCATCGGGAGCAGCTTTGCGAGAGCCTGACGGCGTCCTTCGACATCGCTCGAAAGGATCATTTCGCGCACAGCCTTGATGCGGTCGCCTTCGAAGAACATGTGCTCCGTACGGCAGAGACCGATGCCCTGAGCGCCGAAGTGGCGTGCCTGCTTGGCATCGCGGGGCGAGTCGGCGTTGGTGCGCACGAGAGTCTTGGTATATTTAGCCGCGAGATTCATGATAGCGCCGAAGTCACCGTCGAGTTCGGGATCGGTGGTGGGCACCTGACCGTCATAGACGTCACCGGTCGATCCGTTGAGCGAGATCCAGTCGCCCTCGGCATAGGTCTTGCCGCCCATTTCCACAGTTTTTGCCTTATAGTCTATGCGGATCTCACCGGCACCGCTGACGCAGCACTTGCCCATGCCGCGTGCAACTACGGCCGCGTGCGATGTCATGCCGCCGCGCATGGTGAGAATGCCCTGAGCCACGGCCATGCCGCGGAGGTCTTCGGGCGATGTCTCGATACGCACGAGCACCACTTTCTTTTTCTTTTCAGCCCATGCCTCGGCATCGTCGGCAGAGAATACGATCTGGCCGGTAGCGGCACCCGGAGAAGCGGGCAGACCCTTTGCGGCCACTTTGGCTTTCTTAAGCGAAGTCTTGTCGAAGACGGGGTGGAGAAGCTCGTCGAGCTTCTGCGGCTCCATGCGGTTCAGCACGGTCTTTTCGTCGATCTCGCCTGCGCGGAGCAGATCCATGGCTATCTTCACCATGGCGGCGCCGGTGCGCTTGCCGTTGCGGGTCTGGAGCATCCAGAGCTTGCCGTCCTGAATGGTAAACTCCATGTCCTGCATGTCCTTGTAGTGGTCTTCGAGCTTATGTGCTATGTTGATGAGCTCGGCAGCGCATGCGGGCATCGACTCTTCGAGCGAAGGATATTTGGATGCGCGCTCCTCCTCGGATATGCCCTGCAGGGCAGCCCAGCGGCGCGAACCCTCGACGGTGATCTGCTGGGGAGTGCGTATGCCGGCGACGACATCCTCGCCCTGTGCGTTGATCAGATATTCGCCGTTGAACATATTCTCGCCGGTGGCTGCGTCGCGCGAGAATGCAACGCCAGTAGCCGAGTTGTTGCCCATATTGCCGTAGACCATAGCCTGTACGTTGACGGCTGTGCCCCACTCTTCGGGGATCTGGTTCATGCGGCGGTAGAGAATAGCACGCTCGTTCATCCAGCTGTCGAACACGGCGCAGATGCCGCCCCAGAGCTGATCCCACGCGCTATCGGGGAAGTCCTTGCCGGTGAATTCCTTCACCGCGCCCTTGAAGAGCTTTACCAGGCGCTGCAGATCGGCCACGTCGAGATCCGTGTCGAGCTTCACGCCCTTCTCTTCCTTCACCTTGTCCATGATCTCCTCGAAGGGATCGATATCGTTCTTGCTCTTGGGCTTCATGCCGAGCACCACGTCGCCGTACATCTGCACGAAACGACGGTAGCTGTCCCATGCGAAACGAGGGTTGCCGCTACGGGTGGCGAGCGACTCCACTGTCGCGTCGTTCATGCCCAGATTGAGCACGGTGTCCATCATACCGGGCATCGAGGCGCGTGCGCCCGAGCGTACCGACACGAGGAGAGGGTTGGAGGGATCGTCGAATTTCTTTCCTGTCAGCGTTTCGACATGTGCTATGGCGTCGCGTACTTCCTTGTCAAGGCGCTTCACCACTTCAGCCTTTCCATACTGAGTGTATTCGGTGCAGACTTCCGTCGTGATGGTGAAGCCCGGAGGCACGGGCATACCCAGCAGATTCATTTCGGCCAGATTGGCGCCTTTGCCGCCCAGGAGATTGCGCATCGAGGCTTCGCCTTCAGCTTTGCCGTCTCCAAACGTGTAGACTCTTTTCATTGGGTTGGGTTTTAAGATTAAATTGTTATTTTGCAATTTGAATTTTGATATTCTATCCGGTTTACAGACGACCCCGACATACTTCGGCGCCGTCCTGTGTTTGACATGGGAGAGTATGCAAATTTAGGAAAATTCCTTTATCCACGAAATATTTTTTTTGTCTTTTTATGGAAATATCCCTCTCCATCGGCCGCAGAGTCTGTTTTTTAGAGAATTTATGAGTAGCTTTGCAGAAATTTTAATTTATAATGGGACGCAAGAAAAAAGACCTGCCTCTGCTTGAGGGGGTGGAGATAACCGATGTGGCCGCCGAAGGCAATGCCTTGGCACGCATCGACGAGATGGTGGTTTTTGTGCCGTTCGGCGCTCCGGGCGATATCGCCGACATCAAGATCGACCGACGTAAACGCCACTATGCCGAAGGCCATATAGAACGCATAGTCAAGCCATCTCCCATACGTGAGGAGCCGCGATGCGAGCACTTCGGCGTGTGCGGGGGATGCCGTTGGCAACATCTGCCCTATTCCTATCAGCTCGAATGCAAACAGCGGCAGGTCAGTGACGCTCTGCAGCGTATCGCCAAAGTGAAACTGCCTGAGATCTCCCCGATACTCGGATCGGCGTGCCGCTGGGAATACCGCAACAAGATGGAATACACTTTTTCCAACCGCAAATGGCTGACATTCGACCAGCTGCGCAGCGGCGAAGAGGTACCCGACCGCGACGCGGCCGGATTCCACATACCGGGAGCGTTCGACAAGGTGCTCGACATCAACCGGTGTCATCTGCAGGACGATTTCACCAACCGACTTCGACTTTTTGTCAAGGACTACGGCAAACGCCATTCACTCCCCTTCTACGACCTCAGGGCACAGAACGGACTGCTGCGTACACTGATGGTGCGCATCGCATCCACAGGCCAGATCATGGCCGTGATGGTGACCGGAGCCGACGATCCGGAGCCGACGGCCGCGCTGATGGATGCCATTGCCGCGGAATTCCCTGAAATCACGTCGCTGATGCTCTGCGTCAACACCAAGCTCAACGACTCCATTGCCGACCAGGAGATACGCCTGTGGCGCGGCACTCCGTATATAGAGGAAGAGATGGAAGGACTGCGGTTCAGAGTCGGCCCCAAATCATTCTATCAGACCAACTCGCTTCAGGCCTACGAACTTTACAAAGTGGCCCGTGATTTTGCAGGGCTGACCGGCAGCGAGCTGGTTTATGATCTGTACACCGGCACCGGCACCATTGCCAACTTCGTCGCCCGACAGGCATCGAAAGTGGTAGGAATAGAATACGTGGCCGACGCAATAGCCGATGCCCAGCTCAACTCGCAGGTCAACGGCATAGACAACACGCTATTCTTCGCCGGCGACATGAAAGATGTGCTCACCGACACCTTCATCGCCGAGCACGGGCGTCCCGACGTGATGATAGTGGATCCGCCCCGCGCCGGAATGCACGCCGATGTGGTCGACGTCATACTGCGGGCCGAACCACGACGCATCGTCTATGTCAGCTGCAATCCTGCCACACAGGCCCGCGATCTGGCTCTGCTCGACACCAAATACGAGGTCACAGCCGTTCAGCCGGTCGACATGTTCCCCCACACGCATCACGTGGAGAACGTTGTGCGCCTCGATCTGCGTCAATCGATCGGGTCGACCTTGCCAAGCGAAGCTGCGAGCGAGGAATTGTAATAATACGGATCGCCCGTCACTTCGCGTCCGATGAAAGCGGGCAGATCCACCTCCTCGTCCACGCTGTCGAGTTCTATCTCGGCCACCGTCAGCGGAGCAAGCGCCCCATGATACTCGTCGATCTCCCATCGGCCCACACGCCAGCGGGTCTTCTGCAGAGGCACAGTCAGCGCACAACACTCTATCATGGCCTCGGCATCGGCCACCGGCACCTGGTATTCCCATTCATCGCGCTCCGCGCCATGATTGATACCCTTGACCGTCAGCCACGCACGATCGCCCGCCGTCCGGACTCTCACTGTCGATTCAGGCCTGACCGACAGATAAGCCTGCGAGATCAGTTCGCTCGAATCGGCCAAAACCTTGTAGTCATCCGACACCACCAGAAATTTCCGCTCTATTTCCTTCGCCATAATCTGAATATTTATGGTTTATAAACAACGACAAAATTATATAAAATGATCAACATAGGAAAAACCAATACCCTAAAGGTGAGCCGCCTTGTAGAGTTCGGCGCATATCTCACCGACGACACGGCTGCCGATACGGAAATTCTGCTGCCACGGCGTTACGTCGACGAAAATCTACGCCCCGGCGACGAGATAGAGGTGTTTGTCTACAATGATTCGGAGGACCGCCCTGTGGCCACCACCGAGCGCCCTATAGCTCAGGTCGGAGAAGTGGCTGTGCTTGAAGTGGTGGGCACATGCCGCTATGGTGCGTTTCTCGACTGGGGGCTTCCGAAGGATCTGCTTGTGCCGTTCGGCGAACAGCGGGCACGCATGAAGATTGGCGGACATTATCCGGTGTTCATATATCTCGATGACGCATCCAAACGAATCGTCGCCTCAGCCCGTCTGGGCAAATTCTTAGGCAACCTGCTCCCCTCTTTTTCTCCCGGACAGGAAGTGGACGCGGTAGTCTACGAACGCACCGAGATCGGCTTCCGTTGTGCGGTCGACTCGCTTCATCAGGGAATGCTTTATTCCGACGAACTGTTCCGTCCGGTCAGCGTTGGCCAGAAACTTAAGGCTTACGTGAAGAATGTGCGTCCCGACGGACGCATCGATCTTTCGGCCGCACCCGATGCCAAGCATCGCACACGCCAGCTTGCCGACCGCATTGCAGCCACGATAGAGGCAGCCGGAGGACATATCGCTATCTCCGACGCATCATCGCCTGAATCGATACAAGCCGCATTCGAATGCAGCAAAAAAGATTTCAAGAAAGCTGTAGGCCATCTTCTGAAAACAGGCCGGGTCACCCGAGACATGTTCGGCGAATAAACCGGTCAGAAAGGCTTACGGTATTTGTCAGGGGCGGAGTCAGCCAAAATGCTCAGATATGAAGCATAACGGCTCTGGGATATAGTGCTATCTTCGAGAGCTTCCCTGACCGCGCAACCTGGTTCATGGGTATGGGTACAGTCGCCATATCTGCACCCCGACGAAGCCTTGAACATCTCGGGGAAATAATGCCCCACCTCGGCAGCGTCGAAATCAATAGTTCCGAAACCTTTGACCCCCGGAGTATCGATAATCGCACCGCCTCCAGGCAATGCGAACATTTCCGAGAAAGTGGTGGTGTGCATGCCGGTGTCATGCGTGGTCGAAATCTCCGCCGTCCGTAATTCCATGCCGGGAATCAGACAATTGATCAGCGAACTCTTGCCTACGCCTGAATTGCCCGAAAATAGCGAAGTCTTTCCGGCCATTGCCTCACGCAAGGCGTCAACACCCTCTCCCGTCAGAGTGGATGTATGCATCACCCTGTAGCCTATCGACCTGTACAGATAGCTCACGGCTTCGAGATACTCCTCGCGCTCAGCGTCATAGTGACACAGGTCGACTTTATTGATGACAAGAGTGGCCGGCACGGCATAAGCCTCGGCTGTGGCCAGAAATCGATCGATAAATGTTGTAGATGTGACTGGATGATACAATGTGGCCACCAGAAACGCCTCATCGACATTGGCCGCGATGATATGAGCCTCCTTCGAAAGGTTGCTCGCACGCCTTATTATGTAATTTTTCCGAGGCATGATAGCCGTGATAAACGGCATTGCGCCCGCATCGCCGTCAAGCTCCACGCGGTCACCGACAGCCACAGGATTTGTGGTGCGAATCCCCTTGAGCCTGAAATTGCCCTTTATCTTCGCCTGCACCTCGCAACCATCGTCGGTAGCCACGGTATAGAAGCTTCCCGTATTTCGTATTACGGTTCCTGTCATAATCAAAACATCTACAAAGAAGCTGCAGCGCCGGGCTTCAGTATGAGAAGACAGCGCTGCAGCCTCTTGTGTGGTTGATATCAATCACTCTGTCGATATAGCTCAATGAGCCAGAGTGATCAGAATCTCTTTATTGTCTTCGCTCTCCTCGAATTTGATTTTGTCCTCGCGGGCGAGCCATCCGAGAGCCGCGCAGATCTCCTTCTCCTTCAGTTTGGTGATCTTTTTGATCTGCTTGATGTCGAGTATGTCGGCCTCATTGAGTGCATTCCAGACCAGACCGGCCCAACATCCGATGGTTTCAGTGTTCATCTTTCTTAAATTTTTGTTATGGTAAAAAGTGCATCATAAGCAGTTATGCGCTGCAAAGTTACAAAAAATGTCTGAAATATTGTCTTTTACACACAACAAATATGCATTGCGAAAGGTTCGCACGCCATTCGCACGCCATTCCGGCTGTCGATTGTTCCGTCTATGGAACTTACCTATCCGGTCAACACCACTGCTCTGCCTGTCAGCTGCCATCCTACATCAGAGGCTCGGCTCTGCGCATCGGAATGCCAAGGCTGACGGCACGGCGCGCATCAGCTCTGGCATCTTCCGGCCTGTAACGCAGTCTGTTGAGCAGCGCCCGATAGAGATACAGCTCTCCATAGGCCGGATCAATCTCCAGCCCCTGCGCAATATCGTCGGCCGCCTCCAACAGGCTGCCGCTCATCATGTGGGCTATAGCCAGCGACGCATAATGCTCGGCTCGCGGACTCGCCTCCACTACCTTGCGCAGAGGGCTTACCGCCTGAGCGTAAAGCCCTCTGCTGGTCAGAAACGTCGCCTTGGCAAAATTGGTGCGGACATCATCCGGCGCCAGCAGTTCCAGACGCTGCAGTTCCGCAACAGAAGCCACCGAATCGCCAGCGCCTATCGTTGCCAGCACATGAAAATACAACGCGTCAACGTTCAAAGAATCAATCTCCAGCACACGTTCCCAGTCAGCAAGAGCATCGCTCTGACGTCCCATGGCCGAAAGCACTTTGGCACGGTTGGATATCAGCACCGTGGCATTCGGAGCCATCCGCAACGCGTCGTCGAGCGTCGACAGAGCCATAGAGTCATTGCCCTGATAAAACCTCACCATGCCGAGATTTGACATAAGCAGCACGTTGGACACATTGGCGGGTTCGAGTCTCATGGCTTTGAGAAACAGACTCTCGGCCAACGGCCAATCGGCCTTCGCGCAGGCGCTGTCGGCCTGCTCTACAATACGCAGATATGGTCCGTGGATATCGGCTGCGCCCTGAGCCAGAGCACCCATGACCATACAACCCGCGACGACAATAAAACATAACAGACGTTTCATGACGCGAATATAGCCACTCGTTGCATAACTACACACCGATACATCCGTAAAGATTGTTAAGAGCCGGACAATAAAAGGCGCTGTGCCAAATTCTAGGATTTGACACAGCGCCTGATTATGCGGATTGATACCTCCGGAAGGCGATTATTCTGCCTTGTAGAGGTCGATCTGTGCGGGATTGAAAGCGGCTATGAAGTCGGCGTGGCGAGCCACCTCGCTCTGCGCGAGCTTGCAGTAAACACCTGCCGAACGGCTGAAACCTTCGTTGCGGTTGGCATCGGAGAGCATCAGGTATCCCATGATGATATTGCCGGCCATCTCCACCATGCGGCGAGCCATGAAATCAGTATAAGTCGTATCGTTGACCGCTGTCACGGCAGACACAGCAGTTTCATACTGCGCTGTCAGACCGATCAGCACATCCTTGATCCACTGCAGATCCTCGCGCACGGCCTGAGCCTCATATTCGCGGATCATGGCAAGATAGTTGCCGGTGGTGACGTGGCGGATAGCTGCCACGACCTGAAGCTGCGTGGTGCCTTCGTAAATGGATGTGATGCGTGCGTCGCGATATACGCGCTCACAGGCATAGTCCTTCATGAAGCCCGAGCCGCCATGTATCTGGATGCAGTCGTAGGCATTCTGGTTGCAATACTCGCTGCCCATACCCTTCACAAGCGGAGTGCATGCGTCGGCAAGCTTGCTGTAATGCTTCATTTCCTTGCGCTCGTCGGCTGTGAGCGAACGCTCTTTTGCGATATCCTCATAGATCTTGTAGATATCCACGAAGCGGGCTGTCTCGTAAAGCAGCGCGCGCGACGCATCGAGCTTGGCCTTCATCACCGAAAGCATCTCTGCCACAGCGGGGAACTCGATGATAGCCTTGCCGAACTGCTTGCGGTCCTTGGCATACGCCAGAGCCTCGCGATAGGCACGTTCGCTGACGCCCACCGACTGAGCGGCGATACCCAGACGGGCGCCGTTCATCAGAGCCATCACATATTTGATCAGACCCATACGGCGTGAGCCAACGAGCTCGGCCGGAGCGTTCTTATAGGTAAGCTCGCATGTCGGCGAACCCTTGATACCCATCTTGTTCTCGATACGGCGCACATCCACGCCACCGTTGCGCTTGTCGTAGATAAACATCGACAGGCCGCGGCCGTCGCGGGTGCCCTCTTCCGAACGGGCAAGCACGAGGTGTATATCGCTGTCGCCATTGGTGATGAAACGCTTAACACCATTGAGCACCCAGCTGCCGTCGGGCTTCTGCGTGGCCTTGAGCATCACCGACTGGAGGTCGGATCCGGCATCAGGCTCGGTGAGGTCCATCGACATGGTTTCGCCCTGACATACGCGCGGTATATAGCGCTGCTTCTGATCCTCATCGGCAAATTCATAGATTGTTTCGGCGCAGTCCTGCAGTCCCCAGAGATTCTCGAAGCCTGTATCGGCACGGCTTACAATGTCAGCGGCCATGATATACGGAGTGATCGGGAAATTGAGTCCGCCCAGACGACGGGGCATAGCCATGCCCATCAGGCCGGCCTTGCGGCAGAGATCAAGATTCTCCTGTGTGCCGGGCGCATATATCACTCGTCCGTTCTCCACTTTCGGTCCGTCGTGATCCACTCCCTCGGCGTTGTCGGCGATAGTGCCGCCACAGATGTCGCCCACGATTTCCAGCACCTTGTCGTATGAATCCATCGCATCGGCGAAGTCCATCGGCGCATAGTCATATTTGGCGGCATCGGAATAGTTGCGTTCCTTGAGTTCGACGATCTTCTCCATCAACGGATGGTTGAGATGATGTCTGAGATCAGGATTATCGGTATAAAAATTAGCCATTTTGTTTACTTCGAGTTCTTTTTGTAGTACTTGATGAGTTTGGGCACGATCTCCTCGGCGTTGCCGGTTATCACATAGTCGGCGATAGTGTTGATGGGAGCCTCCGGATCGTTATTGATGGAGATGACCATAGCACTGTCCTGCATGCCGGCTATATGCTGTATCTGTCCGGATATACCGCAGGCGATATAGAGTTTCGGACGGACGGTGACACCGGTCTGTCCGATCTGACGGTCGTGGTCGACAAAGCCGGCGTCGACAGCCGCACGCGATGCACCGACCTCTCCGCCGAGAGTGTTGGCGAGATCGAAGAGAAGATCGAAGTTTTCCTTCGAACCCATGCCGTAACCTCCGGCAACGATGATGGGCGAATTCTTGATGTTGACCTTCGACTTTTCGATATGACGGTCGATGATCTCCACCACGTAGTCCTCGGGGCGGACATATTTCTTCACGTCGAGATTAACCACCTTGCCCCTATGGTTCTCATCATGGATCTGCTTCTTCATGACGCCCTCGCGCACTGTGGCCATCTGCGGACGGCAATCAGGATTGACGATCGTTGCCACGATGTTGCCGCCGAATGCCGGACGTATCTGGTATAGCAGGTTTTCGTAAGCCTTTCCGGTCTTGGGATCGGTGTGCGGGCCGATCTCAAGCGCTGTGCAGTCGGCGGTCAGACCGCTGTGGAGGCACGAGCTCACACGCGGACCCAGATCGCGGCCTATACAGGTGGCGCCCATGAGGCATACCTGAGGCTTGATCTCCTTGAACAGGTTGATGAGAGCCGAAGCGTGAGGATTGGAGGTATAGGGATAAAGCTTCTTATCCTCGAACTTATAGACCGTGTCGGCGCCATATTTGAAGATCTCTTTCTCCACATCGTGAAGCTTGTCGCCGATTACCACTGCCTCAAGCTTCACGCCGAGGTTGTTGGCGAGCTGTCGTCCCTTGGTCAGCAGCTCAAGGCTGACGTCGGCCACCTTGCCGTCGTCGTACTCGCAATATACTATGAGATTGTTGGTGTCTGCCATATTGTTTTCTTTGACATTTAGAGGTTAACGACCGGCATCAGCCTATCGTGTGATTGGCTAAAAGTTCCTTTATCAGACCTTCGAGCGACTCGTCGTCGTTGTCGAGCTTGCGGCTCTCCTTGGCTGTGAACACCACGTTGACGATATTCTTCACCTTGGTCGGAGAGCCGGGCATACCGATCTGCTCCGGATCAGCGTCGACGTCGGCTGCACTCCACTCGCGGATGGTCAGTTCCGGACGTTTGGCCACTATCTCCTTTATCTGTTCGGGCAGTTTGGACTGCTCCGACTGCGATGTAGCATATTTGAACCGCATCAGACGCATGGCGTTGCGCGGACGGCAGTCGGGCGCCGATCCGTTGACAGTCACCACGCATGGCAGCGGAGCCTTGACGGTTTCAACGCCGTTTTCCAGACGTCGCTTTACTATGATATGGCCATTGGCCACTTCGAGAATATCCTCGGCATATGTCACCTGAGGCAGACCGAGCTTCTCGGCTATCTGGGGGCCAACCTGAGCGGTGTCGCCGTCGATTGCCTGACGGCCGCCGAGGATCAGGTCGTAATTGCCGATCTTTTTCACAGCCTGGGCGAGCGAATAGGATGTGGCTAGAGTATCGGCGCCACCAAGCACACGGTCGGTCAGAACAATGCCGCCGTCGGCTCCGCGCATCATGGCCTCGCGGATTATCTCCGAGGCACGGGGAAGACCCATGGTAAGAAGAGTGACTGTGGTCCCGGGGTTGGCGTCCTTTATGCGGAGCGCCTGCTCAAGCGCGTTGAGATCCTCAGGGTTGAAGATGGCGGGGAGAGCGGCGCGGTTGATGGTGCCGTCCTCCTTCATTGCATCTTTGCCCACGTTGCGGGTGTCAGGCACCTGCTTTGCGAGCACAACGATGTTAAGGCTCATACTTTTTCTTATTATTGATAATTTCTAATTCAGGCTACAAAGATACTAATTTCAGCCGACAACGGCAAACCGCCGGAGCGTATCGGCTCAGTCGTGGCTGCTGCCGTCGAAACAATGGGTACAGATCTTGCACTTTGGCAATCCGATCGAGCTGACCACATTCTCTATCGAACTGAACTGAAGAGAATCTATGCCGAGCTGCTCGCGGATTGTCTCCACCATGCGACGGTATTTCTCGCTGCCGGTGGCTGCATATTCTTCGAGGTTACGATCGTGATCCCCCTCAAGCTCCTTGATCACACGACGGGTGATCAGCTCCAGTTCGCTTTTCGACGCAGTGAAGTTGAGGAAGCGGCAGGGATATATCAGGGGCGGACAGCTGATGCGCATGTGCACCTCGCGGGCGCCCGACTCATATAGATCGCTGACGTTGTCGCGGAGCTGCGTTCCCCTGACGATCGAGTCGTCGCAGAATATCACTTTGCGGTCGCGCAAAAGCGATTTGTTGGGGATAAGCTTCATCTTGGCCACCAGCTCGCGGCGCTCCTGTGTGCTCGGAGTGAAACTGCGTGGCCAGGTCGGAGTGTACTTGACGATACCGCGCTTGTAAGGCACCTTCTTGCCCTCGGCATAACCGAGAGCCATTCCTATGCCGGAGTCGGGAATAGCGCTGACGAAATCGGCATCGGTGTCATCGTCGCTGCCCATATTCTTGCCGCATTCGTAGCGCATTTCGTCTACGTTGCGTCCCTCATACTGGCACACCGGATAACCGTAATAGGTCCAGAGAAAGGCGCACACCTGCATCTCTTCTCCAGGAGCTTTGAGCTGCCGCATGCCTTCGGAGTCGAACTCCACGATCTCGCCTGGGCCGAGATCGCGCTCTATCCGGAAACCGAGATTGGGGAACGCGCAGCTTTCGGATGTAGCGGCAAAAGCCCCGTCCTTACGGCCGATGATTATAGGAGTACGGCCAAGACGGTCGCGGGCCGCTATTATACGGTCCTCAAGCAGCAGAAGCATGCTGCACGATCCCTTGACGCGGTTATATACGTTTTCTATACCGCTCACATAGTCGCTGCCCTCGCTTATGAGAGCCGCGATCATCTCAGTGGGATTGATTATATCGTAGCTGTGCTCGCAGAAGTGATGGCCTTTTTCAAGCAGTTCGCTCTCAAGCTCGCGGATATTGTTGATGCGGCCTACGGTCACGATGGCGAACTTGCCCAGATGACAGTTGACGATTATAGGCTGTGCATCCGTATCGCTTATCACGCCGATACCCTGACGGCCAGAAAATTCGTGCAGATCGCCTTCGAACTTCGTGCGGAAATATGAATTCTCTATATTGTGTATGGAGCGGCTGAACACACCATTGTTCACCGTCGCCATGCCGGCACGTTTGGTGCCCATGTGACTGTTGTAGTCAACGCCGTAAAAAAGCTCGCTGACACAGTCCGAACGTTTTGAGATTCCGAAAAAACCTCCCATATTCAATTTTTTAAGCAGGTGGTCCTGTGATCGGAATGATCATCGTATGGACTCACCTGCTGTAGGTTGTGATTCGATAATTTATTTATGGTTTTCAATCCACTTGCGCGCATTGACGAAGGCATCGATCCAGGGCGTCACTTCGTCCGACCGTCGCGCGGCGGGATAGTAGCCACACTGCCACGGGAATATCGCTCTTTCGAGGTGAGGCATCATGGCCAGATGACGTCCGTCGGCCGAGCAGATTCCTGCCACAGCGCCACGCGAGCCGTTGGGATTGCCCGGATATGAGGCATAGCTGTAGCGGGCCACGACATTATAGTTTTCAAGCGGCATCGGCAAGACAAATTTTCCTTCGCCATGAGCCACCCATATACCGGTCTTCATGCCTGACAGCGGACCGAACATCACGGAGTTGTTTTCGGGCACTGTCACTCCCAGGAACTGCGATTCGAACTTGTGGCTGTCGTTGTGTTCCATCCTCGCGCGCTTCGGATGCTCCGGGTTTATGAGGTTGAGTTCGACCATCAGCTGACATCCGTTACAGATGCCGAGGCTAAGTGTGTCGGAGCGCTTGTAGAAGCGTTCGAGAGCTGTGCGGGCGTTGTCATTCCACAGGAAGCCGCCGGCCCATCCTTTGGCCGAACCGAGCACATCGGAATTGGAGAAGCCTCCGCAGAACACGATCATGTTGACATCCTCAAGCGTTTCACGTCCGCTCATCAGGTCGGTCATGTGCACGTCTTTCACATCGAATCCGGCCAGATAGAGCGAATAAGCCATCTCGCGATCGCCATTGACGCCCTTCTCCCTTATTATTGCAGCGCGCACGCCCGACTTGGCATGGCGTCCGAGCGTCAGGCCACGCGAGGCAAGCTTGCCGTCGAAGCCTTTGGGCAGACGATAGCGGATAGGCTGCTTCTTGTAGTTCTCAAAACGGCTTGCAGCCTGCTTTTCGCCGCTCTGGCAGCGGTCAAGCAGATACGACGGACGCATCCACACGTCGCGCAGCCAATCGATGCCGAGCATCGTTTCCTCTCCGCGATGATTTATCATAAGCATGCGCTCCTCGGCAGGACGGCCGATGACGATGTGCTTCACACCTGCCTTGTCAAGAAGTTCCATAGCCTTGTCGGCTTTGTCGTCGGCCACCTGGAGCACTACGGCCGGATTCTCTGCAAACAATATCTTGACGAGATCGTCCTCGCCGGCGGCGACAAAGCCATCGGTCGACATCTCGATACCACCCTTGGTGTTGGCGAAAGCCATTTCGAGGAGCGTAGTCACCAGACCGCCGGCCGAGACATCGTGGGCGGCCATCACCGAACCACGCGCCACAAGCCGCTGCACGGCATTGAACGCCGCCGCAAACCGTCCGGCATCGGCTACTGTCGGAGCCTCAGCGCCAAGACGGTTCATGGTCTGTCCCAGAGCCGAACCGCCGAGCTTGAGCGAATCGGACGAGAAGTCGACATATATAAACTGCGACTTCTTGGGCTGCATCACCGGGCTTACCGTACGTTTCACGTCGGTCACCTCACCGGCAGCCGAAATGATCACAGTGCCGGGAGCGAACACCTTGTCATCGCCATATTTCTGAGTCATCGAAAGACTGTCCTTGCCGGTTGGGATATTGATACCGAGAGCGCAGGCAAAGTCACTGCAGGCCTCCACTGCACGGTAGAGCGCCGCATCCTCGCCCTCGTTACGGCAGGGCCACATCCAGTTGGCCGACAGCGACACCGCTTTGAGCCCACCCTTCAGAGGCGCGCCGACGATATTGGTCAGCGACTCGGCCACAGCCATCACCGAACCACGGGCGGCATCAACCAGAGCCACCTGGGGAGCATGGCCGATAGAAGTGGCTATGCCCTCCTTGCCGCGGTAGTCGAGAGCCACTACTCCACAGTCGCTGAGCGGGAGCTGTATCTCGCCCTGACACTGCTGACGGGCCACCTTGCCGGTCACCGAACGGTCAACCTTGTTTGTGAGCCAGTCCTTGGATGCCACAGCCTCCAGGCTGAGCACATCGCGCACATAATCCTCGATCTTATCGGACGAATATTCAAGGTCGGCATACGTATTCACCACAGTGTTGTCGGTCATGACAGTCTTGGGCGAATTGCCAAACATGTCGGCCATAGCAAGATCGATCGGCTTTACGCCGTCGGCCTGCTCGAACACGAAGCGGTCGTCGGCAGTGGTCTCACCCACCACATACAGCGGGCTGCGTTCGCGCTCTGCGATGCGTGCCACCCGCTCTATATCGTCGGCGTGGAGCACCATGCCCATGCGTTCCTGACTCTCATTACCAACGATCTCCTTGGCCGACAGAGTCTTGTCACCTACAGGAAGAGCATTGAGATCGATATGGCCGCCGGTAGCCTCAACCAGTTCCGACAAAGCGTTGAGATGTCCGCCTGCGCCGTGGTCGTGGATCGACACGATCGGATTGCTGTCGCTCTCGGCAAGAGCACGTATGACATTGCTGACGCGCTTCTGCATCTCAGGATTGGCTCGCTGCACAGCGTTCAGCTCGATAGCGTTGGCATACTGGCCTGTCGCCACCGACGAAACGGCGCCGCCACCCATACCGATACGGTAGTTGTCGCCACCCATCACCACTACTTTCTCACCCGGCTCTGGAGTGCCTTTGATAGCGTCGCGCGCTGCGGCGAAGCCTACGCCTCCGGCAAGCATGATCACCTTGTCATAAGCATAGAGCTTGCCGTTCTCATCGTGTTCAAACGTAAGCAGCGATCCGCAGATCAGCGGCTGACCGAATTTATTTCCGAAATCCGACGCTCCGTTAGAAGCCTTGATGAGTATGTCGCATGGTGTCTGATAAAGCCACACACGCGGATTCATCATCAGCTCCCAGCGATGCCCGGGACTCATGCGCGGATATGATGTCATATACACAGCCGTACCGGCTATGGGCAGACTGGCGCGGCCTCCTCCGAGTCGGTCGCGGATCTCGCCGCCCGAACCGGTAGCCGCACCGTTGAAAGGCTCTACGGTTGTGGGGAAATTGTGAGTTTCGGCTTTAAGCGATATCACGGTCGGTATCTCCTTGACGTCGAAATAATCAGGCTGTTCGGGATTGACCGGATAGAACTGCTCTACTTTCGGGCCCTTGACAAAGGCCACATTGTCCTTGTAAGCCGACACAAGAGCGTTGGGATTGGTCTGGGATGTCTTTTTGATCAGCTTGAACAGCGACATAGGTTTCTCCTGACCATCGATCACGAATGTGCCGTTGAATATCTTGTGACGGCAATGCTCGGAATTGACCTGCGAGAATCCGAACACCTCGCTGTCGGTCAGCGGACGGCCGAGCCTCCGCGACAGATCGCACAGATAGTTCTCCTCATCGGCGCTGAGCGCCAGACCCTCCGCACGGTTGTATTCGGCTATATCCTCGATATAAACTATCGGTTCGGGCTTGCGGTCGGTGGTGAACACCCGTGAGTTGAGTCCCTCGTAGACACGTTCGAGCATCTTGTCGAACTTTGGCGGATTCTCACGCGCCACCACAAACTGCTCTATGCGCGTGATTCCTGTCAGTCCCATGTTCTGGGTTATCTCTACGGCATTTGTGCTCCACGGGGTTATCATCTCCTTGCGGGGACCCACAAATGTGCCTTTCACTGAAGTTGACGAGAGAGGTTTGGCACCTCCGAACAGCCACGTGAGTTTCTCCTTCTCCTGATCAGAGAAACGGTGGTCAGTTTCCACAGCTGTCACTGTGTCGGCGCCTTTCTTGAAGAATACGACCATGCTTGGTTTATTGTTGGTGATGTTTATGGGTGCAAATTTAAGCATTATTGGCGAAAATTCAACCCCTCCGCATCGATTTTGACACATACTATTAACACACCGGCCGCTCTGCCCTCACCAGCCCCTGACCGACCCGGATGTCAGCCGTACACCACATTACAACACTGTTCTACGACGCAACACTTGGCAGTTTGACGCATTTTTCTTAAATTTGCGCCCGGAAAATCAAATCATCATAATTATATGATCAACGCTCAAGACATCAAAAACGGCACCTGCATACGCATGGACGGCCGCCTCTACTTCTGTGTAGAATTCCTTCACGTGAAGCCCGGCAAAGGCAACACCTTTATGCGCACCAAGCTCAAGGACGTTGTCGACGGCCGCGTACTCGAGCGCCGCTTCAACATCGGCGAGAAGCTTGAGGACGTGAGAGTCGAGCGCCGCCCGTTCCAGTACCTCTACACCGATGGCGACGACGATATCTTCATGAACAACGAGACATTCGAGCAGATTCCCATCAACAAAGAACTCGTCACCGGCGCGGCATACATGAAAGAGGGCGACACAGTGGAAGTCGTGACTGACGCATCCACCGAAACCGTGCTCTTCGCCGAGATGCCCATCAAGACCGTACTCAAAATCACATATACCGAACCGGGACTTAAAGGCGACACAGCCACCAACACCCTCAAACCCGCCACAGTCGAAACCGGCGCGGAAGTACGAGTGCCGCTCTTCATCAACGAAGGCGAGCTCATCGAGGTTGACACCCGCGACGGATCCTACATCGGCCGCGTAAAGGCATAACCCCCGGCCGCACGACAAACAACATTGAGAAATGCACCCTCCAAAGGGGTGCATTTTTTCTTTATACCAAGCGAGAAATAAACGTCTATCCGCTGCAAAAAGCTATACTTGAGGCAAAATTTCGAAAAAAGTGGACTTAATACACTATTTTTCACCAAAAAATTTGCCCGACCCGACTATTGATATTATATTTGCGCCCAAACAACCGATTAACGTAATAATGAAAACCGTATTTCCCCGAATTCTGCTTGCTTTGGCCGCCCTCGGAGCATGGGCTGCGTATGAAAGCACACAAAAAAGCAACACTATCCAGACACCGCAGGTCGAAACTGCCGAACGGTGGACCGATAGCGAGGCTATGCTCAACGCGCATATTAACGCAGAAAATGACACGCAGCAAGTCAGACACCTCTCGCAAGCAAGAGTCAGAATCGTCAGAAACCACTGACACAAGGTCTGGCTCTGCGATTTCAGCACCCACATCCTCACTCCCCATAGAAGAGCACCCCTGGGAACCGTTTATTCCCGAGGGCGCACGACTCATATTCATGGGAACCTTTCCGCCACAGCCCAAAAGGTGGCAGATGCCGTTTTTCTACCCCAACCGCATCAATGACTTCTGGCGCATAATGGGAATCGCCGTCTACGGCGACCGGCAGCATCTGATCGATCCAGCCACAGAAACATTCCGGCTCGACGACATACGGCGTATGCTCAAGGATCTGCATATAGCCATGTGGGATACCGCAGCTAAAGTGCGCCGGCTGCGCGAAAACGCATCCGACAAATACCTTGACATCGTAGAACCAGTCGACCTTCAGTCATTACTCGTCCGCATGCCTGACTGTACCGAAATAGCCACTACAGGACAGAAAGCCGCAGAAGTCATCGCTACGCTTACATCATCAGCAGTGCCACAGATGGGGCATTTTGTCGAAACGGACTTCGCCGGACGCAAGATCCGCCACTGGCGCATGCCTTCTACCTCACGGGCCTACCCTATGTCGATCACCTCTAAAGCCGCCTACTACTCCGACATGCTGCACACCATCGGACTTATATGACCGGACACGCCGGCCAGCCGACCGCGCATATCACACGACAACAAATTCTTCCACATAAGCCTGCCCTTCAATACCCCACCCCACCACGACAGAAGCTATCTATATACACTTGCCGACAGCGTGCCACGACAACACCGACACGAGTCAGCCCAAGAAACAAAAAAAACGAAGACGCATCAGAGATATCTCCAATGCGTCTTATTGTTTTTTACGCCTCTGGACGTCAGAGCGTCATGAACACGCCGCCATACAGCGACACGTCACCCCACACATCACTCTGCGGCGGGAGCTTCTGCAGCAGGTGCCTCCTCAGCGGGAGCAGCCTCTTCGGCGGGAGCCTCGGCAGCAGCGGCAGCGGCTTCAGCCTCAGCCTTTGCAGCAGCGATCTCAGCCTTTTTCTTGGCTACGATCTCAGCCTTTGCCTTGTTCTTGGCCTGCTCGGCTTCGAAACGCTCTTTGGCGGCGAGTTCTTTCTTGTCGGCCATGGATGCGACAAGAGCGTCGGTCTGACCCTGCTTCATCTTTTTCCATGCCTCGAAACGACGCTGTGCTTCAGCCTCGTCGAAAGCGCCTTTCTTCACACCGCCCTGAAGGTGCTTCATAAGCATCACACCCTCTGAAGAGAGGATCGTGCGCACGGTGTCGGTAGGCTCTGCGCCTACATTTACCCAATACAAAGCCCGTTCGAAGTTCAATGTTATTGTAGCAGGATTAGTGTTCGGATTATAAGAACCTATCCTTTCAATAAATTTACCATCTCGTGGTGCCCTGCTATCGGCGATAACAATAGGATAGAACGCATAGTTCTTACGACCATGACGTTGCAGTCTGATTTTGGTTGCCATTAGAAAATGTCGGTTAAAATTTGGTTTTGTATTGATTGCAGGTGCAAAGTTACACATAATTTCGCACACGGCAATGCCCTTGCACGTTTTATTCAGGACTTTTATTTGGCTTTCCTCATCTTTTGAGGAATTTTGGGAAAGTTCGTGGAATAGTCAACCGAAATCCACATATAACATCAGCGAGCGTCACACCTGACGGCGAAGCTGTCTGCGCCATTTCAGAAGACGGCCGCTACGGTCAAGCATGAACAGCACCGCCAACACTGCAAGCACTACGAGAGTGATCTGCCACAGCCGCGCCACCCCTTCAAGAGCCAGGCTGTCGAGCACTGTGTCGTCTGCCTCCGATGCCTCTACATAATCAGCATCGATTGACGCCGCCGTGCGCTTCCACTGTATCACGCCGTCGCGCAGCCACACGAGCGATATCGCGCCACGCACAAGTACCTTCAGCTGAGTCGGATCGGCCGAATACACCGGATAATCAGCCATTGAAAGATCAGTCCATTCGGCAGCTTGACGACCGCCGGCACCAATTATGGCGACAACCGAGCCACCGCTGTTCTTCACCCTGTCGGCAAGTTCATTGACAAGATAGGTAAACGACACATCGGCACGGTCATACTCCGGAATCACAACGAGGAGCGTACCGCCTTCAGGCTCTACGACATATGCGCTCACATCCTCATCATGATCAGTCACCACCAGCTCCGGACGGTTATCGACCTTACCGGCGACCACCCGACGCTCAACAAACGTCCATGTAGAGTCGGGCAAAGAACCGATATCATACGCATGTCGGACACCATCCTTTTCATACACGAATTCAAATTCAGCGACAGCCTCATCCTCCTCAGCAAGCAGACCGCCCAGATCTGTTCCGACAGGAAACGGCCGGAAATCCACCATCGGCTGCACGGTATAGCCAATAAAAGCCACCACCGACACATAGACCGACACAACCAGCAGCACAAGCCACTGTATATACGGTCCGAACAGACACCCCACACGGCGATTATATATCAGTAACACGACAAGAGCCGCCATCAGCGCCACATTCTTGAAAAAAGTGGCGGCATTAGACAGCCGAAGCATCTCACCGAAGCATCCGCAGTCGCTCACCGGATCGGCAGCCCATATATACGCCGTGAGAGGAAGCATCACTCCCATCATAAGAGTCAGAAGCCACACCACCGTGCGTCGATAACAACCGGCAGCAAGCATCACTCCTGCGATAAATTCAAAAGAAGCGATAAACATCGCAGCTGCAATCACAAGCGAGCGCGGCTGCACGATCCCCCACACTTGCAGATACTCCTCTATCTTGAATACGAATCCCCATAAATCATCGGCTTTGGCAAACCCAGAAAGCACAAATACCGCACCGACCGTCAGCCGAAGCGCCCACACACCCGCCTGCGACAGCGGTGACAACTGTTTCAGTCCACTCATTCGGTTAGCTTTATTATGCCGAACACGGCATAATTGACCATATCCATATAATTGGCATCGATTCCTTCCGACACCTCAGTCATTCCGCTATGATCCTCGATCTGCTTGGTGCGCTGCAGTTTGGTCAGAATCAGGTCTGTGTACGAATTGATCCGCATACCGCGCCAAGCCTCGTCATAATCATGATTCTTGGCCTTCATCAGTCGGCGCGCCTGATCGGCATACTTGTCGTAAAGCTCCAGAGCGCGCTCCGCGGTGATATCAATATCGTCGGCAAATCCACAGTCGAGCTGTATCAGCCCCACCAGACCATAATTGACAATAGCGATGAATTCCGGCAGAATGCCCTCGTCTACCATCGCCTCCTTCTTTATCTCCAAAGAACGTATGCGCTTAGCCTTGATATATATCTGGTCAGTTATTGATTCCGGCCTCATCATGCGCCATGACGGCCCGTAATCGTTGAGCTTACGGGCGAAAATATCGCGACAGAGCGCCATTGCTCCGTCAAACTGCCGGTTGGTTTCGTCGTATCTGGTCATATATTACCATACCTGTTAGCCCGACGGGCACCATGCCGCGTCGCTCTGCAAAATTAAGCCAAATATTCATAACGTGCAATACGCAAGCACGGCGGCCCGCCTCTTCAGACATAGCCGCCGCACGATAGCGTGTCCGACAGACGGCTGGCATCGCATCATGCCGCGCCGACTCTGCCGTGAATGTCATTTCACTGCCTTGTTGGCATATCCGACCAACACCAGTATAAATGCTGCGAGAGCAAGACCGCCTCCTATCGAAAGAAGCACCAGAGCATTGCCCGAAGTGAACAGGGTTGCGATCATAAACCCCACACCTACCAGAGCAAAAATAATAGCGAGAGCAATCAGACCTTTCATAATAGTATGTGTTTTTAACGTTAGTTTTACTCTATAACACTCACTATGACCAAAAAGTAGATACGGTTAATGTTTTTTAATACACCACACACCACAACCATGGCATATCCACGACCGGCTCCCCTATCAGCCCACGGCGACAGTCAGTCTTCGCGTATAATGAGTAACACATCGGACGGCTGCAGACGACGACGTCCGTTCGGGACGATATACCGCCCGCCTCTGCGTATCATTATCACCAGCGACCCCTGCGGCAATTCGAGATCACGCAGAAGATCACTGTTTGCGAGATGAGCCTCCGTAAGTGTCAGCGTGTGGAGCGATGTAGGCAGTTCGTCGGGGATCTCGACTCCAAAATGATCGTCGGACACCTCCTGACGCTCCACCAGGCCAAGACGACGGGCTGCAGCCATGACAGTGGTCCCCTGCACGAGCAGCGAAAGGATCGTGACGAAAAACACTATATTGAAAATCTGCGAAGCACCCTCCACATGAGCCGCCACAGGATAAGTGGCAAATATTATCGGCACCGCCCCGCGCAGTCCCACCCACGACACAAACAGCTTCGAACGTCGCCCTACGCTCCTGAAAGGCATTAGCGAACAGAACACACTGAGCGGGCGTCCGACCACGATCATAAACACACCGATGAGCAGCGACACGGCCGCTACCGACAGCATCTCATGCGGATTGACAAGCAGGCCGAGCATGAGAAACACCACAATCTGCGCAAGCCACGTGATGCCGTCGATAAACTTCGCTATGCCCCGATGCCCGACCACACGTCCGTTACCCACCGTTATGCCGCAAAGATATACCGCCAGATAACCATTGCCGCCGAGCGCCGTAGTGGCAGCAAACGAGAAAAAGACGCAACCCACAATCAGAATGGCCGTCATGGCCACCGCCTGGGCAGGATCTTCGCTATCTGACGCCGCACCGCCCAAACGCCGATAGACCGACGCAAGCCATACCGTCAGCCGCCCGGTCAGAAAACCTCCGGCAATTCCCACACCAAACTGCATCAACAACTCGCCGACAACGTGCCCCACCGACAGCGACGTATCGGTCGTGGCCGCTTCGATCAGCACTATCGTCAGCATATAAGCCATAGGATCATTGGATCCGCTCTCAAGCTCAAGCATCGGCCGTAGATGATGACGAAGACCTGTCTTATGCGCTCCGAGAATGCCGAACACCGACGCCGAATCAGTCGACGACATAGTGGCGGCCAACAACAGCGAAACGACAAGAGGAAAATGAATATTGGTCCAGCTCATCCCCGACAGCCACCAGATGAAAAGTCCGGTAAAAAGCGCTGTAAGCAACACTCCCACAGTCGACAGCACCAACCCCGGAGCCACAACAAGCCTTATCGACGAAATCTTCGTGCCCATGCCTCCCGAGAACAGAATGACACACAGCGCCACCATACCGATAGACTGGGCCGTATGTATGTCGCTGAACTGCATTCCCAGACCATCCGTACCAAACGCCATACCTGTCAGCAGAAAGATCAGCAGCAGCGGCAGACCGACACGATGGCTCGACTTGCCCGCGAGCACACCGGCCACGAGCAACGTCGATCCCGCGAGCAAAAGATTTTCAGTCGACACCTGTTCCATATCACCTGCAAAGTTAACACTATTTTTTTAATAATATATTAGGTGAAACAGACTCGCTTTCATGTAAATTTCGTAACTTTGCACCTCTGAAACTAAAAACCGTATCACATATTATGTCAGACGTAAGGAAAATCAAGACAGCACTCATTTCCGTCTACCACAAGGACGGCCTCGACGATATTTTGTCAATGCTCCATGCCCAGGGCGTGAAGTTTCTCTCGACAGGCGGCACCCAGACCTTCATCGAACAGCTCGGCTACCCCTGCTCGGCCGTAGAGGATCTGACTTCGTACCCGTCGATCCTTGGCGGACGCGTAAAGACACTTCACCCCAAAGTGTTCGGCGGCATTCTCAACCGTCGCGACAACGAGGGTGACCGTCAGCAGATCGCGCAATATGAGATTCCTGAAATCGACCTCGTGATAGTCGACCTCTATCCTTTCGCCGACACCGTATGCAGCGGAGCAGACCATGCCGCCATCATCGAGAAGATCGACATAGGCGGCATATCGCTCATCCGCGCCGGAGCGAAAAACTACAAGGATGTCGTGATCGTGGCATCCAAAGCACAGTACGCCCCTCTGGCCGAGATGATCGGCCGCAACGGCGCACAGTCGACACTCGAAGAACGTGAGTTCTTCGCCGCCGAAGCATTCGCCGTCTCATCGGGCTACGACACCGACATCTACAACTATTTCGCAGGCCGCAGCAGCCAGAATTATCTGCGCATAGCTGTCGACGGAGAGAAACACATGCGCTACGGCGAAAACCCCCACCAGAACGGCACATTCTACGGCCGTCTCAGCGAAGTTTTCGATCAGGTTCACGGCAAAGAGATCTCCTACAACAACCTGCTTGACATCGACGCGGCGATCAACCTCATGGCCGAATTCACCGAACCGACATTCGCCATCCTCAAACACAACAACGCCTGCGGACTGGCCACCCGTTCCACCATGCTCGAAGCATGGGAAGCAGCCCTCGCGGGAGATCCCGTATCGGCATTCGGAGGCGTGCTTATCGCTAACCGCATCATAGATCTGGCCACAGCCGAGGCCATCAACAAGATATTCTTTGAGGTAGTCATCGCACCCGCCTACGACGACGCCGCGCTCGAAGTGCTCTGCCAGAAGAAGAACCGCATTGTGCTCAAGCAGCACTCACAGCTCAAGGCCACCCGCCAGTATCGCTCGATACTCAACGGCGCTCTCGTGCAAGACAAAGATCTCAAGGTCGAGACGCCCGACGATCTCCGTCAGGCCACAGAGAAAGCCGTCACCCCTTCGCAGATCGACGACCTGCTGTTTGCCAACAAGATCGTCAAGCACAGCAAGAGCAACGCCATCGTACTGGCCAAGAACCGCCAGCTGCTTGCAAGCGGCATCGGACAGACATCGCGCGTCGACGCCCTCAAGCAGGCCATCGCCAAAGCAGGCTCGTTCGGCTTCGACCTTCACGGAGCTGTCATGGCCTCCGACGCCTTCTTCCCCTTCGCCGACTGCGTCGAGATAGCCCATCAGGCCGGAGTAGACGCCGTGATACAGCCAGGAGGATCCATCCGCGACCAGGACACCATTGACTACTGCAACGCCAACGGCATAGCCATGGTCATCACCGGCATCCGCCACTTCAAGCACTAATCACCACCATCTTTTCTCACCACACAATTTCACAGAATTCAATCTCTCATGGGTATATTCTCACTCACTAAAGAAATAGCCATCGACCTCGGCACGGCCAATACCATCATCATCCACAACGACAAGATTGTGGTCGACGAGCCGTCGATCGTAGCCATTGAAGTGTCTACCGGCAAGATGATCACCGTGGGCAAGGAAGCTCAGATGATGCAGGGACGCGAGCCCGAAGGGATCCGCACCATACGCCCGCTGCGCAAAGGCGTCATAGCCGACTTCCGGGCGGCCGAAATGATGATTCGCGGACTCGTCGAGAAAGCGAGCCAAAAGAGCCGCTGGTTCAGCCCCTCGATGCGCATGGTGGTAGGCATCCCCTCCGGATCGACCGAAGTGGAGATCCGCGCCGTGCGCGACTCCTCGGAACATGCCGGCGGACGCGACGTCTACATGCTCTACGAGCCTATGGCCGCAGCCCTCGGAATCGGACTTGACGTTGTGGCTCCCGAAGGCAACATGATCGTAGACATAGGCGGCGGCACAACCGAAATCGCCGTGATATCGCTCGGCGGCATCGTCAGCAACAAGAGCATCACCATAGCCGGCGACGACCTCACTGATGACATACAGGAACACATGCGGCGCGTACACAACGTCAAGGTAGGCGAACGCACCGCCGAACTTATCAAAATGAACGTCGGATCGGCTCTCATGGAACTCGAAAACCCGCCTGAAGACTACATCGTCCACGGCCCCAACCAGATGACAGCACTGCCGATGGAAGTCGCCGTCAGCTATCAGGAGATCTCCCACAGCATAGAGAAGAGCATCTCGAAGATAGAGGCCGCCGTGCTCAGCGCTCTGGAGCAGACACCGCCGGAGCTGTATGCCGACATAGTCAAAAACGGCATATATCTCGCCGGAGGAGGCGCGCTTATCCGTGGCCTCGACAAGCGTCTGACCGACAAGATCGGCATCCAGTTCCATATCGCCGAGGATCCCCTGCTCGCTGTAGCGAAAGGTACCGGAGTGGCACTGAAAAACATCGACAAATTTTCATTCCTTATCCGCTGACCTGTGCCGGCGCCGTTTATGCGGCGCCGCACAAGTATGGCTACAGCCAGTGAATATCAACCCGACCAATAACGACGCAACAACCACCGGGACGCAATGAGAAACCTCATTGAATTCTTCTTGCGCTACAGTTCATGGATGCTTTTCGTCGCCTACATGGCGGCGGGATGCTTCATGCTTTTTCACAGCAATCCGTGGCAGCACCATGTGATGCTGACATCGGCCAATGCTGTATCGGCCGTCGTCTACAAGGGAGCGAGCAATCTCACCGCCTACTTCCATCTGCGCGACATCAACGAAGACCTGCAGCGACGTAACTCGGCTTTGGAACTCGAAGTGATCAACCTGAAGCAACAGCTCGAACGCACACGCGAACTGGTCTATGCCGACACAATGACCACCGACTCTGCGCTGCAGCGCTACAGTTTCATCCTCGCAAGGGTGATCAACAACACCACCCACCGTACGCACAATTACATCACCATCGACAAGGGCTCGGCCGACGGCATCCGTCCGGAAATGGGTGTCATGGATCAGAACGGCGTGGTTGGCATCGTCAATGTGACCGGCCCGCACTCAGCCAGAGTCATATCGCTGCTCAACAACCACCTGCGGCTGTCGTGCAAAGTCAAGGGACATGACCATGTAGGATCACTCGTGTGGGACGGGACAGATCCTGAGGAAGCCATACTCGAAGAGCTTCCACGACACGCAGTGTTTGAGATCGGCGACACCATAGTCACCAGTGGCTTCTCTACCGTATTCCCCGAAGGAGTGCCCATCGGCACCATCGTAAAGGGGCTGCGCGACCACGACGAAAACTTCTTCGCACTCCGCGTCAGACTCTTCACCGACTTCACCACCCTTGGCACCGTGCGGATCATATCCGACTCGATGACCGACGAAATCCGCGAGGTAGAACGCGACATAATCGACAAGAAATGAGCAAGACGACCATAAAATTCATTTTTCTCGCCATCATGCTTATAGCCGTGCAGGTAGTGGTGTTCAACCATATTGCACTGCTCGGATATGCCGTCGGATTCATATTCATCTATACATTGCTCCATCTGCCTCTGACCCTGTCGGCCAACTGGACGCTGACTATAGGATTCTTCATGGGTCTCGCCGTCGACATCTTCGCCGACACACAGGGAATGAATGCCATTGCATGCACCATTCTCGCCGCACTGCGCCGCCCGGTGGTAAAACTCTATTTTCCGCGCGAGGAGGACATCACCGACCCCTGCCCGTCGGCCCGCTCGCTCGGCTTCCCGGTATTCGCGAAATACGCCATAACACTCTCGGCGATCTATTGCCTGGTCATATTTCTTGTAGAGTCGATGAGCTTCTTCCGGCCTTTATCGCTCATGCTGCGCATCGCCTCAAGCACCCTGCTCACATTTCTCCTCATGATAGCCACCGACAGCCTCACCAGCAGCCACAATGAGAAAAGATTATAGACTCGAACGCCGGAAATATGTAGTCGGAGGCTTCATTCTGCTTATTGTAGCCATATATATCGTTCGCCTCTTCAATCTTCAGGTGGTCGACGACCGCTACAAGGACTATGCCGACTCCAACGCATTCTTGAAAAAAGCAATATATCCGTCACGAGGCATAATCTACGACCGTCAGGGGCGGGTCGTGGTATTCAACCAGCCGGCCTACGACATCATGATGATACCGCGCGACGTGCAGCCGTTCGACACACTCGACTTCTGCAACACGCTCGGACTCACCACCGAACAGTTCACCCGCCGCATAGCCGACATGAAGGACCGACGCCTCAACCCCGGCTACTCGTCATATTCGCCACAGGTGTTCATGACACATCTTTCGGCCGAGGACTACGGACGTCTTCAGGAGAAGATGTACCGCTATCCGGGATTTTTCATACAGAAACGCATACTGCGTGAATACGGCTACAAGGCCGCAGCCAACGTGCTCGGCAACATACGCGAGGTGTCGCAGGCCGACATCGACGCCGACCCGTATTATTCGTCGGGCGACTACACCGGCGACCTCGGAGTGGAGAAGAGCTACGAGAAATATCTGCGCGGCGAGAAGGGAGTGGAGATACTCATACGCGACGCCAAGGGACAGATACAGGGCAAATTCGAGAATGGCGCTCGCGACCGCGGAGCCATATCGGGCCGCAACCTCAAGCTCAGCATCGACATTGAGTTGCAGCAATACGCCGAATCGCTGATGGTCAACAAGATCGGAGCGCTCGTGGCCATCGAGCCATCCACCGGAGAGATACTGGCCATGGTGTCATCGCCCACCTACGATCCATCGCTGCTCGTTGGCCGCAAACGCGGAGCCAACTACAAGGCTCTCGTGGCCGATTTCTACAAGCCGCTGTTCGACCGTGCCCTGATGGGTGCATATCCTCCCGGCTCGACATTCAAACCCGCCAACGGACTTATCCTACTGCAGGAAAATATCATCACACCCTCCACCGCCTATCCGTGCTATCACGGATTTGTCAGCGGAGGCCTCAAGGTAGGATGCCACAGCCACGGCTCGCCGCTGCCGCTCAAACCTGCACTACAGACATCATGCAATGCATATTTCTGCTACGGCTTCAAGGCCATGGTGGACCGGCGCTCGAAGTACGGCACATCGGCCGAAGCATTCGAAACATGGAAGAAACATCTCGTGTCGCTCGGCTACGGCTACCGGCTCGGCACCGACCTGCCCGGAGAGAGCCGCGGATTCATACCCAACGCCAAATTCTACAACAAGATCTACGGTGAGAGCCGGTGGAGTGCCAACACCATCATATCCGTATCCATCGGTCAGGGCGAAATCCTCGCCACTCCCATGCAGATTGCCAATCTGTGCGCCACTATAGCCAACCGTGGATGGTTCATCACACCCCACGTGGTCAAGGAGATCGAAGACACTGTGATGCCCCAGGATCTTATCGCCCGACACTATCCGACTATCGACGCCCGGCATTTCGCCGACGTAGCCGAAGGAATGCGCATGGCCGTCACCGGCGGTACATGCCGACTCGCGGCACTCCCCGACATAGAGGTGGCCGGCAAGACCGGCACCGCACAGAATCCACACGGCAAGGACCACTCGGCATTCATAGGTTTCGCACCCTACGACAACCCCAAAATAGCCGTCTGCGCCTACGTGGAGAATGCCGGATTCGGTGCCACCTACGGAGTTCCCATCGGCAGCCTTGTCATTGAGAAATATCTCACAGGAAAGATATCCGACCAACGCAAATATCTCGAGCAGCGCATGCTTGAGTCCAACACCATAATCTACAGTGGAGTCAAGAAGCATTAATCATAAAGCCGTGCCGACATCCTACGTGCGCTACATCGACTGGATGAGTGTCGGACTGTATCTGGTGCTTGTCGTGGCAGGAGTGTTCAGCGTATATGCCGCAAGCTACGACTTCGACAACGCATCGATTTTCGACTTCAACGAATTTTCAGGCAAACAGGTGCGCTGGATATTTCTCGCACTCGGCCTGGCTCTGATGATAATGCTCATAGACAGGCGCATGTATGAAACCTACGCCTATCCGATCTATCTCACGCTGCTGGCCATAATGGTTGTGACCATTTTCGTGGCTCCGGACATCAAGGGATCACGCTCATGGCTCGTGTTCGGCCCTGTCAGCTTCCAGCCTGCCGAATTCGGCAAGTTTGCCACCGCCCTGGCTCTGGCCAAACTGTTCAGCGGCTATCAGTTCAGGCTCAACGACTCACACACCAATTATCTGAGAGCCATTGCGATAATATTCGTGCCGATAGCGCTCATTCTCGCCCAGAGAGAAACCGGGTCGGCACTGGCCTATCTCTCACTGTTTTTCGTGCTCTACCGCGAAGGCATGAGCGGTCTGGTGCTCCTTGCGGCGGCAGGCGCAGTCATCATCTTTGTCGTGGCGGTGAAATACGCCGGCACGATGTTCATGGACATGCCGCTTGGCGAAGCCGCCGTCATAATAATGCTCGGACTGCTTCTGCTCGGCATGCTTGCCGTCTATTGCCACCGCGTCAAAGCCGCCCGCAATGTCGTACTTTTCTATCTCGGAGCGGCAGCCGTGGCATGGGGACTGCATCTTCTGGCAATTGACATCCCAGGAAGATACTTCCTTCCGCCAGTGCTTGCCGCCTCATGCGTATATTGCCTCATACTATGCCTGCGCGGCGACAGCAAACCACTCCTTGTGACTGTAGGAGCCGTCATGGCCGGAGTGATATTCCTCTACTCTGTCAACTATGCATTCACCTCCGTGCTTCAGCCACATCACCAGCAGCGCATAAAGGTGACACTCGGACTTGAAGAGGACCGCCTCGGTGCAGGCTACAACGTGAATCAGAGCAAGATTGCCATAGGATCTGGCGGACTCACCGGCAAAGGATTTCTCAACGGCACCCAGACCAAACTGAAGTATGTTCCCGAACAGCACACCGACTTCATCTACTGCACCATCGGCGAGGAAGAAGGATTCATAGGCTCCACCGCCGTGCTGCTCCTGTTTCTGGCGCTGATACTACGGGTGATACACATAGCCGAACGGCAACCTACCGTATTCGGGCGCGTCTACGCCTATTGCGTGGCCTCCTACTTCATATTTCATCTCGCCGTCAACGTCGGCATGGTCATAGGCCTATGCCCTGTCATCGGTATCCCGCTCCCCTTCTTCAGCTATGGAGGCTCATCGCTATGGAGCTTCACCATACTGCTCTTCATACTGCTCCGCATCGACGCCTCACGACGCGAACATCTCACCTACTGACCTGTGCCGCCGCCGTGCGCATAGCTACAAAAAGATTTGTGATTTCAGGCGGAGAATTGTAATTTTGTAAATGTGTTTCGAGGCAGTGCGGTATATCGCATAAACGACACTGTCACACTTACCCTACAACCCCACAATGGAGAGCGCAGCAAACATAATAATCACCGGCATACTCATCGGAGCACTGATTTCAGCTCCCATGGGACCGATCGGCATGCTTGTGATACAACGCACGCTCAACAAGGGGCGTATGCCAGCCTTCGTCACCGGCATCGGGGCCGCATTGTCCGACCTCATCTACTGTCTGCTCACCGGACTGGGACTCTCGTTTGTCACCGACTTCATCGAATCCAACCAGAATGTGCTGCAAGTCATAGGCAGTCTTGTATTGATCATCTACGGCATATATCTCTTCCGCAACAATCCATCGCGGCAGCTACGCACCCCCGCCCCGCAGGCCTCGAACTACTGGCGCGATTTCGCCACCGGCTTCCTCTTCACATTCTCCAATCCGCTGATACTGTTCTTCATCATCGGACTCTTCGCACGCTTCAACTTTCTTGACACACAATACAGATTTTATCACTACATCGCCGGCTATACCGGCATCATAGCCGGAGCCGTGATATGGTGGTTTCTCATCACGTATTTCGTCAACAAGGTCAGAGCCCACTTCAACGTCCGCTCCATGTGGCTTGTCAACCGTATCATCGCCGTGATATTGCTCGTCATGGCATCGGTGGGATTTATCCTCGGCCTAAAAGAACTCTTTGAATAACCCATTCCAATACCAGACCATATATGCAGAACCAACGACAACATCTCGACATTCCCTATCTGCCGGAACTCGACTCCATGACTCTCGATCAGGCAGTGAAATATCTCGACGAGAAAGGCGAGCACCAGACCATCGACCATCTCAACTGGAAAGAACAGTATCCCTACCGACCGCTGACAGCCTTCACCATCGCACACTCCGACACACAGATCTACATCGACTTCTTCACACGGTGCAACTATCTGCGCGCGGTCAACTACAAGAACAACTCCGACGTATATCAGGATTCGTGCGTAGAGTTCTTCGTGGCTCCCCACGGAGAAGCCCCCTACTACAACTTTGAGTTTAACTGCATCGGCACTATCCACGCAGCCCGCCGCATGGATCGCCATTCTGGCGAGAAACTCACCGACGAGCAACTTGACAGCGTAAGACGTCTGGCAAGCTGCGGCACACGCCCCTTCGAGGAACTGCAGGGAATCTTCTCATGGAATCTTCTCGCCGCTATACCGCTGTCGCTTATCGGAGTCAGCTACGAGCCGGGCAACCCTGTCGATATGCGCGCCAACTTCTACAAGTGCGCCGACGCCACCTCCGAACCCCACTATCTGAGCTGGGCGCCTATCACCACCCCACAGCCCGATTTTCACCGGCCGGAATTCTTCGGCGATATAACCCTACTATAAAGGAGATTACAAATCCCCATCGCAAGACAACGCATTTTTTTCAAAAAAAACGTCCGAAAAATTTGCACAATTCAAAAAGGGGTTGTAATTTTGCAGTGTCAATCGAGAGAGACTGACAACAAAATGGTGATTTAGTGTAGTGGCCTAGCACGCCACCCTCTCACGGTGGAGACCCGGGTTCGATTCCCGGATTCACTACTCACCCCTTCAGAAGCCGGCCTTCTTCACGAAGACCGGCTTCATTTATTTCACACCCTACCCAACCATCGCCACCGATCCAAGACATGATTTCCATACAGAACCTCAGCGTAGAATTCAGCGCAAAGACGCTGCTCGACAACATAAGCTATGTCATAAACCGCCGCGACCGTATAGCCCTTGTCGGCAAAAACGGAGCCGGCAAATCAACCATGCTTAAAATCATAGCCGGACTGCAACGCCCTACATCGGGCACCGTTGCGGTAGCTCAGGATGTCACCATCGGTTATCTTCCGCAGCAGATGGAGATTTCCGACTCTCTGACCGTTGTAGAAGAGGTCAGGAAAGCCTTCGCCGCCATTGACGATCTGCACCGGAAGCTCGACGATCTCAACCAACAGCTCGCATCGCGCACGGACTACGAGTCAGCCGAATACCACCGTCTGATCGATGACATGACCTCGCTCTCCGAACGCATAGCCATGGAGGAGAGCGAAAACATGGAAGCCGAGATGGAAAAGACACTGACCGGACTCGGATTTGACCGGAGCGACTTCTGCCGCCCCACTTCGGAATTCAGCGGCGGATGGCGTATGCGTATCGAACTGGCGAAACTGCTGCTGCGCCGCCCCGACGTGCTGCTGCTCGACGAGCCGACCAACCACCTTGATATAGAATCGATACAGTGGCTTGAACAGTTTATGGTCACCAAGGCCAAGGCTGTGGTGCTTGTCAGCCACGACCGCGCGTTTATCGACAATGTCACCAACCGCACCATTGAGATATCGCTCGGACACATCTACGACTATGCTGTCAGCTACTCGCACTTCGTAGAGCTTCGCCGCGAGCGCATGGAGCAGCAGATGCGCGCTTATCAGAACCAACAGAAACAGATACAGGACACCGAAGAATTCATCGAACGCTTCCGCTACAAGGCCACAAAGAGCGTGCAGGTGCAGAGTCGCATCAAGCAACTGGCCAAAATAGAGCGCATCGAGGTGGACGAAGTCGACACATCGCGTCTCAATCTGAAATTTCCACCCGCTCCGCGATCGGGCGACTACCCGGTGACAGCCGACAATGTCGGCAAATCCTACGGAAACCATAAAGTGTTTTCCGGAGCAAGCTTCACACTGAAACGCGGCGACAAAGTGGCATTCGTAGGCAAGAACGGCGAAGGCAAGTCCACCCTCGTGAAATGCATTATGGGTGAGATCCCTTTTGACGGATCGCTGAAGATCGGCCACAACGTCAAGATAGGATATTTCGCGCAGAACCAGGCGCAGCTGCTCGACGGCGAACTGACCGTGTTTGACACTATCGACCGTGTGGCCACCGGCGACATTCGCACAAAGATACGCGACATACTCGGTGCGTTCATGTTTGGCGGAGAAGCATCCGACAAAAAGGTCAAGGTGTTGAGCGGTGGCGAAAAGACACGCCTGGCCATGATACGCCTCCTGCTCGAACCGGTCAATCTGCTTATACTCGACGAGCCTACCAACCACCTCGACATGCAGACCAAGGATGTGCTCAAACAGGCCATTCAGCAGTTTGACGGCACAGTGATAGTGGTTTCGCACGACCGTGAATTTCTCGACGGCCTCGTCGAGAAGGTCTACGAGTTTGGCGGCGGAAAGGTAAGGGAATGCCTCGGCGGCATATACGAATTCCTTGAAAAGAAAAAAATCAGCCGTCTGCAGGAACTTGAGCTGTCGAAATCACCATCGGCCTCATCGGTCGCTGCCGCTGCTGAAAAGCACCGGCAATCGCAAAAGCCCACACAGCCGGCTACCGCTCCCGACAGCTCCGCCGACAAGCAGACCGCTCCACAGCGCAAAAGCTATCAGGAAATGAAAGAGATGGAAAAGCTCGCACGCAAGGCCAGAAAGAAGATATCGGAGGCCGAGGCGGCTGTGGCCGACGTCGAACAGCGTATAGCCGACATCGAGTCGCGCTTCGCCGCAGGCGAAAGCACCGAAGAGCTCATCCGTCAGCACGCCTCTCTGAAAAAAGAGCAGGAAAATGCCATGAGCCTGTGGGAGCTTGCCGTGATGGAGGGTGAACAGTTCGGTGTGTGACCGCCGCTGAGCCGTCACTCATCGACAATACACACCCGCGCATGCTCCACATATAGCTGCGCGTTCTCGTAGCGCACTATCCTGACGGCAGTGCCACTGTCGATAAATCCGTCATCGGAAACCGCATCGAGCCTCTCGCCATCAACCATCACCTTGCCAGAAGGTCGCATATCGGTCAGAGCCACAGCGTCCATCCCCACATATCGTGACGGACGCATATCAACCCCAATATATCCATCGGCCACAAGCTGCTCCTTGACAAGCATATTGCGTCCGCCCATCAGCCGGGTGCCGTAGCGCGACGTCAGCAGCCATATCGCACCGATGGCAAGCGCCACACCGGCCATCATGGTTCCCAGCGAATACCACATCGCAATCGAGCTGACACCGCCAAGACTGAAGCTGAAATTCTCGAAAAGCCCGAAAAACAGCGAGGCCGACATCATCACACCTCCGGCTATGCCGGCGATACCGAAACCGGGTATAACGAAAAGCTCAAGCAACATCAGCAGCAGGCCTACGACAAACACCACGACAATCCAGCTCGAAACCACTCCCGATATATAGAGCGGCAGGAAATACAACACCGCCGCGCCGAGAGCGGCCATCGACGGAAATCCCATGCCGGGAGTCTGGAGTTCGAAATATATGCCGCCGACAATGATCATGATAAGGATCGCCTGCACTCCGGGACTGCCGAAAAACCCAGTCAGCCTATCGACCCATGTAGGCTGATAGCGCTGTATCTCGAACGACTCCACCCCTATATGAGCAAGAGCCTCAGCCACATTGTCGGCCTTACCGTCGGCATATCCCCACCTGACCGCCTCGTCGGGAGTGAATGTGAGCACTCTCGTATCGTCGATCAGACCGTCGACCTCCACCCTCGGATCCACCATCGCCTCAGCGATCACCGGATCGCGGCGCCAACGCCATCGGCCGTCTGCGTCGAGCACCTTGCCATGACTCTCGGCCGTAGCCCGCATTATGCCGCGCATATATGACTGATATTTGTCGGGCATAGCCTGTCCGTCGGTGCCGTTAACCACCGTAGCCGCACCCATCGTGGCGTCAGGACGCATGATGACCGTATCGCAGGCAAGCGCTATCAGCGCTCCCGCCGAAGCCGCATTGTTGTCGACAAACGCCATTGTAGGAATGCCGCAGTGGAGAAGCGCCGTGCGTATGGAGTCGGCTGCTCCCACTTCGCCACCGTAAGTATTGAGATGCACAAGCACCAGATCGGCGCCACGTTCGCGGGCCGCCTGCAGTCCGGCTCTCGTGAATTGCCACGTCGTGGCGCCTATCTCTTCATCGAGATCAATCCGATAGACCTTCACGGCGGCCTCGCACGTGGCCGCAAGGGCAAGCATAAGAGCTGCCAGCATAGTGATAAAACCCTTCATTGCAAATTTCGCTTACGCGACCACGCCGGTATGACCACAGCACCGGCCGCAAGGTAAATATAATATGTCAATATACGCCACATCACTGCCACGACAAGCGTCATTGATCGATCACCGACAAGATCGCCGTAGTATGTGGTGAAAAGCCATTCGCTGATGCCGCTGCCGCCCGGCGTAGGGCTGACCGTCAGCAGCAGCCACACAATAGCCTGACGGCCGAGGACAAGCATCTGGGGAGCCTCGGGCACAAACGCAGCAAACAGAGCGTTGACCACGAGGAAGCGTGAGATCCAGCTCAACGCTGTGGCTACGGCCGCCTTCGTCCACCATCGCCATCCCATGCCGCGTAACCGGCGGCTTGCCTCCGACAGATCGGCCGCCACGCCATCCATCTTTTTCTGCCAACGGCGAAGCCAACGGCAGGAAAACAGACGCCTGATGACCGCGCTCATTGCCGCCGGCTTCAGAATTATTGCCACAAACAGCAACGCAGTCCATACCACAGTCACTCCCCATACCGCCCAGAAAGCGGCACGTATCCCCTGATCCACCGCCGCTCCACTGCCGTCACTAAACCCAAAAAGAGCATCAGACCCCAGCAAAACAAAAACGAGCGGACCGGCCAAAGCCATAAAACCCTCGTCGAGCAACAAAGTGACCAGCATCACCGAGCCGGCCCGACCTCCGCTGATACCCTCACGGTGCATGAACCACACGCTCATGGCGCTTCCACCGGCTGTGGTGGGTGTGATGGCCGACGTAAACTCACACATCATGGTGACTCTCAACGCCGCCATAGCCGACAGACGGCCGTCGGTCAGCACCCTGAATCGCCACGCAAGACCAAATTCACGTCCGGCCACGGCAAGAAGTGCCAGAGACAGCGCCCAGACCGTCCGCCCGCTCCATGGCACCCGAGCGAGATCCGACAGGCTGAATTCGCGGCCGAACAGCCATACTACCACCGCTATGCCTATGGCAAGCGGCAACAATATCTTCAGTGTCAGATTACGGCCTGTCTGCATGGGATTAATACTTACGGTTGCAGTTTAGCTTTCAGGTAACGCCCTGTATATGAAGCCTCGCATGCAGCCACCTCTTCGGGCGTGCCGCTGACCACCACCCTGCCGCCGGCATCACCCCCCTCCGGACCTATGTCGATCAAATGATCGGCGGTCTTGATGACATCCATATTGTGCTCAATGATGATCACCGTATGCCCGGCCTTTATAAGGCGCGAGAACGAATCCATCAGCGTATTTATATCGTGGAAATGCAGTCCGGTGGTAGGCTCGTCGAATATGAATACCGTTGGGCGCGGTTTCTCCATCGAAAGATAATATGCCAGCTTGACACGCTGGTTTTCGCCACCCGACAGAGTCGACGAACTCTGCCCCAGACGTATGTATCCGAGCCCCACATCGGCCAGCGGCCTCAGGCGCTTAACAATCTTCTTTTCGGTCAGCCCGTCAGCGCCACCGAAGAACTCTATAGCCTCGTCGACCGTCATTTCAAGCACATCGTAGATCGACTTGCCGCGATAGGTGATATCAAGCACATCGCGCTTGAAACGTTTGCCATGACACTCCTCACACTCCACTGTAATGTCAGCCATAAACTGCATCTCGATAGTGATCGTGCCCTCGCCCTTGCACTCCTCGCAGCGTCCGCCCTCGGCATTGAACGAGAAATATCCCGGACCGAAGCCCATCTGCTTCGCCCCCTGCTGGTCGGCAAACAGACGGCGTATCTCATCGTAGGCCTTGAGATAAGTAGCCGGATTGCTGCGTGTCGACCGTCCTATCGGATTCTGGTCGACAAATTCCACGGCCTCCACCCTGTGCAGATCGCCTCCGAGCGAATCGAATGCTCCAGGAGCATCCACAGCTATATCGAAACGCCGTGCAAGCGCTCGATAAAGCACATCGCGCACCAGAGTCGACTTGCCGCTTCCGCTCACTCCGGTCACTACAGTGACGACTCCGAGCGGAAATTTCACATCGATATTCTTCAGATTGTGTTCTCTGGCGCCCTTTACCTCTATAAAATCGCGCCACGGGCGTCGGTGCGCCGGCACCGGTATCGACATCCGGCCGTTGAGATAGGCGGCCGTATAACTGCCCTCGACATCGGGCAAAGACGCCGGCGAGCCCTCGTTCACGATGCGTCCGCCATTGCGTCCGGCTTCCGGCCCGACGTCGATCAGATGGTCGGCCTCGCGTATTATCTCTTCGTCGTGCTCCACTATCACTACGGTATTGCCAATGTCGCGCAAACGCTTGAGCACGCTGATAAGCCGGTCGGTGTCGCGCGAGTGAAGTCCGATACTCGGCTCGTCAAGTATATACAACGACCCGACAAGACTGCTGCCAAGCTGCGTGGCCAGATTGATGCGCTGGCTCTCGCCGCCCGACAGGGTCGCCGACAGACGGTCGAGTGTGAGATATCCCAGACCGACGTCCGACAGAAACCGCAGTCTGACAGTGATCTCCGTCAGCAGCCTGCGGGCTATCTCACGGTCAGCCGCAGGCAGATCTATATTCTCGAAAAAGGAGTGAAGCGCATCGACCGGCATCTTCACCATTTCGGTGATTGTCTTGCCGGCGACACTGACATAGGACGCATCGGAGCGCAACCGGGACCCGTGACATTCCGGACACTCCGTCTTGCCACGATAGCGGGCCTGAAGCACACGATACTGTATCTTGTAGAGATTTTCCTCCACCATGCGGAAGAAACCGTCGATCCCCTCAAATCCTCCTGCACCGCCATGCCACAGCCATGAGCGTTCCTGCTCGGTCAGCTGACAATAAGGCTTATGAACCGGGAATGATGCAGCACCGGAGGCTGCGATGGCCATCTGTTTCCACTGGCCCATCTTCTCGCCCTTCCAGCATGCCACGGCGTCGTCATAGACCGACAGGTTACGGTCGGGCACCACCAGATCCTCACTTATGCCTATCACACGGCCGAAGCCCTCGCAACGCGGACATGCGCCGTAGGGATTGTTGAAATTAAACATCAGGTCGTTCGGCTCGACAAACTGCCTGCGGCTCGATTCGAAACGTTTTGAAAACTCCAGCCGTCGCGGCACGTCAGCATCATACAACGTCAGCACCAGACTGCCATGCCCCTCGAAAAATGCGGTTTCAGCCGAGTCGGCCAGACGGCTCTTCTCGTCGCTGTCGTCACTGACCGACAGACGGTCGACAAGCAATTCAAACCCTTCGGCCGAAACAGGAATCGTTTCAGGCGAGGCTAGCATTTCGGCAATATCAAGAAACTCGCCGTCATGCAATAGCCGCGAATATCCGCCCTTCAGAAGCACCTCAAGCTGTGTGGCCATAGACCTTCCTTCGGGCAATGTGATCGGCGAACTGACTGTCATACGTGTGCCCGCAGGACAACTCCATGCCACGTTCACAACATCGTCTACCGTATGTTTCTTCACCGTTTCGCCGGTCACCGGATCACGGGTCACGCCGATGCGTCCGAACAACAGACGCAGATATTCGTATATCTCCGTCGAAGTGCCGACGGTGCTGCGCGGATTGCGGGTGCTCACTTTCTGCTCTATGGCTATGGCCGGAGGCAGACCTTTGATGAAATCGGCTTCAGGCTTCTGCATCCGTCCGAGAAACTGACGGGCATAGGCCGACAGTGACTCCACATAGCGGCGCTGCCCCTCGGCATACAACGTATCGAAAGCCAGCGACGATTTGCCCGATCCCGAAAGGCCGGTTATCACCGTCATGCGGTTGCGGGGGATCTCCACGTCAATATTTTTCAAATTGTTGACGCGCACACCCCGGGCTATTATATTCTGTTTTTGTTCGTCTGATGTCTGCTTGTGCATAGTATGCAAAATTACAAATTTCCCTCCAACATTCGACTATATCCCCGCCCCGGTTTAACAATATTAACGGCCATGAATCTATGCTTTGGTGCGTTATCGCCATATCCTGAACGGACCGGATCAGGAGTGACCTGTATAAAATAAAATAAGCTCGGAAGACTTTACGCTTCCAAGCTTATCTCTTATGTCGGGGTGAGAAGACTCGAACTTCCGACCTCCACGTCCCGAACGTGGCGCGCTAACCAACTGTGCTACACCCCGGACATCAGTGCTTCCTTTACGTTAGCGGCTGCAAAGTTACAAACTCTTTTTCTCACAAGCAACAATTTTCATAAAAATTTCTTCACAAAAAAATATTCATCGCATCACAACGTTTTATTTTCAACAGAAATCCATGATATAACCGCTATGAAAAGGGTTATAAAAATATCCTATCACCGGCGTCTGTTTATCGGGCTGGTGGCCTACTCACTGCTTATGGCGGTTTGTTTCGCTGTGTTTCAATACCATCGTGAACGGCAGTTCAAGGTGCAGGAACTTGACTCGCGTCTTCAGGATCTGAATGCCATGATACTGGAAAAACTTGCCTACGGTGTACCGGTTGATTCACTGCACACACCGCTGCTTCGTTCCATTCCGGAACTACGGCTGAGTGTGATAGACCATTCAGGTGACGTCATATACGACAACACTGTCGACACACTCCCAGGCACGCCACACCTCGACCGAGAGGAAATTGCCGAGGCGCTGCGCACCGGCAAGGGCTATTCGCTCCGACGCCACAGCGACAGCACGGGACAGACCTACTTCTATTCGGCCACTGCCGACGGACTGTATGTCGTGCGCACTGCCGTGCCTTACGACGTGACCCTCCACCAGCTCCTATCGGCCGACTACGGTTTCATGTGGACACTGCTCGTCATCATGGTTTCGATGTGTATGCTGGGATACCTGGCCACAAGAAGAGTCGGCGAACACGTAAGCCGGCTCAACCGGTTTGCCGAGCAAGCCGAACGCGGAGAACGGATCCACGATACCGGACCGCTGCCTCACGATGAGCTTGGCGAAATTTCCGGCCACATTGTCAGACTCTACTCCAGAATGCAGCAGGCCGTGGCTCAGCGCGACCGCGAGCATCAGACCGTCATACGCCAGCAGCAGGAGAAGGACGAGATGAAACGACGCCTCACCAATAACATAAATCATGAACTGAAAACACCGGTGGCATCCATGCAGCTGTGTCTTGACACCCTTTTGGCACACCCCGACATGGAATCATCGAAACGCACTGAAATACTGACCCGATGCGAAAAAGCCAACCAGAGGCTCGGCCGCCTGCTTGACGATGTGGCGGCCATAACCAGGCTCGACGACGGCAGCACGCAGATAGCGGTTGAAGAGATCAACATCGCACACATCATAGCGGAAACCATAGAGCGGCACATCATGCAGGCAGAGGCCAAGAACATCAGTATTGTCAACATGGTAACGTTCAGCGATCCGATTCCAGGCAACCGCTCGCTTATGGAATCCGTGATCGGCAACCTGCTCTCAAACGCCATAGAGTATTCCGGCGGATCCACCATTGAAATCAGTCAGTTTGTCGGCGGCAGATACATTGAAATCAACGTGGCCGACAACGGCTGCGGAATAGATCCGCAACATCTGCCGCACATTTTTGAGCGTTTCTACCGCATCGACAAGGGTCGCTCGCGGAGAGCCGGAGGCACCGGCCTGGGACTTGCCATAGTCAAAAACGCCACAGCATGGCACGGCGGCTCTGTAAGTGCCACCCTGCGCTCCGAAGGCGGAATGCTGTTCACTGTCACCCTTCCACTCATTCGCTGATATTTACCCGCGTTTTGACGGCTTTTTGCACATTAAAAGCAAATTTAAGCAATGTGCAACATTTATGAAACATTCTGTGTTTTACTTTGCAGAAGAACTAAATAAACGTACTACATGGAATTACTTTTTCTATGCGTCGTGGTATTCCTGTTTCTGCTGGCAGTGTTTGATCTGTCGGTAGGTGTCAGCAACGACGCGGTCAACTTTCTCAACTCTGCGATGGGGTCGAAGGCTGCCCCATTCAAACGCATCATCATCGTAGCCTCTATCGGAGTTTTTCTCGGAGCAGCCATGAGCAACGGCATGATGGACATAGCACGTCACGGCATCTTCAGGCCTGAACACTTCTCGTTCTACGATCTTATGTGTATTTTTATGGCCGTGATAGTGACCGACGTCATATTGCTTGATATATTCAATTCGCTCGGAATGCCTACATCCACTACCGTGTCGATGGTATTCGAGCTGCTGGGAGCCACATTCGTCGTGTCGCTCATCAAGATGGCCACAGATACTCCCGATCTGGGCTTCAACGATCTGCTCAACACCGAAAAAGCACTATCCGTCATACTCGGCATATTCCTATCCGTAGCGATAGCGTTTTTCTTCGGCACTATAGTGCAGTTCATAGCCCGTCTGGTATTCTCCTTCAACTACCGCAGCCATCTTAAATGGAAAATCGGCATATTCGGCGGAATATGCGCCACTGCCATAGTCTATTTCCTGCTAATCAAGGGCACCAAGGATCTCGCATTCATGACGCCCGAACTCAAAGTCTGGATAAACGGCCACACGATGGTCATAATACTTTGCTGTCTGGCCGGATTCACACTCCTCATGCAATTGCTCCACGCGCTGCGTGTCAATGTGTTGAAAGTAATCGTCATGATGGGCACTTTCGCTCTCGCCATGGCATTTGCAGGCAACGACCTCGTCAACTTTATCGGAGTGCCGCTGTCGGGTCTTTCAGCCTTCACCGACTATGCCGCCAATGGCAATGGCGATCCACACACATATCTCATGGGGGCACTCAACGGCCCGTCGGACACATCCGTGTGGTTTCTGATCGGAGCCGGAGTGATCATGGTCGTATCTCTGGCCACATCGCGAAAGGCACGAAAAGTCTCTCAGACCGAAATCGGACTGGGATCACAGGAGGCAGGCGATGAGATGTTCGGATCGTCGCGCATCGGACGCCGGTTTGTGCGCTGGGCCATACATCTGGTCAACTGGGCGAGAAACGCCACTCCGCCTTCGGTACGCCGCTGGATCAACCGACGCTTCAACATTGACGAAACCATAATGGATCAAGGCGCGGCATTCGACCTTGTCAGAGGATCGGTCAATCTCGTTCTCGCCGGGGCGCTCATCGCACTGGGCACATCGATGAAACTCCCGCTGTCCACCACATTCGTCACCTTCATGGTGGCCATGGGATCGTCGCTTGCCGACCGCGCATGGGGTCGCGAGAGCGCGGTGTTCCGCATCACAGGAGTCATTTCCGTCATCGGCGGATGGTTTATCACCGCCGGAGCAGCGTTCCTCGGCGCCGGAATACTCGTGCTGGCAATGCATCTGGGAGGCATCACGGTGATGATTATTCTCGCCCTGCTGACGGTAGCCATAATCATCCGCAGCAATCTGCGTTTCAAACGCGCGCAAAAAGAATCGGCCGAGGGTGGCGACACACTGTTCCGCACCATCATATCCACCTCCGACCAGACACAGATATGGCCTATGCTTCTGATGTATATCACCGGCAATCAGGAACAGTTCATCGCCTATGCAAGGGACACATACACAGGCATCACTCATGCATTTGTCAACGACGACGTCAAGCCCCTTTACAAAGCCGAACGAACCCTCGCCGACGGCAAAAAGAAACTCAAGAACGCACGACGCAAAGAAACTCTCTGTCTGCGCAAGCTATCGCAGTCGATGGCGCTTGAAAAGAGCGCATGGTTCTACACCAGCAACAACTGCTGCATGTCGATACTCTACAATCTCCACCGCATCAACGAGGTGTGCAAAGAACATGTTGAAAACAACTTTCTGCCGCTGCCCGTGCAGTATGCCGCCGACTTCGCAGTAATACGGACGCGCATCGAAACACTCTTCAACGACACACTGGCGCTGACACAAAGCGGCGATATCGACACCGTGGCAACCCTGCGACGCCACTGCGACGAGATCAAGGACACGCTATCGGCCACATACCATCGCCTGCAGGGACGCATACACCGCGATGACCCGAAGACAATGGCGGTGCTCTACGTCTACCTCAACCTCCTGCAGGAGAGTCAGGAAATGATATCGGGCATTAGAAAATACCTGCGTGCGTTCGCCAAACTGATCGACAGCAACTACTCCACGCGAAGCCAGATCAGGGAACAGCGTCAGGAGTGAAACCACACTCACGTACACACGCACACGACAGACTGAAGAACGATGTGCCGCCGGCCACGACCCCATGAGGTCACGCCGGCGGCATATCGCCTTTTCTCATCTATGCTCAGTCTCTTTTTTGCCGATATCAGCTATCGGCACCGGATACATATTGTCTAAAGTTTTGTGCTGAGATTTCCCGTAATCAAAGAATCACTCAACGTTTTTATCCGCTCCATAGGATGCCCGTTGGCTCTCCAATAGCTATAAATGCCGGACAGACTTGGATGTATGAGATTTTTTTCGCAGCTTTGCGCACATGAACCCGATAATCACCCTCGAAAGCCCGCGCCTGCAATGGATAGGAGTATCGCTATCCAATCCTACGACTACTGCCATCCCCTTTGGGACTACAGTAGTGATCGGCCGCAACGGCGCCGGCAAATCTACGCTCGGACGCATAATAGAGCGGGGGCGAAACCTCGCCACCAACCGCGTGCGCACTTCCGCCACCGATATGAAAGTAACACGACTGGAATTTAACGACATACATTCGCTGTCGGAGGGCAAGGTCACTTACATGCAACAGCGCTTCGAATCATCGATGAACGATGAAGTGCCGACGGTCAGCGATCTGCTGCCTCGCCTCGACAGCACCGGGATGGCAACCATGCCTTTTGACATGACCGCTATGTCAGACAAACGCATCAACTACCTGTCGAGTGGCGAAACGCGTAAATTGCTCATCTGCCGTGCACTTTGCGGACAACTGCCCGACCTGCTGATACTCGACAATCCCTATATCGGGCTCGACACCCATTCGAAGGCCGAGCTTGACGGTGCGCTCCGGCATCTCGCCTCACAAGGAGTGTCGGTGATGCTGCTTGTATGCGATCCGGCCGACATACCCGACTATGCCACAGCTATGCTTCCTCTTGAGAATATGACTGTCGGCGCCCTCGTGACAGGAACGGCGTCTGAACTCCGACGCGCGGCCTCACACCTGTTTGAACCGACGGCGGAGGCATACGCCCCGCAACGGATCATACCGCCGACGGTCAATGCTAATGTTCCGGTCGTAGAGATGCACGCCTGCACAGTCAGATATGGATCACGCACACTGCTGGAATCAGTCGACTGGCGGATCATGCCCGGCGAACGCTGGGTTCTTTCAGGACCGAACGGTTCGGGCAAATCGACACTTCTGAGTCTTATCTGTGCCGACGGTCCGCAAGCCTACTCCAACGACATCAGCATTTTCGGCCGCCGGCGCGGCACCGGCGAGAGTATCTGGGAAGTGAAGCGCCGCATCGGGTACATCTCCCCGGAGATGCAGCTTTATTTCGGCGGAGGAAGCGCTACGGTGCGCGATGTCGTGGCACGCGGCCTCAACGACACCGTAGGCTGCTATACACGTCTTTCAGACGAACAGATCGAGACCGCCGGCCAATGGATCGACGCTCTCGGCATGACACATCTGTCCGACCGCACATTTTCTACGTTATCCACAGGCCAACAGCGGCTCGCGCTGCTCGCCCGCACATTTATCAAAGAGGCACCGCTTATGCTGCTCGACGAGCCGTTTCACGGTCTTGACGCAACGCAGAAAAACACCGTGCGACGCATCATTGACACTATAGCCGCACGAAGCGGAGCCGCCATTGTATTCGTCACCCACTTCCCGGAAGAAGTGCCCGAGGGCTTCACCCGATCGCTCCGGCTGCCCTCACGCTGAAGCGGGGCCGTCAGCGATACATCGCTTGCTCCACTACAATACACTGCTCCCCGGATAGCGGTCGCTATCCGGGGAGCAGACATATAATAGGGGTTGAAACGTCAGTCAGGGACGCATCAGAAACTCATGATCGTACCTTCAAGGAGAGTATTGTAGACGAAGCTGACAATACCGAGGAACACGATGCCCGCCACACATACCCACAGAGCGAAACGCTCGCTGCAGGCACTGCGGAAGGGAGCTATCACGCAATCGTCCTGCGAGATGAACATCGCCTTTACCACCAGCAGATAGTAGTAGAGCGAAATGATGGTGTTGATAAGCGCTATCAGCACCAGAACGTAGATAGCTACCGTTCCCTGGGCTATCGCACCGGTGAAGATGAAGAACTTCGAGAAGAAGCCTGCGAACGGAGGGATACCGGCCAGAGAGAACATGGCCAGCATCATTGTGAAGGCCAGACGCGGATTGGTGCGGTAAAGACCCCTGTAGTCGTCCATCCATACCTTGCCCGAAGCATTCTCTATAGCTCCGATCACACCGAAAGCAGCGAGATTGGAGAAGATGTACACCAGCACGTAGAACATCAGAGCCGCCAGTCCCATGGGATTGAAGGCGATAATGCCGAGCATGATATATCCGGCCTGCGATATTGACGAGAAAGCGAGGAAACGCTTCATGTTTTTCTGCCGCATCGCAAACAGGTTGCCCACAGTGATGGTGAGAATGATCAGAGCATAGAGCATCCATTCCCACGCCTGGGGATATACTGTGCCGAACGCCTGCCACAGCACTGCGAGGAAAGCGAACGCAGCGGCGCCCTTGGAGATCACCGACAGATATGAGGTGACCGGAGTGGGAGCGCCCTGATATACGTCGGCAGTCCAGAGGTGGAACGGCACAAGCGAAAGCTTGAAACCGATACCGGCGATCACGAAAGCCAGAGCGCAAACGAGCAGAGCGCTATGCGACTCCGACCATACAGCGATAGCGATATCGGAGAAGTAGAGCGAGCCCGAGAGAGCGTAGACGTAGGATATGCCCATCATGAAGATGGCCGAGGAGAACACGGCTGTCAGTATATACTTGACGGCCGCCTCACGCGATTCGTAGCGGTGCTTGTCGAAAGCCACCATTGCGGCCAGAGGCAGCGAAGCTGTTTCCAGACCGATCACGAACATCAGGAAGTGACGGGCCGAAATCATGAAATACATGCCGAGCAGAGTCACCAGCAGCAGCTCGTAGAACTCGCCGCGACGGATTCTCACCATATCCTGGTCGGCCCAGCGGAGAGCCTGTATCATGACTATGAGCACACCCACATTGAGGATGTTCTTGATATTGATCACAGGCCATGTAGCCTCATACATGCCGGAGAAGGCCACTCCTTCACCTGCGACACCGGGGACAAAGCCGAGCACCGTGAAAGCGGCGAAGAATATGCAGCTGATTACGCCGATCGAACCCTGCTCGCGGCGCGGCAGGAAGGTGTCGGCGAGGAAGACGATCAGAAATACGGCGAGAAGGCCGATTTCCTGCTTCATTATGAGAAACTGTGAATAGTCCATTTTCTATCTATGCAAAATTACTGGCCGATTACGGCGAAGATCGACGGGCTGAATGTAAACTTGATAAGGTCAGCGAAGAAGTTGGGGAAACAGCCTATGGCCGCTACGCTGATAATGAGTGTGACTGTCGACACACGCTCCCACCATGTGGCGTCGGTGAGCTGCAGATGATGCTCGTCCTGCACGGGGCCGAAGAGCAGCTTGCCTACCACGCGGAGGATATACACGGCGGTTATCACGATCGAGCAGCAAGCTACGATGGTGAACACACGGTGGAACATATCGGCGTGCTCGAACGAACCCACGAAGATGGTCATCTCGGCCACGAAACCGCTAAGACCCGGCAGACCGAGCGAAGCGAAACCGGCTATGACGTAGCACACTGCCAGGAACGGCATTATCTTCATCAGTCCGCCCATCAGGCGTATGTCACGGGTATGTGTGCGTCCGTATATCATACCTATCAGAGCGAAGAAGAGCGCTGTCATCAGACCGTGGGAGAGCATCTGCATGATGGCACCGGTCATTGCGGTGGTGTTGAGCATCAGGATAGCGAACAGCACCAGTCCGCAGTGGCTCACCGACGAATAGGCGTTGATATATTTAAGGTCGGTCTGCACGCAAGCCGAGAAGGCTCCGTAGACAACCGAAATGCCGGTCAGCACCAGGAATATCCATGCCAGATCGTTGGCAGCCTGAGGCATCAGGTAGATCGCCACACGGAAGCATCCGTAGCCGCCGAGTTTCATCAGCACGCCCGCATGGAGCATCGACACAGCCGTCGGAGCCGAAGCATGACCGTCGGGACTCCATGTATGGAAGGGGAACATGGCGCCAAGCACGCCGAATCCCACAAACGTCATCGGGAAGAGGAAATACTGCCAGCCTTCGGAGATGCTCTCGTTGGCGCGGATCTCAAGCAGATTCCACGTAAGAGGCATGCCCTCGGGAGCCGAGTGATAGAAGATGCCGATAAGGCCGAGCATCAGGAACGCCGAACCGCCCATAAGCATCAGGGTAAGCTTCATGGCCGAATAGTTCTTGTTGCCGCTGCCCCACACACCGATGAGAAGATACATCGGGATCAGAGCCACCTCATAAAACATGAACATCGTGAATAGATCGATCGAGATGAAGAATCCGAACACACCTGTCGACAGAAGTATCAGCCACAGGAAGAAGTCCTTGGTGTTGGGTTCCACCTTCCATGAGGCGAAGCTGCCGGTCAGAAGGATTATCGACGAAAGGATGAGCATGGCTATCGAAATGCCGTCGACACCAACAGCAAGATGGATGTTGAGCGGTTCAAACCAACTCCATGAGTCGCAATAAAGCATCGGGGCGTCGGCGCCTGCCGCACGAAGTCCCAGATAGTCTACCAAAAGCCATATCGAAAGGGCTGTGAGCGCAAGTGATCCGGTTACGGCCACGGCGCGTATCTGCCCTATGCTCCGGCAGATGGCGAGTCCGGCCAGCATCACCAGCGGAATCACCACGAAATAGATCAGAGGATTGGAAAACATAATTACTTTTTCTTTTTCTTATTGCACCGTGATTGATATTACATGAGGCAGAAAGCCGTTACGGCTGCCAGCAAAAGCACACCTATAAGGTAGATCCACACATACATCTGTATCTTGCCGCTCTGAAGGCCGCGGATGGCGTAGGAAGCCTTGTTGGTGACAATTGCCAGACCGTCCATTGCACCGTCGATGATATGGCGGTCAAACCATGCGATCGGACGCGATATGCAGCCGAATATTATCTTGTGGGTTATAAACTGATACAGTTCGTCCCAGTAGAAACGGTGGTGACACCAGTCCCACAGACGGGGCATCATGTCGGCCATGCGGTCGGGCAGAGGATTCTCCTTGCGATACATCACTGTCGCGATCACGATAGCGACGATGGCTACTGCGAGCGATACGAGAGCCACGCTCCAGTCAAGGTGAGCGAGATTGGTGAGGAAATTGGCATGCTCAAACATCGGCACACCGTTCCATGTAACAAGATTGCCCATCGGAACGAAACCGGCCAGACATGACACCACGGCCAGAATCACCAGCGGAAGAGTCATCGTCCAGGGCTGGTCGGAAGGCTTGTGATGGCCTTCGTGCACCCTATGTTCCTTCCACCAGAAGATCAGGTAGTAGATGCGGAACATATAGAACGCCGTCAGACCGGCCACGGCCGACATCCATATATACCAGAATATCGAATGACCGAAGCAAGCCACAAGGATCTCATCCTTGGAGAAGAAACCAGCGAACGGAATGATACCCGCAATGGCAAGGCAACCGATAAGGAAGCAGACATTGGTTATGGGCATATACTTGCGCAGACCGTGCATGTCGGTATAGTCGTTGGAGCCGACAGCATGAATGATCGCACCGGCGCAGAGGAAGAGCAGAGCCTTGAACATGGCGTGTGTGAACAGATGGAACATGCCGGCCATGTAGCCGATGCCATCGTGGAACTCCGGACGCGAAACGCCCAGCGACACCATCATGAAGGCGATCTGCGAGATGGTAGAGAACGCAAGCACGCGCTTGATATCGATCTGAGCGCATGCCACCAAAGCCGCATAGAGAGCGGTCAGGGCACCTACCACCACCACGATGTCGAGCGATGCGGTTTCCATCAGATAGAGCGGGTAGAGGCGCGCTACGAGATACACACCGGCCACAACCATCGTTGCAGCATGGATAAGAGCCGAAACAGGAGTGGGGCCTTCCATAGCATCGGGCAGCCAGATATGGAGCGGCATCATCGCCGACTTACCCATGCCACCCATGAATATCAGCACGAGAGCCCATGTGAGCACCGAAGCACCCATAAACACGGGGGCTGCGCTCTGTGTGAAAATGCTCTTGACTCCCATCGCAGTCTGCTCGCTGATCTGATAAACGCCCTCCATTCCCCCGACAGGAGCCGAAGTGAGCTGCATGAAGTCGAAGGTGCCGGTGTAGTACGACAGCACCAGAATACCGATCAGGAAGCCGAGGTCGGCGAAACGGGTGACGATGAATGCCTTCTTCGAAGCCGACACCGCCGACGGTTTTTTATAGTAGAAGCCGATAAGCAGGTAAGACGAAGCGCCCACGAGCTCCCAGAAGATATACATCTGGAAGATATTGGTCGCAACCACAAGGCCGAGCATAGAGAAGCTGAAGAGCGACAGGAAAGCGTAGAAACGCTGGAAACCGTGCTCATACACTCCGTGATGGTCGCGCATGTAGCCCATGCTGTAGAGATGCACCATGAAAGAGATCGTGGGGATCACTATCAGCATAAGCGCCGAGATGGGATCGAGGAGGAATCCGAGTTTGATCACCAGGCTGGGAGTAAACTGCAGCCAGGTGCAGTTGAATATGACAGCCTGCAGACGTTCGCCGTTTTCGGCTATGAACTGCGGCGAGCCGCCAAAGAAATAAGTCAATGCCGTGATATAGCTCAACACCAGCACGGTGCCCATTCCTGCCGTGCCGAGCGTGCCGGCAAGCCAATGGGGCATTTTCATGCCGGTCAGTCCCAGCAGAAGGAACATGAAGAGCGGTATGGCCAGAATAAGTATAGGTATCGTAATGTCCATGACGCGGAATGGGTTAATGTTTCATTTTGTTGAGATCGTCGACATCGACGTTGCGCGCAGCGCGGAACACGTTGATGATTATGGCAATGGCAAGCGCTGTCTCGGCCGCCGCGATAGCGATGGCGAAGAGAGTGAAGAACATGCCCTCCATCTGTCCCGGGAAAAGATAGCGGTTGAACACCACGAAGTTGATATCGACAGCGTTGAGCATCAGCTCAAGCGATATCAGCATCGCTATCATGTTTTTGCGTGTGACGAAGCCATATACGCCGCAGCAGAACATCAGCAGCGACGGTATGAGATAATATATCATCGTAATTTCCATAACAGCTTATCTTTTGCGGGCGACTGTGACGCCACCGATTATACATGCCAGAAGCAGGACGCTGACAGCCTCGAACGGAAGCAGATATTCGCCCTTGCCGGTGCCCATGAGAGTTTCGCCGATACGGTGCATGGACGGATTGTCCATGATCGGCAGACGGGATGCCATTTCGGCGCAGCGGCTCAGAAGAGCCCATCCGGCCACTACCAGAGTGGCTATACCCGCTACAAGGCCAAGCACGCGCTTCTTCGACACCAGACGCGCTGTGTTGTCGCCCGGATGTGAAGTCAGCAGAATAGAGAACACGAACAACACCACTATGCCTCCGGCGTAGACTGCGATCTGCACGGCGCCCAGAAACTCATAGTCGAGCTTGAAGTAAAGAGCAGCCGTGGCGAAGAGTACGAACAGAAGATATGTGGCCGAACGCAAGATTTTGCGTGTGGTGACAGTCAGCACCGAGAATATGACGATCGCCAGAGCGATCACCCAGTACATGATTATACCTCCAAGTGATTCCATATCTAATAATTATTGTTTGTCAACAGGTTTTGCAGGCTCTTCGGTCACAGGCTTCTCACCCTGCGCCTTCTCGGCAGCCTCGATGCCCTCGGCTGCTGCTGCGGCTGCCTTTTTGGCAGCGGCAGCGGCCTTGGCGGCTGCTATCTTGGCCTCACGTTCGGCCTGGATACGTGCAAGTTCCTCAGGCGAAGGAGCCGGTTCCTCTTTCTCAGGAAGATAGTTGAGCTGCTTGACAAGCTTCTCTCTTGTAAACACAGCCTGCTCGAAATCATTGCAGAATTCGATTGCATCCTGCGGACACGAGCTGACACACAGCTGACAGAACGTGCAGCTGCCCAGATCATACATATACTTGTCGAGCTTACGCTTCTTCTTTCCGTCGGCCGTATCCACCATCTTTGTGCTAAGAGAGATGGTGCCGTTCGGACAGTTGCGTTCGCAAATGCCGCAAGCTATGCACTTGTGGCGTCCCTCGGCATCGTACTTAAGCTCCAGAATCGCGCGGAAGCGATCGGGAACGTGGACGGTGTCGCGGTTTTCAGGATATTTCTCCGTCAGCTTGGGGGTGACGAACTCCTTGCCGGTGACCGTCATGCCCTTCACAAGGCTGGCGATGCCGGCCCCCAGCGACGAAAAATAATCTTTTACACTACCCATAGTTTATTGTTGATATGTTTTACTTTTTTATTGCTTGGTGATAAATCGGTTGTATTTTCTCTATCTTACCTGACCGCCGAGTATGTCGAGCAGCTCGGTGGTGATGCTCTGCTGGCGAAGCTTGTTGTACTCAAGCTGCAACTGTTCGAGCAGCTTCTTGGCATTGTCGTTGGCGCTCTGCATGGCCATAACTCTGGCAGCCTGCTCCGAAGCACGGTTTTCGGTAAACACATCGTGCATCACCGACATGATGAACATCGGCAGCACACTCTCGAAAATCGTCTGTGCGTCAGGCTCGAATATGCAGGGGCGCACATCGGCCACGACACCGTTGTCCGAAAGAGTCGAGGCCACCACCGGAAGCAGCTGTTCGGCGCTCGTGCGCTGACGGCTGACGCTGTGAAAGCCCATATAAAGACAGTCGACACGATCGGTTTCTCCCTCGGCGAACTGACGGCAAAGGCTGTCGGCAAAGTCGCGCACTCCGTCGCCGGAGGTCTTCGAGTCCACGCCCTCCACCGTCGTCACCGTAATGCCGTCGGAGTGATGAAGCTTCTCACAGGCCTTCAGCATTTTTTTACCTATCGGATAAAGCTCTATCGCTGTATCGCGGCCAAAGGACTCGCGCAGATGTCCGATATGTTCGAGAAGCGCCTTGAAGATATTGTTGTTGTAAGCACCGCAAAGGCCGTCGTCGGATCCAAACACCACTATCGTGACTTTAGCCACCGGTCTCTCTTCGAGCAGCGGGGAGCTGAACTCGGCGTCGGCCGTAAGCAGTGTGCCGATGATGCTCTCCACCTGACGGCGGAAAGGCTGAAGCCTGCGGAGGCTCATCTCGGCTTTATGCATCTTGGCCGATGAGATCATCTTCATGGCGCCGGTGATCTTCTCCGACGAAGCCACCGAGCCGATGCGTGTCTTTAGTTCGCGTAGTGTTGCCATTTGCTTTTTCGATGCTTTCCGTAGTTCAATACGATGCAGCTACCTGAACGGCGGCGGCATTGAGTTTCTGTTCCATCTCTTCGGTCAGCTTGCCTTCGCGCAACTGATCCATGACATCAGCCTGATGAGCCGAATGGAGAAGCTGAAGCAGACTCTTTTCAAACTCGCTGACCTTATCCACCGGCACATTCTCCAGCAGACCGCGGGTGCCGCAGTAGATGATCGCCACCTCATCTTCAACGATCATAGGTTTATACTGGGGCTGTATCAGCAGGCGCTCGTTCTTGCGTCCCTTGTCGATGACACGTGCGGTCACGGGATCTATATCACCGCCAAACTTGGTGAACGATTCAAGCTCACGGAACTGTGCCTGGTCGATCTTCAGCGTGCCTGCCACTTTCTTCATCGACTTGATCTGCGCCGATCCGCCGACGCGGCTCACCGATATACCGACGTTGATGGCCGGGCGTATACCACGGTTGAACAACGCGGTTTCAAGGAATATCTGACCGTCGGTGATCGAGATCACATTGGTCGGAATATATGCCGACACGTCACCGGCCTGAGTTTCTATAATAGGAAGTGCGGTGAGCGATCCGCCACCCTTCACCAGCGGCTTGAGCGGTTCGGGCAGGTCGTTCATGTGCGATGCCACCTCCTGATTGTCGATAATCTTGGCCGCACGCTCCAACAGACGCGAATGCAGATAGAAGATATCGCCCGGATAAGCCTCACGACCCGAAGGACGCTTCAATATTAGCGAAATCTCACGATAGGCGACAGCCTGCTTCGACAGGTCATCGTAAACGATGAGAGCATCGCGGCCGGTGTCACGGAAAAACTCGCCGATAGCCACTCCGGCAAACGGAGCATAGTAGCGCATCGAAGCCGAGTCCGACGCCGTAGCCGCCACTACCACAGTGTAGTCAAGAGCACCATGCTGACGGAGAGTTTCGACAGTGGCGGCCACCGACGATGCCTTCTGGCCGATGGCAACATAGATGCAGTAAACCGGTTTGCCCGACTCAAATCCCTTGCGTTGGTTGATTATGGTGTCTATAGCGATAGCAGTCTTGCCGATCTGACGGTCACCGATGATCAGCTCACGCTGTCCACGGCCTATAGGCACCATCGAGTCTATGGCCTTGATACCGGTCTGCAGCGGCTGCTTCACCGGCTGGCGGTAGACCACTCCCGGTGCCTTGCGCTCAAGCGGCAGCCGTATAAGCTCGCCGTCGACAGGTCCTTTGCCGTCGATAGGCTCGCCGAGCACATTGATGACACGTCCCAGCAGACCTTCGCCCACGGGGATAGAGGCGATCTCGCCTGTACGCTTGACCGACATGCCTTCGGTCACCTTATTGACGTTGTCGAGAAGAATCACGCCTACATTGCTCTCCTCGAGGTTGAGTGCCACGCCCGTCACACCATTTTCGAACTCCACGAGTTCATTGGCGCAAACGTTGTCGAGTCCGTAGACGTGTGCCACGCCATCGCCGACATCGAGCACCGTGCCCGTTTCTTCAAACGACACCTTCGAGTTGACGTTTTCAAGCTGCTGCCTGAGCACTTCGGATATCTCGCTGGGATTTATCATCGGGATTGTTTGTTATTTGCTTGATAAGTTGAGTCTTAGTTGTTTGAACTCGTTGCTCAGTGAAGCATCGAGCCGCTCGTTGCCCACGGCCACCGTGAAGCCGCCGATAAGTTCAGGATTGACCGCTTCGGAAAACTCCACCACCGCGTTCTTGCCGAGATGACGCTCCACCAAGGCCTTCAGACGAGCCGACTCGGCCGGCTTGAGCGGATATGCGCTTGTGACCCTCACCTCATGGATGCCATTGGCCTTGCGGTAGATCCCGATATACGCCAGCGCTATATCGCGTGCCATATCGAGCCTGCGATTCTCGGCCAACAGCTTCAGGAAGTCGGCATAGACGGCATCAGTCTTTTCGGCAGAAGCCGCCGTCATGAGCAGTCCGGTCTTGTCGGCTACGCCCACATAAGGATTGGCCAAGGTCGGCTGAAGGCCTTCGTTGGCGGCAAACGAGGCCACCAGACTCTTCATCATCGTGTAGACACGTTCCTGCACGCCCTTCTCAAGGGCGAACCCATAAAGAGCCTTGGCATATCGCCGTGGTACGAGTCCTTCGTTCATCGGTCAGTTCAGTTTTGTTTTTCCATATCGTCCAGCAGACTGTCCACCAGACGGCTTTGAGCCTTTTCGTCGCCCATCTCGCCGCGCACCACCTTTGTGGCTATGTCGACAGCCAGAGCGCTCACCTCGTTGCGAAACTGCAGCTCGGCTTGCTTGCGCTCCTGCTGTATCGACAGCTGAGCCTGCTCCATCACTTTGCGAGCCTCCTGCTGAGCGGCCTCGCGGGCTTCGTCGATGATCTGAGTCTTCATACGATCAGCCTCGCGGAGTATCTCTGTCTGATGCTTACGCGCTTCGGCAATGTAACTGTCGGCCTGCTTACGCGCGTTGTCGAGCTGTTCCTTGGCGTTCTGAGCATACTCCACTCCCTTGTCGATGAGATCAGCGCGACCCTCCACACCTTTCATGATCGCCGGCCAACCCCACTTCCACAAAACGAAGAAAAGGATGGCAAAGGCCACGAACATCCAGAATATCAGACCAAAGTCAGGCTTAAACAGTTCCATCTGTGCCTATTGTTGATTAAAGGAACAGCGAGAGGATACAAACAATCACAGCAAAGAGAGCCACACCCTCGACAAGAGCCGCGATCACAATCATGTTGCTTCGGATGTCGCCTGCCGACTCCGGCTGGCGTGCGATAGCTTCCATGGCCGATGCACCGATTTTGCCGATGCCAAGACCTGCGCCGATAACGGCGATACCTGCTCCGACGCATGCTCCTATGCCGAGAATGCCTTCGATTGCTGCTAAAATCATTGCTAACATAATCTTACGTTTTTATGGTTGTTTTTATATTGTTTCTTGCATTGAAATCACACTGTAGCGGCATGATGTCCGTCGGACCCAGCCACCGGTTTGTCGTGATGATGGCCGCCGTCATCGTGGCCTTCGTCGTGTCCGCGCTCCTGACCGAATGATATGAATATCGTCGACAACATCGTGAACACATAAGCCTGGATAAAGCTCACCAGCACGTCAATCAGAAGCATGAACACCGAGAAGCCGACCGAAATCACTGTCATGCCTCCGGCCACTGCCGGTCCCATTGCCGCGAAAATAAATATCAGCAGCGTAAGCACCAATATGATCATGTGGCCGCCAAGCATATTGGCAAACAGTCGCACTGTCAAGGCTGCCGGCTTGGTCAGCGCACCGAATATCTCTATGACCGGCATGATCGGCAGCGGAAACTTCAGCCAGAGCGGAACATCGGGCCAGAAAATCTCCTTCCAGTAATGCTTCGTACCGATGACATTTGTCAGCAGGAAAGTGAACACCGAAAGCACCAGAGTGACGGCTATGTTGCCTGTCAGATTCGCGCCGCCGGGGAACACCACGATCAGGCCCAGAAGATTCATATATAGTATGAAGAAGAACACCGTCAACAGATATGGTGCGAACTTCATAGCCCGATCCTTGAGCGTCGGTCGTATGACACCGTCGTAGACAAACGTGATCAGAGTCTCGATAGCGCCTGTAAACTTCCGAGGAGCCTTGTATCCATTGCGCTTGTGCCATCGGGCCACGTCAAGAATGCTCCATATCACCAGCACCACGGCGATAAACAGTCCCAGCACATTTTTGGTAATGGATATGTCCCACGGCCTATATTCCTTGCCATCGATAATCTCCACGATCTTCCCCTTGTGCTCGCTGTCGGCTCCAGCCACCCGGAAAGTGGCGTCGCCGTCGACATATGTGCGTCCATGCTCCACCTTCGACGACATGAAGCAGTGCAGTCCGTCGTGCCCCCACAATATGATGGGCAGAGGGATCGACTTGTCGTGACAGAAGGGCACCTCCCAGCCATACCTGTCGCCAAGATGCTCGAAGATGATCTCCTTCGCGTCAACCTTGCCCTCCTCTTCACCGCCATGAGCCTCAGCCGCCATGCATGGCAATGCCCACAGGATGAATACGGAAGACAATATGATGGCCAAAAGCTTCTTCATGATCAATAGATACAAACGGATATAACATTATTGTCGACCGACACCAGTCCGCCACCCACGGGAAGCGACTCGCGCTGTCCGCCGGTGACATACTCGATATTGCCGGCTGTGAGAACCGATATGAGCGTAGCATGATTCTGGAGCACAGTGAACTGCCCCATCACTCCGGGAAGAGCGACTAAAGTCGCCTCACCCTCGAAGAGTACGTCCTCGGCCGATATGATCTTCAGTGTCATGCTTTCTGTCTTTTATGCTCCGTAAGTGCCGGTAGTCGTATTATCACTTGGATGATCACTTCACCTCAGCCAGCAGACGCTTGCCTTTTTCTATAGCCTCGTCGATAGTGCCCACATTGAGGAAAGCCTGCTCGGGATACTCGTCCATCTCACCGCTGAGAATCATCTTGAATCCACGGATAGTCTCGCTCAACGGCACCATCACGCCCGGAAGTCCGGTAAACTGCTCGGCCACATTGAACGGCTGCGACAGGAAACGCTGTGCGCGACGGGCGCGTGCCACCACGAGTTTGTCCTCGTCCGACAGTTCGTCGACACCAAGAATCGCGATAATATCCTGCAGCTCGTTGTATTTCTGAAGCAACTGCTTCACGGCCTGTGCCGTATTATAGTGCTCCTCCCCGATAATATTGGGATCAAGAATACGCGATGTGGATTCGAGAGGATCCACAGCCGGATATATGCCCAGCTCAGCAATCTTTCGGCTCAACACCGTTGTGGCGTCAAGGAAGCTGAAAGTTGTGGCCGGAGCAGGGTCGGTAAGGTCGTCGGCCGGCACATAGATGGCCTGCACCGAAGTGATCGAGCCGTTCTTCGTAGAAGTAATACGCTCCTGCAGGGCACCCATTTCCGACGCAAGTGTCGGCTGATAACCCACGGCCGAAGGCATACGTCCGAGAAGAGCCGATACCTCACTGCCGGCCTGCGTGAAACGGAATATGTTGTCGATAAAGAGAAGTATCTCCTTGCCGCCGCCATCCTGATCGCGGAACTGCTCGGCAACGGTCAGACCCGAAAGCGCCACACGCAGACGCGCGCCCGGCGGCTCGTTCATCTGTCCGAACACGAGGGTGGCCTGCGACTCGCCGACCTCCTTCATGTCCACATCCTGAAGGTTCCACTCCCCCTTTTCCATGCCTTCGCGGAATTTCTCGCCATACTTCATGACGCCGCTCTCGATCATTTCTCTCAGGAGGTCGTTGCCCTCACGAGTACGCTCGCCCACACCGGTAAATACCGAAAAACCGTTGTGACCCTTGGCGATATTGTTGATCAACTCCATGATGAGCACGGTCTTGCCCACGCCGGCGCCTCCGAAGAGGCCGATCTTGCCGCCTTTGCTGTAAGGCTCGAGCAGGTCTATGACCTTGATACCGGTATATAGTATCTCGGTGCCGATGGTCAGATCGTCAAATTCCGGAGCCGGCTGATGGATCGGTCGAAGATTGTCGCGCTTGAGAGCGGGCAGACGGTCGATGGCCTCACCCACCACATTAAGCAGACGTCCTTTGACCTGATCGCCGGTCGGCACAGCTATCGGTCGGTCGAGATTGTCCACACGCTCGCCGCGGCGAAGGCCGTCGGTGCTCTCCATGGCCACACATCTGACGGTGTTCTCACCGATATGCTGCTCCACTTCGAGTATAAGCATTCCGCCGTCGGGACGGTCTACTTTCAGAGCGGTATAGATAGGGGGAAGCTCATTGCTTTCGCCCTCGAAGGCCACGTCGACCACGGGACCGATGACCTGTGCTATTTTTCCGTATTTTTCGCTCATGTCAGTCAATTGTCAGAGTAGATTGTTTTTCAATTGCGTCAGGCACGCATCAGAAGTGAAGTCCGTAGACCACTACCAGCACCATCAGCACCAGGTTGAAGAGATTTATAGGGAGCAGATACTTCCATTCAAGCGAAAGCATCTGATCGATCCTCAGACGCGGGAATGTCCATTTGAACCAGATGATGATAAACGAGATCACCACTGCCTTGCCGACAAACCATATCACCGACGGAATGTAATCCATTACATGATTGAAAGCATCCCATCCAGGGATGTGGAGCGGCATCCATCCGCCGAAGAACAGCAGAGCGGCCACGCCCGACACGATGAACAGGTTGAGATACTCAGCCAGATAGAAGAATCCGAAGTGCATGCCGGAATACTCCGTATGATAGCCGGCAGTCAGCTCGCTCTCGGCCTCAGGGAGGTCAAACGGGCCACGGTTGGTTTCAGCCGTGCCTGCTATCAGGTAGATGATGAAAGCGATGATCGCGGGGATATGACCCGAGAAGATAAACCACAGATCGCGCTGCTCTTCAACGATGCCGCCCACCGACATCGTGCCGGCCAGACACACCATAGTGAGCACCGACAGGCCGATCGACAGCTCATAGCTGACCATCTGGGCGCCGGAACGCAAAGCGCCTATGAGAGTAAACTTGTTGTTGCTCGACCATCCGGCAAGAAGTATGCCGAGAACGCCTATCGACGAAACGGCTATCAGGAAGAATATGCCGATGTTGAAGTCGATCACCTGCAGACCGTTGCCCCATGGGAGCACTGCGAAGGCAAGCATCGACGCCAGAATCACCAGATAGGGTGCCAGAGCGAAAAGAAACTTGTCGGTATGCTTGAGCGATATCAGCTCCTTGATGAGCATCTTGAACATGTCAGCAAAGCTCTGCAGCAATCCCATCGGGCCGACACGGTCGGGACCGAGGCGACACTGGAAAGCGGCACACACCTTACGTTCGTAGTAGATATAGAAAAGAGCCAGTAGCGCATATACCGTAAGAAGCACCAGCCCTATGAGCACACACTCCGTGGTCACGGCGAGCCATTCGGGCATGAACGAAAGAAGCCCGGCATGGATCCAGTTGGTTAAAGCGGAAAAATCAAACATGACTTATGTTTTTTCAAGTGTCGTTGTCAATAGTTGGTGATTTGTTTATCGGTCGATATCTGGAACGATATAGTCAAGCGAACCGCCGATAGTGATGAGGTCGGCTATCTTCTGGCCACGTGTCAGATGATCGACAGCGGCTGCAGCCGGCAGGCACGGCGGAACTAACTTGATACGATACGGATTGACCGTGCCGTCGCTTTCGAGATAGACGCCGAACGCGCCACGACATCCCTCCACCGTACGGAACCAATGTCCGGCAGGCAGTTTGAACACCTTCGAAACCTTGGCCTGAATCTCGCCGTCGGGTATATTGTCAATAAGTTGCGCGATAATCTTGGCACTCTCCTCGATCTCCTTCATGCGCACCTTGAAGCGAGCCATAGCATCGCCCTCGTGCATCACCACCTGCTCGAAATCGAGTTCCTGGTAAATGCTGTAGGGATTGGTCTTGCGGATATCGCAGGCCCAGCCCGACGCACGTCCCGACGGACCCGTCACCGACCAGGTGACGGCATCCTCGCGGCTCATATATCCTACGCCCTCCATACGGTTGCGTGTGATAACGTTGCCGGTGAACAGTTTGTCGTATTCCTTGAGGTTGGCCGGAAGCACTGCGAGCAGCGCCTTCACATCCTTCACGAAATCGGGATGAAGATCCTGCATCACACCGCCGATGGTATCGTAGTTGAACGTCATGCGGGCACCGCAGGTCTTATCCATAATGTCAAGTATCTGCTCGCGCACACGGAGCGTATAGAAGAGCATCGTGGTAGCGCCGAGGTCCATGCAGAATGTGCCGATAAACAGGCAGTGGGAGGCTATGCGCGACAACTCGTCCATGATCACGCGGATCACCTGCACACGGCGCGACACCTCTATGCCGGCAGCCTGCTCTATGGTCATACAGAGTCCGTGATGATAATTGTGAGCCGAGAAATAGTCCATACGGTCCATGAAATGGAGCGTCTGCGGATATGTCAGTCCCTCGCAGATCTTTTCGATTCCACGATGGATATAGCCCATATACACGTCGATCTTCTTGATCGTCTCGCCGTCGACTGCTGTGCGGAAACGGAGCACTCCGTGGGTAGCAGGATGCTGCGGACCTATATTGACTACAAAATCATCCTCCTCAAACACTCTGGCCTGCTCCTTGACGATCTTGCCGTCGGCCTGTTCTACGTAAGTGTTGGTGAAGTCACTCTGACGCTCGTTTTCGGTAGGCACGGGGTTGAGCGACGGATCATAGTCCTTGCGCAGGGGATATCCCTTCCAGTCTATGCTGAGGAAGAGACGGCGCATATCGGGGTTGCCGATGAACACTATTCCGAAGAAGTCGAAGACTTCGCGCTCGTAAATCACCGCTATCTGCCAGAGATCGGCGATGCTGTGGAGCATCGGGTTCTCACGGTCGGCCGTAGTGGCCTTGATTGCTATGCGGTTATGGTCGGCCGTCGACTGCAGGTAGTAGATGCATCCCATCTTCTCTACCCAGTCCATGCCGACAATCGTCATCAGATAATCGAAATGAAGCTCATCGCGCAGGAAACGGGCGAGAGCGTGCAGTTTCGCATCGGGAATTTCGACGGTAAGTACGTCGGATGTATCGAATGTGGCTTCGGGGAACTGCCCGGCTATTCTTTCCTGAATGTCTGCCATATTGGTCAATGGTTTCGTCGTTTGATTGAAAGGGGTTGACTTTTACTGCCGGGAATCAATCCTCCACACCCTCAACAGGGTGGCTTTCGAGGAATTCCTGCTGTTTTTCCTTGCGGTTGACGCCTCCGAAGAAGCGCTCTACCTTCATCTTGCGCGAGAGCTGCATGATAGCGTAGATCATGGCCTCAGGACGCGGCGGGCAACCGGGCAGATACACGTCGACAGGTATGATCTTGTCGACTCCCATCACCACATGATATGATTTCTTGAACGGACCGCCCGACACGGCGCAAGCACCAGTGGCGATCACATACTTCGGCTCCGCAAGCTGGTCATACAGACGGCGGAGCACCGGAGCCATACGATGGACTATTGTGCCGGCCACCATTATAAAGTCAGCCTGACGGGGCGACGAACGGGCAACCTCCCATCCGAAACGTGCCATATCGAAGCGGGCGGCTCCAAGCGACACAAACTCGATGCCGCAACAACTGGTAGCAAAAGTCAGAGGCCAGATGGAGTTGGAACGACCCCAGTTGATCAGTTTGTCAAACGAGCCTACCACCACGTTTGTACCATTGGCCTTAAGTTCGGCGACAAGGCTCTCGATATACTCATTATCTTTCCACGCCTCATAGGGCATGCTTTTGGTTGTCACTTCCATTCAAGAGCTCCTTTCCGCCAGGCATAAACAAGACCCAGCACTAATATTGTGAAAAAAATCGCGATGCTGACAAGCCCGGCGCCACCAAGCTCCTTGACGCGTACAGCCCATGGAAACAGGAACACGCACTCAACGTCGAACATCAAGAAAAGGATAGCAAAAAGATAATAGCCCACCTTGAACTGTGCCATGCTCTCGCCTCGAGTGGGAATACCACACTCGTACGCTTCACCCTTCTGAGGGTTGAATGACCTCGGACTAAGCAGGCCGGCAAGCCATAACGCCAATGCCACCAGCGCGATACCCGTCAGGGCGGCGGCTATGGCAAGCGTTGCGTTAGAAATCGATAATGATACCATGTTATAGTTTTGTCAAATATTTGCGTTATCAACTGTAGCGCACACCGCCAAGATTCTGACAATCAGCACAACAGAGCCAACCATCAGTCATTCCACGGTTACTACGCAGGATTTCTGACGCAAATTTAGTCAAAAAAATCGGCATTTCTTTCACAATCCAGACCTCTTTTTCATGGATAGGATGTTTTTTTTCGCCATTTTTTCGCTTCGATTTGATACACCTACTACACAGTCAACACATCAACACAATCGCGTCATCGCATATATACCCCCTCAAAATATGCCTTCACCGAATAACCGGCCGAGGTGACGTAGCTGAGTGTCGACTCACCGAACAGACTGACGTCGACCAACAGATCGCGCACTTCATAGTCGCGCCGAGCCATGCCACCTATATAAGGCACCGCGACATCCGCCGACAGACGGTAGCCTCCGGCATAAAATTCCACGCCAAGCGAGCGAAGCTCCATAGAATCGGGCGCCACACGGCCACCGAGATCAAAACGGGGTTCGCTGACCGTCATCACAGCCGCCCCGGCCGACGGATCAATATCTATGGCATAGACCGTTTTGGTCGACACAACCGACTCCGGCTGATCGCTGAGGTCGACCGACTCCGTCGTGCCGCATAGCACCGTATGCAACGGAACAAACGTCACTCTGTGGCTATCCGAGGTGAAACTGACCGCCAGACCATCGGTCAGGCGTCCGTCAATCTCACGCGGAGCCTGATAAAGAATGGAAACGTCTGTAAGAACAGGCTCCGGCACATCTTCGGGAGCCACCTCGGAAGCCGCCACTCTTCGCGCCTCTCCGTCAAACACCCAGGCAACACCCCTGAACCGAAGCACACTCCCCCGCTCCGATTCACTCCATCCCTGATTCGAGATCACCACCAGAGCCGTCTTATCGTCGTCATTAAAAGCCACGCTGCAACTGACATCGGGCAATATCCCGACAACGCCGGAGGTATCTGTCATCACGGCTATGGACGGAGTCGTAACTGCTGTTGCTATACTGGCCTGCGGATCATCATCGCCACTGCACGAGCAGAGCTGGAGCGATAGCGCTACAGCAGTAATCGAAGCTTCAAACCATCTCATATAGCGAAGTCATTAATTAAGTAAATCTACACCTTTAATAACCCCGCCACAGCCGCAATGGTTCCCACCGGTCAGTCGGCAGCGTTCGAATCGAACGATAAGCGGGCGGTAACGCCCCACGTCAAAGGTTTTCCGCGCTGCACAAAAGTGTTGCCGATCGACTTGAATGAAAACACCGTATAACGGGTATCCGTAAGGTTCTCGCCCCACACCTCTACTGTCAGGAACTTATGAGTGGCGCTCGCCGAGAGTCCGAGAGTGGCATAAAACGGCTGACGTATGGAATTATCCTCATCCCAATAGAAGTCACCGACACCGCGCACCCGGGCATTGAATGACATCGCGTCGATCCATCTACCCACCGGAAGGCGATAGGTGGCCGAGGCGAAAAAAGTATTGCGGGGCGCGTATGGCACCCGGTTACCCTGGAAGTCGGTCAGACCGTCGGTAAACTCCACAAACTTGGCATTGGTATATCCATAACTTGTATTGAAAATCCACTGCGACGTAGGAGAATAACGCACCTGCACCTCAGCGCCGAAACTGCGGGTCTTTCCGGCATTGGTAGTGATACGCCCCGTCGTGGAACCGTCAGGAAACATGGTCAGCTGCTGGTCGCGACAGTCGATATAGAATAGCGACATATCAGTATGCACCCTGCCGTCGGCACAACTCACATGGGCACCGACCTCATAGTTCCAGCTTCGCTCCGGACGGTAGCTCAGGATCTCGTTTATATCATACTCGACCGGACGACCCATCTCCGACATGAGCTGCTGCTGCAACACATCACTGAACATCTGAGTGTTGTAGCCCCCTGTCTTGTAGCCCTTGCCCACCGACGCATACACGTCGCTCTCGCCCGGAATCGGAAGCCGATAGCACACATTCACCTTGGGCAGAAACTCCAGAAAGTGTTCTTTCAGCCTGTCAGACTGATCGATATTGATTTCTTTCGACCCCATCGGACGACCGTTTTTCATTGTCATTGTGTAGGATGTCGACACATGACTGTGATAACGGAGCGCGACATGCTCATAGTCGAGCCTCACACCCGCCGATAGCGTCCACCGTCCCAGCTTCAGATCGCTCTGGTGATAGGCCGCCAGCCCGTAAACCGGTATGCGGAAGTCACTGCCTAGCACAAACTGATCATCATTCCACGTCACGTTGAAAATCGGATTACGGTTGACATTGTCTACAATCAGACGCTGTATGCCATGCTCCTTGAATGTCACCGGAGCGTGCATCGAACTGTGCTTGTAGAATGCAAACAGCCCCCCCAGCCATGAATACCGGTCGCCGGCATTACCACGGGCCACTATATCCTGCGTAAGATTTGTTTCATGACGCCGCTGCGTAAGCGTGAAATAGCTGAGCGGCAGAAAGTCCTGGTCAAGCGTCATATTGTCGTCGATATACTGCACCGACGTGATGCTCGAAAGAGTCCAGCTGTCACCTCGCCACTTCAGCGTAAATCCGTCGGACAGGATATTACGCCGATAGAAACACGTGTCATTGTAGTTGATCTCGTTTCCGGCAAGATACTCGTAGGGATAACCGCCGTTACGGTCGAGCGTGAACGACATGGTATTGTCCACACTCAACCGCTCTGTAGGCCTCCATGCCGTCTTCCATCGCAGACTGCCTCCCTTCTCCTTGTCGGCCTTGTATCCATGATAGCGATTGGTGTAATATCCTCCCCGGAAATTGAAATATCCCGCTATGCCCATGCCTAGATTCTCGCGGAGCAGAGCATACTGCGATGCGGCGAGCCGTATCGACTCCCCTTTGCCGGCCTCGCCCATTATGCGCGTGCCCTGATAGTCGAGCGGCGACAGGGTATAGATATTGATCTGTCCGGCCATGGTGTTGCGACCGTACAGAGTGCTCTGCGGGCCGCGTATCACCTCCATTCGGCTTATGTCGGGCAGATCGAAATCGTATGCATCCTTATTGAGAAAAGGCACATTGTCGACCGACAGACCCACAGCCGGCTGATCCATGCGCGCCCCTATGCCGCGGACGTAGATACTCGAAGTCATGCGGCTGCCATAGTCGGGCATATAGAAATTGGGCGCGATCTCGCTGACGCCCTTCAGCGTGCGTATATTCAGACGCTCTATACGGCTTTGGCCAAGCACCGTCGACGATGTAGGCTGCAGACGTATATCGGGCGACTGTTTTATGGAAGTCACCGACACCTCCTCAAGCCATTTTGTAGAATCAGGAGCCATCTCGTGCTCACCGCCGTCGGCCAACACCGTGAACGACTGCGCCGTAGGCACGGCCACAGCCACCAATGCAATGATTTTTTTTGATAACATGGCTGCAAAGTTACGGTTTTATTCGCTATTTTCATGCAACAGTTCGGTAATTTTTGAGCAGGCATAGCTGTATCGCACTGATACACAACAGTTTGCATTGATATTGAATTGTTATTGCATCTTATTGATATTCAATTGAATATGCAAATTTTACCGAACTATTGCATGAGCTTCTCGACATAATTGCATCTTAATTCAATAGTAAGTGGTGGCCCATTAAGGGAAAATGCTTAACTTTGCACCCATCATTTATAGTCATTCTACAATTATGGCACAGCAAGACGACGTTTTCAAAAAGATAGTTTCCCATGCCAAAGAGTATGGATTCGTGTTCCAGTCAAGTGAAATCTACGACGGCCTGGCTGCCGTCTACGACTACGGCCAGAACGGTGTCGAACTCAAAAACAACATCAAACGCTACTGGTGGGACGCCATGACTCTCCTCCACGAGAACATCGTCGGAATCGACTCCGCCATATTCATGCACCCCACCATCTGGAAGGCTTCCGGCCACGTCGACGCATTCAACGATCCTCTGATCGACAACCGCGACTCCAAGAAGCGCTATCGCGCCGACGTGCTCATCGAAGAGGAGATAGCCAAGATCGACGACAAGATCGAGAAAGAGGTGGCCAAAGCCGCCAAGCGATTCGGCGAATCGTTCGACGAAACACTCTATCGCCAGACCAATCCCCGCGTGGCAGAGCACATCAAGGAGCGTGAGGAGCTCCACGAGCGCTTTGCAAAAGCCATGAACGACAACGATCTCGAAGCACTGCGCCAGATCATCGTAGACCGCGGCATCGTATGCCCCGTTTCAGGCACCAAGAACTGGACGGAAGTACGCCAGTTCAACCTCATGTTCCGCACCGAGATGGGATCGACGGCCGACGGCGCCATGACAGTATATCTCCGCCCCGAGACCGCACAGGGCATATTTGTCAACTACCTCAACGTGCAGAAGACCGGCCGTATGCGCCTCCCCTTCGGCATAGCCCAGATAGGCAAAGCGTTCCGCAACGAGATCGTGGCACGCCAGTTCATCTTCCGCATGCGCGAGTTCGAGCAGATGGAGATGCAGTTCTTCGTGCGTCCGGGCGAGGAACTCAAATGGTTTGAATACTGGAAACAGTGGCGCCTGCAATGGCACAAGGCTCTCGGCATGGGCGACGAGAAATATCGCTATCACGACCACGACAAGCTGGCCCACTACGCCAACGCAGCCACCGACATCGAATTCCAGATGCCGTTCGGATTCAAGGAAGTGGAAGGCATCCACTCCCGCACCAACTTCGACCTCTCCCAGCACGAGAAATTTTCCGGAAAGAACATCAAATATTTCGACCCCGAACTCAACGAGAACTACACGCCCTACGTGATCGAAACCTCCATAGGCGTCGACCGCATGTTCCTCTCGGTGCTCTGCTCATCCTACGAAGAGCAGATGCTCGACGGAGGCGACAAGCGCGTGGTGCTTCACCTCCCCGCCCCCCTCGCGCCCGTGAAATGCGCCGTGCTCCCGCTCGTCAAGAAGGACGGTCTGCCCGACAAGGCACGCGAGATCGTCAACGACCTCAAATTTGACTTCGCCACCAGATATGACGAAAAAGACTCCATCGGCAAACGCTACCGCCGTCAGGATGCCATCGGCACACCCTACTGCATCACCGTCGACCACCAGACACTGGAGGACAACACCGTCACACTGCGCGAGCGCGACTCAATGGAGCAGACCCGCGTCAGCGTGGACGATCTCCACAAGCTCATCCACGACCGCGTGAGCCTCACCACTCTCCTGCGCCGTCTCGGCTGACGATACCCCATATTTCTCCTCTACAAACCATCAAACCGTTATAAACATGATCAAAACACGAATCATATCGGCCATTGCAGCATTCCTAATGTTGCCGGCATTCTCATCGTGCAACTATAACTCGCTCGTTGAGCAACAGCAGACCGTCGACCAGTCATGGGCCGAGGTGCAGAACCAGTACCAGCGACGCGCCGACCTGATACCCAATCTGGTCAACACCGTCAAAGGTTACGCCTCACACGAAAGCTCCACGCTCGAGAAAGTGACCGAGGCACGCGCCAAAGCCACATCTATCAACATCTCGGCCGAAAACCTCGACGAGGCCACACTCGCCAAATTCCAGAAAGCGCAGGGCGAGCTCACACAGGCGCTCAAATCGCTCCTTGCTGTCAGCGAGGCATATCCCGACCTCAAGGCCAACGAAAACTTCCGCGACCTTCAGGTGCAGCTCGAGGGCACAGAAAACCGCGTGGCCACCGCCCGCGGCCGTTACACACAGGCTGTAGCCGCCTACAACACCGCCATAAAAAAATTCCCTACGGTGATCTACGCCGGATGGTTCGGCTTCAGTCCGAAGCCGCAGTTCCAGGCCGACGACTCCGCACAGTCAGCACCCGAAGTTAAATTCTGATGACGATGAAATCATTTACCGCATCCCTGCTGGCTGCAGCTGCCGCCATCGCATTCACAGCGTGCAACAGCGAAAACACCTGGGACGAATACGAAGAGTGGCGCGAGGCCAACAACGAGTGGTATCAGCGTCAGCTCACTCTTACCGACACTGACGGCACACCGTACTACACCAAGCTCGCCCCGGCATGGTATCCGACATCGGGCGTGCTCATCCACTACTTCAACGACCGCGCCAAGACCGAAGGCAATCTCTCGCCTCTGGTCACCAGCACCGTCGACGCCAAGTATATCGGGCGCCTCTACAACGACGAGCCGTTTGACTCATCGTTCACTATGACCACCTACGGCGACAGCATCTACCGCTTCCGCCCGTCCGACATGATCAGCGGATGGCAGATAGCGCTCACCGACATGCGTGTAGGCGACAGCTGTCGTGTAGTCATCCCTGCCGACCAGGGCTACGGAGTCCAGTCGACCGGCATAATCCTGCCGTATTCGGTACTGGTGTTTGACATCAAGCTCACTGACATCTACAGTCTCCAGCAGCCATAAATCATGGATCCGTTCCTGACAGAGTTGAACAAAATGGTCACAGGCAAGCGCTATCGCGCAGCCATGCCACAGTTTCAGGAAGGCTTGCGCAAAGCCCAGCTTATTGTGCGCCGGTTCAACGACATGTCGCCCGACGACGTCGACGGCCGCATGGCTCTGCTCCGGGGATTTTTCGCCAAGTGCGGCGAACGCGTGCAGATCAATCAGCCGATGCGCTGCGACTGGGGATGCAACATCTCTATCGGACACGACACATTCATCAACTTCAACCTGACCATACTCGACGAGGCTCCGGTGACGATCGGCAACCATGTTTTCATCGGGCCCAACGTCAGTATTTTCACCGCCTGCCATCCGCTCGACGCCGAGGAGCGCAACACCGGCGATGAATGGGCCGAACCGGTGACAATCGGCGACAATGTATGGATCGGAGGATGTGTCACCATATTGCCGGGAGTCACCGTCGGACACGATTCGGTGATCGGTGCCGGATCGGTAGTCACTAAAGATGTAGCGCCACACACGGTTGTCGCAGGCAATCCTGCCGGAGTGATACGACATATCTGAGCGACACTCCGCTCCCCTATCCCACATGACATCAAAGCCCTGTATCAGACTTCAGACGCTGATACAGGGTTTGCCATGTACACCCGCTACTTTAGCCTTAAGCCAACTTTTGCACCCCGACCGGCGTTATACAGCAAAACCGTATCAACACACATCCGAAACGCACATCAACTATGGAATACTCACAACTGATATCATCAGCCCCGGTAGTAATGGTCGAATTCTACGCCACCTGGTGTCCCCACTGCAAGCACATGGCTCCGATAGTCGATCAGGTCAGCGAACTCATCAGCTCGAAAGCTCGCATAGCGCAGCTCGATATCGACAGCAATTCTGAAGCTGCCGATCAGGCCGAAGCCCAATCCATACCCACATTTATCATCTACGCCGGCGGAATCGAACAATGGCGTCACACCGGCGAGATTGAAGGAGAAGCGCTTCTTGCTGCCATCGAACGCTACGCCGACTGATATTCATTTAGGAAAACATGTCGCCCGACAAAGCCAACATATTCAACGATCTTCTTCAGCAGCTCGGTGTGCGCCACACGGATTCATACTCCGCACAGCGATTCCGCTCCATGCCATTCCCTACCCTCTATGGCCTGACTAAACTCATGCAGGAATACGGCATCTGCTCACAGGGGCTTCGGCTTTCCGACAAGACAGAGATCCGTCAGGCCTCGCCCCCATTTATCGCCGGCACATCGGCCGGATTTGTCATCGTGACATCTATCACCACTGACACAATCGGTTATCTGACTCATGGAGTGGCAGAATCCGCGCCGATAGATGACTTCCTTCGGGTATTCGACGGCAACCTGCTGCTGCCGTTTCCAGCACCCGATGCCGTCGAACCCTCCTATGGGCGGCATCACGCATTAGAGATTGCGGCGAAAGCCAAACGAGTCACGCTTTGGATCGCCGTAGCATTCCTGTTTCTCTACCTGTTTGTCAGCAACCGCATATACGCCCATGCGTCGACCGTAATCCTGACGCTGCTCGATCTCGGCGGACTCTACATCAGCTACCTGCTCCTACAGAAGTCGCTCAATATCCACAACTCCGCTGCCGACAAAGTGTGCGGCATGATTCAGAGCGGGGGCTGCGACGACGTTCTCTCCACTCCTGCGGCAAAGTTTTTCGGACTGTTTGGATGGAGCGAAGTCGGATTCGCCTATTTTTCAGTAAGCCTCGCGGGCTTGCTCATATTCCCGCAATGGATCGGCTATCTGGCTCTGTGCGACGTCTGCTGCCTGCCGTTCAGCTTCTGGAGCGTATGGTATCAGAAATACCGCGCACACCGATGGTGCACACTCTGCCTGAGCGTGCAGCTGACTCTCTGGCTACTGTTTTTCACATATCTGGCCGGAGGATGGTTTGCCGGAATATTCCCCATGCGCATACAGCTGCTCGTATTGATAGCTTCGTATGCTACGGTCCTGCTCGGCGTCAATGCACTCCTACCGAAGTTTGACAACATTACCTCCGACAACAATGAACAACCCTGAACAGATCCCACTGCCGCAATTCCGATCAGCCACACCATTGTCGGCAATCGAACTCAATCGTCTGCGCTTTGGCAAAGGACTTACCGTCCTCACCCCCGACCGCCTGCGCTCCATCGCCGGACAAACCGATTCGCCGGCATCCACCACAGCCCACTCTGCAGTCAAATGACGACTGGCGGACGCACCGCCTCCCCACACTGCCGCTTCAACTCACGCACCCCCCATGGGCTGCGACCGCCAAGCGCATCGGTCTGTACCTCGGCGACTACGTTTCAATTCACGCACCCGCATGGGGTGCGACCTTTTTGAGTGTTTCCACGTGTTCAGCATAGTGGTTTCAATTCACGCACCCGCATGGGGTGCAACCTTTTTGGGTCACAGCAGTGCGGATATGACAGCCGTTTCAATTCACGCACCCGCATGGGGTGCGACTCACACCCTTTGCAGATGTTCACGCCCTTGCTGTGTTTCAATTCACGCACCCGCATGGGGTGCGACCGACCAACCCACACCGAGGAGAGGAAGACCGAGGTTTCAATTCACGCACCCGCATGGGGTGCGACGGTTATGCCTGGCGACTCGTTTAAGGTCAAGACGGTTTCAATTCACGCACCCGCATGGGGTGCGACGGTTCGCGGGGGTGTTACAAGTTTTCATAATTGGTTTCAATTCACGCACCCGCATGGGGTGCGACAAGAGCCACATTGTCCGAGAGCTTGGCTTCCACGTTTCAATTCACGCACCCGCATGGGGTGCGACCAAACACGTCGGCTTTCTAAAATCACTCTACGGGTTTCAATTCACGCACCCGCATGGGGTGCGACTGCCATAATAGTAACAATCTAAAGGAGTCCTATTTATGACTAATTCTCCGCGAAAATAGCATTTTTATCGCTAATGCACAAACTTAGAATCTACTTCTTTCTATTATACGTCTGAATATCAATCACTGCGAGTACTCTACTAAAATTGTAATGCTTACGATTCGCCCGCACCCACGACTATATCGAGCGGATGATTCCAAATTATGTCAGACCATGCATGTCTTTAGCATGTATCTGTCACACTGTTTCCATTCTTTGGACTTACTGCGACGAAATCCACACCCATCTAAAACACTATACGATGATGCTGCCATCAAAATCAAAAGAGGTCACACGCCCTATTTGCTCGGTAGACTGCTGGTAGTTTTTGCCAAGCTTATAAATCCTGATCGTGTCCGCACCACTGTCTATTATCTCTTCAAGAGTATGTTTCAACATTGGATAGGAATGGTATTCAAGCTGACATTCGAACACTGAGTTCTGCACACGTTGCCCATAATTCTGACAACACTTGGCCACATTGCGCAATCGTTTGCGTCCCTCCGGAGTAGATGTATTCACATCATATACTATCAGGATATTCATCATCGTATTCTTCAAAAATCACCACATATATACCCTAAAAATCATTTGACAAGAAACGGAGCATAATCCGACATGTCACCCCTCATATAGCGGGTAAGCAACAATGCCTGGATATGAGGCAACAACCCTATCGGCACCTTCTCTTGAAGAAAGGGATGGATGATTTCCGTTTTCTTGCGGTTCTGCCACATTGTGAGATATTTTTTTCGACCATCTTCCGTAAGACTTACCGAACCGACCGCCCCGTCACCGGCAGCGGGGGTGAAATCCGATGCCCTGATATGACGTGTGTTGATCAAAGATATGACAAAACGATCCACGAGCCACGAACGGAATTCCTCCATCAAGTCCAACGCCAGCGACATGCGACCCGGACGTACAGAATGCAGCACACCCATATATGGATCCAGTCCCACTCCCTCCAGCGCAGCACCGCAGTCATGAGCAAGCAATGTATATCCAAATGACAACATAGCGTTGACGCAATCTGTCGGAGGATGTTTTACACGCCTTGCAAAAGCAAAACAGCGATCCTTATTGAGAATCAAGTGGTGCATCACGCCGAAATATATTGACGCCGCCTGACCTTCATGACCTCTGACCTCATCTACTGAAACTGACCTGGTTATCAGACGCGACATATTTTTCAGCGACTCAGCCGCATCCGCCACCGCGGACACTCCCTCATCAGAGGGGTAATCTCTGACAAATCGCCTGAGGGTCATTCGCGCATTGTGTATCTTCGCGAGAACAAAAGATGAAGCCAGACGACGGCAATAATCCGTGTCACCGGCATTCTGAAACTGCGATCGGCGAAGAAGTATATTGCCCGTCTGCGGGCCCTGCACTCTCGCCACAAACCGTCCGGCAGTCGTAAAAAACGACAATGCCACGCCATTTTCAGAACACAGACGCATAAGTCCCGGGCTTGCCCCCTGATAACCGAATGTGATTATCGACTGGATGTTCTGTATCGGCATCCTGAACAATATCTTCTGCTGGCTCGAAATCACAACATTTGTGCCATCCTTCGAAAGATATGCATCCGGAGTCGTCACATACAGCGTATTAAGCAATCTCTTCATCAAATAAAGTTTTCAGATAGTCAGTCACATCGGCTTTGATCCGTCCAGGCATGCACATATCCTCCATAGAACAGGCTCTGCACGACCCCGTGCGTTTAGCCGCAGGGGTACGCCCCGACCTATATGCCTCATGCATCCTGCGCGACACATCGGTCACTCGATCGCGGAGTTCCGCATCCACTTCAACATACTCTCTTTTGCGCTCCTCCCAATAGAAGACAGCAGCGCGGCTTATCTCCGCACCATACATTTCCTCAAGAGCCATAGCCTGTGCTACAACCTGGTATCGGTCACAATCACTGATCTTGCGATGACCCCGCTTGTACTCCACAGGCATTATCGTGAACTCCCGGCTGGCGACAAGTTCCGCAACACTGCGCTTGCCTGTTGCAACAGGATGCAACTCCACCGCATCTGCGACGCCGAACAATCCCAATCTTCTGGAGGCAACACGCAGCCCGCGAAGAGTGACAATCCCGAAAGGGCCGCTTTTGCGTACCGACGGGTCGTCAACCCTTTCATGCAGCAAAGCCCCTTCGGCTGTAAGAAAATTTTCCTGCCACTGACATTCGAGATGAATGAGAGCCCACTGCCGTTCACAAAACATAAAATGCTGTATGCCCGACAGCGGGATCATTTCATCATCGGCATAATAGCCTGAACGAGGCATCAGAACTTTTCTATGACCGTCACACCCTGAGGCAGACTGTCGCGATCGATCTCCACAGTGCAGTCGCTGAAACTGCGAGGCACTGACACGCCGCTGTTTTTCGACACCCTTACGGCATCAAACAGTTTGTTGGCAGGAGCATTGCCAAGCTCCGACGAATGCTCGAACACGACGAGCTTGCGCGGACTCATGAGTCCGCGTGACGCCGAACGGTCATTGTCAAACATGTTTTCAAGCGCCTCCCAGAGAAGTTCGAGATCCGCATCCGAAAAACCGGTCTGCTTCGCAAGATTCGCCGATACAAAGCCGTGACACAGATACAGACCGTAAGGCACCGTTGATTTTCTGCCCATGGTCTTCTCCTTTTCCTTGTCAGCCTCTTTTGTCACAGCCATACGTGTGATGGAATGACTATGACTCACCACTGGATCCACCGAACGCGCGAAGGTGAGTTGTATCGGTCCGCGCACCTGTCCTTGCTTGTCTTTGGTAGCTATCACGGCGCCAAAAGCCCGTATGTCGAAATATTTTTCACACAAGGCCTTGCGGGCGGCAGCCTTTTTATCGTCCTTCGACTTACTTGCAACCTCGTCAGAGGCATACACCTCCTCCACACGATTGTCAAGCACAGCCGCCTCCTGTATGAAAATTCCATACCCCGGAGCACCATTGCGCGAAGCATCCACATAGTTGCGCACTTTGCGCTTCAGACACACGTCTGTCACCAGACCGCATCCGTTCTCGTTGTCCACCCGTGGAAGATTGCCTGCATCCGGATCGCCGTTCGGATTACCGTCCTGCACATCGAAGAGATACACGAAATCCACTCTGTTCTTTATGTCTGCCATAATTCTGCGTTTTTTTAATATGATTCGTCTTGATGTTTATTCACTCTGATTCCTTCTTCGTGTAGAAATCGGCCATCTGATGGTAATACCCTACAAAGAAGCGTCCCTGATCGTTCAGATCAAGATGCGACGGAAATCCCTCCGCAGGCATCTTCTCGATGATCTCCTGTTTGGTCTTCTCATAGAACACTCTCGATGCCTCGCTGAGTTTTTCGCTGTGGTGCACCGACAGGTTGAGCATCGCCGGGAACACTGCCGACGGAGTGGCCGATGCCGCCGCCATATAGCGCGTGCGGATCGAATCGCCGCTTTTCACATCGCTCTGTATCCTCTCGAGCACTGCCGCCAGACGTCCGCTCAGATAGCCTGGATTACTGTTTGTCTTGTCAAGCATTGGTGTAAGTTGTTTGTTATCTTTATTATTTCTTGTCACTCTGTTTATGTATGCCTTAAGTATCGATGCTCTTGTCCGGGTCACTGTCCGGTCAGGCAGTTCTGCCCTGATTCTTTCGAGAGCCGACGTGTAGAGCTGATACGGATAGCGTGTGCCCTGGATGACCGACTGCACTACCGCCTCACAAAGATTGGGCAACGCTTCCGACTGCTTTCCGTCAAGGGTCACGGCCGAAAGCATATTGAAAACTCCGGCGGTAGACCGACCCTTGTCATTCGCACGATAGCCGACCAGCGACATATCATCGAAATGCTGCAATATCTTTCCGGCAAACTCGCGAAGCTGCACATTCTCCCACACCACTACCGCCATACGCCCGGCGTTGGGAGCGAGCCCGAGAAAGTAAAACCGGTCATCAAGATCAGTATTCACGGTCCCCGACCATATACTTTTGAACAGCTTCTCCACACCTGCCGCCGACACACCTTTCGCCTCCGACGACTTGTCGCTCTCGACCATGAAGCCGAAACACGACTCGGTGTCGCGTCCGTATCGTCCCGAACACCAGTATAGGAATGTCCTGTCACCAAGACGTGTCTTGTTTTCCGAATCCTTCGACAGAAGCATCTTAAGCGCCGAAGTATAGGCAAAGTCGGCCTCCACAGATATAGGACTGTTGTAAGCCTGCTGCTTGCCATAGGAATCATAGCCCGACTTTACCTGAAAGCCGACCAGAGCGGTATTGGGCGAACATCCGGGTATGGTCGAACCAGTGCTTGTCCGCACCAGCCGGCCGTTCCGGCCAGTCACGAGGCATACGCCGCTTGGGCTGGCGTCTGACCCTTCGGAGGCCGGTATCAGATGGCCCTTCTCGGCAATCGTTTCACAGTCACCCTCGACCATAAAGGTCATATTGGCGGCAGCGTTGTTGCTTACCTCATCAAACAACGGATCACGGCCGTAGGCCATGCGCCGCTCCTCCGGAGTCCGGCGGTAGAAAGCCGCCAAAGCCGCCATACACGCCTCGTCGGGATGCGACGAGGCGATCTCCATTACCAGACCAACGAACGAACGATGGTGTCTGTCGTCCGAATCATTCAGCCCCAGCACATACTTGCCGTTGTCCCACAACACGTTGGGAGCGACATTTGACGACCGGCTTACAGGCGCCGCCACAATCAGCTCAGCGCATCGTTTCTTGTCAATGCGTCGAGACTCGAATCTGACAAACGACCCGTCGCGGTCTATCACCATCACATATTCGATCTCCTTGCGACACATCCCCTCGGGCACACGGTCAGGACGCGAATAAAAATAATCGTATAGCGCTTTAAGTATCATCCCATCACCTCCTTGCTGTCAACAGGTGGAACTTCTATCACACCGAGGTCCATCACCGGACGGAAAAACATCGGCCGTATATCTTTGCTGTCGGAAAAATCCATGTCATACAGCATTATTCCCAGATCACGCGATTCCTGCAGCAGATCATCGCCACCCTTCGCCCCATCTGGAAGAAGACTGAAATAGGCCGTGCACTCCCTCGTGCCAAGATAAGGCATTGTAAAGCACTGACCCTTCGACGCCCTGCGCTCGAACATCGCCTGATATTTACCCGGATTCTCGTCGTCGCCCGACTCTCTCGACGATACGCCCGCCCGCTTGTGGGGAGGTATATACTCCATCTTGGCATATATACGATACCCGACGTCGCGCAGCATCAGACTGTTGCGCTGCTGACGCTTCTCTGTGGCGATTATCGGTCGGGCGTTCGCACTGTTCTGAGCGAGCGCGCCTACCTCATTGCGTCGCACCGAGATCCACTTTATCGGATTCACCACCTCTATTCTGGTAATACGCCACTGTATCGCAGGCTTCCAGAATATCGCCTGGAAGATATTCCGGGCGGCTGATGGCGTGATCACGTCATAGCTCACTCGCTCCACCTTGAGTTCAGGCCTTGTGAAGCAAGCCATGTCGCCCCACACCTCAAGGCCATACTCTTTGTCAAAATATTCCATTACACATTCTATATTTCAGGCAAACGGTCACATGTCATCAACATCTATCAGTTGCGGAATCATATCGGCCGCCGGCCATCGGTTTATCATTCTGTCATATCACAAACGTCTGCTCAAGATATTCGTTTCCGGCTTTCAGACCCGACTTACAGTCATAAAGCATCGGATCCTCCACATAATAGATACCACTCAACGGCTCGTCCAACATGCCGGCGCGACGCATCTCCTCAAACTGTCGGCGCGTCACACTGACTGTAAACTGGCCGAGCTCCCGCATCAGAGCTCTTTACGGCCCTACACGCTTCAGCCGCGATATCAGGCTCCCTGCATCCGCATAATTCACTACAAGCGTCATGCCCTCATCATCTATCAGCCTGAACCGCCGGGCGATCTCCTCATATCTCACCTCACCGGGCGTTTCCGACAGCCGGCATATCTCCTGACTGTCAAATGTAGGCGTCCGCTTATACAGCAACGCATAATACTCCTTAATGACATCCGGATCAAACCAGTCGGCATCGGGATGCATCCTGAGCAATTCCTACATCGCATATATGCTCTCTTTTATCGTTCCCCGAGGCATATATCCCTGCATACGGAACACATGGGTCACACCATTCTCCAGCAGCCCCTCCCGGTTACACCTTCCGGCCGCCTGAAGCAGTGAGTCCAGACCCGCCATCTGACGGTAAACCACCGGAAAGTCCAGATCCACTCCGGCCTCTACAAGCTGAGTGGCCACGACCCTCACACATCTGTCACCACCGTCATCCAGCTGCCGCCTGATCTCTGACAGGCACTGACGTATATGCAGCGGACACATCATCCTCGACAGATGAAAGTTATCATCGCTTTCTCTCAGACGCCCGTATATTTCCGAAGCAATACCGCGAGTGTTGACAATGCATAATACCCTCCGGTGCCCCTCTATTCTACGGGCGATCTCGTCCGAAGTCAGTTCGCACATGTCAAAACGCATATCCACCCTGCGCAATCCTTCATGCAGATCCATACTGCGGTCTGTTATGCAGTGTATATCACCGGCATCTATTCCACGGTATTCTACCGGGCCACATCCCTTGTGACAGCCCGAGATCAGCGGCTGTGTGGCCGTACATAGCAAAAACGAGGTCCCGAACACACGTGTATATGTGCTTATCGCGTCAGCCACCGGCTGCATGAACGACCGTGGCAACGACTGCGCCTCGTCAAGAATCACCACACTATTGGCCAGCGAATGCAGCTTGCGGCATTTCGACGGACGGTTGGAAAACATCGATTCAAACAGCTGCACATTTGTTGTCACCACTATCGGAGCATCCCAGTTCTCGGCTGCAAGTCTGGTTCGTTCATTTATCATTTCGTCCGACATCACACTGTGATGCTCGATCACATTCTCCGACCCGAATATTTCACGCAACACCTGAGCAGTCTGCATTATGATGCTTGTAAACGGTATCGCTATTATGATCCGCTGCTTGCCATGCCGACACGCATGATTGACAGCCCATACGACCGACGCGACCGTCTTGCCTCCGCCGGTCGGCACCGTCAGTTCAAACACTCCGGGAGTCATCGCACTCCTCTCTTCGCACATTCGCTGCACCTCACTCCTCAGCCGATTGACAACACTCGGAGCCGACGACGAAAACCGGCCGATGTATCTGTCTAAGCGTTCCTTGAGATCCACGATACTACTGTAGCTCTCTCTCATCCGGCTCGACGTTTCATCCATAAACTGCTCGGTGTCGAGATAATCCGCATCCACCAGACAAGAAAACAGCATCCTGACCACATGATGTATCTCCATGCCTTTAAGCCTGACTGACGGCGGACGCAAGGCCAGATCAGGCACCTGACGCGAAACCTCTTAGGCCACTGCGCCATTCTTGAGCAGATTTCTAAACTCATCCATGTCATACAGTCCCCTGTGATGGCCGGCTATGGGGTTGCTCATCAAGCCCATTCCGTCGGCATACTTACTATGCATGACAATAGCGCCGGCCAGACTGTGCGGAGCGGCATCCGTCGGCATCTTTGAAATATCGTATCCTGAACTGTACCTGATTTTACACTGAAATGCATCCGACTCTTTACCTCTGTCGTGCAGCAGTCCCATAAGTCGTCCCCAGTCGCCCATGCCGAATACAGATGAGAATCCTTCAGCCCGCGATGCCACGCCACGACAATGCTCATCATTCGTCTGTATTACCCACATGCCCTCATCCCCGTCCTGACGACGGATATGCGACATGATATGACTGTATCTGGGAGTTTTCATGGCTCATCGGCTAATATCCGCAAATATACTACAACCGACTGACAACTGCAACACCTGCATGTAAAACAACAATCGGCCCATAAAAAAATGATCAGCAAAGCACATGATCAGCCCTGACACCAGACCCCGATATGTCAGCCCTCTGCCATGCGTATGGCTCCCGTAGGGCACGCCGGCCCACACATGCCGCATCCGGTGCATTTCATGGCATCGATCCTTGCCGGAGCCACACGCGACACTCCGTCGCCGCATCGCCCAAACGTTATGGCCGACGACGCACAGACGCGCTCACACTTGCCACAGGCTATACAGGCCGACCGGCAAGCTTTCACAGCCAGCTGGCCAGGCGAGGCATTCGAACATGCCACATACCTAAACGCTGCCTGCACCCTCACCTGACGGATACTGATCACCGACCGAGGACAACGCTCCGCACACCGCCCGCAACCCGTACACAGCGAATGATCCACCTCAGGTATCTTCGTTTCGCTATTGATAGATATTGCATCAAACGGACACACACCAACACAATCGCCCATACCCACACATCCATAGCTGCACAATGACTCACCCGACCCTATGGCAGCGACTGCTACACATGAGGCCGGCCCGTCGTAAAGCGCCACATCCTGCCGGCCGCCGCACTTCGCGCCGCAACCCACTGTCGCCACTTTGCGCACATCGGGGCATGATTCGTTTTGCAGCCCCAGCGCCGATGCGATACGCCCCATCGTCGACCTGTCCGAACCCGGACATGACAATCCTTCCAGCGACGTAGCATTGCAACACGCCTGAGCAAACGCACGGCATCCGCTGAAGCCGCATCCGCCGCAATTGGCCCCGGGCAAAAGCCCCTCCACCTGATCTATACGCGGATCATCATCCACGCTAAACCGCCGGGCCACAACGTAGAGCAACCCCGCAGCGGCAACACCTATGACTCCCAGAACTATTGCAGCCCACATCATGACGCCCTCCTACAATCTAAAGACTCGCATACCATATCCGATGTTGGAAACGCACGTCTCCTCATCAGATACAAAACCGCATACACCGACATCGCCGCCATAACAGCCGACACCGCACTCAATACATCATTCATACCTATCCATGACGCCGCAACAGCGACGCCCACCAACACCCCAAGAGGCAAAAGCAACCCAAGCAGCATCATACGGCTCGCTGAACATCCGGCATCCCTGATCACCACCGGATTACCTGGAACGATACTGTCAGACATATCGATTCCTACCTCCAGAACGCACTCGCCGGGACGCATACACACCGACGACAGACGGCATACCTCACACGCCTCTTCATGCAGTTCAAGCGCAACCACCGCCCTGTCACCATCCACCGAAATCACCGTCGCTGTAAATTCTTTCATGGAATCAAAGATATACAATCCCATTGTAAAAAACAAACTCATTTTCTATCTACCGTTCAAATGCATCCGAAAAAAACACCCTCGTTAGAAAACAAATGCTTAATTTTGTGAACCACCACAGAGCTGACCCTTCAGCCAGCAGAAGTCACCAACATTTCACCACCCCGAATTGTTGTTCACTTAACAACGCATCAAACCTCGATAACAATGGACAACGCCACCATATACTTTGCCGGAGGATGTTTCTGGGGCACAGAACGCTTCTTCAGAAATGTACCCGGAGTCATCGACACCGAAGTCGGATATGCCAACAGCAACGTACCGCAGCCCTCATACCAGCAGGTATGCACCGGTCTTACACACGCCGCTGAAACAGTCAAGGTCACATATAATCCGCAACGTGTCACGCTCCCCTATCTCATACAGCTCTTCCTCATGACCATCGACCCTACATCGGTCAACCGTCAGGGAGGCGACACCGGCACGCAGTACCGTACAGGCATATACACCATCGACAGTCAGTCACAGCAAATCGCCACCGAAGCCCTCCGGAAAGCCGCCGACAACTATGACCGTCCGATCGTAGTTGAAAACCTCCCGCTCGAAAACTTCTATCCCGCTGAAATGTACCATCAGGACTATCTTGAAAAGAATCCCGGAGGATACTGCCATGTCAACCCGTCACTACTCCGCAAGGCAGCAGAATTTCACGACCCGGACGCCCCGCAAAGCGACCTCAAACGCTATGCCCGGCTATCCGACGAGCAACTACGCCAGCAGCTCTCACCGATACAGTTCGACGTCACACGCCGCAACGCCACCGAACCGCCCTTCGACAACCCCTACTGGCGGGAGCGGCGCGAAGGAATATATGTCGACATCACCAACGGACAGCCACTGTTCCTCTCCACCGACAAATACTCATCACAATGTGGATGGCCAAGCTTCTCACGCCCCATCAACGACACCCTGCTCACACGCGTCCCCGACAACACCGCAGGAATGCAACGCACCGAAGTGAGAAGCCGCATAGGCGACGCACATCTCGGCCACGTATTCAACGACGGACCGGCACAGTCTGGCGGACTACGCTACTGCATCAACTCCGCGGCGCTACGTTTCATCCCACGCTCACAGATGGCCGAACAAGGCTATGCCGACTATCTCCCGCTTCTGCCCGACTGAACGACAGACCAACCTATAATGGCCACACACAACGACATCGGACAATGGGGCGAAAACATCGCCCGCGAATATCTCGCATCCAAAGGCTATGCAATCGTCGAAACCAACGCACGAATCGGCAAAAAGGAGATCGATATAGTAGCCATGCACCACTCCCGCATCGTTTTCATCGAAGTAAAGACTCGCACCAACTCCGACTTCGACCCACTCGATGCAATAGACACTAAAAAAATCCGCAACCTCACCCGGGCAGCAGAGGCCTACGTCCGCTCCCGCAACATCCCACACGAAGTACAGTTCGACATTATCATCGTCAGCGGCACCCCCCACAGCGACCACACCGTCACACACTACCCCGATGCCTTCATGGCCCCCCTCACCACCCACTGATCCCTCTCCCCCATCTCCATCTCCATCTCCATCTCCCCACCAAGGCGCTGCTGCGCGCGCCATGGCGGGGCTTACCAAAGTCGCATGGTCTCCGACCATTCCCGCCTTCCTCCACCGGCAGGGGTAGCGCTATCGCTTCCGATCCATCCGGCTTCTCTTCTGCGACCGGGCTGCCGCTATCAGAGCCGCGGAGCGTGCGGGCAGACAGTATCCCCGGTTCGGAGCGGCATGACGCCCACTGCCGCGCCTCAGCGGGGCGTGGGAGCGTGCCGCGTAGACCGGGGGCAGGAGAGAGCCATCACCATTCGGCCGAGCTGCGGAGCATGCGAGATCAGCCGCCCGCGCCAGCCCGGGCCGTCTACTGGCCATAGCGCCCCCCCCACTCCACGCCGCCGATCCATCCAACAGCTTCACTCATCTCCGATAATTCCGATTATTGTGCCCTCCCTCCTCCTCTTCCGGATAGGGGTGGCACTATCGGAGCCGCGGAGCGTGCGGGCAGACAGTATCCCCGGTTCGGAGCGGCATGACACCCCACTGCCGCGCGTCAGCGGGGCGGTGGGAGCGTGCCGCGTAGACCGGGGGCAGGAGAGAGCCATCACCATTCGGCCGAGCTGTGGAGCATGCGAGATCAGCCGACCGCGCCAGCCCGGGCCGCCTACTGGCACATAGCACTCCACCCACTACTTCACGCCGCCGATCCATCCAACAGCCTCACTTATCTCCGATAATTCCGATTATTGTGCCCTCCCTCCTCCTCTTCCGGATGGGTTGGCGCTATCGGAGCCGCGGAGCGTGCGGGCAGACAGTATCCCCGGTTCGGAGCGGCATGACGCCCACTGCCGCGCGTCAGCGAGGCGGTGGGAGCGTGCCGCGTAGACCGGGGTCAGGAGAGAGCCATCACCATTCGGCCGAGCTGCGGAGCATGCGAGATCAGCCGCCCGCGCCAGCCCAGGCCGCCTACTGGCCATAGCGCCCCCCCCACTCCACGCCGCCGATCCATCCAACAGCTTCACTCATCTCCGATAATTCCGATTATTGTGCCCTCCCTCCTCCTCTTCCGGATAGGGGTGGCACTATCGGAGCCGCGGAGCGTGCGGGCAGACAGTATCCCCGGTTCGGAGCGGCATGACGCCCCACGGCCGCGCGTCAGCGAGGCGTGGGAGCGTGCCGCGTAGACCGGTGGCAGGAGAGCGCCACCCCAATCCGGCCGAGCTGCGGAGCATGCGAGATCAGCCGCCCGCGCAAGCCCGGGCCACCGACCGGCACATAGCGCTCCCGCCACTCCTCCAAGCCGCCGATCCATCATTCCCGCCGATAATTCCGATTAACCCGATCACTCTTGATTACTCCTCTCTCCTCTGCGGCTGGGGTGGTCTGCGAGCATTCCTGCCTTAAAAAAAACAAAACTGCCTCCATGGTCACTGTGACCATGGAGGCAGCTTGTCAAAAAGGGGGCGGTTACCTACTTTCCCGCTTTCGCAGTATCATCGGCGTAGTGAGGTTTAACTTCTCTGTTCGGAATGGGAAGAGGTGGAACCCTCACGCTAACACCACCTGAATATCGTTAACTGGAAGCGATCGCAACTGACTCCGGAAAGGGAGTGAGTCATCCGGTATTCGCTGCTGTGACCTTTATAGCGCCTGCGCTCAAGGCGGAGAGCTTCAGGCCGGGTCTGCGGCAGCTGCGGATTTGTTTCTTTCTCCTCCGCCACTCTCACTAGAAGAGAGGCGGAGGCTGCGGAAAGGGTTCGGGTGATTAGTATCGCTCGGCTGTGGACGTCACCGTCCCTGCACCTGCGACCTATCGACGTCATCGTCTCTGACGACCCTTGTGTGGAAATCTTATCTTGAGGGGGGCTTCGTGCTTAGATGCTTTCAGCACTTATCCTTGCCAGACGCGGCTACCCGGCGGTGCTCCTGGCGGAACAACCGGCACACCGGAGGTCTGTCCAACACGGTCCTCTCGTACTAGTGTCGGGTCCTCGCAAATTTCCTGCGCCCACAACAGATAGGGACCGAACTGTCTCACGACGTTCTGAACCCAGCTCGCGTGCCACTTTAATAGGCGAACAGCCTAACCCTTGGGACCTTCTCCAGCCCCGGGATGTGACGAGCCGACATCGAGGTGCCAAACCACTCCGTCGATATGAGCTCTTGGGAGGGATCAGCCTGTTATCCCCGGAGTACCTTTTATCCTTTGAGCGATGGCCCTTCCATACGGAACCACCGGATCACTATGCTCTAGTTTCCTACCTGATCGACTTGTCGGTCTCCCAGTCAAGCGCGCTTGTGCCATTACACTCTGCGGCCGGTTACCAATCGGCCTGAGCGCACCTTTAGAAGCCTCCGTTACGCTTTTGGAGGCGACCACCCCAGTCAAACTACCCACCAAGCAATGTCCTCGCATCGCGAGTTAGAAACCAAATGCGCAAAGGTCAGTATTTCAACAACGGCTCCACGATGACTGGCGTCACCGTCTCACAGCCTCCTGACTATCCTACACATCGCGCACCCGGTCCCAATGCTAAGCTGCAGTAAAGGTTCACGGGGTCTTTCCGTCCCGTTGCGGGTAATCGGCATCTTCACCGATACTACAATTTCACCGAGCTCACGGTTGAGACAGTGTCCAGATCATTACACCATTCGTGCAGGTCGGAACTTACCCGACAAGGAATTTCGCTACCTTAGGACCGTTATAGTTACGGCCGCCGTTTACCGGGGCTTCAATTCAAGGCTTCTCTTGCGATGACCTCTCCTCTTAACCTTCCGGCACCGGGCAGGTGTCAGGCTGTATGCTTCATCATTAAACTTCGCACAGCCCTGTGTTTTTGTTAAACAGTTGCCTGGACCTATTCTCTGCGCCCTCCCATACAGGAGGGACCCCTTATCCCGAAGTTACGGGGTCAATTTGCCTAGTTCCTTAACCGTGAATCACTCGAGCGCCTCGGTATCTTCTACCCGACCACCTGTGTCGGTTTGCGGTACGGGCCCTGTTACGATATGCTTAGCGGGTTTTCTTGGGAGTATGTTTCCATCCGCTCTCCGCTCGCCCGGGGGCTCGCGGTACTGTCCCGATTCACAAGTCCTCCGGATTTGCCTGGAGAACATAAAGCTACACGGTTTAACGCACTATTCCGTCAGTGCGCGGGATTTCCACTCCTCCGTCACCACATCGCTCGCAACAGGGGTAACGGAATTTTTACCGTTTGTCCATCGGATCCGCCTTGCGGCTGCTCCTTAGGCCCCGACTTACCCTGATCCGATTAGCGTTGATCAGGAACCCTTGGTCTTTCGGCGGGAGGGTTTCGCGCCCTCCTTATCGTTACTTATACCTACATTTGCTTTTCCGATCCCTCCAGCATGGCTCGCGCCACACCTTCACAGGGCTACGGAATGCTCCCCTACCAACTGTGGGTCCAGCCCACCGTTCCATGGCTTCGGCAGCCGGCTTATGCCCGCGTATTATCCATGCGGGATCACTCGACTAGTGAGCTGTTACGCACTCTTTAAATGAATGGCTGCTTCCAAGCCAACATCCTAGCTGTCCTTGCAATCCCACCTCGTTATGGTCTTCAACTTAGCCCGCATTTGGGGGCCTTAGCCGATGGTCTGAGTTGTTCCTCTCTCGGACGCGGACCTTAGCACCCGCGCCCTCACTCCCGGGATTCATGCCGCGGCATTCGGAGTTTGTCAGGACTTGATAGGCGGTGAAGCCCTCGCATCCTATCAGTCGCTCTACCTCCGCGGTATAACACCCGAGGCTGCACCTAAATGCATTTCGGGGAGTACGAGCTATCTCCAAGTTTGATTGGCCTTTCACTCCTACCCTCAGGTCATCCGAAAGCTTTTCAACGCTTACCGGTTCGGCCCTCCAACGGGTGTTACCCCGTCTTCAGCCTGCCCAAGGGTAGATCACTTGGTTTCGCGTCCACCCGCGCCGACTAACGGCGCCGTGTTCCGACTCGCTTTCGCTTCGGCTCCGGGCATCACTGCCCTTAGCCTCGCCGGCGCGGGTGACTCGTAGGTTCATTATGCAAAAGGCACGCCGTCACCACACGTAGTGGCTCCGACCGCTTGTAGGCACATGATTTCAGGGTCTTTTTCACTCCTCTGTTCGAGGTTCTTTTCACCTTTCCCTCACGGTACTGGTTCGCTATCGGTCTCTCGGTAGTATTTAGCCTTACGGGATGGGCCCCGCAGATTCACACAGGATTTCTCGTGTCCCGCGCTACTCAGGTGCCGCCTCGCCCGGAATCACAGTTTTCGCCTAAGGGGCTGTCACCCGCTATGGCCACGCTTTCCAGCGTGTTCGGCTAACCGTATTCCATCACTTTACCGGCGGTCCTACAACCCCGCCAGACGCGTCGCCACGCCGGCGGTTTGGGCTATTGCGCGTTCGCTCGCCACTACTTGCGCAATCACTATTGTTTTCTCTTCCTCCGGGTACTGAGATGTTTCAGTTCCCCGGGTTCGCTCCGGTCACAGACCGGTGACGCACTCTTCGCGCGCCGGGTTGCCCCATTCGGAGATCTGCGGCTTGATGAGTATTTGCCTCCAACCGCAGCTTATCGCAGCTTGTCACGTCCTTCGTCGCCTCCGAGAGCCAAGGCATCCTTCATGTGCCCTTCTCTCCTTTCCTTTTACTTCGCCTTTTGACTCTACGTCAGATATCCGTCGTTCGATGTGCTCAAAAAGCACATTCGCCCGATGATTTCACTCGTTTCTATTGTCAATTGCTTGCCATCTCTGACTTGCGTCATCAATGACTTTCGCTTCCAGTATGTCAATGTTCTCTTTGTTTACGGTGGAGAATAACGGATTCGAACCGTTGACCCTCTGCTTGCAAAGCAGATGCTCTAGCCAGCTGAGCTAATCCCCCGTGACGGTTGAACGGGCGTTTCGCTGTCGCCACCGGCGATATAACCGCCGCCGACACCTGTCATCCCAGCGAAAAACCGGAATACGCCATTTCAAGCCGTTGTAGGTCAATAGAGCCCGAAGCAGCAGCACGCCTTTCATATCCTGAGGCGTATCAGTGAAAACTCCGTCATCTTCCATTCTCTCGACTCCGACGCCGAACCTAATCGGCAGAATCATTCTGTATGGAGGGCTATATGCCGTTGTAACGGTCTGTGATCGGGAACAGACTGCCGTCCGACTGCCCGGAGCTACCGGACATCATGACGTCTCCAGAAAGGAGGTGTTCCAGCCGCACCTTCCGGTACGGCTACCTTGTTACGACTTAGCCCCAGTCACCGGTTTTACCCTAGGGCGCTCCTTGCGGTCACGCACTTCAGGCACCCCCGGCTTCCATGGCTTGACGGGCGGTGTGTACAAGGCCCGGGAACGTATTCACCGCGCCGTGGCTGATGCGCGATTACTAGCGAATCCAGCTTCATGGAGTCGGGTTGCAGACTCCAATCCGAACTGAGACAGGTTTTCGGGTTCCGCGCCCCGTCGCCGGGTGGCTTCCCGCTGTACCTGCCATTGTAACACGTGTGTCGCCCCGGACGTAAGGGCCGTGCTGATTTGACGTCATCCCCGCCTTCCTCACTGCTTGCGCAGGCAGTCCCCACAGAGTGCCCGCCATCACGCGATGGCAACTGTAGGTAGGGGTTGCGCTCGTTATGGCACTTAAGCCGACACCTCACGGCACGAGCTGACGACAACCATGCAGCACCTCGCAGGAGACCATTGCTGGCTGCCTCCTTTCAAAAACATCCCTCCTGCGTTTGAGCCCGGGTAAGGTTCCTCGCGTATCATCGAATTAAACCACATGTTCCTCCGCTTGTGCGGGCCCCCGTCAATTCCTTTGAGTTTCACCGTTGCCGGCGTACTCCCCAGGTGGAATGCTTAACGCTTTCGCTGTGTCACCCAGAACTCAATCGCCCCGGACAACTAGCATTCATCGTTTACTGCGTGGACTACCAGGGTATCTAATCCTGTTCGATACCCACGCCTTCGTGCTTCAGCGTCAGTTGGGCGCCGGTACGCTGCCTTCGCAATCGGAGTTCTGCGTGATATCTATGCATTTCACCGCTACACCACGCATTCCGCGTACTTCTCGCCCACTCAAGGCACCCAGTTTCAACGGCTCGACGAGGTTGAGCCCCGCAATTTTACCGCTGACTTAAGCGTCCGCCTACGCACCCTTTAAACCCAATAAATCCGGATAACGCTCGCATCCTCCGTATTACCGCGGCTGCTGGCACGGAGTTAGCCGATGCTTTTTCTCCGGGTACTCTCCAAACCGCACACGTGCGGCACTTTGCTCCCCGGCAAAAGAGGTTTACAACCCATAGGGCCGTCATCCCTCACGCGACTTGGCTGGTTCAGGCTCCCGCCCATTGACCAATATTCCTCACTGCTGCCTCCCGTAGGAGTCTGGTCCGTGTCTCAGTACCAGTGTGGGGGACCTTCCTCTCAGAACCCCTACGCATCGTCGTCTTGGTGGTCCGTTACACCGCCAACTAACTAATGCGACGCATGCCCATCCGCCACCGGAATTAACCTTTGGCACCAACAGGATGTCCCGTCGATGCATTATGCCGTATTAGACGGGATTTCTCCCGATTATCCGGCTGTGGCAGGCAGGTTGCATACGTGTTACTCACCCGTGCGCCGGTCGCCGGCTGGTGAAGGCAAGCCTTCACCACCGCTGCCCCTCGACTTGCATGTGTTAAGCCTGTCGCTAGCGTTCATCCTGAGCCAGGATCAAACTCTCCGCTGTTGTTATCTTTTGTTCTTTTTTTTCTTGTGCTGATTGACCGTCATGAATCCCCGAAAGGAAACAGACCGACCGTCGCACCCGACAGAAACAAACCGACAATCACTCGGCGAGCACTCTCCACGACCAGAACGAATCCGTAGTCATCGTAGTCTTCAGCCGGACATCTCAGCCCGGCAAAGGAATTGAACAGAGTTTCATTTTCGCCTGACGACACCGCCTAAGCGGACATCGAACAGACATGACTCTTGTACTACTGCTTCTTGTCTATTGTAAATCTTCTCAATGTTCTCTTTGCGACTCTCAGGAGCGTTGCTTCCCGAAAGCGAGTGCAAAGTTACACCCAAAAATCTTCCCCACCAAATTTTTCGCAAAGAAAATTACACCACCAAAACCAACTTTTTCAACAAAACATTGCAATTCAGCACCATATCACATCAAAAAAAATCTCAAAAAAAAAGCCACAAGCGTTGTCGATCCGATTTTGCCCGCCGGATACAGACATATCCCCGCAAAATTCGTAACTTTGAATCCCCGCTCCAAAACACGCGGCGAAGACTCCCCTTTATTATTTATATAGTCATCCTATGGCCACAACACCATTCGTACACCTGCACGTACATACACAATATTCACTGCTCGACGGACAATCAAGCATCTCCGCACTTGTCGACAAAGCTCTCGACGACGGCATGGCCGGAATAGCCATCACCGACCACGGAAACATGTTTGGAGTGAAAGAACTCTACAACTACGTTAATGGTGGATGCATGAAAGGCTACAAAAAGAAACTTGAAAAAGCCCAGAAAAGCGCCGATGCAGCCAAAACGGCACTCTTTGAAAACCGCATCAACCGTATTAAGAACGGCGACTTCCGCATAATCCTCGGATGCGAGATGTATGTGGCCAACGGATCAAACCTCGAGCATACCGACAAACGCGATACCGGACGCCACTTGATCGTCCTCGCCAAGAACCTTACCGGATACAAAAATCTGATCAAACTCGTTTCGGAGGCATGGACCAAGGGCTTCTACATGCATCCTCGAACCGACAAAAAATCCCTCGCCGAGCGTCGCGAAGGACTCATCATCGCATCGGCGTGTCTCGGAGGAGAAATACCACGCCTTGTACGCGACGGCCGCATGGAGGAAGCCGAAAAGAGCGTACTATGGTGGAAAGAAACATTCGGCGACGACTATTATATAGAAATACAGCGCCATCCCACTGACCGCCCCGGATCCAACCGCACCGTATGGGAAGACGAAAAAGCGGTATATCCCAAAATGGTGGAAATCGCACGGCGTCACAACATCAAGATCATAGCCACCAACGACGTTCATTTCGTCAACTATGACGACGCCGAAGCCCACGACCGCCTGATATGCGTCAGCACCAACAGCTTCATTACCGACCCGCAACGCATGCGCTACACCAAACAGGAGTGGCTCAAGACACAGGCCGAGATGTCCGAACTCTTTGCCGACATCCCCGAAGCGCTCGAAAATACCCTCGAAATACTGCAAAAAGTAGAGCACTACTCTATCGACCACCCGCCGATCATGCCCACATTCGCCATACCGGAAGATTTCGGCACAGAAGAGCAATACCGACGCCAACTGACCGAAAAAGACCTTTTCGACGAATTCACACGCGACGAAAACGGCAACGTAGTGCTCACCCAGGAACAGGCCGACGACAAAATAAAAAAGCTCGGAGGCTACGACAAACTCTACCGAATAAAACTCGAGGCCGACTACCTCAGAAAACTCGCCTACGAAGGTGCTGCCCGACGCTACGGCACTCCCCTCACGCCCGAACTGGAAGAACGGATCAACTTCGAGCTCCACATCATGAAGACCATGGGTTTCCCGGGCTACTTCCTCATCGTGCAGGACTTCATCAGAGCCGGACGCGAAGACCTCGGCGTCAGCATCGGACCCGGTCGAGGATCGGCCGCCGGCAGCGCGGTAGCCTATTGTCTCGGCATCACACAGATCGACCCGGTGAAATACGACCTGCTGTTCGAACGCTTCCTCAACCCCGACCGAATTTCGCTCCCCGATATCGACATCGACTTCGACGACGACGGACGAGAAGACGTGCTCCGCTACGTCACCGAAAAATACGGAGCCGAAAAAGTAGCACACATCATAACATACGGCACCATGGCATCCAAACTGGCCATCAAGGACGTCGCACGTGTCGAACAGCTCCCGCTGAGCGAAAGCGACCGACTGACCAAACTCATCCCAAAGCGCATGCCGGAAGTCGACGGCAAAGCGCTCGATCCGTCGCTTGACAACTGCTACAACTACGTGCCGCAATTCAAAGCCGAACTCAGCAGCAACAACCCACTCGTTGTCGAAACGCTCCGCTACGCGCGCGAACTCGAAGGTACCGTGCGCAACACCGGAGTGCACGCCTGCGGAGTCATAATATGCCGCGACGACATCACCGACTGGGTGCCGGTCAGCACCGCAGTCGACAAAAGCTCCGACTCCAAGGAAAAGACCATCGTCACACAATACGAAGGAAAAGTAATCGAGGAAACCGGACTGATCAAAATGGACTTCCTCGGACTGAAAACGCTCTCCATCATAAAAGAAGCGCTTGCCAACATCAAGCGCACCACAGGCAAAGTCATTGACATCGAAACAATCGACATAGACGACCGCAAGACCTACGACCTCTACTGCCAGGGCAACACCATCGGCACATTCCAGTTCGAGTCCACCGGCATGCAGAAATACCTGCGCGAGCTACAACCATCGACATTCGAGGACCTCATAGCCATGAATGCGCTCTACCGCCCCGGCCCCATGGACTACATCCCCGACTTCATCGCCCGAAAGCACGGACGTGAGCCGATCGTCTACGACATTCCTGAGATGGAAAAATATCTCAAGGACACCTATGGAGTGACCGTATATCAGGAGCAGGTCATGCTGCTGTCGCGACTGCTGGCCGGATTCACCCGCGGACAGAGCGACACCCTCCGCAAAGCAATGGGCAAAAAGCTCATCGACAAGATGAACGAGCTTGAAAAACTGTTCATGGAGGGAGGACAGGCCAACGGCCACAAGCCCGAAGCGCTACAGAAGATATGGAATGACTGGAAAAAATTCGCTTCCTACGCGTTCAACAAGAGCCACGCCACATGCTACTCGTGGGTGGCATTCCAGACAGCATGGCTCAAAGCCAACTACCCCGCCGAATACATGGCCGCCGTACTCTCACGCAACCGCTCCGACATCAACAAGCTCACCATATTCATGGAGGAATGCAAACGGATGCACATCACCATCAAGGGACCCGACGTCAACGAGAGCTACCTTGAATTCGGCGTCAACGCAGCCGGCGACATCCGATTCGGACTCGCCGCTATCAAAGGAGTAGGCGAAGCTGTGGTCACCGAGATAATCAACGCACGCGCAAAAGGCGGCCCGTTCGAATCAGTATACGATTTTATCGAACGCGTGCCCACCGCAGCGCTCAACCGCCGACTGATCGAAAATCTCGCCTATGCCGGAGCATTCGACTGTTTCGCACCCGACATCAAACGAGAAGACTTCTTTGAAAAAAACTCCAAAGGAGAGTTTTTCAGCGAAGCACTCATGCGCTACGGCCAGCTTTTCCAAGCTGACAAACAGACACAGGGACTGAGCCTGTTCGGCGATGACGACCCCACACTGACCATCGCCGGACGCCCACCCGTCAACCCCGCCCTCCCTTGGATCGACGCCTACAAGCTCGAAAAAGAGCGCGACCTCGTGGGCATCTTCCACTCAGCCCACCCGCTCGACGGCATGTTCCTCGAAATGAAATACGGACTCGACCAGCTCAAAGACTACAAGACAGAAAACGTCACACGCGACCGTGTCTACACCTACGGTGGCATCGTCATCGGCCTTGACCGACGACAGGGACAGAACGGCTCAAGCTACGGATACCTCAAGATCGAAGACTACAACGGCACCGCCGAAATCTACCTCAACGACAAAAGCTTCTATCAGTTCGCCAACTTCGGCATCCCCAACACCGCAGTATATGTCAAAGGCCAGTACGGCCTCCGGAAAGACGGCAACATATTCTTTTCAGTAGCCGACATCAACCTCTTGTCAAACCTCAAAGGAAAACTGATCCGGGGCATCACCATAACCCTCGACCCCGAACAGCTCAACACAGCCGTCTACGACATACTCAGCGCCATGATGGCCGGCGCCGACGACACTCCGGCCGACGACAAATCCTCACCCGTACCGCTTACCGTACGATTCTTCGAGCCGTCGGCCAACCGCTATATCACCATGCAGTCCATGAGCAAGATCAACCTCAACCGTCAGGTGCTCGAAGCGCTCACCGACATGAACATAGAGTTTGCCATCGACAAGGCCGCACCCGAACCCGCAAAGGAAGAGAATCCCGCACAACGTTTTAGGCAGTTCAGAGGCTAAACCATTACCCATAGACAATAAGCCTATTACTAAATTTTTTATGTTAAAAAACATATTTTTTGAGCATAATTAGCAGAATATCCACTAACTTTGCACCGAGTTAAGTGTATATATTATAGAATCTCCGAAGAGTCGGAGACATAGATTGTTTTAGGTTTAATTAAAATTTAAGTATTATGCGTCAGATGATTAAAATGATCAAAGGTCTTCATCTCACCTATGGTACATTCTTCCGCATCACGGGCGACTGCACCATCGAGTAAGATCCAAAGACACGCGGACAGCGACTGATCACTCAAATCGATGATCAGACGTCAAAGCCCGCCATCAGACGAAGCTGAATCCGATAGGCACAAGCTTCAGCGTTCACCAACAGAAGTCTAACATAAAGAAAGGACGCCAAGATGAAAAGACTTTTGACAAAAGTATCTGAATGGTACATCGGAGCGGCTTCAATGACCTACCTCCACAGGTAAGTCCACGACAAGCCCCACAATCATCGATCCCGGTTCGGACTCCAGCATCAGCTGGATGCAATCCGACCGGTTTCAACAAATAAAGACGATGTACCCTACCGATCCGGCTTTACGGATCACAGACACAGCGACGATTGCTCCACGGCTTGATGAAAAGCCGGCGAGAGCAATTTTTTTTGTCCACACTCTTCCCTTTCTCCATAAAGATAACTACCTTTGCACTACCGAAAACTAATAGATCAACCATATAACCTATACACTATCATGGCAATCAAATTTACCGATTCCGACGTAAAATCCATCATCGCCTCCGGCGAACCCGTAGTAATCGACTTCTGGGCCACATGGTGCGGCCCGTGCATGCGCATGGCGCCTGTCATCGACGAACTCGCCGAAAAATACGACGGTCGCGTACACATCGGCAAATACAACATCGAAGAAGAAACCGAACTCTCCGACGAATACCGCATCATGTCAATCCCCACGATCCTCTTCTTCAAAAACGGTCAGCAGATCCGCGACCTCCGTCTTGCCGGATCGCAGAGCAAAGCCAAGCTCGAAGAAAACATCGAAGCCCTCCTTGCTCTCTGATCCACACACCCGGATTATCAACCGACATACATAAAAGAAGACGCAGTGTCAAAATTATGAGTTTCGACACTGCGTCTTCTTTTACACTGTGGTATGGCCTCAGTCCACACGCTTGGCCGGAAGCCTTGCAAGCAGCCCCTCCAGATGATCGCGCCTGATCGACAGCCGCAGCCTGCAAATATTGTCAAACTGCTGCTCCAATATCCGCGCCTCCGAAGCCTTAAGAGTAGTCATTACCGCATTCATATCCTCATACACGAAGCTTATCGACGCCTCCTCCTCCTCGCAGCGGCTCACAGTCTCTCCGGCCTCGATCGCCTCACGGGCTGCCTCGCGATATGCCACGATCAGTCCGGAAGTGCCAAGCTTTATACCGCCGAAATACCTCACAACGACCACCGCCACATTAGTCAGTCCAGCCGAACGGATCTGACCCAGGATCGGCTTGCCCGCCGTCCCCGACGGCTCTCCATTGTCGCTCGAAAGCCACTCACGCCCGCCCGGACCGAGAAGATAAGCCCAGCACACATGGCGGGCGTCATGATACTCATTGGCGATAGCCGCTATGGCGCTTTTCGCCTCCTCCGCAGTAGCCACCGGAAAGGCAAAGGCTATGAAACGGCTCATTTTCTCCCTGACCGTAGCCGTCGACTTTCCGGCCAGAGTCAGATATTCGCTTGACTGCTCCAACTGCCGGCTGTTACAATATCAGCATTGCGTCGCCATAGGCGCCAAAACGGTATTTCTCACTGATTGCCTCATCGTAGGCCTTCATCACCAGATCATAGCCGCCGAACGCCGTTGTCATCATGAGCATTATCGAATACGGCATGTGAAAATTGGTCACAAGCGCATCTGTGACAGTGAAATCGTACGGAGGGAAGATAAACTTGTTTGTCCAGCCCGAATAAGTCTTCATGTGGCCCCCCATGCTTACCGCACTGGCTATGCCGCGGAGCACAGATGTGCCCACCGCACACACACGATGGTCATTGTCCTTTACCCCATTGACCATATCCACCAGAGCCTGGCTCACCTCCATCTGCTCGGAGTCCATGCGGTGCTTGGTCAGATCCTCCACATCTATCTCGCGGAAATTGCCCAGACCGCTGTGAACAGTCAGGAAAGCCTGATGTATACCCTTGATCTCCATGCGCTTCAGCAGCTCACGGCTAAAATGCAGACCGGCTGCGGGAGCAACCACAGCACCCTCTTTGTCAGCATATATCGTCTGATAACGCTCGGCATCCTCCTCTTCAGGCTCACGCTTGATGTATTCGGGCAGAAGCGTCTGTCCGAGCTTGAACAGAGCCTCCTTGAATTCATCATGATCACCGTCATAAAGAAAACGCAGAGTGCGGCCGCGCGAAGTCGTGTTGTCTATCACCTCGGCCACCATCGAGTCGTCATCACCGAAATAAAGCTTGTTGCCTATGCGTATCTTGCGGGCCGGCTCTACAAGCACATCCCACAACTTGTTTTCAGCATTAAGCTCACGCAGCAGCGACACCTCGATTTTAGCACCGGTCTTCTCCTTGTTGCCATACAGACGGGCCGGAAACACCTTCGTATCATTAAACACGAATATGTCCCCGTCAACAAAATAATTGATTATATCCTTGAACACACGGTGCTCGATCTCGCCCGAAGCACGGTGCACCACCATCATGCGAGCCTCGTCGCGATGTTCCGAAGCATGCTGTGCGATCAGTTCCTCCGGAAGCTTGAACCTAAACTGTGAAAGTTTCATATCCTTTTCTGATTTTGATTTTACTGCTTTATCGCCGCATCAGGCTGCTCCGCCAGCTCAGCGTCGCGTATCATCTCCACGGTGCCATCCACCGACAGACAGTCATCGATGCCTACTTCCCCGACACGTGTGCGCCTGAGAGCCGTCAGATGACCGCCCGATCCGAGCGCCTGACCGATGTCGCGCGCAAGCGCCCTTATATACGTGCCCTTGCTGCACACCACCCTTATCGTGATGCTCTCCCGACTATATTCTGTCAGCTCTATCTCGTCGATCACCAGAGTTTTTGCCTTAAGATCCACCGACTGACCCTTACGGGCCTTCTCGTATGCCCGCTTGCCGTCGACCTTGCAGGCCGAATACTGCGGCGGTATCTGCTCTATCCGCCCTTTGAATCGCTCCAGAACCTGTTCCACAAGTTCGCGGGTAATATGTTCCACCGGAAACCGGGCATCAATCTCCGTTTCGAGGTCAAACGACGGCGTGGTCGCACCAAGCGCTATCGTCGCCACATACTCCTTCACACCGCTTTGGAGCTGCTCTATGAGCTTCGTTGCCTTGCCGGTGACCACTATCATCACCCCCGTAGCCAGAGGATCGAGCGTTCCGGCGTGTCCAACCTTGAAGCGCTTCACCCCCAGACGACGCAGCACAGTGCCACGCAGACGCTTCACCACATCGAAACTGGTCCAGCCAAGAGGCTTGTCGACGGCAAGTATCTCCCCCTCGACAAAATCTTTTTTCGCGCTGATATCCATCTCCTGCATGATTATCACCACAGTATGCACACCAGGCCCATTGCCACGCAATAAACCGCAAACCACACGAGCTTACCACGCTTCACTATCTCTATCATCCACTTGCAGGCAGCGCAGCCCGATACGAACGACGCCACGAAACCCACCGTCAGCGGAAGCCAGCCTATGGTATTTATCACCGCACTCTCGCCCGAAGCCATGTCCATGACATTGAGCAAAGCCTCCCCGAGAATCGGGATTATGACCATGAAAAACGAAAATTCAGCTACAGCGCTGCGGCGTGCACCCATTGAAATACCGGTTGCTATCGTAGTACCAGAACGGCTCAGACCCGGCAAAACGGCGATCGACTGGGCGATACCCATTGCCACCGCGTCGATCCATCTCACGCCATGACCCGGATCTTTACTGCTGCCATCGGCCACAGCCTGCTCCAGCGTCGGACGTGTCCTGAAAAAATAAGCGAACGAAAGCAACGCCGCCGTCACCAGCAGGCAACAGCCCACCAATGTCAGACTACCGCCGAAGAAACTCTCTACAGTGTCCTTGAAAAAAACACCGACGATTGCCACCGGAATGCACGACACCAGTATCTTGCACACATAAGAGAAATTATCGTCACGACGCCATGTGAAGAAACTCACACACAAAGGCACGAATTTACGCCACAAAACGACTATCGTGCTCAACACCGTGGCCACATGCAGCGCCGTGTCAAACTCCAGTGCCTCCGCACCCGCAAGCTGCAGGCCAAGCACCTCCCGGCATATCTCAAGATGACCGCTCGAACTTATCGGCAGGTATTCGGCCAGTCCCTGGACCAGACCGAGTATCAGAGCATCTATCCAATCCATCACTCAGCACCCTCCTCATGCTTGCTTTTGCTGGCGCGCGGACGCCACATTATACCTATCCCCATGAATATAAATCCGAGGAACGCCATAGTCGGACCGACCACTATGCGACGCGTGCTGAATATATCGGGATTAAACTCCGTTTCGGTCGAAGGAGCTCCGGTCATCAACAGAAAACCGGTCACGATCACTGCGGCCGCGACAGCCATCAGGATAAAATTGATCTTTACCAGCGGAAGTCTTACGTATGACTCACGCTCCAGTGCACCGGCATCATCGCCCTGCTGCAGCCTGCTGTTATTTGTCATTATCGATAATTTTATTATATCAATAGTAAGCGTTCGAATTCAATTTATCCTAAAAGACTTTCTTTCACTTACTATCACTTACACTTGAATACCTACTTACATCATTTGTCCGAATATTTCACGCCACACGCATCACTGCTCCATCAGCCCATGCATAGTGTCTGCCGCTTTATCAGCAGAACATCTCGTCGTAATCGGCACGCAGATACTTGTTGGCCGACAGCAGAGCCGACAGCCCGCATATCGCAGCCCCGAGCACGAACAGAGCCGCAAGCACCGCTATCAGACCATCGACACCAACCGCACGCATCACCTCCGGATCGACCGTAGTAAGATACCATAGCAAACCGCCAAGCACTGTCGAAGCCACAGCGGCAGCGATCAGACCCTGCAGGATATTGCTGACCACAAACGGCCGGCGTATGAAGCCCGGCGTAGCACCGACAAGCTTCATCGTATGGATAAGGAAACGACGGGAATAGATCGTCAGCCTCACAGTGTTGTTGATCAACACGAAAGATATAGTCAGCAGACACACCGCCACTATCAGCAACACCAGCGTGAGCGAATGCATCGTATTGTTTACAGCCTTGATCAGATCAGAATGAAGCTGCACGTCACCGACACCCGGCAACCGTCTGACAGCATCAGTCACAGCCTTCAGACTGTCAGGATTGCTGTATGCCGCCGTCACCGAGACCTCAAACTCCGGGCTGAACGGATTCACACCAAGCAACGCCTTCTCCGAGCCATCATCTCCGGCCAGCTCCTGCCAACGCGCCATGACCTCCTCGGCCGACGCATAGCGCACATTGGCCACATACGGAGCCTTGCGCCAATAATTCCTCATCGACAACACCTGACTTTCCGAAGCGCCATCGGCCATAACGACTACAAATCCCACCTGTTGGCGTATGTCATGACTGACACTTCGCGCCGCCAGACCCAGCAGAGCCGTCAGCCCAAGAATGACCAACACAAGCGCCACGCTGACAGTAGCTGTCAGCTGAGTGCTTCTTACAGGGATTCCACGCCCTCGTTTATCTCTGCTCATACGCTTCAATGATTTAGATATAGTGAGCCGGGCTATCATATTTGCCCACCCCTTGTTTTACAAACTGCAAAGATAACACATCAGCCACCCCGATGTCAAGATTTTTAACCCCATTTAATGATTTTTCGCCAGAGCCTGCCGGAATTTCGCCAAGGTCAGCCACGAAAACTCACCCGTCTGCAGATCATTCGCCAAGCAATGTAGCGGAAGTTGAGTCGGCGATTGTCACACTGACCGTATCACCCACCTTGACCGCACGGCGCGGAAACACCACCGTCTTGTTGGTATCCGTCCTACCCACCATCTGCTCCTTGCTGCGCTTCGACACGCCCTCGACAAGCACTTCCATCGTCCGGCCCACATCACGGCGGTTAGACTCAGCCGACAGCCGACCCTGCAACTCGATCATGCGGTTCAGACGATCAATCTTCACCTCCTCGCTGATATTGTCGGGCAGATGACGTGAAGCGTACGTCCCCGGACGCTCGGAATACTTGAACATGAATGCAGAGTCAAAGCCCACCTCACTCATCAGACTGAGCGTAGCCTCGAAATCCTCATCCGTTTCCCCATGAAACCCCGTGAACAGATCCGTCGTGACCGAACACCCCGGCAATATGCGGCGTATCGCCCCGATACGGTCGAGATACCACTCTCTGGTATATTTCCGGTTCATGGCCTTAAGCACCGCGTTGCTCCCGCTCTGCACCGGAAGATGAATATGCCGGCATATATTCCTGTGGGCTGCTATCGTATGAAGTATCTCGTCGGTCATATCCTTGGGATGCGAAGTCGTGAATCTCACACGCATGTCGGGCACAGCCTCGGCCACCATCGCGAGCAACCCGGCAAAATCCGTCACCGAGCCGTCGGCGTTCTCCCGCCTGTACGAGTTGACATTCTGCCCCAGCAGAGTCACCTCACGATAACCCTTGGCCTGCAGATCGGCCACCTCGGCAAGTATGCTTTCGGTTTCACGGCTTCGCTCACGACCGCGGGTATAGGGCACGATGCAGTAAGAACAGAAATTGTTGCAACCGCGCATGATGCTCACAAATCCCGAGATCGGATTTCCGCCTATCCGGCGCGGTATTATGTCGCGGTAGGTTTCCGTGGTGCTCAGCTCCACATTGACCGCCTTATGCCCCGACTCGACCGCAGCAAACAGCTCCGGCAGCGACATATAAGAGTCCGGACCCGCAACCAGATCCACGCCATGACGTTCAGTCAGCTCCTCCTTGGCTCGCTCGGCCATGCATCCCACCACACCAATGATCAGACGACCGTTTTTACGACGCTTCACCGACTGCAGATACTGCAGACGGCTTACTATTTTTTGCTCGGCATTGTCGCGGATAGAGCACGTGTTCAACAACACGGCATCAGCATCCTCCAGATCGTTAGACAACTCATACCCCGCCATTTCCATCACGGCGGCTATCACTTCGCTGTCGGCCGAGTTCATCTGGCAGCCGTAAGTTTCGATGAAAAGCTTCAACTTCATTTGCGTATCACCACTTATTTCTTTAATTTTGCACAAAATTACTAATTCAGTGCATAACTGACAAATCAATCATGGATGAAATCCTCTCCATAATCGTCTGTGCGGTCATCGGCGTCTTATTCACCTGGATAAGCGAACGAGGCAAACGCAACCGTTCACGCGCCGAGGCCGCCGCCACGCAAGATCATGACAATCACCGCGAGCGCGTCAGACGGCACGCTCCTCCATTGCCTGTCACACATGCGCCGCGACAAATCGCGCCTGACATACCCGAAGAAGGCGTCAGGGTCATATCCGACCGACCGCTGGAGGTCAACGACCAGACCGCACAACCAGGATCGACCCGGAACAAACAAGCCCGCAACCGATGGAGGCAGGCGATTATCGACTCTGAGATTTTAACACGAAAATACTAAACTACCGTAAATCTTATATTTTACAACAATGGCATTTCCAATTCTGTCGGCACAGGAAGCTGCCGAACTCATCAAGAACGGCGACAACATTGGCTTATCAGGCTTCACAGCTTCAGGTTCGCCTAAGGTAATCACCGAAGCCCTTGCTGCTAAAGCCGTGAAAGAACATGAGGCCGGACGCCCCTTCAAGGTTAGCGTTTTCACCGGCGCATCGACCAACAACCACGCCGACGGAGCGCTCGCGCGTGCCAACGCCATCGCCCGCCGCACACCCTACCAGAATACCCCCGACCTGCGACTGCGCATCAACTCCCACGACTGCCACTACTTCGACCTGCATCTGTCGGAGCTTGCACAGAAATTCAGATACAACACATATGGTGAGCTCGACTGGGCGATACTCGAAGTTGCAAAAGTATTCGAAAACGGCGAAGTAGTGCTCGGCACCGGCGTCGGCAACGTACCTACATACGCCGCCAAAGCAAAAAAAATATTCCTTGAGCTCAACACCAAGCTTCCCGAAGGGCTCTACGGACTCCACGACATCTACATGCCTCTCGACCCGCCCCACCGTCGCGAGATACCGATCTACACGCCATCCGACCGCATCGGACACCCCACCGTCAAGATCGACCCCTCGAAGATCGCCGGAATAATCCATTCCGACGCCTACGACGGCATCAAGGGATTCACCGCGCTCGATGACACCACACTGCAGATCGGAGCCAACGTGTGCAACTTCCTCATCGGCGAAGTACGCGCACAGCGCATACCGCAGGAGTTCCTGCCCATACAGTCCGGAGTCGGCAACGTCGCCAACGCCGTGCTGTTCGGCCTCGGCGACGCCAAGGAGCTGCCACCGTTCGCCATGTACACCGAAGTGATACAGGACGCCGTGATCGACCTCATGCGAATGGGACGATGCAAATTCGGATCCACATGCTCGCTGACACTCTCCGACGCCAAAGAAGCCGAAGTGCTCGACGACCTCGACTTCTTCCGCGACAAGATCGTCATCCGCCCCGCCGAGATCTCCAACAGCCCCGAAGTGATCAGGCGACTCGGAGTCATAGCCATGAACACTGCTCTCGAAGCCGACATATTCGGCAACATCAACTCCACCCACGTGGTAGGCACACGCATGATGAACGGCATCGGCGGATCAGGCGACTTCACACGCAACGGATATCTCTCCATATTCTCATGCCCCTCCATCACCAAAGGCGGCCTGATTAGCAACATCGTGCCCATGTGCTCGCATATCGACCACACCGAACACTCCGTCGACGTCATCATCACCGAACAGGGAGTTGCCGACATCCGTGGCCTTGATCCCGTGCAGAGAGCCGAGCGCATCATCGACAACTGCGCACATCCGATGTACAAGGAGCTGCTCCGCGACTATCTCAAGCTGGGCAAAGGCGGCCAGACTCCCCACCACCTTGCCGCATCACTCGGATTCCACACCGCGTTCCAGAACACCGGCGACATGCGCCTGACCGACTGGTCGCAGTACGCCTGATACACTGCCGACAATTCCGGCATCAATTTAGAGATTGTCTAAATTTATATAATACGGATTTTGAGAAGGATTGTCAGATGGATTTTTGTTTGTGATGAGGGAGTGTAGCCGTAGCTACATGACCGAGGGGCAAACAAAAAGACGCTGGAAAGACTCTCAAAAGCAAAGTGATATGAATTTTAGACAATCTCTTAGAAACTGTTTAAAATTAGAATTGAAAAAATGTTATAGGGCATAACAAACCCTCAGCCAAAGTGTTGAAGGAGAAAAACATTGTTCATATGCATAGAATCAATCTCTATCAGACACTTTTGACCGAGGGTCAATGGTCTTATATAAACGAAGTATTCTTCGAAAATGATTGTCGCAAACGTAAAAATTCACTACGGAGCCTATTCGAAGCGGTATTATACCTACTGGTCACAGGATGTCAGTGGAGGATGCTTCCGCACGATTATCCCAAGTGGCAATTGGTGTACTATTACTTCCGAAAGTGGTCCAAAGAAGGTAGAATCGAACATTTGCTCAACAAACTTGTACGAAAGGTGAGGAAGAAACGAAATCAATCAGAAAGTCCCTCTGTGGGAGCATTGGATGCCCAGAGCGTTAAATGGGGCAACCGTAAGAGTGACAATGGATTTGACGCAAACAAGAAGGTCAAGGGCATCAAACGTAACATCGTGGTTGACCGCAATGGCTTTATTCTTGCCCGGACAGTATGCAGTGCATCGGTTCATGATTCCCATCAGGCTCACCCATTGTGTAATGCAGCAGACAGAGAGTGGGAACGGCTTGAAAAGGTTCTTGTTGACCGTGGTTACCGGGGGGAGATTGCTAAAGATATTGAAAAAGATTTTGCAATCAGCCTTGAGGTTTCCAATACTCCAAACGGGACTAAGGGATTCATACCGAAACCTCTCAGATGGGTAGTCGAGAGAACTTTCTCATGGCTTGATTGGTTCCGTCGCCTTTCACGCAATTATGAAGAATCAACAGAGGTCGCTGAAGAAATGATTGATTTGGCTGCCATAAAAATTTTATTGAATCAAATTTAAACAGTTTCTTAGAGTATGTTTGTATTTCGTGTTAAATTCAAACATACGCTTAGACCCACAAAGCGCTGTGTCAGCAATGCGATACTGACACAGCGCTTTCTCTATATCACACCGGCGCACCCTCCCCGGCACATTCCGCCTGTCCGATCCCTGGTCATGACAAAAAAAAATCCGGCCATCGCTGACTGGATTTATATCTTACATCAAAGTATAAGAATTACTTACTCTCTGTCGGCGCACTGAGATCCACACCCGCGAGATCCGGGTCGATCATGATGCGGCCGCAATACTCGCAGACTATGATCTTCTTGTGCATCTTGATCTCCATCTGCTTCTGAGGCGGGATGCGGTTGAAGCAACCTCCGCAGGCATCACGCTGTATATATACGATACCCAGACCGTTGCGGGCATTCTTGCGGATGCGTTTGAAAGCCGCAAGAGTGCGGGCGTCGATTTTAGGCTCAAGAGCCTTGGCCTGTTCGCGCAGACGCTCCTCGTCCTGCTTCGTCTCCGACACGATTTCGTCAAGCTCGGCCTTCTTGTCGGCCAGCACATGCTTCTGATCAGCCAGACGGTTCTCGGTCTCGGCGATTTCATTGTTCTTGGCGTCGATCATGCGGGCATACTCGTTGATATGCTTCTCGCTCAGCTCTATCTCGAGAGTCTGGAACTCGATCTCCTTCGACAGCAGATCAAACTCGCGGTTGTTCCTCACATTGTCGATCTGCTCTTTGTATTTTGCTATCTTGGCCTGTGAATCATTGATTTTCTCCTTCTCGGCAACCGACTTCTTGCGGATTTCTTCGATCTCCTTGCGGAAATTCTCTATACGGGTGGTCAGACCCTTGATCACATCCTCAAGGTCAGCGACTTCAAGAGGAAGTTCGCCACGCACAGTGCGGATTCGGTCGATTTGCGAAAGTAGCGTCTGCAGCTCGTAGAGCGACTTGAGGCGCGACTCCACTGAGAGATTCTGTTCGTTTTTGTTCTTGTCTGCTGTAGCCATAGCTTACATGTAATTTACAGGATTTGACTCTACGTGCGAGTCACGGACTGCAAAGTTAGGAAATTTTTTCGTAATAATATCGGTAAAAATGCCTATAGTGCAATGTTCGCTCTCAAAATGGCCTATGTCGGCTATCAGAATATTGCCGCCATAGTCGGCAAAATCATGATATTTCACATCGGCCGTCACCATCGCGTCAGCACCGCAGGCCACTGCAGCAGGGAGCATCGAGGCGCCCGAACCGCCGCATAAAGCCACACGGCTCACCATTCGCGACCCATCCGGAGCGCTGTGACGCACCACCCGGGCACCGAACGCACGCTTCACCTCACTCAGGAAATCCACTGCCGCCAAAGGCTCCGCAAGCTGACCGACAGCGCCGGCCCCACTCTCGCAGTCAATAGCCCTCACCTGCGTCAACCCGAGCATTTCGGCCATACGGCGCGACACGCCCGACGGCGCATTGTCCAGACACGTATGCAGACTATAGACCGCAACACCATTTCTGATCGAATACTCCACGGCGCGCTCCACCGGAGTCGATCCGGTGATATGCTTCAGACCGCGGAATATCAGCGGATGATGACTCACCACCAGATTACATCCCGCAGATGCCGCCTCGGCTATCACACCGGGAGTCGGATCCACACACAGCATGACGCCGGTGCATTCGCGCGACGCATCGCCTGTCTGAAGCCCGCAATTGTCATAGCTCTCCTGCAGACTCAGAGGAGCGAACTCCTCCAAGGCGCCGATTATATCACTGATTTTAGGCATATCTGAAAAACAGCGGAGGGCACTTGACGCCTTTCGCCGTCTGCCCTCCATCGTTTTAATTTTATTTCTTTTCAGGTTCAGTCACAGCTATGCTCAACTCATCGAGCTGGCTTTGGTCTATCGTGCTCGGAGCGTCGATCATCATGTCGCGGCCCGAATTGTTTTTCGGGAAAGCTATGACATCGCGGATGCTGTCAAGACCGGCCAGAATCGACACGAAACGATCGAAACCGAAAGCCAGACCGCCGTGAGGAGGTGCGCCATATTTGAAGGCGTCCATAAGGAAGCCGAACTTATATCGCGCTTCATCTTCCGACAGACCGAGCAGACGGAACATGTGATCCTGCAGCTCCGAGTCATGTATGCGTATCGATCCTCCGCCAAGTTCGTTTCCGTTGACCACCATGTCATAGGCTGTGGCACGGACAGCACCGGTATCGGTGTCGAGCTTGTCCACATCCTCCGGGTTAGGCGCAGTGAACGGATGATGCATGGCATAGTAGCGCTGCGTTTCATCATCCCATTCGAAGAGAGGAAAATCCACCACCCACAGACACGAGAACTTCTGCGGATCACGCAGCCCGAGACGCGAGCCCATCTCCAGACGCAGTTCGTTGAGCTGCTTGCGGGTTTTCATAGTCGCTCCGGCGAGTATCAGCATCAGGTCGCCCGGATTCGCACCGCCACGCTCAAGCCAGCCGCGAAGCTCATCGTCGGAATAGAATTTGCCTACCGAACTCTTTATCGAGCCGTCATTTTCAAGCTTAACCCACATCATGCCCTTGGCACCCACCTGCGGACGCTTCACGAATTCAGTCAGCTGGTCAAGCTGCTTGCGGGTATAGTCGGCACAGCCCGGAGCCACGATGGCTCCTACATATTCGGCATCATCCATCACCGCGAAACCCTTGCCGGTCGTGAGATCCTTCAGCTCCACAAACTGCATCCCGAAGCGGGTGTCGGGCTTGTCACTGCCATATAGACGCATCGCATCGGCCCACGTCATGCGCGGGAACGGATCAGCAAAGTCTATATCCTTCACATATTTGAAAATATGCTTCACAAGTCCCTCGAACATCTGAAGCACATCCTCCTGCTCCACAAACGACATCTCGCAGTCGATCTGTGTGAATTCAGGCTGACGGTCGGCACGCAGATCCTCGTCACGGAAACATTTCACGATCTGAAAATACCGGTCGAAGCCACTCACCATCAGAAGCTGCTTGAACGTCTGAGGCGACTGAGGCAGAGCATAGAACTCACCGGGATTCATGCGCGAAGGCACCACAAAGTCGCGGGCACCCTCCGGAGTCGACTTGATCAGCACCGGTGTTTCCACCTCAAGAAATCCCTTCGAGTCGAGATAACGGCGGATTTCGAAAGCCATGCGGTGGCGAAGCTCCAGATTGCCGCGCACGCACGAACGACGCAGATCCAGGTAGCGGTACTTCATCCGCAGATCATCGCCGCCGTCGGTGTCATCCTCTATGGTAAACGGAGGCACATCACTGCGGTTCAGCACCTTGAGCGAGGTCGCAATGATCTCTATCTCACCGGTCGGCAGATTCTTGTTCTTATTCTCGCGCTCCTGCACCGTTCCGCTCACCTGCACCACAAATTCACGGCCAAGCTTGTTGGCGGCATCAAAAAGAGCTGTGTCCGAATCACTTTCAAACACGATCTGGGTGATACCGTAACGGTCGCGCAGATCAACGAATGTCATGCCGCCCATCTTTCTGGCACGCTGCACCCATCCGGCGAGTGTCACTTCGCGGCCTGCGTCAGAAAGGCGCAGCTCGCCGCATGTATTGGTTCTGTACATTTTTCTATCTCGACTATATAATCGGTTATGTTGTTTCAGACCACAAAATTACAAAAAATCCGCTTTCACGGCCGAAAATCGACACGGAAAAGCGGATCTTATGAATCTATTGTCTGATTTTGCCACGGCTCGCGCGGCCCTACGGCGCAGTCGTCGTCAGCCTATGGTCACCTGAGTGGCTCCAAAGCCATATTCACGAAACGAAGCGTCCTGCACCTGACATGACTTGTAGCGGTGGCGCAGCTCCTTCATCAGAGCCTGTCTCAGCACTCCCTCGCCCTTGCCATGAATGAATATCAGCTTGCGGCCACGGTTATGCATATTGGCGTCCATCACCTTGCGGAACTCATCCACCTGATAGTTCAGTATCTCGGCCGGCGACATGCCGGCAGTCGTGTCAAGCAGCTCGTCGATATGAAGATCAGTCACGAACGGATCACCACCCCCTGAAGTCCGCGGCTGACGCTGCACCTTTTTGACCTGACGGCGTTCCGGCCGCCGTTCAACAGGCGTAAGCATAGCCTCGGCGATCACCTCAGGCTTCACTGACACCGCATCATGTCCCAGCTGCACATCATCCGTCACTATCGGCAGGGCTATCACATCGCGCTCGAAATAATCGTTCGGACGGAAACAGTTGACACGGAGAAACCTCGTCAGATCCATCCGCTTCTCCACGTCAACCGGACGCTTCATAGCAAAACCCTTGTCGCGCTTGAAAGCGATCATCTGCACAGCCACATGTTCCATGTGCGCGAGATCGGCATGAGTCATCTCGCCGATCAACAGCTGGATATTCGGCTCCACTATGCCTGCATAGCGTGTGGTCCACTCCTCCTCATCGCCGCGCGTGAGGTAAGTGAAATAGAGATAGTAGTTTGAATCGTTGACTATCGATATGTCAAACCGCGTGGTCGACAGCTGCTTTATGTCAGCAGGCTCATAGCCCAGCACCACATTGAGCTTGTCGCCGCCCTCCGTTTCCACAATCGGAAGTTCCGGCTCGGCCTTCACCTCTTTCGACGGCTTTTCGATCTCCTTCGGAGCCACGGCTGGAGCGGCCGAAGCGGCGGCACGGCTATCGCCGGCCTCGCTGACCACCACGCATTCGCGCAACATCACCGGAGTTTCAAAACCATCCTCGTCAACATAAGCGACATTGCCGTCTATACGCACTATGCGGCCGCCGCCCACTGAATTGAGAAACCTTACGGTATCACCTGTTTTTGCCATCATTTCTTACTTTTTAAGTCGTTGAGAAGGCTCTCCACAGCCGCGCGCAGCTGGGTATCCTCCTCTTTCACCACGGTAGCCGGATCGTTGGCCACCTTCACATCCGGTTCAAGCTGGGTGTTCTCCAGATAATATCCTTCGGAAGTGCGGAAACCTGTCACCGGAATACCGAACACGAGGCTTGGATCCTGCAGCGTCACCCAGTTGACCGAACTCATCGTACCCGGAACCGGCATACCAACAAGCTTGCCGAGTCCAAGGTGACGATACACCCAGGGAGTGCCATGGGCATTCGAGTAGTTGGCCTCGCCGATCACCATCACACTCGGTTTGTTCCAGCGGCGCGACGGCATGTCGGTGGTTTCCACTCCGTGCACATCCTGAGTCAGATACTTCTTACCGCTGAACATCACTTCGATATCCTCGTGCAGACGGCCGCCGCCATTGAAACGGGTGTCGATCACGATACCCTCCTTGTCGATATACTCGCCGAGCGCCTTAGCATAAAGCTTGCGGAAGCTGCCGTCGTCCATCGACTGGATATGCACATATCCCAGACGTCCGTTCGACCAGCGCTCCACATCAGCCTCGCGCTGACGCACCCAGCGGTCATACATCAGAGCGTTCTGCGCGCTCTGCGATATAGGCAGTATGACCTCCTCGAAGTCCGTGCCGTCGGCTCCATGAAAACCCACCAGAGTCTTCTTGCGTGTCAGGTCGGCAAGCAGCACCGACGGATCGGTGTCAGCCGTGAGTGCCTGGCCGTTGATCGACTTGACGATATCGCCGGCTTTCACACGTGAGGTGCTGCGGTCAAACGGACCACCCTTTATCACCTCGGCCACCTTCAGCCCGGCGCCGTCATAACCCAGATCATACAGCAGTCCGAGCTGTGCGGTGGGATGCGCCGCACCGGAGGGATAATAGCGGCCTCCCGTGTGCGATACGTTCAGTTCGCCAAGCAGTTCACTGAGAAGATCGGCGAAGTCATAGTTGTTGTCGATATGAGGCAGGAAGCGTTTGTAGGCCTTGTAGAGGTTGTCCCAGTCCGCACCGTTCATATCCGTGCGGAAGAAGCGTTCGCGCTCTTCGTTGTAGACATAGCGCAGCATATACTCGCGCTCGGCGGCCTGATCTATGGTCATAGAGGCAGAGAATGTGATCGGAGTGAGCTTTTCCGACTTGGTGTCGAACTTGCGAAGAGTAGATCCAAGGAGATACATATTCCCGGCCTTGTCGGTATCGATGCCGGCACCTGCGCCTAGCTTGGTCACCTTGCTGACATCCCCCTTGCGTGGTTTTGCCTTCCAGAGATCATAACCCTTCTCGAACGAGGTGATATAATACAACGTTTCACCATCGGGTGTAAGATACATGTCAGCCAGAGCCGACGAATTGGGCGTCAGGCGTATCGTTCGGTCGGCGATACCCTCGAGATCCACAGCCACCTTCTCGGCCACTTTCTCCTTATCGCCATCAGCCTTCTTGGAGTCAGCTTTCTTTTTTGCGTCATCAGCCTTCTTGGAGTCCTTGCCCGACGCAGCATCGTTCTTCTTGCTCTTCTGGGCTTTCTCCACCTCTTTCAGAAGTTCGTAATCCTCTTCCGAAAGGCGGAAGCGGTCAAATGCGTCGCGATTGAGAAACGCAATCATCACATCGCTCTCCGAACCCCACGAGGCATGATTGCGCATACCGTAACGCTCGCTCTCGAATATGATGGCCTTGCCGCCCATGGCCCAGCGGGGATTCTGGTCGAAATAACCGGTCTTGGTGACATATGTCATCTTGCCGTCGGCCACATTGATTATCGCTATATCAGAGTATGGCTGATGGTGGAGGTCGGTGGCCTCGATCAACAGCCACTCGCCGTCGGGACTCCACTGCGATGCAAAGCCCTTGGAACGGGATGCGACAGTGGAGCCGTCGGTCAGCTGACGCACCTTTTTTGTCTTCAGATCCATCACCTTGAGTTTCGTGCGGTCCTCCACAAAAGCCATCTTGGTGCCGTCGGGCGATATCGACGGATGTGTGCGGTCCACTTTATCCTTCACGGAAAACACCGGTTCTTCATTGATGATCGTGGCATTCGAGAAATTGGGATCATCCTCGCGGCCTATCGTAGCCTTATAGATATTGTAGTGGCCGTCACGTTCCGATGTGTAGTAAAGAGTGCGGCTGTCACTTCCCCATGCCGGATCACTCTCGGCCTCAGTGGTGTTTGTCACCTGCTTGGTCGACGGATAGTCGGTGGCTGTAACAAACACCTCTCCGCGGCTCGTGAAAGCCACCTGCTTGCCGTCGGGCGACACAGCCGCCGATCTGCCGACACCCACACGGAGCTGTTCAGGCTTGTTCTCCTCGTCGACAGTCACGTCTATAGCCACCTTCGCCGGCTTCTGACCTTCGCGCATGGTATATATCTCACCGTCGTAAGTGAAAGCAAACGTACCGTCCGATCCGCGCGAGAGGAAACGAAGCGGATGCGTGCTGAAATCGGTCAGGCGCGTCAGCTTTGCCGGATCGTTCACATTGAAGGAATACAGATTGAACGAGCCGCCGTCGCGCTCCGAAAGGAAATACACAGTCGATCCGTCGGCCGACACCACCGGATTACGATCCTCGCCTCCACGATGGGTGAGATTTGTATGCTTGCCGGTCGAAGCGTCATACAGCCAGATGTCGCGGGTCACCGATGATGTGTGGTGCTTGCGGAACTTATCCTCACTGCCCTTTACATCCTCGTAGACAAACGAACGTCCGTCGGGCATAAACGACATATATACAGCCGGAGTGCCAAGCACCTGACGGGTGCGCCCACCCTTTGCGGGAACACTGTACACTTCGGTCAGGGCGCGGTAGGGAAACAGGGCGCTTTCGGCCGGATCCTGGATCACCGCGCTGAAAAGCACACTCTTGCCGTCGGGAGTAAACGCCTCGGGGATCTCGTTTGCTGAATTGAATGTCAGCTGTGTGGCCGACCCTCCGGTAGCCGGCATGATGAACACATCCTGCCCACCGTTGCGGTCCGAGGCAAAAGCTATCTGTTTGCCGTCGGGACTCCATACCGGCCGACTCTCATACGACGCCAGAGTCGTCAGTCTTTCAGCCTTGCCGCCTTTGGCATCGACCTTATAGATGTCACCCTTGTAAGTGAAAGCGATCTGGCTGCCGTCAGGAGAGATCCGCACATCGCGCATCCACAGCGGCGTCACGGCCTGAGCCATGCCGGCCGAAACAAGCATGGCCGCGCCGATCAAAAAGAAACGTTTGATAATCATATTGTTTGGTTTATTGTATATTCATTATTCCACCGGAATAAGCCTGCGCATGACCGACCTTTTATGTACGGCCGGCATTTCACACCCTGACGTGCCAGCGACAGCTCAGCTCCATGAGTAGTTTGTCATTACTCGTCGATGGTATAATTCAGAAAATCCACAAACGGTTTCAATGCCTTGAACCGTTCGGCCGTTATCTCAGGCCAGGACGGATTCATGAAATATTCCGCACCGACATAATTCACGCGCCCATAATCTTTCAGCCTCAAAAGCGGCGCCTGCGGATGATCACGATCCCATCCCTTGGGCACAGTCTTCAGCTGCTGGCCGCACCACTCAGGGAAATATCTGACAAAGTCAGGATGCATTGTTATGGATTCAAACTCCTCGATATTGTCCACTATGGCCCGGCGCATTTTTTTGAGCACCTGTGGTTCCGGACACCACAACCCGCCATACAGACCGCTTCGTCCGTCGGTGCCGGTTTCTATATAATATCCTGCACGCGCCGAGTGGCGTCCGTAAGGCCCCGGAGCCGACGAGAAATATGTCTTGAACGGTGATTTGTCGGGCGAGAAGCGGGTGTCGCGATATATCCTGTAAGTCACATCACGGGCCGTAAAGCCGGCCACTGCCGGCTCCCACTGCGCCATCGCAGCGATCAGACGGTCCACATCGTCGAGCCACGACTGGCGCAGACAATCGTAACGCTGACGGTTGGCCGCAAACCATTCCCTGTTGTTGTTGACTGCAAGCTCGCCTAAAAAACGGTGCAGTTCATGCATATAATATTCTGCCATAGCGTAGCAAAGTTACGAAGTTTTCGCCAATACGCTGTTGTGCATGATGTGAAAGATGGCTAAATTTGCATCCATGATAGCTTGTTTTTCAGGATGCGGCAACAGTCATCTTGTAGCCGACAGACTCGCACAATCGCTCAACGACAGCGTCACCGCCATACGGCACGACACCGATTGGAATGCCGCCGACGGCGACACCACACGCATGGTATGGGTGTTCCCGGTATATTCGTGGGGCATTCCGCCCGTTGTGGCATCGCACATCGCCTCGGCCACACTGCCCGAAACACTTGATCACTACATGGTATGCACCTGTGGAGACGACGCCGGCCTTACCGACCGGCAATGGCGGCGCATGATACGCCGCAGAGGATGGAAGGCGGTCGGAACGTGGTCGGTCACAATGCCGAACACCTACGTGACACTACCCGGATTTGACGTCGACTCCCCCGCCCTGGCCTCACGCAAGCTTGAGGCTGCAGCCGCCCGCATTGCCGACATTGCGAGAGGCATACGCCATCACGCCCGCGTCGACGACGTAGTCCGTGGCACACTGCCATGGCTCAAATCACGCATAATCTATCCGTTGTTCCGGCGCTTCATGATGTCGCCACGACCCTTCAACACATCGCCAGACTGCACCTCCTGCGGCCTATGCGCGCGCAAATGTCCCATGGGCAACATTACCATGACGCCCGGCCACGGACCGGAATGGGGCACAGACTGTGCCTTCTGCCTCGGATGCTATCACCGGTGCCCGGTTCATGCCGTGAACTACGGCCGGGCCACTGCCTCTAAAGGGCAGTATCATTCACCGGAGAGTCTGCCGTGATCTCAGCAGCCTCTGCATTTTTCTTTTCCGAGGCACGCCTGCGGGCCTCCTTGATCTTGATCTTGTCAAAACCCTTGCCATACACGCCGTTGACATTCGACTGAGTGATGAACGCATCCTCGTCGATACTCTTCACTATTCGGAATATCGTCACCGATTCTATCTTGCGGCACATCACCAGAAGCATCTTCACCTCATGTTTCGTATACCATCCGGTGCCGTTTATCACCGTGCAGCCACGGTTGGCCTCATGACTGATCGCATCGGCGATCCTCTCCCAGTGGCGGGAGAAGATGGTAAACTGAACGGCCTGACGATTGGTATCAATCACCATATCAGCCAGATAAGCCGTTATCACAAGCACAATAAAACCATACACCACCTTGTCGACATTATGGAATATCAGGAACGATGACGATATAATGCACATATCGCAATAAAGCATCGTTCGGCCGATACTGGTGTTGGACGACTTGCTCACCATCGCGGCTATGATATCGGTGCCGCCGGTAGAACCGTTGTGCACAAACACCATGCCTATGCCAACACCGCAAAGTATGCCGCCTATGATCACATTCATAAACGTCTGCTGGGCAACAAGAGGCTCCGGAAACAACGGAGTCAGCACACCGATGAACAAGGATATCACCGTGGCACCGAAAATGGTACGTATGACAAACTGACGGCCCACGCCCTTGAACGCCATGGCCAGCAGCAGCAGATTGGTGACATATTGCGTCACAGCTACCGGCACACCCTTGCCGAACAACATTTCCGTGATAAAATATATCAGCGTGCCAAAACCGGCCAGGCCTCCGATCACCACCTTTTCAGGAAATATGAACGCCGAAAAGCCGAAGGCATACAAAAATATGCCAAGCACAATGAAAACATAGTCGCGGATCGACACCCAGATCTTGTTTGCAGTGAGATGCATGATATTGCGATTGATGACAGGTTACGTTATATACCTCAGCAGCTATGGCACATCAATAAAGACAAAGCCATACGCCAAATCCGCAACAAAATTAAATCATCCCGACATTCTATCAAAAAAATCTCCACTCTTTTTTTTCACACTCTTTTTCAAAACAAAAAAATTTATGCCCCAAAAAAACGACAGAGCCATGTGGCATCCCGCCACATGGCTCTGTTTAATAATGTAAGCGTCAGAATGATTCAGATTGCGGAATGCATTCCGTAAACGCCCGCTCTTTTTCCCGTTTTGGCAGTCAGCCAAGCCTCACAGTTCAAAGCAGGCTTACCGACCGACGTATAAATTCGTTGAGATCCTGTCCTTTCAGAAGGCCGTTGGCCAACAGAGCCAGATCGATTGTCTGCTTGACGAGAGGATTCGACTTGGCGTAAACCTCGATTATCTCCTGCTCTTCCTTGCGGTCATGCTCCACCGCCTGCTCCAGTTCAGTCACCTTGCCCTGCTGCTCGTCGGTAAGCTTCGAATCCTTGGCCGAGTCGCGTATCGACTTGATTTCAGCATTCTTTTCGCTGATGTTTTTGTCAAGTGGATCTATGCGGGCATTCAGTTCCGACTCAGTCGACTCCATAATGCGCTTCACCACCGGACTCTCCGTGTTGACGATCAGATTATAGCTGTCGGGGAGATCGCCGTAGAAGCTCATACCGGGCTGCATGGCCGCCATATCCTTCATTCGGCGCATATACTCGTTCTGAGTGATCATTACCGGATTCGCATCAGCATTCAGAGCCTCGAACGACACGATGAACTCAGCCTTCTCCACCTTCGGGATCTGACACTTGAAAAGCGTGCTCATCATGTCGCGCTGCAACGGAGTCAGATCGGCCGCCTTGCGGTCGCTCTTCGGTATCAGATTCTCCACCACGTCGGAGTCAACCCTGACAAAACGGCTCTTCTCGATCTTGCTCTCCAGCATGCCTATGAAATGACTGTCGAGCTGACCGTCCATCACAAGCACGTCATACCCCTTTTCCGTAGCCGCATGTATGTAGGCATACTGAGCCACCCGATCGGTCGTGTAGAGATACACCACATTGCCGTCCTTATCGGTCTGCTGACCCTCTATCAGAGTGCGGTATTCCTCAAGCGTATAGAATTTGCCCTCGGTATCCTTCACAAGGCAGAACTTCATCGCCGCCTCGCAGAATTTTTCATCCGTCAGCATTCCATACTGGATGAATATCCTGATGTCGTCCCACTTGTTCTCGAAGTCCTGACGGTCGGCCTTGAAGATCTCTTCCAGACGCGACGCCACCTTCTTGGTGATATATCCGGAGATCTTCTTCACCGCCGTATCCGACTGCAGATACGAACGCGACACATTGAGCGGTATGTCGGGGGAATCTATCACACCCTGCAGAAGCATCATGAAGTCAGGCACCACGCCCTCCACCGAATCGGTCACATACACCTGATTGCAGTAGAGCTGTATGCGGTTTTTGTTCACCTCGAAGTTGTTTTTGATCTTCGGGAAAAACAACACACCGGTAAGCGTAAACGGATAGTCGACATTCAGATGTATCCAGAACAGAGGATCTTCCTGACCCGGATACAGCTGGTGGTAGAAATTGCGGTAGTCCTCGTCGGTGAGGTCGGCCGGCTTTTTGGTCCATGTCGGCTCGGTGTCGTTAACCACCTTGTCACGGTCGGTATCCACCATCTTGCCGTCCTTCCACTCCTGTTCCTTGCCCGACACCACAGGCACTGGCAGGAAGCGGCAGTATTTTCTCAACAGCGAGTCTATTTCACTCTGCTGCAGGAAATTTTTATTCTCGTCATCGATATGCAGTATTATATCGGTGCCGCGTTCGGCCTTGTCGGTTTTCTCCATCGTGAATTCAGGCGAGCCGTCACATTCCCACCTTACGGCCTCCGCACCCTCTTTGTACGACAGCGAACGGATCTCCACCTTCTTGGCTACCATAAACGCCGAGTAAAACCCGAGGCCGAAATGACCGATTATGGCATTGGCGTTGTCCTTGTATTTCTCAAGAAACTCTTCTGCCCCCGAAAATGCTATCTGATTGATATATTTATCTATATCCTCAGCCGTCATACCTATGCCGTGGTCGCTCACTGTGAGAGTGCCGGCATCGGCGTCGACACTCACCTTCACCTTCATGTCGCCAAGCTCACCCTTGAACTCTCCGAACGACGACAGAGTGCGCAGCTTCTGGGTGGCGTCGACTGCATTCGACACCAGTTCACGCAGAAATATTTCGTGATCGCTGTAGAGAAATTTTTTGATTACGGGGAAGATATTTTCGGTAGTTACCCCGATTTTACCTTTTTGAGTATCCATAGATTCTTGTAAGATTTATTTCTAAATAACAATACTGCAAAAAAAATGCCACGCCTGAAGCGTGACATTTTGTGATTATTAACTGACATTTTGTCAATCGCCCGATGGCAGTGCCGCCGGCCTGACGGCTTCCGGAAGGGCATCCGTGACACTGATAGTCGTCGTACCCTTCTCTTTGTCGAGCCCTACCGTTATCGAAGCGCCACGATGCAGCTCGCCGTCGATAATGAATTCGGCAAGCTCATCCTCTACATACTTCTGAATAGCCCGTTTGAGCGGACGCGCTCCGAACTGAGGGTCATAGCCTCGCTCGGCCACAAACTCCTTGGCTTCATCCGTCAGCGTCAGCGTGTAGCCAAGCTCAGCCACCCGACGGTAGAATCCCGCCAGTTCTATATCAATGATCCTGAATATCGCCTCTTTCGATAGCTGATCGAACATCACTATGTCGTCCACACGATTGAGAAATTCCGGCGAGAAAGCCTTGTTGAGAGCCTTGCGCAGCACTCCATGGCTATACTCCTTGTCGACCGCCTGAGTATTGAATCCCACGCCCGATCCGAAATCCTTAAGCTGCCGCGTGCCGATATTCGAGGTCATGATTATCAGCGTATTCTTAAAATCAACCCTACGCCCGAGACTGTCGGTCAGACGTCCTTCGTCCATCACCTGCAGCAACAGGTTGAACACATCGGGATGAGCCTTCTCTATCTCATCGAGAAGCACTACCGAATACGGACGGCGGCGCACCTTCTCGGTCAACTGTCCACCCTCTTCGTAACCCACATATCCCGGAGGAGCGCCGACAAGCCGCGACACAGTGAACTTCTCCATATACTCGCTCATATCGATGCGTATCAGCGTATCGGCCGAATCAAACAGGTATTCCGCAAGCTTCTTCGCCAGATGCGTCTTGCCTACACCTGTCGGTCCGAGAAACATGAAGGTACCTATCGGCTTGTTCGGATCTTTCAGACCTATGCGGTTGCGCTGTATAGCCTTCACTATCTTGCTTATAGCTTCATCCTGACCGATGATGGCATCCTTGAGTCTCGGCCCCATCTCTTTCAGACGCTTCCCTTCGGCCTGCGCAATGCGCTGAGCCGGCACACCGGTCATCATCGCCACCACCTCGGCCACCTTGTCCTCATCAACCGTCTCGCGGTTCTCCTGAAGATCCTTTTCCCATTTCAAACGCGCCTCATCGAGTCGTACCTTGAGCTGCTTCTCCGCATCGCGGTACTCCGCCGCACGCTCAAAATCATGCTCACGGGCCGCCATCAGCTTGTTGTTGGCCGTTTCGGCTATCGCATCCTCGAGGGAAGTGATCTCATCGGGCACTGCTATATTGGTGATATGCACCCGCGATCCGGCTTCGTCAAGCGCATCGATGGCCTTGTCGGGGAATGTCCGGTCGGTGACATACCGCTCTGTCAGACTCACGCATGCCTCCAGCGCCTTCTCCGTATAGCTGACATTATGGTGCATCTCATACTTGTCCTTGATGTTATGCAGTATCGTCAGAGTTTCCTCTGGCGTTGTCGGCTCCACCATCACCTTCTGGAAGCGGCGTTCGAGAGCGCCGTCCTTCTCGATATTCTTGCGATACTCGTCCAGAGTCGTCGCACCGATGCACTGTATCTCGCCACGCGCCAGCGCAGGCTTGAGCAGATTGGCCGCATCCATCGAACCGGCCGCATTACCGGCTCCCACGATAGTGTGAAGCTCATCGATAAACAGTATCACATCGCGGTTTTTAGCCAGCTCGTTGAGTATAGCCTTAACACGCTCCTCAAACTGACCGCGATACTTCGTGCCGGCCACAAGCGAAGCCATGTCGAGCGATATCACCCGCTTGCCGAACAACACACGCGACACCTTGCGCTGCACTATCCTAAGAGCCAGCCCCTCGACTATCGCACTCTTACCCACACCGGGCTCACCTATCAGCACCGGATTGTTCTTTTTGCGACGGCTCAGGATCTGCGCCAGACGCTCTATCTCCACCTCACGGCCAACCACCGGATCCAGACGATCCTGCTCGGCGGCACGTGTCATGTCGTTGCCGAATTTGTCGAGCACAGGAGTATCGCCACCCTGACCTTTCGGCTGCTGGGACGAAGAGCGCTGATTCTCACCACGCTCCTCCGGAGCATCGGGTGCGTCATCCTCATCATCCTCGTCACTTCCGGTATATGCGCTCTCCGCACCGGAAGGCTTGCCGGTGAGCTGACTGTAGATGGCATCATACGTCACACCGGCCTGAATAAATGCATTCATGAAATCCATCGCTTGCGTTTCGGGGTTATGGAATATGGCCAGCAACAGATGCTCCACGTCGACCGTATCGTTTTTCAGCATACGCGCTTCGAGCACACTGAGCTTTATCAGACGGTTGGCTATGTCGCTCACCGACACACTGGGCGTCGCCCCTTCGGTGCCATGGTTCTCGAGAGCCGATTCAAAGAGATATTTATCGAGATGCTGCTGCAACTCATAGGCCGAGCTACTGCCTGAAGCCCGCTCCACCAGTCTGAACCCTTTGCCGGAAGCATCGCTTATGATTGCCATAAGGATATGCTCCGGACGTATCACACCGGTATTGTGGCGCAAAGCCTGCTGAGTGCTCTCGTTGAGCACCTGCTTGAGCTCGGCTGAAAAATTGGTTTCTGTCATTAGCTTTCCTTTCTGTCCGGATCGGATGATCATTCACTGACTGCGCACAGGATTTTTCGCCTGACTCGCTACCGTCACCCGATGCCGGTTTGATTTGTTTTCGTATATTGCCGTAAAGTTAGCAATAATTGTGCCAACACGGGCAACTTTACATCACATCACGTGAAAAAATTCGTCACGATTCACCTTTTTTGCAAAATAATCGCTACCTTTGTATGATATTTAACAAATAGGAAAACAACGTAAATTATATCCCTACGTCTTTATGGCATCAGAAGATGATTTGATCAAAGAAGACCGCATCGACCGCATCGACATCAACGAACAGATGAAGTCGGCATATATCGACTACTCCATGTCGGTCATCGTCAGCAGAGCGCTACCTGACGTGCGCGACGGACTCAAGCCCGTACACCGCAGAGTGCTCTTCGGCATGAACGAAATGGGCAACACATCAACCAACGGCTACAAGAAATCGGCCAACTGTGTCGGAGAGGTGATGGGTAAATACCACCCGCACGGCGACTCGTCGATCTATGGCACTGTCGTGCGACTCGCACAGCCGTGGGCAATGCGCTACACGCTTATCGACGGACACGGCAACTTCGGATCTGTCGACGGCGACGGAGCCGCAGCCATGCGTTACACCGAAGTCAGGCTAAAACGCATCGGAGAAGAAATGCTCAGCGACATCGACTCAGAAACAGTCGACTTCCAGCCCAACTACGACAACACACGTCAGGAGCCGCTCGTGCTTCCGACTAGATTCCCCAACCTGCTCGTCAACGGAGCGCAGGGAATCGCCGTAGGCATGGCCACCAACATACCTCCGCATAACCTCACGGAATCCATCAACGCATCCATCGCACTGCTCGACAACCCCGAGATCACAATACCGGAGCTGATGGAGCATATCCCCGGACCCGACTTCCCCACAGGAGGCATAATCTGCGGCACCAAAGGAATACGCGACGCATTCTCCACCGGACGCGGACGTGTCATCATCAGAGCCAAAGCCGACATAGAGCACCACGACTCGCACGACAACATCATCGTACACGAGATACCTTACAACGTCAACAAAGCTCAGCTCATCGAATACATCGCCGAACTCGTCAACGAGAAGAAACTCGACGGAATCGCCGACATCAACGATGAGTCGAACTACAAAGGCATGCGCATCGTCATCAGGCTCAAATCCGACGCCAATCCCAATGTAGTGCTCACGAAGCTCTTCAAGATGACGCAGATGCAGGCATCGTTCAGCGTCAACACCGTCGCACTCGTCCACGGACGTCCACGCACCCTCAACCTCAAGGAAATGCTCGGAGCGTTCATCGAACACCGCCATGAGGTAGTGATCCGACGCACCAAATTCGAGCTGCGCAAGGCCGAAGAGCGCGCCCACATACTCGAAGGACTCATCATCGCATCGCAGAATATCGACGAGGTCATCAAGATAATCCGCGGATCGGACTCCACCGACGACGCCAGAGCACGACTCACCGAACGTTTCGGACTCTCCGACCGCCAGACAGCCGCAATCGTCGAAATGCGACTCAAACAGCTCACCGGACTGGAGCAGGACAAACTCCGTCAGACCTACGACGAAGTGCTCGCAGAGATCAACCGACTCAAAGAGATACTCGACAACGACGAGGTGTGCCGCGCAGTCATCCGCACAGAGCTTGAAGAAATACGTAACAAATACGGCGACGCACGCCGCACAGAGATCAACGCTCGACTCACCGGCGAGTCCAACCCGGAGGACGAAGTAGCCGACGACGACATGATCATCACCATATCCCACCTCGGATACATCAAGCGCACGCCGCTATCCGAATTCCGCGCACAGAACCGCGGCGGAGTCGGAGCCAAAGGCAGCGACACCCGCGACAAAGACTTCATCGAGCATATCTACCCCGCATCGATGCACAACTATATGCTCTTCTTCACCAACCGCGGACGGTGCTACTGGCTTAAAGTCTACGACATACCCGAAGGAGCCAAAAACACCAAGGGAAGAGCCATACAAAACCTTCTCTCTATCGAACCCGGCGACTCCGTCAAAGCGTTTATCCGCGTCAAAGGACTCAACAACAAAGATTTCGTCACATCGCACAATCTTGTGTTCGCTACCAAACGCGGCATAATCAAGAAAACATCGCTCGAAGCCTACTCGCGTCCGCGAGCCAACGGCGTCAACGCCATCATCATCCGCGAAGGCGACGAACTCATCGCTGTCGAGCTCACCGACGGCAACTCCGAGATCATCATGGCCAACCGTAACGGACGAGCCATACGCTTCCACGAAAGCAAAGTCCGCGAAATGGGACGCGTCAGCACCGGAGTGCGCGGAATGACACTCGACGGCGACGACGACGCACTCGTCGGCATGATATGCATGGAACCCGACACCGACAACACAGTGATGGTACTGTCAGAAAACGGCTACGGCAAGCGATCACCGCTCGACATTGACGCCACACTACCCGACGGAACCGTTGAACACCAGAATGTCTACCGCATCACAAACCGAGGAGGCAAAGGAGTGCGCACAATGAATATCACGCAGAAAACCGGAGCGCTCGTTGCCATCGAAAGCGTCAACGACGACAATGATCTCGTGATCATCAACCGTTCGGGCATCACACTCCGCGTAAGAGTGGCCGACATCCGCGTCATGGGCAGAGCCGCACAGGGTGTGCGTGTCATAAACCTTGAGAAACGTGGCGACGTTATAGCATCAGTATGCTGCGTCGATACCGACCCGGAGGAAGAGCACGAAACCGACACCGTGGAGATGCAGGCCGAAGTAATCGAAGAAGCTGTCGACGAAATGATCGACGAGATCTCCGACGACATCGTCAATGACGACGAAGAAGAGATCATCGAAGGCAACGATGAAACCGACGACACCGACAACTGAACGACCGAGATCCCTCATAAACAAACAACAATACCTTAATAATTATCTCAACCAACTGAAACGTTATGAAGAAAATCTCCCTTTTAGGCTTAGGGCTCTTCACCGCAATGGCTGCCACAGCACAGACCAACGTGGTCAACGACGCCAAGCACATGCTTGATCAGGCAAAGCCTGACTATGCAGCAGTGCAGAAGACCATCCAGCCCGCTCTTCAGGACCCCTCGACCGCCAATACGGCCATGCCCTGGTACATCAACGGCAAAGCAGGGTTCGGAATCTTCGACAACGCATATATGCAGGAAGCACTCGGCACACAGCTCTCGGCCGACCAGAAAAAGGCTGCCGGAGCCGGACTGCTCGAGGGCTATAACTCCTACATAAAAGCGCTTCCGCTCGACGTAGAGATCGACAAAAAGACCGGCGAGCCCAAACTCGACAAGAAAACCGGCAAGGCCAAGCCCGGAAAACTCGTCAAAGAGATGGTCAAGACCATGAAGGACAACTACATATCCCTCAAGACCGGAGGCATATATCTCTTCGACGTGCAGGACTATAGCGGAGCCTACGACGTTTGGGAAATGTACGTCAATCTCCCCTCAAGCAGCGTGCTCGGCGACGATGCACCCAAGGCTGAAGCCGACACACTCGTCGGACAGATCATGTATTATCAGCTGCTCGCCGCCCTCTCAAGCGACCGCAACGCCGAGGCTCTCGCCAAAGTGCCGCAGATCGAAAAGACCGGCTACAAAAACATCGATGTCTACGTCTACGGCATCGAGGCCGCACGCCGTCTCAACGACTCCATCGCACAGCTCGACCTCGCCAAGCGCGGATATGCCGAGTATGGCACACAGAACGTTTCGTTTGTCGGACAGCTCATCAACGAACACCTCCAGCACAACGATTTCGACGGATGCTACAAGCTCGTCAACGAAGCTATCGCAGCCACTCCCGACTCGATGGCCGCAGTCAAGAGCCAGCTCTACGACATACTCGGTGTGATCTACGAGCAGCAGGACAAGAGCGAAGCCGCCATCGAAGCATTCGACAAAGCCATCAGCATCGACGCCACACAGGGCAAGAACTACTACGACAAGGCACGCGTGATCTACAACCAGGCCGTCAAGATCGACGAGTCAATGGTCGACGCCCCCGAAAGCGAACGCAAAGCCAAGGTGGATCCCCTGTTGCTCGATGCCGCCAAGCTGTTTGAGAAAGCCTACGAGATCGATTCCACCAATCTCACCAACATCCCCTCGATCCTTTACCGACTCTACTATCGACTCGGAGCCGGATATGAGGAACAGGCTGAAACATGGAAGGACCGCTGATCAGTCCATTCGCAGTCAAATATAGACACTGACAATATCCCGGCCGGACACCCGCAAGAGCGTCCGGCCGGTTTGCCATAAAAACCCGCATAATACATGAAAATACTTATATCCGCGGCCATTGCCGCCCTACTGACCACAACAGCATTCACTTCCGCCGCCGCAACCGTCGACGTCACCCCGCTCCCTGCCCATATCACCGATGCCTCAGGTGAGATGATCATCACGCCGGCGACAACACTTGTCATTGAAGCTCCTAAGGACGACGCAGAACGCCTGCGCCGATACATCGACACCGAGTGGCGACACTTCCCGGCGTCCGCCGCCAAAAACACCTCCAGGATACAGCTACGCACCGTCGGCCACATCGACGGAGTCGACTCACCCGAAGGCTACCGGCTCTCAGTCACCCCAGACGCCACCATCATAGAAGCGACATCCGGAGCCGGACTCTTCTACGGCCTTCAGACACTCATACAGCTCGCCGACGGAACCGACACCATAACTGCCGTCGACATCACCGACTCTCCCCGTTTCGGCTACAGAGGCATGATGCTCGACATATCGCGACACTATCGCGACAAAAAATTCATATTAAAACAGATCGATGCTCTCGCACGACTGAAAATCAACCGTCTGCACTTGCATCTCACTGACGCTGCCGGATGGCGCATAGAAATCAAACGCTATCCACGCCTGACAGAGTATGCCGCATGGCGCCCCGAACTCACCTGGAAAGAATGGACCGACGGCGGAGCACGCTATGCCGAGGCTACCGACTTCAACGCACACGGAGGATTCCTCACACAAGACGACGCACGCGAGATCGTACGCTATGCCGCCGACCGATACATCACGGTCATACCCGAAATCGAGATGCCGTCACACTCCGAGGAACTCACCGCCACATTTCCCGAAATATCCTGCACCCACAACCCCAAGGGCGAGCCTGACGTCTGCGTCGGCAACGAACAGACATTCGAGATACTCCAGAATATACTCGACGAAGTGATGGACATATTCCCTTCTGAATACATCCACATCGGAGGCGACGAAGCATCTAAAAAAGCATGGAAAGAGTGCGACCTGTGCCACCAACGCATGACACAGGAGGGACTTAAGGATGTCGACCAGCTCCAGAGCTATCTCATCCACCGCATCGAACAATATCTCAATTCCAAAGGACGTTCGCTCATCGGCTGGGACGAGATCATGGAAGGCGGTCTTGCACCAAATGCCACTGTCATGTCATGGCGCGGCACGGAAGGCGGCATCAAAGCCGCACGCAGCGGCCACCAGGCCGTCATGTCGCCCGGAGGATACTGCTATCTCGACTCCTACCAGGACGCACCGGCCACACAGCCCGTTGCTATCAGCGGATATCTGCCGCTTCAGCGCGTCTACTCCTATGACCCGGCGCCCGACAGCCTCGGCATCGACGTCACCCGATGGATTACAGGCATACAGGGCAACCTCTGGACCGAATACGTCCCCACAGCACAGCATGCCGAATACATGCTTTGGCCCCGCATGATAGCCATAGCCGAAATCGGATGGACACCCCAGGCCTTGCGCTCGTGGGAATCATTCAGACCGCGGGCATTGAAAGTTGCCGACCATATGCAGAGCGACGGCTACACCGTCTTTGACCTCAGAGGCGAGGCCGGCAACCGACGCCAGTCGACACGTCCCGCAGAACATCTGGCAAAAGGCAAGAAAGTGACATACAACGTACCCTGGTGGAGCAATTACAACGCAGCCGGCGAAGCCACTCTGACCGACGGACTCCGTGGAGGCTGGAGCTATGGCGACGGACGCTGGCAGGGATTCCTCCATCGTGGCGACCAACGGGTTGACGTCACCATCGATCTTGAAAAACCGACCGACATCACATACGTCGGCGCCGACTTCATGCAGATCACCGGCCCCGGCGTATGGTTCCCCGCCAAAGTGGAGATCTCCGTTTCCGATGACGGCAAAAACTTCACCACCCTCACCACCATCGAACACAAACAGAAAGATTCCACCGGACTATCATTCAAGGAATTCTCATGGAGTGGCACCGCACGTGCACGCTACGTGCGTTACTGCGCGACATCCACCGAAGGATGTCAGTTCACCGACGAGATCATCATAAGATGATCTACCGTCAGTAGGCACACCGACTGCCACCGACCTACACGGATCCGGCCTGCGCGCACAACCATCACGCAGGCCGGATTGTTCTATTCTTGCATCAACAATATCACCCATGATCACTATCATCTATACACATCCCGACCCCTCAAGCTTCAACCATGCCATACTCTCGGCCATAACCGACATGCTTACCGGTCGCGGAGATGACTATCAGGTAATCGATCTGTATGCCGATGGCTTCAGTCCGATAATGACGCGCGACACTCTCGCCGATGACCGCTCCGGCCACACCGACGACCCATTGGTCAAACGCTATATCAAAATGCTGCAGCGCACCGACCGCGCCATCTACATCTTCCCCATCTGGTGGGGAATGATGCCGGCCATGCTAAAAGGTTTTATTGACCGCACTTTTATTAAAGGATTTGTCTACGACACCACCGACAACGGCGACATAATGCCACTACTGTCGGTCGAACGGACACTTATCGTCACGACCTCCGAAGGCCTTTCAGTCGACTTCGCGCCATTTGTCAGCGGCTACTTCGCCCCGATGATCCTGCAGCCTGCGGGATTCAACGGATGCCGGTGGATAAACTGCGACGAAACCGATACCGGTTCACCCGACATGCGCCGCGACTTCATAGGCCGCGTACTGCAGCAGATCTGACCGACGACATGCGTGCACGGCGCCTCATGGCCTGAATGCCGTAGGCCACTGCCACCGACATTAGCGGACTGAGATAGTTGAACACACACATCGGAGCGTATGCGAGCGTCGACACTCCGAGCACTGTCGACTGTGCCATGCCGCAGGAATTCCACGGTATAAGCACCGACGTCACGGAGATCGAGTCCTCCAGAGCACGTCCGAGCAACTGAGGCCGCTCACCAAGCCGTCGGTAGATATTGCGGTAAAGATTGCTGCCTATGATGATCGACAGATACTGGTCGCCGGTGGCACTGTTGAGAAACAGCCCGCTGCCTACTGTCGCCCCCACAAGGTGTCCCGTCGATTTCAGACGCCGGGCAAAACTCTTCGTGATAGCGCCGAGCATTCCCGATCCGAGCATCACTCCGCCGAAAATCATCGCGCTGCCTACCAGATACACCGTAGGGAGCATTCCGGCCACGCCACCGGTGGCTACCAGCGGATCCAGCATGGCTGAACCGGTCGACACTTCGGTGGAGCTAAACAGCACCCTCGCCCCGACACAGGCCATGGCCATCACACCGCCGTCATCACCTGCAAGCATCCCCACTATCTGAGGCTGACAGATATACATCACTGCCAGAGCCACACCTGAACTGACCGCAAGCGTCAGCGTTGTGCCCGCGCGCATGGCAAGCAGAGCTATCGTCAGCAGCGGCACCAGCGCAAGCCATGGAGATATATTGAAAGTAGAAGTGATCGCATCGCATATATCTGTCTGATCAAAGCTGCCGCTGACACCCGACATCAGCCCAACACAGGCAAAGACCGCAAGCGCTATCGCCATCGCAGGCACAGTTGTCACCATCAGCGAACGTATGTGGCTGAACAGCTTCACCCCCGTCGAAGAGGCGGCAAGAACAGTCGTATCGCTCAGCGGCGACACTTTGTCGCCGAAATAAGCGCCCGAGATAACCGCACCGGCTATCCAGGCCTCGTCATATCCCATCACGGTGCCGATACCCATGAAAGCAACACCGATCGTGGCTATCGTGGTCCACGACGTGCCGCTCATCACCGACACTACCGCCGATATGGAGCAGGCGAGAAAGAGAAACATCACCGGATTTAGCATATTCACGCCATAGTAGATCATGCCGGGCACCACACCCGACAGCATCCATGTCGCTCCAACCGTACCGATAAACAGCAGTACAGGCACAGCCGGAAATATCTGTCTGACGCTCTTGCGTACCCCGAGCATCAGCACCCTAAACCTGCGTGTAGTAGTGATCATTGTCAATGCCACGCAGACAGCCGAAGCGCCCAACAGCAGCTTATAGCCCATCGAGAGCACGTCGGATGCGCCGCGCGTAAGGATTACTACGGCCAGAGAAATCAAAAGAACCAATATGGGGATCAGCGACACGGCAAGTGTCGGATTATGCGTTGTTTGACTGTGTGTAAATTTCATTCCGTATTTTTATGCGTACAAAATTACACCGATTCCTCCGCCCTTGCAAATTTTCCTTTATAAAAATTCAAAACAAACACAAAAAAGCACGCACAAAAAGCATGACGGCGCGCCGTGACCATCGTCACTGCACGCCGTCATTATTCTTCGCTGCAGGCGAAATCACAGCAGGTCATTCCACACCACCCGCCATATTCCGCCTGCTTCGGTTGCGTGGTTTATTTCAGCTGAGTCTGCGGATCTATATTGGCCGCCTCTATATCCTTATAGTAACGGTAAGTACCCACCTTCAGCTCCTCGCAAGCTGCCTCGTCGGCCACGATGAGCGCCTTCTCATGCATCTGGAGAGCCGAGATAGTCCACATCTGGCTGATGCCGCCCTCCACGCCATGATGAAGCGCACGGCTCTTGTTGTGGCCGTTGACGATAAGCAGCACGCTGCGGGCCGACATGATCGTGCCCACACCTACCGTGAGAGCAGTCTTCGGCACGAGATCGACATTGTTGTCGAAGAAGCGTGAATTGGCTATGATTGTGTCGCGTGTCAGAGTTTTCATGCGCGTACGCGAAGTCAGCGACGAACCCGGCTCATTGAAAGCTATATGGCCGTCGGGGCCTACGCCTCCGAGGAAGAGATCTATGCCGCCGTAGCTCTTGATCTTCTCCTCATAGCGGCGGCACTCCTCGGCGGGATCCTCGGCATTGCCGTTGAGGATGTTGACATTCTCGCGGGGAATGTCTATGTGGCTGAAGAAATTCGTCCACATGAAAGTATAGTAGCTCTGTTCGTGGTCGCGGGGAATACCGCAGTATTCATCCATATTGAACGTAACGACGTTCTTGAACGAAACCTTACCCTCCTGATACAGCTTGATCAGATTGCGGTACATGCCCAGAGGCGAACTGCCCGTAGGGCATCCGAGAACGAAAGGATGTTCGGCAGTAGGTTTCGCTTCATTGATGCGCGCCGCCACATAATTGGCCGCCCAGGCCGATACGTTGGCATAATCGGGTTCGATAATAAGTCTCATCTATGATTGTTTTAAGGTTATTTGGATTGCTGTCGTTTGAGAGAGCAAACTTACACAAAATCGGCGGGAAATTCAACCGTCGGACCATGATATTTTACTCCTTTTCAAAAAAAATCGTAAATTCTCCCGAAATGGCGGAAAAATGCGTAGATTTGCAATATAAAACTACATAATCCTCAACACACTTAAAAACTACATGAAAACTAATCTCAGTTCGCAGATCAAGCTCGATCGCATCCCCAGACGCTACTACGACCCGCAGGGCGAGATAGAGCTGGCCGCGCTGACGCGGGAAGAGAAGATCTACACCCGCATCTTCGAAACCGCCACCGACGGCAGCGAATATATAGCACGTCAGATAGCCAAAGTCATCAACCGCAACGTCGAGAGCAAAGGGAAGTGCGTTGTCACTTTCGGTTCAGGCGTAAGCACCCACAGCGCCTACGCGGAACTAATCCGGCTCCACAAAGCCGGCGAAGTCTCGTTCGACAAGGTTGTGTTCTACAGCCTCAGCGAATTTTTCCCGCTGATCGCCAACGGACCGAGCACACTTCGTAAAATGAAGGAGGTGCTGCTCGACCATATCGACATTCGCCCCGAAAACATCCACACATTCTCCCCCGACGTCACAAAAGAGGACATGTTCCAGCGCTGCAAAGCGTATGAAAAAGCCATTGAAGACGACGGCGGAATCGACCTGGCCGTATGCGAGATCGGCGCACAGGGCTCGCTTGCGTTCAACGAACCCGGCACACCCGACACAAGCCTCTGCCGGCTCGTGCTTCTCGGCAACGAGACTCGCCACAACGTGAAGAGCGACTACAGCTGCGAGGATGTCCCCACGACAGCGATCACGCTCGGAATCGCCAACCTGCTGTCGGCCGACAGGGTCATCACAATGGCATGGGGCGAAAACCGTGCGGCTATCGTGAAGAAAACAGTCGAGACACCGGCCAGCGCCAACGTCCCCGCATCATTCCTGCAGGGGCATCCCCACGCCAAAGTCGTGGTCGACCTCCCTGCGGCCGAAGACCTCACGCGCATATCGCAGCCATGGAAAGTGACCTCCTGCGAGTGGACCGACAAGCTGATCCGCCGCGCAATAGTTTGGCTCTGCCACATGACCGGCAAACCGATCCTGAAACTCACCGACAAAGACTACAACGACTGGGGACTCGGCGAACTTCTCGCGCTCTATGGCTCGGCCTACAACGTCAACATAAAGATCTTCAACGACCTTCAGCACACCATCACCGGATGGCCCGGAGGCAAACCCAACGCCGACGACACATATCGTCCAGAACGCGCCAATCCCTATCCCAAGCGTGTGATTGTATTCAGCCCCCACCCCGACGACGACGTCATATCGATGGGAGGAACACTGAAGAGGCTCGTCGATCAGAAACACGACGTTCACGTGGCCTACGAGACCTCCGGCAACATAGCCGTAGGCGACGAGGATATGATGCGCTACTTCCTGATGATGGACAAGATCGCACCGATGTTCGGATTTGACCAGGGCGGATACTCTCGCCTGTCGGAGGCCGTGCACAAAGCCGTAGGCAACAAACAGCCCGGCGACATGGACACCGCCGACATCCGCGAGATCAAGACCATGATACGTCAGGCCGAAGCCACCATAGCCTGCAACTATATCGGAGTAAAACCGCAGAACATCCACTTCCTGCGTCTGCCGTTCTACGAAACAGGCACCATAAAGAAAGGCGACCTCAGCCAGCGCGACGTCGACATCGTAAAAAAACTCCTCACCGACGTCAAGCCCCACCAGATATTCGTGGCCGGCGACCTCGCCGATCCTCACGGCACACACAAAGTGTGCACCGACGCCGTACTCGCGGCGGTCGACGAGCTGAAAGACGAAGCATGGATGAACGACTGCCGTATATGGATGTATCGCGGAGCATGGGCCGAATGGGAAATCGACCATATCGAGATGGCCGTGCCTATCAGCCCGGAAGAGCTGCGTTTCAAACGCAACTCCATACTCAAGCACCAGAGCCAGATGGAGAACGCACCGTTCCTGGGCGATGACGACCGGCTCTTCTGGCAGCGCGCCGAAGAACGCAACCGCGGCACCGCACAGCTCTACCAGAGCCTCGGCCTCGCCTCCTATGAAGCTATCGAAGCTTTTGTGGAGTATCATATCATCCGCGACTGACCGACAAAATATCACAACCCTCCCGGAAGCGGCCTCACCACAGCTTCCGGGAGTTTTCATGACATTGACATCTGATGACTGACCAAAAACAACTGGCCGACTGGATATGCCTTGACGCCGAATTTGCCGAAGGAGTCGAAATGCTCGAACTCGCGATCATGAGCGGCGACGGACGAATGATCTACACTCAGCGATTCCGGCCCGCGACACTCCGGCGATGGCGCAGCTATCCCCACGGCATAACGCCCGAAATGGTAGAGAACGAGCCTCTCTTTGCCGAATGCCGGCAGGAAATACAGAGCATCATCGACGCGGCATCTCACGTCATAGGATTCGCCGTGGCCGAAAACGATCTGCGCAAACTACGTCAGGAAGGAATCCATACCGACGAATCACTCGGCATTGTGGAGATCCGCGACTGGTTCTGGCTCACCCACGGGCTCGAGAACGGACTCGACTACCGGCAGAACGTCGGCCTCAACACCTGCTGCCGCGAACTCGGAATCGACATCGACGAATCGAAGGAGCACTCCGCTGCCTACGACACCGAATGCACTCTCCGGGCATTCACCGGATTGTTGCAGCGCTATGCCGACAAGCGTGGCATGGCCAACGCCTCAATTGAAGAGATCGAGCGCCGGTTCGCCGAGGAATTTGCAGTGGAAAAAGACCGCTATGACCGTGCCAACGGTGCCGGATACTGCTGCATCATCCGCCACGGCGACGGATTGTACCAGATGAAGTTCACCAAAGAACCTCCCGCCTATCACCCCGACATAATCGCCTCCGTCGCCGTGGCCAACCGCAAGAAAGCCATGGTGAGGTTCAGCCAGATGCTCACCGGCAAGATACTTTACGGCAACTTCCGTTTCGAACGGCTGTCGAAACGCCGGCTCGAAGAATTCAGAGCCTACACCGACAGCTACGAAGCCGACGACGAGCAGTTCAACTCCAAATTGCTCCGTCTGGCCGGCAAATTCCGCTGACCAGCATTAATGCGCTCCGTCATCTGTAATCGGCCAGACGTGCCTGCAGAAACTTACGGGCATAAAATATGCGGCTCTTCACCGTGCCAAGAGGCAGATGCATCCGTTCGGCGATCTCAGCATATTTGTAGCCCGCCACATGCATGGTGAACGGAATGCGGTAGCCGTCAGGAAAACTGTTGACCACATCGGCTATCTCACTGGCCAGATACGTATCCTCAGGCGAAGGCTGCAGACAGTTTTCCGGCGTATTGATCCTGTACAGGTCGTCGGACGTATCCACAACCGTAGCCGACCTCACCATCCGCCGGTAACGGTTGATGAATATATTGCGCATGATCGTGAACACCCAGCCCTTGAAATTCGTATCGTCCTGATACAGATCGCTGCTGTCGAGCACCTTCAGCGTCGTATCCTGAAGCAGATCATATGCGTCGTCGCGGTTCGAGGTCAGCACAAAAGCAAAATTCAACAGATTTTGCTGCAGCCCGAGCAGTTTCTCCCTGAATTTGGCGGTAGTCATAGTCGTCCGATTAAGATTCGTAATTCATCAGTTCCACCGTTGGCCTGTCAAAGCAGGACGCGACTGCAACGCGACCCCGCCGGATCTCCAACGGCTGTTTACTCTAAAAACCCTGCGCGAACATCGCGGTTTCGCAGTTTAACATCATTTCATATCATTTATGTTTCAACCTCTGAAACCACTCTCCGACGACATCCGGCGCTGGATTGCCGACAATTCCACCGCCGACGTATCAGCACTTCGCCTCCGGCATCACGGCCACAGCGACCTGATGCATGCCATACTGCAGATCGAAGCACGCCGCAAATGCGCCTCCAAACTTGCCGACACCCTGCGATGCGACGCATTCCAGTTCCCCGACATGATCGCCGCCGAACAGTCCACCTCCGACGCCCTTGCGGCAATACACTCCTCCATCATAGGCGATGCATCCACGGTGGCCGATCTGACGTGCGGACTCGGCATCGACTCATTTCACTTCGCAGCCGACGGACGCAAAGTGACAGCCATAGAGCGTCGACCCGAAGCCGTCGCCGCTGCTGTCGCCAACGCCTGCGCGCTCCGGCTCTCCGACCGCATGGAAGTGATCTGCGCCGACTCAACCGAATGGCTTGCCGACACCGCCGCCACATTCGACTGCATATTTATTGACCCGGCACGACGCGACAACCTCGGACGACGGTGCTACAGCCTCGCCGACTGCAGTCCCGACGTCGGCGCTCTACTGCCACAACTGCGCGCCCATACCGGCAAAGTGGTGGTCAAGGCCTCACCGATGCTCGACGCCGAAGCTGTCGCACATCAGCTGCATCACGTCAGCGACATCTATCTGATCGGCACAGCCACCGAATGCAAGGAACTTGTAGCTGTCGTGGACTTCAGCCTTCCGGCCTCCACGCCATTCAGACTCCACGCTGTCACAGTGACCCGAGGCACCACATCACACATCACCATCGGCGATGATACTCACGCCACCGCAATGCCTTACGTAGCGCCCCAGACAGGCATGGTGATCTACGAACCATATCCCGCGCTGATGAAAGCCGGGCATTACCGCTGGATCGCCGACCGCTACAATGTGACGGCGCCCGATCCCAACACCCATCTGTTCCTGTCAGACCGACCGATAGATTTTCCCGGAAAAGCATATAAGATTGTAGAGTCGATGGATTTCGACAAACGCGCGGTCAAGGAGATCGCCTCGCAGCGCATCAAAGCCAATGTGGCCACACGCAATTTCCCACTCGACGCGCCATCACTCGCGCGCAGGCTCAAGATCAGCGAAGGGGGCGACATGCATCTTTACGGAATCCGCACCTCCGCGAGAGGGCTTATGCTGCTGCTTTGCAAGCCGGTATAGCACCCGGCAAAGCTCTCCTCCCAAACGAAACTTGCCGGCTTATTATTTCTTCTGGAACATGCGCGCTATCTGACGCTTGTCGTCGCGCTCCTTGATTGTCTGACGCTTGTCATATTCCTTTTTACCGCGTCCGATCCCCACCACCATCTTGGCAAGCCCCTTGCCATTGATAAACACCTTCAGAGGCACCACCGTGAAACCTGCATCCTTGCCGGCCTTGGCCAGCCTCGCTATCTCCTTCTTTTTCAGCAGAAGCTTCCGGTCGCGCCGGGCCGAATGATTGTTGTATGACCCGTAGAAATACTCGGCCACATACATATTCTTCACCCACACCTCACCGTTGCTGACCAGGCAGAACGTATCGCTCAGACCGGCCTTGCCAAGGCGTATCGATTTTATTTCCGTTCCGGTCAGCACGATTCCGGCCGTGAACGTTTCGGATATCTCATAGTCAAACCGCGCGCGGCGGTTGACGATATTCACTTCATTAAGTTTCATAGGATAAGATTGAATATAAAGATGATCAGGAACGGCGGCACTATCACCGTGAGTATGGTGAATATCATGAATCTGCCCACACTCTCCTCACGCACCGCCATGTAACGGTCGCCACGCCACAACACTATGGCGGTATATATGCCCAGAAACAGCACCAGATCTATGTCGAACGGCAGACAATTCTGCACAAGCAGGCTCAGAGCGAGCAGCGACTGACCCATGAGCACGTATGTGTGGTTGCGTTTCTCGCTCGGGATGGAATCGGTAAAACGATATATATACGTCGACATGAAATGCGTGGCTATGAAATAGCTGACGAAAAAAGCCACAAATTCTATAACCGCCAGATCAAGAAGCTTCACGAACGTATGCTCCAGATGATACACCCCCTGCAGAAACACCGCAAGCCCCATCATCACTGTCAGCGGAAAAAAACCGGTGCGTGCCAGTCGTGACGGATCGATGCCCTCGGCCGAGATGTCTTCCCAGCCGCGCGCGGGCGACATTATCAATTGAAACAACAGTTTTATAAACCTTAACATATCGGAGCACAAAGTTAGTGATTTCGGATGGAATTTAGGGATAATCTTCGTAAATTTGTGGCCGATATTTGAAACCAACACCTACAAAATGATTCAGAAAATCCTTTCAATCTCAGGCCGTCCCGGGCTTTTCAAGCTTGTCAACCAGGGACGCAACATGCTGATAGTCGAGTCACTCGCCGATGGCAAGCGCACCCCCGCCTATTCCCACGACAAGGTGGTGGCCATAGCCGACATATCCATCTACACCAACGACGACGAGGAACGACCGCTTGTAAAGGTGCTCGAAACCATCAGAGATAAAAACGACTCTAAGCCCGTCGACGTCAAGGGGCTGGGATCAGATGCCGACCTGCGCAAATATTTCGAGACCATACTTCCGGAATTTGACAAGGAAAGAGTCTATACCAACGACATCCGCAAAGTATTCAACTGGTACAACTGTCTCGTCGCAGCAGGCATCACCGACTTCTCTCTGCCCGAACCGGAAGGAGCCAGCGAAGAGGACTCTGACAAAGAAGCATAACCCACACAGCAGGGACACGACCGCACCTGACGGTGTGGCGTCTGACCGGCAAATCATACGGGAGGACTCCGGGACACGACATTTTCCGGATCCTCCCGATGCTTTTATCCGCTGACGCAACATATCCACGGTCACACACACCACGAACCGGATGCCGTCGCCAATCAAATGTATAGCCGCGATGATAAACAATCGTGCGGCCTATCCGGTTATTAAAGGGAAACCTGTTTATGAGAGTCTATCAGATGAGGATGTTTCGAAAAATTGCCATGTGGATTTTGGCGGCATTGCTGTTCATTGTCATAGCGGTGCCGATAGCCCTCTACGTGCCGGCCATACAGACTTTTGTCAAGGACATCGCTTTGCGGGAGATCAGGAAGTCGACCGGCATGGACATCACCGTGGAGTCGTTGCGCCTCAGATTTCCGATGCGCCTCTCGCTCGACCGGGCCACTGTGGTCGAAGCCGATGGCGACACCATGCTCCGGGCAGGCAACATCCGGTTTAGCGTGGCTATGCTCCCGCTGCTCAAAGGCGACATACAGGTCACCGGCGCACACCTGACCGACATTTTCTATCAGACCGGGGCACCCGACTCGACGATCTGGCTCAAAGCCGACATCCGCGACTTCGATCTCGACGGCGCCGCCATGAATCTCGGCAAAGGCACCATCGACGTGGATCGCGCCGTGCTCGACGGAGGCAAGGTAAGCCTCATGATCAATGACAGCGTGCCATCGTCATCGCCTGCCGACACTTCGGCCTCCAGGCCGCTGATCATCAGAGCGCTCGACATCAGTCTGCTCAATGTCGACTACCGCATGACCATGATGCCCGTCATCGACTCACTCGGAGCCACCATCCCCGCCGTCAGGCTTCGCAACGGGCTCGTCGATATGGCCACACGCACCATCACCGCCCAAAGTCTTGCAGCCGACTCACTCGACGTGGCCTACATCACACCCTCGGCCGAATATCTCAAGACACATGGCATAACGACCGCCGCCGACACCCTACCGGAAAATATTTCTGCATCAGCCGATTCGCTCCTCTGGACCATAACCGCCGGCCACATCACGCTCAACGCACGGCGGGCACTATACGCGCAGCGCGATGTCAAGCCTTTGCCGGGGTTTGACCTCAGCTATATCGAGGCATCGGCGATAGCCATAGATATCGACTCGATGTTCAATCGCGGCAGCAGCATCAGAATGCCGTTGCGCAGATTTCATGCAGTCGAACGATGCGGCATAGCACTGCGCGCCGACGGCACATTCGCCATCGACTCCACCGGAACTATGAGCGCACGCGACTTCCGCATCTCCACCGACTTCTCCACACTCGACCTGGACGCCGAGATGAAGCTCACCGGCGACACCTCCCGGCCGTCGCCACTCCGGCTCTACGCCGACGCGCGCATTGCTCCCGTCGATATCCGAATGGCTTTCCCGGCCATGACCTCCATGATCGCATCACTCCCGGCCGGTTCCGACATGTCTCTCAAAGCCGACATCGACGGGACGACGCAGAGCCTCGACATCCACACTATTGAAGCCAGCGTTCCACGCATCCTCGCCATCGAAGCCGGCGGACGCATCAACCATCCGCTCGACACCGAACGCACATCAGGACGCATCGACATCAAAGGCCGGCTCACCGGACTCAACACCATCAAACCGTCGCTGCTCGATGCACGTCTTGCCCGGACCATCAACCTGCCGCACATAGCACTAAAAGGACATGCCGATTTCAGTCCGCGACTGATATCCGGACTAATCAACGCCACATCAGGCGACGGGCGTATCGTGGCCGACGGATCATGGCAGCAGATCATTGAGGGCTATCAAGGATCTATCAGCCTCGACCGCTTCCCGATAGCCTCGTTCCTGCCCGAAATGGGCATCGGCGATATCACCGCCGACATACGGGCCAAAGGCCGCGGACTCGATCCGCTGTCAGCGTCGACCCGGCTTGAGGCTCAAGCTGTCATCCATAAGCTGCAGTATCAGGGGCAGGAATACTCCGGCATCGACATCGCGATGCAGCTGTCGCAGGGAATTGTCAGCGGACATATCGACTCCAACAACCCCGGAGCCGAACTCGGCATAACTTTCGACGGCACCGCATCGCGCGAGGGTTTCACTTGGAGTGTCGACGGCGATATTAACTCTCTCGACCTCCTTGCCCTAAAGCTTGCCAAAGAACAATGCGCCGGCTCCCTCACCATCAAGAGCCGTGGAAACATCAACGCCGACGCCTCAGTCATCGACGCCACACTTTCCGTGGCCAATCTCGACTGGAATATGACCGGACACCGCATCACCGCACCCACCACCGACATCAGACTGATCACCTCCGACTCCACGGTCAACGCCGATCTCACTTCGGGCGACCTCTCTCTCACACTCGCCACACTCTGCGGACTCGACACCCTGATCACACGCGCCACCGCACTGCCGGCTATTCTCGACACCGCCATTGCCCGCCGCAATGCCGACATAATTGCCATCCAGCGTGCCCTCCCGCCACTCAACGCCATACTGACCGCCGGATCCGACAACATACTCACCGACCTCCTTGCCGCCTCAGGCACAGGATTCCGACATGCCGACATGAGGATCAGCAACGACTCGCTCATGAATTTCAACACACTCGTCACCGGATTCCATTCAGGCGACACACGGCTCGACACCCTGCGGTTCGGAGCAGTGCAGCACGGCAAATATCTTGCATTCAACGGAGCGCTCGACAACCGTCCGGGCACACTCGACCAATGGGCTCACGTGCGGCTTACCGGATATCTCGCCGACGACCGGCTCTCACTGCTGCTGCGACAGCGCGATATCAACGACCGCGAAGGCTTCTTCCTCGGAGCCAATCTCGCTGTCGACGACTCCGTCGCCACACTGCGGTTTGTACCCTACAGCCCGGTCATAGGCTATAAAAAATGGCAACTCAACCAGTCCAATTTCATCACCTATAATCTCTATACACGTCATATCGACGCCGACCTCGAAATGGGATCAGGCCAAAGCCTCATACGCCTCTATACTGAGCACAATCCCGGCAACACCACGCAGGAGGATCTGATCGTACAGCTCAAGGACATACAGATACAGGACTGGCTGACGATATCGCCATTCGCACCGCCGGTCAAGGGCTCGCTTGCCGCCGACATGCGCATCAGCGCCCACCAAAACTCGCTCACCGGCACAGGCAATGTCAGCCTCGACAACCTCTACTACGGCCGCGAAAGAGTAGGATCGTTCGACATCGGACTCGACGTCGGCACCGACCGCTCGGGACGACTCACCGCCGACGCATCGCTCAAGGTCGACTCCATCGAAGTAATAACAGCCGTCGGATCACTCAACGACACCGCATCGGCCACGCCGTTCCATCTCGACTTTGAGATGATACGCTTCCCCATGCGCGTCGCCAATCCGTTCCTGCCCAAAAACATGGCCCGGCTGTCGGGCATGCTCAACGGACGCCTCGACATCACCGGATCACTCACCCGACCCATACTCAACGGCTATCTCGACTTCGACACCACGGCCGTCAGCGTCGGGATGCTCGGCACATCCTTCAAATTCTCTGAAGATAAAATTCCGGTCGACAGCTCCATCGTCAGATTCGACAACTTCGCCATCACGGCCGCCAATAAAAATCCACTGACTATCGACGGCACCGTCGATCTGCGCGACCTCACCGACATAGCGATGAACCTTGGTCTCAAAGCCAAAAACATGCAGATTGTCAACTCCAGACGCCCCAAAAACGCCGACGTCTACGGACGTGCATTCATCGACCTCGACGCCACCGTCAAGGGCGACATGAGATTCATTGCCGTCAACGCCGACCTCAACCTGCTTCCGGGCACCAACGTCACATACGTAATACCCGACGTCGAATCCGCTCTGACATCACAATCCACGGGCGACATGGTCAAATTTGTCAGCTTCGCCGACACCACCGCCGTTGCCGAAGCCGACACACTCGCCCGCACCACCATGATCGGACTCGACGCCACACTGACCATATCACAGGGTTCCACCATCAACGTCGATCTGTCGGCCGACGGCAAAAACCGCGCAACAGTGGCCGGATACGGCACTCTCGACTATACCATGAGTCCGCTCAACGACGGCAGACTCACCGGACGCTTCACCATCAACAGCGGATTCGTCCGTTACACCCCGCCGATGATGTCGGAGAAAAAATTCGAGTTCGACGAAGGTAGCTACGTGGCGTTCAACGGCGACATGCTCAACCCCATACTCAACATCCACGCCACCGACCGCATGAAGGCCAACGTCACACAGACCGGGCAAAACTCCCGCCTGATCAACTTCGACATCGCCCTCTCGGTCACCAACACTCTACAGAACATGAATGTGGCCTTTGACCTCTCCACCGACGACGACATCACCGTGCAGAACGAACTCGCATCCATGAGCCAGCAACAGAGAGCCAACCAGGCCATGAACCTTTTGCTCTACAACACATACACCGGCCCCGGCACCAAGGCATCAACAAGCCTGTCGGGAAATCCGCTATACTCCTTCCTCACATCACAGATCAACTCCTGGGCTGCGCAAAACATCAGAGGAGTCGACATTTCATTCGGCATCGACCAATACAACCAGACTACCGACGGAGCCAGCTCCACCACCACAAGCTATAGCTATAGAGTGTCGAAAAACCTGTTCAACGACAGAGTCAAGATCATCGTCGGCGGCAACTACTCCACCGACGCCGACACCGACGAGAACTTCCAGCAAAACCTTATCAACGACATAGCGTTTGAATATATGCTCAACAAGCGCGGCACCATGATCGTGCGCATATTCCGCCACAACGGCTACGAGAGCATCCTCGAAGGCGAAATCACCGAAACCGGAGTGGGATTCGTCATGCGCCGCAAGATCAACTCGCTCAAGGATCTCTTCAGGTGGGCCGGACGACTGCGCCGCTCGCTGCTCGGGCAGCAAGGATCACCGACCGTGACGACACCCGCCGAAACACCTTCAGAACCCATCACATCACCGACACACGACAACAAATGACTATGACTATCCGACACACCCTGCTGCGCCCACTCTCAGCGCTCATGCTCATAGCCATCATGGCATCATGCTCCACCACACGTCGGCTCGGAGCCGACGAGGTGCTCTACACCGGCGTCAAGAAAATCGACATCGTCGTGCCCGACGGCCAGAAATCCGCGCCCGGACTCGACGGACAGGTCAAGAACGCCGTCAACGTCGCGCCCAACAACAGCCTCATCTCACCATATCTGCGATACCCATTCCCGCTCGGACTGTGGGTCTACAACAACTGGTCCAACCCGCCGCACGGATTCAAACACTGGCTATATGAAAAGCTTGTGGCCGAACCGGTGCTCATCAGCGACGTCCGGCCCGAAGTGCGCACCAAGATGATCGACGAGATACTCGACAACAACGGCTACTTCAGAGGCACCGCATCCTACGAGCTCATCAAAGGCAAAAACCCCAAAAAAGCACGCATACTCTACACCGTCAATACCGGACCGGAATATCCGCTCAGCTCCATAGAGCTGCTTCCCGACACGTCGCGGCTCTATCACCTCATCGACTCCGTCGCCGCAGCCGGGACATACCTCCGCCCCGGCAGCCGCTACTGCACCGACTCGCTCTCGGCCGAACGGGTCCGGATCGCCAACGTGCTCCGCAACCGCGGCTACTACTTCTTCCGCCCCGACTACATCGAATATCTCGCCGACTCCACCATTACTCCCGGAAGCATCGCGCTCCGCATGACCGTCGCCAGCAATATCCCCCACGCACTGCTGCTGCCATACCGCACAGGCAAAGTCACAACACGCATCTACCGAAACAAAGGAGGCGGCACACCCGACACCATCATGACACGCCGCGGAATGGTCATACAGATGCAGCCTTCACGACTGCGCAAAAACCTCATTCCGTCATGCATCGCGTTCCGCAACGGACGCACATTCTCCGTCCGCGACATGAACCGCACCCAGACATCGCTCTCACGCCTTGGCATATTCAGCGGCATAGAAATCAACGTCTACCCCGACACCACCTCAGCCGACCGCCTGCTCGACGTCGACATCGCATGCACCTTCGACGCACCGCTCGAGGCATCGCTTGAGGTCAACGTCACATCCAAATCCAACTCCTACCTCGGACCGGGACTCACCTTCGGACTCACCAACCGCAACCTCTTCGGAGGAGGCGAACAGCTATCTCTCAACCTAACAGGAAGCTACGAATGGCAGACCGGGCGCGACCGCGGCAACTCTATATTCAACTCCTACGAGGTCGGACTCACCACATCGCTGTCGTTCCCGCGGCTGCTCGCCCCACGGTTTGTGCCGCGCAGCCGGCGCGAAGTCAACTGGACACGCATATCGCTCAACGCCGATCTGCTCAACCGCCCGCACTATTTCCGCATGGCGCAGTTCAACGCTTCGTTCAACTACGACTGGCGCCTCAACCGATATGCATCCAACACACTCACACTCTACAAGATCACCTATACCAAACTAATCAACACCACCACCGAATTCGACTCGGTGATGGACGCCAACCAGGCCATCGCACAGAGTTTCCGCAGCCAGTTCATACCACAGATCGCCTACTCGTTCGTACTCGACCGCCCGATCGGCAATGACAACAACATCAACTGGCAGTTCACCGTGCAGGAAGCCGGAGGCATCACCGACCTCATCTACAAAGCCGCCGGGAAGAAAGGCGAGAAAAAACTGTTCGGAACGCCCTTCTCACAGTTCATAAAAGGCCAGACACAGCTCGTCTACAACCGACGCCTCTACGGCGACCACTGGCTCGTCAGCCGCGTGGCGGTCGGCGCCGCACACGCCTATGGCAACTCCAAAGCAGTCCCCTACTCCGAACAGTTCTATGTCGGAGGAGCCAACTCCATCCGCGCATTCACCGTCCGAAGCATCGGCCCGGGCAGCTATCAGGTGCCCAAAAATCTCATCAACGGATATTTTGACCAGACCGGAACTTTCAAATTCGAGTTCAACGTCGAATACCGCTTCCCCATCTACGGACCGCTCCACGGAGCAGTATTCTTCGACTCGGGCAACGTCTGGCTGCTCCGCAACGATCCCATGCGTCCGGGAGGAAAACTCCGCGGCTCCACATTCTTCAAGGATCTCGCCACCGGCACAGGAGCCGGACTCAGACTCGACATAGGAATGCTCGTCGTGCGCGGCGACCTCGGCATAGGAATACACCTCCCCTACGACACCGGACGACGAGGATACTACAACATGAAATCGTTCGGCAACTCGCTCGCGTTCCACCTCGCCATAGGATACCCGTTCTGACCCCCACGCGAGCCATCCGCAACTTTTGCCGGCATCCACGTGTTACATATACATCAAAGCATTCACATAAGCCACTCGCAAAATTCAGCTCCGAATGATTTATGAGCTTAAACCCGAATGCTTACTTATTAGGTTTACATAACACCAAAACAACCAATATACTATGAGCGAATTCAACGACATTATCAAAGATTCCAAGCCGACACTCGTCGACTTCTTCGCCACCTGGTGCGGCCCATGCAAGATGCAAGGCCCGATACTCGAACAGGTCAAAGCCACATTTGGCGACTCGGTCAACATCATCAAGATCGACGTCGACCGCAACCCCGAGCTATCGGCCACCTACCACATCCGATCCGTCCCCACGCTCATCCTCTTCGTCAACGGCGAAGCCGCATGGCGAGGCTACGGACTCCATCAGGCCGACCAGCTTGAAGCAAAGCTCCGCGAATTCATCAGCAAGGAGCAGTAATTTCCTCCCACCCGAAACGACCAAAGGCGGTGTGTCGGCTCCACGCGAGCCTCGCACACCGCCTTCTATATCGGATTTGGTTTCTTTTCAGTCCGGGTCAGCCAAGGAAAGCCAGTATAAGGCCTTGGGCGGCAACCACGCGAAGGAACATCGTCAGCGGATAGACTGTAGAATAAGCCACCGCCGGAATATCGCTGCCGGTGCTGCCGTTGGCATAAGCCAGAGCCGGCGGATCAGTGTAGCCGCCCGAAAACATACCCATGATATACAAGAAATTGATCTTGTACACCCCACGGGCAATGCAGCCCACCACCACCAGCGGAACGAAAGTGATGATGAACCCCCAGATCACCCACCACATACCGGTGGAATTGAACACCGTCTCGGCAAATCCTGCACCGGAAGAGATACCCACCGACGCAAGGAACAGGCAGATGCCCAGCTCGCGTAGCATCAGCGAAGCCGACGACGAAGTGTAGGTCACCAGCTTGAACTTGTAGCCGAACCGAGAGAGCAATATCGCCACCACGAGCGGGCCGCCGGCCAGACCGAGCTTCATGCCGAAGCCCACATTGATCGAACCCACGATTATACCGAACAGTATGCCCACGAAAATTGTGATGATGTTAGGCTCGTTAAGACGCTTCATCGAGTTGCCGAGCTTGTTGGCCAGACGCTCTATGTCGTTGATATCGCCCACCACCACTATGCGGTCGCCCATCTGCAACCGGAGATTGGGCGAGGCAAGCAGATCCACGCCGGCACGGTTCACACGAGTGGCGTTGAGCTTGTAGGCCGAATGGAGGCGGAGCGATCCGAGTGTCACACCGTTGAATTCGCTCTTGGTGATGAGAATGCGGCGCGACACCACCGATGTCTGATTCTCGTCATCCTCCCAGTTCATTTCGTATGGCACGCCTATCACGGCCTCGAAATTCTCCACATCCTGACTCGAGATCACCACATAGATCTTGTCGCCCACATGGATCTCGGTCTGCGACGTCGGTATTATGATGTCGCCGCCGGTAGCGCGGATCATACGCGATATCACGAAATCCGTCTTGATTATGTCATGGATCTGACGCAGATTCTTGCCGTCTATAAGCTTGTTGGTCACCTCGATCGAGATAAAGTCGGGCTTCTGCTGGTTGAGAGCGGCCTCCTCCTCGATGCGCTGTATCTCTTTTTCGGTACGTATACCAAACAGAGCCTTGATCAGGAACATCGCTCCTATTATGCCGCACACACCCAGAGGATATGCCGCCGCATAGCCCATGGCCATGATATTGATCGACTCGGGATTGTCGACCGCCTGCTGCGCCGCGGCCAGACCGGGAGTATTGGTCACAGCACCCGACATCACGCCCACAAGAGCCTCGATCTGAGTATTTCCGTCGATGTAATATATCGCCAGCACTATAAGCACGTTGAGAGCTATTCCAAGGACAGCCAGGCCATTGAGCCTCATGCCGCCTTTCTTGAACGACGCGAAGAAACCCGGACCGACCTGTATGCCGATAGAGAATATAAACAATATCAGACCGAACTCTCTGATAAATTTAAGCACCTCGGCGTTCACTACATAGCCCAGATGACCCATCACAATTCCCACAAACAGCACGAATGTCACTCCCAGCGACACCCCCGCCACCTTCAGCTTGCCCAGAAACACACCCAGCGCTATCACGAAGGAGTACAGGACGATCGTACTGGCAAGCCCGTAGTTACCGGGGCCGAGCAGCGACGTCAACCATGTAAAATCCATAAACGTTTATTATATTGATTATATATTGATTTATTGTCTGCTTGCCTTCGGGCGGCGGGATGGAGGCTCTGTCAGTCACCTTAAGCCGCATCATTCAGCCACGACATTGTGCGCTGAAGCCCGATGTTTACGGGGTGCAAAGTTACCCATTTTTCGTGAAAGTTTCGTAACTTTGCACAATTCTTATCGACAACCGCCAAAAAATAACCGTAGCTGTCATTGCATGGATCGCACGCTGTTGCGGCCGCGACAGCTCGACAAAACAGATATTTAGCATCATACATCATGAATATTTCCTACAAATGGCTTAAGCAATACGTGGATTTTGATCTCACGCCCGAAGAGCTCGCATCGCTGCTCACCTCCACCGGACTCGAAACCGGATCGGTCGAAGAAGTGGAATCGATCCGCGGAGGGCTGCGCGGACTGGTCATAGGCCGGGTGCTCACATGTGAGCCACACCCCGACAGCGACCATCTTCACGTGACAACCGTCGACCTCGGCGAGGAAGCGCCCGTGCAGATCGTCTGCGGAGCCCCCAACGTAGCCGCCGGACAGACAGTAGTTGTAGCCACTGTCGGCACAAAGCTGTATGACGGTGACAAGGAATTCACCATCAAGCGGTCAAAAATCCGCGGAGTGGAATCGCTCGGCATGATATGCGCCGAAGATGAGATCGGAGTAGGCGCATCTCACGACGGCATCATAGTGATCACCGACAGAGAGGTCAAGCCCGGCACACCCGCGGCCGAATACTTCGGGCTCGAAAGCGACTACGTGCTTGAAGTCGACCTCACACCCAACCGCATCGATGCCGCATCACACCTCGGAGTGGCACGCGACGTCGCCGCATGGCTCAGCTGCCATCGCACGCCGGGCGCAAAAGTCATCCGCCCCTCAGTCGACGCATTCCGCTCCGACCGCCCCGACGGCGCCATAAGCGTCAGCATCAGCGACACAGAGCTCTGCCCGCGCTACAGCGGAGTCACCATCCGCGGAGTCAAGGTGGCCGAAAGCCCCAAATGGCTGCGCGATCGCCTGACAGCCATCGGACAGCGGCCGATCAACAACATCGTGGACATCACCAACTACATACTCCACGGATTCGGCCAGCCACTCCACTGCTTCGACCTGGCGAAAATCGACGGCGGAAGCATAGAAGTCAGGACTTGTCCCGAAGGCACGCCCTTCACCACACTCGACGGAGTGGAGCGAAAGCTTTCGGCATCCGACCTCATGATTTGCAATGCAGCCAAACCGATGTGCATCGCCGGAGTATTCGGCGGACTCGACTCCGGAGTCACAGAGCAGACCACCGACATATTCATCGAGAGCGCATGCTTCAACCCCACCGCGGTGCGCCACACAGCCCGACGCCACGGACTCTCCACCGACTCCTCGTTCCGCTACGAGCGCGGCACCGACCCCAACGCCACCATGTACATACTGCAGCTGGCGGCACTCATGGTCAAAGAGCTTGCCGGAGGTGAGATCTGCGGCCAGCCGGTCGACATATATCCCGATCCGGTGGAGAAATACCCCGTCACACTCTCCTACCGGCAGATCGACGATCTGATAGGAAAGCATATCGAAACGGCCACTGTCGACTCCATCCTCGAATCGCTCGACATCGACATCGCATCGCGATCAGCCGACGCAGCCACAATGGATCTTCGCGTGGCCACCTACCGCGTCGACGTCAGGCGCCCATGCGACGTCATAGAAGAAATACTCCGCATCTACGGCTACAACAACGTAGAGATGGGCACCACCCTGCAGTCATCGCTCTCCTACCGCTCGGCCACCGACATCGACCACACACTGAAAGTCAACATCTCCCAGCAGCTCACCGCCGAGGGATTCAACGAGATACTCAACAACTCACTGACCTCCGAATCATACTACGCCAACCTGCAGCAGATGCCGCTCGACCACTGCGTCCAACTGCTCAATCCGCTCAGCTCCGACCTTTGCGTCATGCGCCAGACGCTGCTGTTCGGCGGACTCGAATCGCTCGCCTACAACATCAACCGCAAGATAAGCGACCTGGCCATGTATGAATTCGGCCATGTCTACAGCTTCAATCCCGAAGCCACCCCCACACAAGAACACCCGCTCGCGCCCTACCGCGAAGAATCGCGTCTGGCACTGTGGATCACCGGCAACATCCGCCCCGGCAACTGGGCGCGTCCGGCGCAGCCATCCACATTCTTCGACCTTAAGGCAGCCGTGGCCAACATACTCGCACGCCTCGGCATCACCGAGCGCGAGATCAAGCTCCAGCAGGGCGAAGGAGAGATCTACTCCAAGTCAATCGACATACTCACCCGGTCAGGCAAACAGCTCGGCTCAATGGGCATCATCTCCGCCGACACACTGCGCCGCTTCGACATCAAGCAGCCGGTGGCCTATGCCGAACTGCGATGGCAGGAACTCACACAAATGGCTGCCGCACGCAAAGTCACCTTCACGCCGCTGCCGCGCACGATGCCCGTACAGCGCGACCTCGCCCTGCTCGTCGACCGCACCGTCACATTCGACCAGATACAGCGCGCAGTCGCCGAAAGCGAAAAGCGACTGCTCCGCAACGTGACACTCTTCGACGTATACGAAGGCAAGAACCTGCCGGAAGGCAAGAAGTCCTACGCAATCTCGATCACACTCCAGGACGACGAACGCACACTCGTCGACCAGCAGATCGAAGCCGTCATGCAGCGCATCACAGCCAATCTGGCCAAACGCACCGGCGCCACACTCCGATAAACTATACATCAACAACATACGAAAACAACAATAAAACAACAAAGCAATGGGAAGAGCTTTTGAATACCGCAAAGCCAGAAAACTCAAACGCTGGGGCAATATGTCGCGTACGTTCACGCGCATAGGCAAGGAAATCACCATCGCCGCCAAGTCAGGCGGTCCCGATCCCGACACCAATCCGCGTCTGCGCGTACTGATGCAGAACGCCAAAGCGGCCAATATGCCCAAGGACACCGTAGAACGCGCCATCAAGAAAGCCACAGAAAAAGACTCCAGCGACTACAAGGAGATCGTTTATGAAGGCTATGGACCCTACGGAATAGCCATCGTGGTCGAAGCCGCCACCGACAACAACACCCGCACAGTAGCCAACGTCCGATCCTACTTCAACAAACACGGAGGCAACCTCGGCACACAAGGCTCACTCGCATTCCTTTTCGACCACAAGAGCGTCTTCAAGATCAAACCCAAGGACGGAATGGATCTCGAAGAACTCGAACTTGAACTCATCGACTACGGCGTCGACGAGCTCGAAGCCGACGAAGAGGAAATCGTTGCCTACGGCGCATTCGAGGAATTCGCCAACATACAGAAATACCTCGAAGAAAACGGCTATGAGATCGTAAGTGCCGAATTTGAGCGCATACCCCACGAACTCAAGGAAGTCACCGATGAGCAGCGCGCACAGATCGAAAAGCTGCTCGACAAGTTTGAGGACGACGAAGACGTGCAGAACGTATTCCACAACATGAAGGAAGCCGACTCCGCAGAGTAATCCACCTACGGAAAATCAGCACATCCCCCTCCACCATACAAACGCGCTGTGTCAAAACACCGATTTTGACACAGCGTTTTTTTTATCCGTAGCGGAGCACTGCCGACAAAAAAATATGGCCTTATCTCACGACATGGCCATACCATAGATTCATTAACATGTTTTGTAAAGTGTATACTGGGATGTTTTATCTTGTCATCCGACAAGTATAGGTTTGTTGGTCAGTCCCGGCAACTTTGTTCGATAAATACATCCGCTTTTCGCTTGCGCTCGACAAATATAATAATTTTCGTCGACACTTGCGTCGACTACAAGTGACACAATCGACCGGTTGATCATATAATGCATATAACTGTGATAAAGTTCAAATCATAAATCCTGCGCGGATTGTCAGTCCTTGACCGACTGCATCTCCACCAGCCGTCGGTAGTGACCGTCAAGAGCCATCAGCTCGTCATGCGTGCCACGCTCCACGATGCGTCCCTCATGGAGCACACATATCATCGTGGCATTCTTTATGGTCGACAGCCTGTGGGCTATCACCAGCGTTGTGCGATCCTTCATCAGACGGTCGAGAGCCTGCTGGACAAGCCGCTCGCTCTCGCTGTCGAGCGCCGAAGTGGCCTCGTCGAGGATAAGGATAGGAGGATTCTTGAGAATAGCGCGGGCTATTGATATGCGCTGACGCTGTCCGCCCGACAGACGGCAACCCCGGTCGCCTATATTGGTATCATAGCCATGCTCCGAAGCCATTATGAAGTCATGCGCGTTGGCTATTCGTGCAGCCTCGGTCACCTGCTCCATAGTGGCGTTCTCCACGCCGAAAGTTATATTGTTGTAGAACGTGTCGTTAAACAGTATTGCCTCCTGGTTGACATTGCCCATCAGCGAACGCAGATCATGCACGCGCAGATTCCTCACATCGTGCCCGTCGACCTCTATAGAGCCGCCCTGCACATCATAGAACCGTGGCAGCAGATCGGCAAGAGTCGACTTGCCGCTGCCGCTCTGCCCCACGAGAGCCACCGTATCGCCGGCCTTTATATCCAGACTGACATCCTTCACCACCGGATGTTCCGGATCATAGCCGAACGTCACATGATCATATCTCACACGACCCTCCGTCGGCACTGTCAGCCGCTCCGGGTCTGCCGGATCGGCGATCGGATTCGCCGCCTTCAGTATCTTGTCCACGCGCTCCATTGAAGCCATGCCCTTCTGTATGCTGTAGGCCGCCTTCGAAAGCTCCTTGGCCGGATTGATTATGCTGTAGAAAATCACGAGATAGTAGATGAACATCGGAGCGTCGATGCCGGCGTTGCCGCTCAATATCAGTGTGCCGCCAAACCACAGGACGATCGCGATTGTGGCCGTTCCGAGAAACTCGCTCATGGGATGGGCCAGCGACTGACGGCGGGCCACCGTATTCGACAGCAAATAAAACCGCTGTGTCCCCGTCCGGAAGCGCGCTCTCACCTTTTTCTCCGCATTGAAAGCCTTCACTATACGGAGGCCACCGATCGTTTCCTCTATATTGCTCAGTATGCCGCCCCACTGGTTCTGAAGCTGAAGCGACTTCCGCTTCAGGCTCTTGCCGATCTTGCCCATGGCAAAACCCGCGATAGGGAGCAGGATCAGCACGAACACCGTCAGCTGCCAGCTGATGGCAAGCATCATGCCCAGACACACTATGATCATCACCGGATTCTTGAAAAGCATGTCGAGCGAGGCCATTATAGAGCTTTCAACCTCCTGCACGTCGCCGCTCATACGGGCCATGACATCCCCCTTGCGCTCGTTGGTGAAGAATCCTATCGGCAGGCTCACCACCTTATCGTATAGCGAATTGCGTATATCTCTCACCACACCCGAACGAAGCGGAATGATAAAGTACGATGCCAGATATGTGACGCCCGTCTTCAGCGCCGTCATCACCACCAGCAACACCCCCAGCAGAGCCAGAGTATTGCTTTGACCGAAACGCCCGATCGCCTGCTGGGTGACATAATAGAAATCATTCACGGCCACGTCGGCCAGATCCTTCACCGACACACCCGACAAAGCCACATATTCGTAAGTCCTGTCGTTAAGCTCGAACAGCATCTCGAGGATCGGCATTATCACAGCAAACGAGAACAGCGTCAGCACAGCTGCAAGAAGATTGCAGATCATGCTCAGTATAAGATATCCTTTATAAGGGGGCACATAGCGCCCAAGCAGCTTCCAGAACTGTCCCATTGCCTTCTCGATGTTGATTTATCCCGCAAAAATACGCAAAAATTCCCACATGGCGCCATGACAGCCCTTCATTTTTCAGGCAGCCGCAGCCATGCGGGATCGGTTTATACAGTTTGTCCTTTTCTTACAGATCACTGGCGTTCGAGACGCCACTCCACACGATCGACCGAACCGTCTTTGGCACAGGCTTCAACCACGTTGACACCCGGCACAAGCCTCACGCCCTTCATCACGAATGTCGACAGCCCCTGAGGAGTCATCTTGCCTAAAGAGCGTCCGTTGAGCCGCAGCTCCACCTCCGGATGACTCGCAAATACAGTCACATCAGTCAGCTCCGAACTTCTTATGTCATGACGACGCTCGGCGATGTAAAGAGTCGGGATCTCATCGTTCCAGTTGGCTCTATAGAAATAAAACGCGTCTTTTTTCACCTTGCGGTCAAAGCTCACAAGCCCCTTGTCGTTGATTCCGTAGCGGTCACCCTCCGTACGGTGGGCGGCTCCGAAGTCAAACATATTCCATATAAACGAGCCCCACACGTATGGTCGTTCCGCGATAGCCTGCCAGTTCTGGCGGTGAAACTCCGTCTGATAATTCTCCGGATGCCACATACCCGACAAAATACCGGGCTTTACGCTATCCTGCTGATGATATATGCTCGCCCCCGCGCCATATTCGCTGATTGCTATCCGCAGGTCGCCGTGACGCTTGTGGGTGTCATCGAGCCATCTGCCAAGATCGCGGGCCGAACCGCCATACCAACCGTAATATTTGTTCCAAGCGATCAGATCGGTCGTGAAACTCAGCGGATCGGATGCATCTATATTGCTTGCGCCGGTGGTCAGACGCGTCGGATCCTCGGCATGAGCAAGCTCGTTAAGCTCTCCGACGTAAGCCGTCGGATTGTCACCATGGGTCTTCAGCTCGTTGAAAAGACCCCAGAAGCATATCGACGGATGATTGTAATGCTGTCTTATCATCTCCACAAGCTGCTGGCGACCGTTGGCGTGAAACTCCGGCGAGGCCGTATATCCACGGTCCAGATATCCGCCGGGGCCGACAAACGGAATCTCGGCCCACACCACAATGCCATACCGGTCCATCAGCCCGTAGAACTCCTCGGCCTGCGGATAATGTGCAAGCCTTACGCCCGTCGCCCCTATCTCGCTTATTATCTCCGCATCCTCGCGGTGATGCTCCGGAAGCAACGCATTGCCTCGCTCCGCACGATCCTGGTGGCGGCAAACGCCCCTGAGCGGATAGCTGCGCCCGTTCAGCATGAAACCGTTGTCCGCATCGACACCAAACCACCGCAGTCCCAGCGCCTCGCTGACACGATCCGTCACATTTCCATCAGCGTCTGTCACGACGGCTGTAGCCTCATACATGAACGGGTCCTTGCGGCCATCCCACAGATGCGGGTTTTTGATACTGAGATCAACCGTGACCCTTACTGAAGAATCGGCCTGACAGTCAAAGCGGCCTTCGCCCGACGCCACTATACGGCTTCCGTCGGCCACTGTCACCTTGACCTTACCCGATGTAGCCTCGAGCCCGGAATTGGACACCACTACGGCAGCCTCCACATCGCCGCGCTCGCGGCTGACACTTTTCTGAGTGAGATACACACCTTTCGAGCCGTAATCGGCCAGACTGACATGGAGCGGATCGACCGTATAAAGCCACACGTCGCGATACAGGCCGCCATACATATTGAAATCGCCCACAAGCGGCATCACATCCTGATCGAGCGCATTGCTCACCCTCACAGTGAGCAGATTGTCGGCATCTTCACGCAGCAGATCGGTTATATCCATCGCAAAAGCTGTGTAGCCACCCTTATGTGTGCCGGCCAGGCGTGAATTGACCCACACGGCCACATTCTGATTGGCACCCTCAAACCGTAGTATCACACGACGTCCATTCCATGACGGATCATATTTCAGTCGCTTTTCATACACACCGGTTGTACGCTGATAGGCCGCATTGCCCGACAGGGCGTCGCCGGCATTCCACGTATGCGGCAGATCGACACGTATGCCGCGACCGCTCACCTGGCTTGCAAACCGAAAACTCCAGTCATCGTTGATACGCGCTGCCGTGCGGCCGTCCATATCAGCCGCTGCAGCCGACGACACACAGAGAGCTGATAAAACCACTACGGCGATCAGCCGTACTTTCAGGACTGTCATATTCATATGGTTGATTTTTATCGGTTGATTGATGCAAAATTAATGGCAAATTTACTAAATTTGATGCGTATTTGCCACTTGTGCGATAGCCTGATTTGCACATGGCATGTAATCACCGACATAACCGATGCACTATTTCCTCTCGGCCGGCGAAGCATCCGGCGATCTACACGCCGCACCACTGATAGCGGCCATACGCACACTCGACAATGAGGCCTGCTTCACATTCCTCGGCGGCGACCTCATGGCCGAAGCCGCGGCCACGCCACCGCTGATCCACTACCGCCACATGGCCTACATGGGATTCAGCGAAGTCATCCGCCATCTGCCGCAGGTTTTCGCCAATCTGCGCACCGCACGCGAAGCCGTGAGCCGCGAGCACCCCTCATGCCTCATTCTTATCGACTATCCGAGTTTCAACCTGAAACTCGCCGCCCATGCCCACGACCTCGGAATACCGGTCTACTGGTATATCGCACCCAAAGTTTGGGCATGGAAAGAATACCGCGTCAAAACGATCAGGCGACTCGTGCGCAGGGTGCTCTCGATACTTCCCTTTGAAACCGAATTCTTCCAGAGCCACGGCATCGACGCCCGCTACGTAGGCAACCCCTCGCTCGAAGAGATCGACGCACGACTCATCAGCCGCCCCACCCCCGACGAAATACGCCGTGCAGCCGGAGTGACTTCCGATCTGCCGCTGCTTGCGCTCGTTCCCGGAAGCCGGAAAGGCGAGATCCGCAACAATCTTCCCGTCATGCAGGCGGTAGCGTCGCTTCATCCCGGCCTACAGCCCGTCGTGGCCGGAGCACCCGGAATAGACCCTGCGTTCTACACACAGTTCACCTCGTTCCCGGTCATCGACAACCTGTCATTCCGGCTCATGGCGGCAGCAGAAGCCGCACTCGTAACCTCCGGCACAGCCACGCTCGAATGCGCACTCGCCGCGACGCCACAGGTTGTATGCTATCGCGCCAACGGATCGCGACTCTCCTATGCGATCATGAAGCGACTGATACACACTCGCTACGTATCCCTCCCCAACCTCATAGCCGACGCACCGGTGATCCCGGAGATGCTCCTCCATCACTGCAACGTGACCGAAGTCAACGACCGGCTCACCGACATACTCTCAGGTGCGCCCGGACGACGCCGACAACTCGACGGCTACACGGAAATCCGCCGACGGCTCGGAACGAGTCGGGCCGCGTCGACTGCCGCCGCCGAAATAATCGACGACCTTGTCACCCTTCAGAAACATCAAACGACAACATCCATATGAACATTCCATCCACGCAACTCCCTCCGATACCAGCCCAACGCCCCGTCCGCATACTTTTTGTCTGCCTCGGCAATATCTGCAGATCACCTGCCGCACACGGCATGATGCAGGCTCTTGTCGACAGCCGCCACATGTCCGAATCGTTTCTGATCGACTCGGCCGGCACAGGAGGCTACCACATCGGATCGCTGCCTGACTCACGGATGCGCGCCCACGCCCGCCGAAGAGGTCTGTCGCTTGACCACCGTTGCCGTCAGGTCTGCGAGTCAGATTTTACCGACTTCGACATAATCATCGGCATGGATGCCTCGAATATAGCCAATCTACGGCGCATGGCGCCCTCACCCGAAGCGATGGCCAAGGTAATCCCCATGTCGGCCTTTTTCAGCCTCGCCACCCGCTACGATCATGTACCCGACCCCTACTACGAGGGAGCGGAAGGTTTCGAGCTCGTGCTCGATCTCCTCGACGACGCCACTCTCAATCTTCTCGACACAATCGTAGCCGCCCGCGACTGAATCGGCCACACACCAACACACCGCCACATCGCCGTCCGATCTCCCCACGGATACATACAACGACAAAGCGGCGCGCCCCGTGGGGCACGCCGCTCGTTTTATCCTTGACTGGATGGATTACTTGTTCTCAACGATGGTCACTGCGCGGTCGAGCTGCACAGCCTTTTCACCGAGGTCGGTGAGGTTGCCGTTGTCGACAGTAGCGTTGAGCTGGCTCTCAGCCACACCGAAGCGAACGAGCTGACGCTGAACGCCGTTTACACGGGCGTGACGCAGACGGGTGTTGATAGCGTCGGTGCCGGTGTAGTTGTCGGCCCAGCCGGTGAGAGTGTAAGTCTTGCCGCTCTCCTTCATTACAGAAGCAACAGCGCGGAGCACGTTCACCTCACGGGTCGAAAGGCTCGACTTGCCGATAGGATAGTAGATGGTGGTCAGAGGCATAGCGGGGCACTCAGCCTTCTCTACCGGACGGTTCAGGCAGTCCTGGAGCTGACGCTCGAGGTCGGCGATGCGGGCGTTGGCAGCCTGCAGACGAGCCTCGATGGCGCTGCAGTCGGGAACTTCGGGGCAAACCGGAACAACGGGAGCGTCCCAGGTGCGCTTGTTGAAGTTGTAGGTAACACCTACATAAGCCTGCAGGTCACCTACTGTCTTCTTCTCAAACTTCACAGTCTCCTGCGGGCCGTCGAAAGTGCTGAAACGAACGTCGAGGAAGAGCTGTACAGCCTTCGATACGTTGAACGAGTTGATCCAGCCTGCGCGGAGCGAGGTGTTGAAGTTGTGAGCGTTTTTCCACTCGCCGCCGAGATAAGCAGTGGTCCAGTAAGCGCCACCACCGAAATAAACGGTCGAGTTGTAGATGCGGTCGGGGCGATAGCCACACCACCAGTTGGTGAGGTTGACCATTACGTCACCTACTACACCGAACTCGTTGAATTTCTGCTTCCAGTACTGGTTGTCATAACGAACGTCGTGCCAAACAGGAACCTCTGAAAGGCCCTTCATCTGTATGTAGTTGCCACCCAGACGAAGACCGATGATGGGCGAGAACCACTTGCCGACGTAGATCGACGCAGCGGGAGCAATTCTCTTGCCAAGACCCTCTTCAGAGTCAAACTTCGAGAACATTACACCTACGCCACCTTCACCGGTTACGAACCAATTGTTAGAGAAGCGATTGAACAGGTAACCCTGCGAAGGGTCCTGCACCGTCTGAGGTGCTTCCTGCGCAAAGGCCGATGCACCGAAAAGCATGGCGCAAGCAAGGCCAAGAATACTTCTTTTGAACATAGCTTTTGTGATGTTTATAAAAATGAAACGTGTAATTTGAAGTGCAAAGTTAACTAAAATTTCTTGAATTATTAACCTTTGCACTCATTTTGTGATATAAATATAACCACTGATCTTATATTTCACGAATTAGCTTCCATACAACCTCGGTCAACGACCGATAAAATTCTTTACGCGCTCCAGCACGGCCTCAGGCGTGAAGCCAAACTTCTCGTCGAGCACCTTGTAGGGAGCCGATGCACCGAAGCGGTCAAGACCAAACACCTGTCCGCCTACACCCACGACTTCACGCAGAGTCGAAGGCAGACCCGCAGTCAGTCCGAACACAGCCACACCCTCCGGAATACAGCTCTGACGATAGTCAGCCGGCTGGTCAAGGAACAGACCGATCGACGGAACCGACACCACCTGCGCTCTGACACCCTCGGCCTCAAGCAGCACGGCGACATCACACAGCAGCGACACTTCCGAGCCGTTACCCACCAGAGTGACATCGGGATTTGCAGCTTTACGCACCACATATCCGCCCTTCTTCATCTGAAGAGCCTCCTCGTAGCGGTCAGCACCAACCGGCTTCAGATCAGGCACATCCTGACGCGTGAGTATGAGAGCGGTCGGCGTATGTTTGTTCTCCATAGCCATTTCCCAGGCTATTGTCGCCTCGGCGCTGTCAGCCGGACGGAGCACAAGCAGAGAACGGCGGCCATTGAGATTGTGAAGCTCCTCGAGCAGCCTCATCTGAGCCTCATGTTCCACAGGCTCATGGGTGGGACCATCTTCGCCGACGCGGAAAGCATCGTGAGTCCACACATACTTCACCGGAAGCTCCATAAGAGCCGCCAGTCTGACAGCCGGCTTCATATAGTCGGAGAACACAAAGAATGTGCCGCATGCAGCGATCATGCCGCCATGAAGGGCAATGCCGTTCATGATCGAAGCCATTGTCAGCTCCGCTACGCCTGCGTGCAGGAACGCCCCGCTGAAATCACCGGGAGCAAAAGCACCTGTCTGCTTGAGGAAAGCTTCGGTCTTGTCGGAATTGGCCAGGTCTGCGCTCGACACTATCATGTTCTTCACTTTCTTGCCAAGCTCGGTCAGCACGTCGGCCGAAGCCGTGCGTGTGGCCACATTGGCCTTGTGAACGATCGAACGGTAGTCGATCTGCGGAAGAAGACCATCGATGAAATCGGCCAGCTGACGCGCCTTTTCAGGATTGGCGGCAGCCCAGGCCTTCTCTTCCTCGCGGCGGCGTGCCACGATCGCACGCAACTCGCTGCGGCGTGCCTCATAAAGAGCCTTCACCTCCTCGCGGATCACCCAAGGATTCTTCGGATCTCCGCCAAGATTCTCTATAGTCTTGTCGACATCGGCGCCACTCTTGCTCAACGGCTGGCCGTGAGTCGAACACTGGCCTTCGAAATTCGAGCCGTCGGCTGTCACACAACCGCGGCCCATCACCGTATGGCCGATTATGAGAGTCGGCTTGTGACGCTCGGCATGAGCCTTACGCAATGCACCGGCGAGAGCTTCAGGATCAGTGCCGTCACACTCTATCACATGCCAGTGCCATGCGCGGTACTTCGCTGCATAATCCTCATTATCGACAGCGTCAACATCGGTCGAAAGCTGAACTTTGTTGCTGTCATAGAACATTATCAGGTTACTCAGACCCAGATATCCGGCTATGCGTCCCGCACCCTGGGAGATCTCCTCCTGAATACCGCCGTCGGATATGAATGCGTATGTCTTGTGCTGCATCCAGTCGCCGAAGCGGGTCGCGAGGAAACGTTCGGCGATAGCCGCGCCGACTGCCATCGTGTGACCTTGGCCAAGCGGACCCGAAGTATTCTCAACGCCTCTCTGAGGATTGACCTCGGGATGTCCGGGAGTCACGCTGCCCCACTGGCGGAACTGCTGCAGCTCCTCCATAGTGTAGTTGCCTGTCAGAGCCAGGACGCCGTAAAGCATCGGCGACTGGTGTCCCGGATCAAGAAAGAACCGGTCACGGGCTATCCATGTCGGATCATCGGGATCTGTCACCAGAAACTGCGAGTAGAGCACGTTGACGAAGTCGGCTCCACCCATCGATCCGCCGGGATGTCCCGATTTGGCCTTTTCGACCATCGCTGCGGCAAGCACCCTGATATTGTTGGCGGCCGCGTCCATTGTCTTTCTGTCCATATCTTTTGATATCGGTATGTTCGGTTTTGAGCCACAAAGTTACTCAAATGCACTCACAATTGCAAATAATTGTCAAAAACTCACCACACGTTATTTCCAGGGATAATCCCGTCCGACATCACCGTCCGACATCACCGCCCGAACACACCCCTAAACTCATACCGCCGCATATAACGATCCCGGACTCTGCGTGATGTCGCAGTGTCCGGGATCATCTATATCATAGCAGCCGGATCAGGACGGCCGCTGTATCAGTCGGCTACCGGAATATCCGTATTTACATTCTTCGAACCTATCAGCGCGTAGTAGAGGATATACACCGCACAGCCCAGCGGAACGAAGTAGCTGATCAGGTAGTTGCAGGAGAAGTCTGCCACCCAGGCCTGAATAGCCACCATTACCGCACAACCGAACACCATGGTCATGAATGCGCCTGAAGCAATAGCAGTGTATTTGCCCAGACCCTCCACAGCCATGTTGAAGATACCTCCCCACATGACCGATGTGCAAAGACCCACGAGAATGAAGGCGAAGATACCCACCGGCACTTCGGCCCAGATCATCTCAAGCTTCGCCCAGTCTACACCGGGGATATTCACGAGCCAGGTCTGAGGAGCGAACATACCGAACAGTATCAGCACAATCGCTGCGGTAGATGCCACTGTGATCATCTGCTTCGAGGACACTTTCGAGCCGATGGCGCCTCCGACGAAGCGTCCGACAAGCATCATCAGCCAGTAAACAGCCACGATCAGACCCACTATGCCGGCGTCCATCCCCAGACCGGGAGTCACGGCATCCTGTGCGGCGGTAAGATACTGGAGAATATAGGTCGGCACACCAACTTCGATTCCCATATAAAGGAATATCGCGAGAATACCGAGCTTGAAGTGGCGGAAAGAGAAAGCACTGTACTTGTCCTTCTGTCCCGGAGCGAGCTTCTTTGCATGCTCTTTCTCCTCGATCTTCTTGAGGTCGGCCTGCTCGGGCTCGTCGATCTTGGTGAACAGTATCACCACGAAAGCAATGATGAATATGCCGCCGGCAATGAAGAGCGCCGGAGTGGCATCGCTCACGGTAGCCTTGGTGGCATCGGCAATAAGAGCGCCCATGATTATATAGACTGCAACAGCTGCCGCACTGTTGAACACGCCGCCGATCTGTATCAGCTGGTTGCCTCTGTTACCGCCGCCACCGAGGATGTTAAGCATCGGGTTGACAACCGTATTGAGCATACACATGCAAAGGCCGCCGATGAAGGCGCCGACAAGATAAACGGCAAAAGCTGCGCCACGCATGCTTTCCCAGCCGCTCATCCACTGCACGAAGATACCGACTATGCCGACTATCAGGGCTATGAGGGCCGTGCGCTTATAGCCCACTTTTTTCAGAAGCATGCCGGCGGGAATACCCATCAGCAGGTAAGCGATAAAGTTGCCGTAGTTACCGATCTGTGCCTGGAGATTGCTGGCACCAAACTGATTTTTCACAATGACAGCCATCGGCGAACACAGATTGGTCACGAAGGCAATCATAGCAAACAGGGCTATCATCACGATGATGGCACCCCATTGTTTTTTCTCGTTGCTCATAATTGATGTGGTATTGATTTGTTTGATAAGTAAATCACATTGATTGTTGTATCATCGGCGATCATGCATCCCGACGGTTTTTGTCCGAAGCCGAGGGGCATGCAACCGGCCTACCGTGACGGTTTTCATGGCATCTGAAGCAAAAACTTGTCAAAGTTAACCATTTTTTTGTTTTCAGCCCCTATTCCATCGCATTTTTTTGCCTCAGCGCTCGCCGAAAATATCACTGCCGATTCTCACCATCGTGCTGCCTTCCTCGATAGCCAACGCACGGTCATGACTCATGCCCATGCTGACGGTATCAAACTGCGGCTGCCCGGAGGCCGCTCCATGCCGCAGGGCGTCGAAACTCCCTCTTATAGCCTTGAAATCGGCCCTCACCCTCGTTTCATCGTCGGTATTCGACGCCATCCCCATCACGCCACGGAGCCTCACCCCCGGCATCGTCAGCGCCTCGCGGGCGGCCTGCTCCATCTCATCAGGCAGAAATCCGGTCTTGGTTTCCTCACGCGCCACATGCACCTGCAGCAATACGTCCACACGACGTCCGGCCTTCACAGCGGCATCGCTGACAGCCCTGAGCAGACGCAGCGAATCAATGCTCTGTATCATATCGGCCACTGCCACCACCTGCTTCACCTTGTTGGTCTGCAGATGACCTATGAAATGCCACTCTATGTCGGTCGGCAGAGCCGCTGCCTTCTCCTGCAGCTCCTGCGCCCGGCTTTCGCCAAACACCCGCTGACCGGCGGCATAAGCCTCCATAACGGCCTCTGACGGATGAAACTTGCTTACGGCAGTCAGCTCCACCCCTTGGGGCAGAGCCGACTTTATTTCCTGAATTCGGGAGGCTATATCCGACATCATTGTCATTCCTCCTTTGCAGCGGGAATGGTTCCGAGCTTGGCCTTGTAGACATCCATCAAGGGAGTCTCGGCTATCGACTGTATCTCGAAATCGGCCATAGTCCCCTCCATGCCGGCCATAAAATTGTCGTATGCGCCTTTCAGATCATTGCCGGCAGTGAGGATGAGCGTCGAAGTCTTCTTCTCGACAGCGGTCTTTTCGTCGATGGTCACAAAAGCCACCTTCACAAGATACCATTTGTCGGCCGAATCATCCCAGAATATTTCCGAGATCTTGGTGCGCTTGACGGCACTCACCGAGAAGTCGCCGGAGATGAACGGAGTCTGCTCCTCAATGATGCGGCTTTCAGCCTCGGTGAACGAAAGGGCGTCCACCAGATAAGGCTCGGTCACCTTCTTGACCACACCGTTTTCCATCATCTTGTCATATCTCACTTTGCATTCAAACCAGTTTGCCATTTCAATATTACGTTTTATTGTTTATCGTTTTGCGGTCTGCAAAGTTAGCAATCACAAGCCACCATTTACAATTAAAAATTCCTAAAAAAACATCATCTCACTACCACCTTACGGCTGATCATCGCGCCCGAATTGCCTTCGACCGTCAGCACATATACACCCGGAGCCATGCCCGATGTAGCGATCGTCACCGTGCCGCCGCTGCCCTTGGCCGTACCGGCCGACTGACCCGCTATCGACGTCAGTGTTGCTCTCAGACCGGCCTCTCCGGCTATTCCGGCCACTATACATCCGTCGGACTGCTCCATTGAGAACCGTCTTTCGGTATCGGCCGTCACATCACCGATCGACGACGGCATCCCGAGCAGCTTGCGCATGGCGTTCTCGGCATCAAGCCGGCCTGCGCCCCACTTCAAAGCCACCGGTTCGGTGTCGGCCGGCATCGCCTGAGCCGTGCTGACCAGAAGATCACGCACTCTGTCGACAGTGAGAGTAGGATCCTGCTCAAGCAACAGGGCCACCACGCCGCTCACGTATGGAGTAGCCATTGAAGTGCCCTGCATCTGTCCCCAGTAGTCAGTACGCGACGCCTTCATCGCACCGCTGAGACCACTGCGGTCAACTTTAGCCGACAGATCGCCTGACGACGGCCCTGTAGCCTTGACCCACGGCGTGCTGACGCTTGAGATTACCGTCATGCCCGGAGCACACAGTTCCGGAAGTTTTTTCCCTGAAAATGTCGTGCCGTAGGATGTAAACGAGCTTACGCCGTCGACAGGATATGCCTGTTCATCGAATCCCATTATCGTCCCTTGAAGCACCGGAAATGTATTGCGGCTGTTGTATGAACCGACTACAATGACGTTCTCGCCACAGGCCATGCTGCTTATACTCTCCGCCGGACTGCCGGCCACATACCCCGTCAGCCCGCGGTTGCCGAACGTCAGCATATCACCGTTGTCCGACGATATGAAGGCACTCGCTCCCTGGCCGGCTGCCCCTTCGATCGTCAACATCGGCACAAACTCGGGATTTGTCAGGCTCTTGGCCGTCAGATCAAGATAAAGCGACGCCCGATAGCGGTTATTGCCATCCTCAACACCCGACTCCACTACGATGTAGGAATCACTGGAAAACGCCGACGCAAACAGAGACGACGTCACCGAAGTGCCACTCCCGCCGACGGTAATTCCATCCTGTGCGGACGCAATAGGATAACTGTATGTAACCTGCCCGGTTTTGACATTCAATATATTGAAAACCACAGCCACCGGATCAGACGTATCGCTCCATACCTGTACGAAACCGTTCCAGCTTGTATTGCCGTCGGTCACCGGAAGGGTCGACACCTTACCGGCTCCGGCCGAAAAATCAGCCCGCAGCGACACGTCCGACATACCGTCGTTGCCTGCGGCCATCACGATAATCATATCCTTGCCAAGCTCTGCCAGATATCGGTCAACGACGTCAGTGCCGTCATGAGGCCCGAGCACACTTCCAAGACTCAGGTTGAACACAGCCGGACGACCCTGCGACTTGGCATAACCCAACACTTTCTGAGCCGCATCCATGATATTTGCGTCGTAGAGAGTTCCCACTCCGACAGCATATTCGGCACCGCGTGCCAGACCATAGTAAGTATTGTTGGCACTCACCACCATCGGCTGACCGTTATACGACTTCACCATATCGCAGCCCTTATTGTAGGCACCGCCCATTATACCCGCCACATGAGTGGCATGGGTCGACTGCGTATTGTCCGTCGACAACGACGCGATGGCCGAAGGCGTATCATAAACCGTCGGGGCAGCGCCCTCCGTATTGCCGTAGACCCATACCCGGCTGACACGCGACGACGTCTGGTCGGAATTCAGAAAATTTATATGGTTGGGATCAAAACCCTGATCCATCATGCCGAGCACCACTCCCGATCCGTTATAGTTTTTCGGAAGACTGTACGACGTGCCGCTCATCACCCTGTTGGCCTTCGATGCCGTCCGGGCCTTGTCGAGCGCCAGACGGGCTCGGCCGCCAACCGACAGACGCCTTACAGCCTTGTCGCCGGCCACCTTCATCAGATCAGCCGTACACAAGCTGACGATAGCCATATCACCGCGGCGGTCCATCACCTCCACGCCTTCGATCTGCGCGGCATCATATCCGTCGGCAAGCTCCACTATGGCAAGCATCGTTTCAGGCACCTTCTTGCGCGGTGTCAATCCTTGCGCACGCGACTGCTGCGACGCCTGATACTGTTCGAACAGCACCTGCCCCGCAAAATTCACCTTTCCGGCGGCATCCTGTGCCGAAGCCGTCACCAGCAGCGACGCCCCTGCCATAAAAGACAGGATTGCATTACGAGTATTCATTATCTGTTAGGCTTTAGATTATCTATTACACCACATGACGCTGATCAGACACCACACGAGGTATAGGTTGCAAATATAGGTAAAAAATGCCGTAAATATCATAATTTTTCGTATGTTTGCGTCCGCAAAATCACTTTTTTACGGCAGTCTCCCCACATATCGATGATTAACAAAGCATTGCGCATCGGTCGAATTATTGTTTCACTGACGGTCTTCATCCTGTTGACCGCCGGACTCACCGTCGCATCTGTCGCCATCGATCCCATAGCCGCATGGATCAGCCGCATACAGCTGCTCCCGGCAGTGGCCACATTCTCCATCGGAGTGTTTGTCGTGTGGCTTATCATCACACTGGTGTTGGGGCGCGTTTACTGCTCATCAGTCTGCCCCATAGGGTTGATACAGGATGCTTCGGCCCGTTTGTTCCACCGTCAAAAGATCTACCGCTACCGGAAGCCATTCAGCCCCCTTCGCCACACGGTGCTTGCCGTCACCGTAGTCTGCCTTATGACAGGGCTGATTGCCGTGCCGGCATTTGTCGATCCCTATACGCTCTACCTGCGCTTCTGCTCCGATTGCATCGTGCCGGTGGCCAACGCCCTCGGATCCGCACATCCCGCATCACCGCCCTATGATCCGCTCGACACTCCCCTCACACGCGCAATGGCCGGATCAGCCCTCGGCATCGCACTGACACTGATGGTCATGGCTGTGATCATACTCGTAAGCGCACGATCAGGACGTCTGATATGCTCCACGGTATGCCCCGTAGGCACTACTCTCGGATTTGTCAGCCGGTTTGCAATATTCCAGATCGACATCGACACCGACAAATGCATCCAGTGCCGACGATGTGCCGACGTATGCAAGGCCGAGTGCATCGACCTCAACGACCATGTTGTCGACGGATCGAGATGCGTCAACTGCTTCGACTGCATCAACGTATGCCCCAACGACGCCATACATTACACCACACGGCGCAAACAACTGTCGATACCGCTCATGCAGAGCGTAAAAAATATCAATTCCAAAACCGAAGCCACACTCGACACCGCCGCACCGGAGTGCGACAAGGCATCACCACCACACGAAAACGACCTGCGATGAAACAATACCTCGATCTTCTGAAGACCGTCATGCAGAGCGGCACCGACAAATCGGACCGCACCGGCACCGGCACCAGATCCATATTCGGCTACCAGATGAGATATAATCTTGCTGAAGGATTTCCGTTGCTGACCACCAAGAAGCTGCATCTGAAATCGATCATCCATGAGTTGCTCTGGTTTCTCAACGGCGACACGAATGTGAAATATCTGCAAGACAACGGAGTCAGGATATGGAACGAATGGGCCGGACCCGACGGCGACCTCGGCCACATCTATGGATACCAGTGGCGACAGTGGCCCGACTACCGGGGAGGGCACATCGACCAGATCGCAGAAGCGATCCACACCATAAAGACCAACCCCGACTCCCGACGCATTATCGTCAGCGCATGGAATGTGGCCGACCTACCGCAGATGCACCTGCCGCCGTGTCACGCATTCTTCCAGTATTACGTGGCCGACGGACGCCTCAGCCTGCAACTATATCAGCGTAGCGCCGACTGCTTTCTCGGAGTCCCGTTCAACATCGCCTCATACGCCCTTCTGCTCATGATGACCGCACAGGTCACCGGACTGCAAGCCGGCGATTTCATCCACACCCTTGGCGACGCCCACATCTACCGCAACCATTTCGAGCAAGTGGAGCTGCAGCTGTCACGCGATCCCCGCCCGCTCCCGCGCATGATCATCAACCCCGATGTCAAGTCGATATTCGACTTCAATTACGATGACTTCCGGCTTGAAGACTACGATCCGCATCCCCACATCAAAGCCATTGTAGCCGTATGACTTCGACCGACAACCGACAGACAGTTTCACTGATAGCCGCCGTGGGGCGCAACAATGAGATCGGATGCCGCGGCGACCTCGCGTTTCATATACGTGCCGATCTGCGACACTTCAAAGAACTGACCATCGGCAAGCCCGTGGTAATGGGGCGCCGCACATTCGAGTCGCTCCCTAAAGGCGCGCTTCCGCAGCGCCGCAATATCGTCATCACTACCGACACCGGCTATAGTGCGCCCGGCATAGAAACCGCCGCTTCGCTCCAACAGGCGCTCGCCATGACTGCCGACGCACCCGAAACCATGATCATAGGCGGCGGCATGGTCTATTCAGAGGCTATGCCGGTCGCATCGCGCATATACCTCACCGAAGTAGACGCATCGCTCGACGAGGCCGACACGTTTTTCCCTGAGATAGACCGCAATCAGTGGACCGCCACATCGCAATCCGACACATTCACCGACGAACCCACCGGCCTGTCATATCGGTTTATCAACCTGCACCGATTGTGATTCTTCAGGTACTCATAGCGGCCTATGGTCGCGACGGCATCATCCGAGCCGCCAGCCTTGATCTGCCCGCAACCGACGGAGTGGGCTATATCATCGGATGGCAAAGAGCCGGATGCGTCATGGACATACCACCACAGCTCAGACGCCCGGACATTGACGTGATAGCTACCGATACAATCGGATTGGCCGCGAACCGCAACATCTTGCTTGACCACGCTTCGGCGCCTTATCTTAAATTCTCTGACGACGACGTGACGCTGACCGAACAGGATCTTACCGATCTGATCAAGGCGTTTGACAACTATCCCGACGCCGATATACTGCTCACACGGTTCGGATCACCCACACGCACACCGTCAGCACCGGCAAACACATTTGTCATACAGGACGCGCCACGCGGCTATTGGCCGTCGGCCATAGAGATCAACATCAGGAGATCAAAAGTGGCATTGAGGTTCGACACACGGTTTGGCCTAAACTCATCGCGCTACCCTTATGGAGAAGACGACATCTATATCGTCGACGCCATCCGTAGCGGACTGACCGTGAGATATGTCCCTGTCATGGTAGGACGGCACGAGCATCTGTCGTCAGGCGAGCGAATACATCCACTTGACCGAAAGTTTCTTGCCACCAAGACTGCCGTTCTCAGACGGCTGCACCCTTTTTCATGGCCACTGCGCATCATGGCGCATATAATCAGATCTCTCAAAGATCAGTTCACGGGCCGCAGACCGTAGCCGCACCGTATGCCCACAGCCGCAACAGCCGCTCACCACGCTACATCATAGAACGGCTTGAACGCCGGCAAAGGGAGCGGCGTAGAGAGCAGCACTTTCATTATCGCCTCAAGAGTTCCGTGAAAAGCATAGGGATTGTCTGGATTGCGCCGGCAGCGGTCGCGCATCTCCCGGCTCATGACCATATCGAGTCCGGCCGATATATCGCCGCGCGTAGCCTCGCAATTGACAATCGTGGCACCCTGAGCACGACCTCGCTGACGATTGCCGATGTTTAGCGTCGGCACTCCCATCGACGGAGCTTCTGTCAGCCCGCTCGATGAATTACCCACCACTGCCATGCAATGCCTTAGAGCGGAATAGTACCGTGCTCTGCCAAGCGAAGCCACCGCTTTCACACACCCCGGATGCCGCTGCGCCCATGCCGCGATCAACGATGCCACCGTATCCCCCTCCGAATCAGAATTGGGCATTGTGAACAACACCTTCGTCTGCCCCAGACGCTCTTCAAGAGCCTCAAGCAAAGCTCGGGTCTGCGCTGCGGCCTGTCCGGGCTCAAGCGTGACAGGATGGAATGTGGCGAGCAGGAATTCGTCCGAAAGGCTCATGCCCAGGCTCTCCTCCAGTTCGCCGAGTGTCATGACCGACATCGAAGCGATATTGTCGGCACCGAGAGCCCCGACCCTGTAAACTGTCGACGGATCCTCACCCATGGCGATGATACGACGACGATATTCTTCGGTCGAAGTGAAATGAATACGCGAGAGCTTTGTAATGGCATGACGTATGGAATCATCGTAGGCTCCCTCCGTGATCTCGCCCCCATAAAGATGAGCCACCGGAACCCCCATGATCATTGCAGCCGAAGCGGCAGCAAGCATTTCGTATCTGTCGCCGAGAATCACGCATATATCCGGCTTAAGCCTGTCGAGGGCATCAGCCATTCCCCCCAGACACTGCGACATGGACTTGACGGTCGACCGCCGGTCGTCGCCTGACAGATCCATCTCCACCCGCTCATCGACATGAAGCCCTTCGGCCGTAATCTCGTCGACCGTCATGCCATGTCGAGCCGAGAGGTGCATGTTGGTAGCCACTATCTGGAGCGTGACACCTTCAACCTGGCTTAGATCCTTCATCAGCCGGCTCATGATACCGAAATCAGCTCTTGTACCGGTGATAAAACAAATCTTGCGTGGCGAGATCGCTTTCATCTCAGTTCTATCAGTTCGTCAGGTTCGAAATCGCGCGGAGCCTCAAGTCCTACCACCGTATCCCACAGCATCGGACTGATTCCGTTGCCCGGACGTTTTACGGTAAGATTGTCGTGGCTGAATCGCTCGCCTTTGCTGATCGGGCGAGCGGCTATGATACTCTTGCGCGCTATCGCAATATTTTTGCGCTCGGAGCGACTGACCTCCTTACGACCCGAGCCAAGTGCCGCCTCGGTATGACGGATCGCCGACACCATCGCCTTGAGTTCCGCCGGTTCGAGCGAAGCCACATGATCAGGGCCCGGAAGTGTCTTGTCGAGAGTGAAATGCTTCTCTATCACCTCGGCTCCCATAGCCACCGCTGCCACCGGCACCTCAATGCCGAGCGTATGATCGCTGTAACCCACACGGCAACCGATCGCATCGCGCAGCGTAAGCATTGCCCGCAGGTTTACGTCGGTATATGGCGTCGGATATTCCGTATTGCAATGGAGCAGCGTTATCATATCGAGCGTAAGACCGCCGTCAAGCAGCACACCCACCGCGTCGTCGACCTCGCCAAGCCTACTCATGCCGGTCGACATCACCACCGGCTGCCCCATCGACGCGATCTTGCGCAGATATGGCAGATTGGTGATCTCGCCCGAAGGTATCTTCCACAGATCCATCTCCAGTGGCTTCAGTATGTCGATTGAGTCAAGATCGAAAGGAGTCGACAAAAAACGTATCCCTATGCTGTCGCAATACTCCTTCAATGGCTTGAAGTCATCGGGCCGCAGCATTATCTTTCTCACCATGTCGAGCTGACTCTCCGACGTCCCGGTGTTGTGCTTCTGATATTCAGCCTGCTCGGCCCGTACGGAAATCACATTTTCGGGGATTCCGGTCTGAAACTTTACGTAATCGGCGCCGGCGTGTTTTGCCTCGTCGGCCAGCCTGCAGGCCATTTCTAAAGATCCGTTGTGGTTCACTCCGGCCTCCGCTATTATCACTACCTTGCTCATTGCTTTGTATCGATCAGTTGTTTGCGTATCCCGTCCCATCCCATATCGCGCGGATTGACCGAACGGTCGTCGATCCACAGATCGCCTACCGGCTTGCCCAACATCAGCTGGTGGTATTTCACCCCATGTCGCCGAAGCCAGTCTACCGTCACCTCATATTCGGCCCATGTCCGGGCTGAATAGATTATTATCGTGTCGCCACGGTCATACAATTCATTGACCGTTTCGACCGCTCCGGGAATCGGTTCGGCCAGCGGTCGGGAGAACTGCCTCATCTCCCTGCATATCGTTCCGTCAAGATCTATCACTATCTGCATAAGACAAACTGAATCAAATAAAAAATATCAGAACACCACCTCCTCGAGATAACGCGCCACGAGAGTATTGTCGCGCCAGTTGTCGACAGGCTCCATCCGTTCGCCAAGAGTTTCACCTATCAGCATGTCGGCTATACCCGATCCGGCTCCTATCGAAGTGACCACGCCGCCTCCAAGACGCGGGTTGACCTCCATCACCATGGTATGACCCGACTTTCGGTCGCGTATCAGCTGCACTGTCACAGGCCCGCGGAACAAACCGGAGGCAAGCACCCTGCGGGCAAGCTCCATCAGCGCTTCATCCTTGACGGTTACGCTTCTCGTCACTTCGCCTCCGGCGGTCTCGAGTCTGATTCGCGGCACTACCGAAAGCACCCTGCCGTCAACACCGACATAGCAGTCTACCGTCACCTCCTCGGCATTATCGATATATTTCTGAGCCATATAGCCCGGCGCATCCAAATTTTCAGGGATGTCCGACATGCGGCGGCACACGACAATACCCTTGGAAGCCGAACCGTGCCTGGGCTTGAGGATAACCGGGAGCGATGATGCGCCGAAAGGCAGTTCTACACGATCAGGCACCGGAAGCGAATGAGCCCGGAACCATCCGTCGGCCTCCCCTTTGTCGAACATCACTCTGCACAGAGCGCCATCCGACACTGGAACAAAAGCGTTGACCGTACCGGCCAGAGATGCTGCGACCTCAACCGCCGGGTCGACAAAAGGCAATACCAGATCGACCTGTTCACTACTGATCACATGGCGGATATCGTCGACAACACCGGCATCGGCAAACCTCAGTCCTTTGATCACACGGCCTACGGATGCTATCGGCACACTGCATTCCAGCTCGTAGGAAAGTATGTCAAGAGTCAAGCCACGACGGGCGGCGGCAGCCTGCAGATGCCGCGCTACCGATACACGCTTGGCACCGCCGAGCATCAACACACATAGATTATTGCTTTTCATGCAGCAAAGTTAGTAAATTTTCCTGCATTATCGATCCGTCGACCCGACCGCCATTCGCACAAACAGCAATACGGCACCGAAGAGAACCGGATCCGGTCATTCCTTCGGAGGCAGATCCTCCCATTCAACGTCGGTCACCTGTGATTCGGTGACAACCGTAGTTTTTTTATCGCCGTCAGGTGATGTCGAAGATCTCTCCTCGGATATTTCGTCGAAAGCGACATACTCACCCATATCACGGCTGAATACCTTACGATGAACCGGCGCGGACTCCTGCCTGCGGCGTGACCGGTAATTACCCGTGTCGCCGGAGCGCCTGTACGACGACGCTCCCTGCTCGAAAGCCGACCGAGCCTCACGTCGCAAACGGTTCATTGTCTGCCACACCTTGAACGCCGGACGCAGCAGATAAAAAAGAAATATCAGTAAAAGTATCAGAAAAATACTCATAGTTCGCAGTTAATAAACGGTTATGAGGCCAGATATGTTCGGCAGCCCTCCCCTTGGGCTGTAGCAATAGATTCAACGGATCACTCCGAAACAATCCGCTTCTTGCTTGCCAGCGAAACGACCACGTAAAACAGCATCGCCCATGCCAAGCCCGAAACGCCTTCGGTCACGACAAACAGCAATGTGGCCAGAATGATGACATAACGGGTAAAATTCTCACGCCAACCGAAATTGACAAACTTGAGCGAATACATCGGCCGCGAGCATATCATCAGCGAGGAGAACGCTATAAGTATCAGCGCCGTAGGCATATCCCCAAGATACATATTGGCATGATTCCATGCCACAAAACCGATCCAGAAAATAGCATTGGCCGGAATCGGAATACCGATAAAATATGTTGTCTGACGGTCATCGATATTAAACCGCGCAAGACGCAGAGCACCGAAAAGCACTATGACCAGCGAACAGAACGCCCACCAGGTCCACCCACCGTGGAAATACTCTACTGTGTTAAACATCAACAGAGCAGGAGCCAGGCCAAAACTTATCAGATCCGACAGCGAGTCGAGTTCCTTGCCGAGCAGTGAATATACGTGCAGCCGACGGGCCATGGCTCCATCAGCGAAATCAAACACTGCCGAGGCTGCCATGAGCACAAACGCCCACTGATAGCCCGACAATGGGCCGAAGACCTCTTGATAGTGAAACGCAAACACACATGCGCAGGCACCGCTGAGAAGATTCAGACAGGTGATGGAATTAGGTATATTGGCTTTTACGCGGGTAAATATTGACATTGGGGCTTGATTGGAGAAACACTTTACGAATTTGACTGGGATGGATCGCGCAGACGCGCCACTTCAGTGATTCCACCCACCGTCTTGTCGCCGATTTTCACAAGTATTTCGGTATCCAGAGGCAAAAATATATCGACCCTCGATCCGAATTTTATAAAACCGAGATGATCTTCAATGCTGGCTTCTTCACCGACTTCGGCATAAGTCACTATACGCCGGGCTACAGCTCCGGCTATCTGCCTGACGAGAACGTCGCTGCCATTGCTGGCACGGATCAGAATCGTCGACCGTTCGTTTTCCAGACTCGCCTTGGGAAGATAAGCCGACAGGAAACGGCCGGAATGATGACGCACGAGCTTCACAACACCGTTGACCGGAAACCAATTGGCATGAACATTGACCACCGACATAAACACCGAAAGCTGTATCACGTCGCGATGCAACACTTCACTCTCATAGACCTTCTCCAAAGCTACCACGCGCCCGTCGACCGACGATACGACAAGCGAGTCAGTCACCTTGCCGGGGAAATGACGGCGAGGCGAACGGAAAAAATTCACTACCAAGAGATAGAACACTCCCGATACCGATGTGAACACGATGGGGATTGCCGCCGGACGGATAAACATCCACGCCGAAGCATTGACCACCGACAGTATCAGCAGCAGAACAATCAGAATATTGGTTCCTTCTCTATGTATCTTGACTTTCATCGCAGGCTTAGGGTCAGGTTACAGGCGCTCACATCTCAGAAACGCCATATTCGCCATTTAGCCCACAAAGTTAATCATTTTTTTATTATCACCACCGTTAATCAACGTAAAAATACGAATCTACGCCAATTGTGCACTATTGCGCATAACATGTGGCGCGCACAGCCTGGTAAAACGCATGCGGTGCGACGGCATTTTCACTACTACCGCCACACCGCATGTTATCCGGAGTATGTTTATTCTTCTTTTTTCGGACGACCCGGTTTGCGTCCCGCAGGCTTTTCAGCCTCTGACTTCTTGGGGCGGCCGGGTCTACGCTTTACCGCCGGAGCCTCCGCTTCAGGATCTGCCTTCTTCGGACGACCGGGCTTGCGCTTTGCCACCGGCGTCTCCGCTTCAGAATCTGCCTTCTTCGGACGACCCGGTTTACGCTTCGTCTCCTCAGACATCTTTGACGACGAAGCCTTCGACACCTTTTTCCCCGAACCGGCCACAAGCTTGAGCACCTGTGCCGAGCGCGCCGGCATATATAGTCTGAGCCATGCGACACCATGGGGTTCGAACAACGGATCGGGAATTGTGAAATGGTGTACAGTTTCATCGATATTGCCATAGCCACCATAAAGCGGACTATCGCTCGACAACACCACCTGATATTCGCCGGGAGGCGTCAGTATGCCGTAATCAGAGAACGATTTGAACGGGTTGAAATTATACACAAACACAAGATCTCCGCGACGGTATGCCAGAATCTGATCATCGTCCTTCTCCCACAATTTCGTAACAGGCAGATCCTGGAAATTATATACGCCGCTTATCAGCGAGATCATCGCATTGTCGAAATCGTTGAGATAAGAGTATTTCAGCTCCTTACGGTCAACAAGATCCCACTGCCGACGGGCATACTTGTAGCTCCATCCGTTCCCCTCGCGCGGGAAATCGATCCACTCGGGATGGCCGAACTCGTTACCCATGAAGTTGAGATAGCCACCATTGATGGTCGACGCCGTGACCAGACGTATCATCTTATGCAAGGCCATGCCACGCGCCACGGTCATATTGTCGTCATCCTTCATCATGTGCCAGTACATCTGATCGTCGATCAGACGGAAAATCACCGTCTTGTCGCCCACCAGAGCCTGATCGTGGCTTTCTACATAGGAGATTGTCTTTTCATCGGCACGCCTGTTGGTCAGTTCCCAGAATATCGACGTCGGATGCCAGTCTTCGTCTTTTTTCTCTTTCAGAGTCTTGATCCAATAGTCGGGTATTCCCATGGCCATACGGTAATCGAAACCGATGCCCCCGTCCTTGAACGGTATAGCCAGGCCCGGCATGCCGCTCATCTCTTCGGCTATGGTGATTGCCGAAGGATTGATCTGATGTATCAGTTTGTTGGCCAAAGTCAGATATGTGATGGCATTCACATCCTGATGACCGTTATAGTAGTCGTCATACGAGCCGAAAGCCTGCCCGAGCCCATGACTGTAATACAGCATTGAGGTCACACCGTCAAAACGGAAGCCGTCGAAACGATACTCCTCAAGCCAATATTTGCAGTTGGAGAGCAGAAAATGCAACACTTCGTTCTTGCCGTAATCGAAGCAGAGCGAATCCCATGCCGGATGCTCCCGACGTCCGTCGCCGTAAAAATACAGATCGTGGCTGCCATCGAGGCGTCCGAGCCCTTCCACTTCGTTTTTCACCGCATGAGAGTGGACTATATCCATGATCACGGCTATACCCAGCTCATGGGCTCGATCTATAAGCTCTTTCAGTTCCTCCGGAGTGCCGAATCGCGACGAAGCCGCAAAAAACGATGACACGTGATAACCGAACGACCCGTAATACGGATGCTCCTGAATAGCCATGATCTGTATGGCATTGTAGCCGTCGGCATGAATACGCGGGAGCACCAGATCCTTGAATTCACGATAAGTGCCAACACCCTCACGCTGCTGCGCCATGCCGATGTGGCACTCATAGATCAGTAACGGCTTTGTATCCGGACGAAACTTGTCGACATTCCATATGTACGGCTCCGCCGGATCCCACACCTGCGCGGAGAATATGTGCGTCTGCTCATCCTGCACCACACGTGTGGCATAAGCCGGTATACGCTCACCCTGACCTCCCTGCCAGCGCACCATCATCTTGTAGAGCTGGCCGTGACAAATCGCATCGGACGGCAACACCACCTCCCACACGCCGCTTTGAGGCAGACGGCGCAACTCATACCGGGCTTGCTCCTGCCAGCCGGAGAAGTCGCCGACGAGGGTTATCGCGGTGGCATTGGGCGCATATTCGCGAAACACCCACGACCCGTCGCTCTGACGATGCAATCCGAAATAATTGTGTGCATTTGCAAAATCATCGAGCGACCGGCTTGAAGCCGTCAGTTCTTTTTCTTTTTTCACGGCATCTTCATGGCGTCCCTCTATAGCGGCTGCGTAAGGCGCCAGCCACGGGTCGTTTTTAATGATGTTAAGGATTTTCCTGGCTTTGGGCATGGTTATTTAAGAATAAGTATTGATGTTTTATATCGCAAACTTAACGATATTTTTTTGTAACACCAAGCCTTTTGCTTCTTATTTTTTCGGCAAGCCGCGGAACCTATTTGTAAATGCCGCTTTTTTTGCATAATTTTGCAGAGAGAAAGCAAACATTATGACTATCAACCAGACACAAGACCGGATAGCAGCCGACTTCGAAGGGATCGACGACTGGATGGATCGCTACGCCATGATCATCGATCTCGGCAATGAGCTTCCACCCATCGACGAGCGCTTCAAGACCCCCGACCACCTTATAGAGGGTTGTCAGAGCCGCGTGTGGCTCAACGCAGAGCTTCAGGACGGCAAAATGCAATTCACCGCCGACTCCGACGCCATCATAGTCAAAGGCATCATAGCGCTGCTGATCGAGGTGCTCAACGGCCACACGCCGACCGAGGTGGCCGACGCCGACCTATATTTCATCGACCGCATCGGCCTGTCGGAAAACCTATCGCCGACACGAAGCAACGGACTGCTCGCCATGGTGCGGCAGATGAAGATGTATGCCGTCGCCTTCAAGGCTATCGAACAGAAATCAGGCACAGCCGACTGAACACTGCGGATCCTTTTGAAATCTAACCATTAACCATCAAATATGTCAAAATCCCCTTCGGCAGGGCTGTGCGTCCTGTCACTTGCCAACACCGGCGAGCGATTCGGCTACTACACCATGCTCGCCATCTTCCTGCTCTATCTGCAGGCTAAATTCGGATTCGACTCCACAGTATCAGGCCAGATCTATGCCATATTTCTGGCGCTTGTCTATTTCATGCCCCTTGTAGGCGGATGGGTGGCCGACAAATGGAGCTTCTCCAAATGCGTTGTCACAGGTATTGCTGTGATGTTTGTCGGATATGCCGTAATGGCCATACCGACCGATATCAGATCGACGACATCGCTCGTGATCCTCTGTGCGGCTCTCGTGCTCATAGCCACCGGCACAGGCCTCTTCAAAGGCAACCTGCAGGTGATGGTCGGCGACCTCTATAACAGCCCCAAATATGCCGGACAGCGCGACTCGGCTTTCTCGATCTTCTACATGCTCATCAACGTAGGCTCGATGTTCGCTCCGGGAATGGCCACCTACATGTGCAACAAAGCCATGTCGGCACAAGGCCTCGTCTATCAGGCCGACCTGCCCTCCATCTGCAACAGATATCTCGACGGAGCCGAAAACGGAGCCGAACTGGTAGCCGAAGCCGAAGCAAGCGGCATGCAGGTAGGATCGGACATTTCCGCATGGGCATCACACTATATCGAAACCCTTTCGACCGGCTATGGCTACGCCTTTGCAGTAGCCTGCGCATCGCTCGTGATCAGCTTCCTAATCTATTTCCTCGGACGCAAAGCCTACTCCCACGTCATCACCGATAAAAACACCGCCGCCACAGACAGCAAACAGGCTGAAACAGGCCCCGAACTCTCACCCGAGCAGACCCGCCAGAGAGTCGTGGCTCTCTTCCTTGTGTTTGCAGTCGTGATATTCTTCTGGATGGTATTCCACCAGAACGGAGCCACGCTCACCGAGTTTGCCAAGAGCTGCACAGCTCCCGAAGCCACCGGATGGACTCGTGTAGGATTCAACCTCCTCGGCCTCACAATGATTGCCGCCGCCGTATGGTGCATTTTCGGCATGTTCAAAGCCAAAGGCACTCTCCGCATCATCTGCGGAATAGCGTTCGTAGCACTCGCAGCCGGAGTGGCTTTCTACATCTACCCCAGCACCCCCGACGTGATTTCAGGCATACAGCCGCAGCAATACCAGCAGTTCAACCCCTTCTATGTTGTAGCGCTCACACCGGTGTCGCTAGCGCTCTTCGGCTGGCTTGCCCGCAAGAAGAAAGAGCCGTCGGCTCCCCGCAAGATCGGCTACGGCATGATCATGGCCGCAGTGGCCTATGGAGTGATGCTCATCGGATCGATGTCCATCGTCGGCACTCAGGCGTCAGTATCACCCAACTGGCTAATTTCCACCTATCTACTCCTCACGTTTGCCGAACTTCTGCTCTCACCGATGGGCATATCGTTTGTCAGCAAAGTCGCTCCCCCGAAGCTCAAAGGCTCGATGATGGGAGGATGGTTTGCCGCCACAGCCGTAGGCAACTACCTTGTGTCGATCCCTATGCTCCTCTGGGGTAAAATACCGACCTATATGGTCTGGGCCATACTCATTGTGATATGCCTCATTTCAGCTCTGTTCATCTTTGCGATGATGAAGAAACTTGAGGCCGCCACATCCGACAAGCCCTCCCCCGAGGCGAAACGCGACGCACTCGAAACCGTAGAGGACGACGCCATCTGAACCGACAAGGTCCTAACAGAATACAACGCCCCGCGCCGAACCTTTTGGCGCGGGGCGTTGTTGTAAAGACACAACAATCAACATCCATATACAATCCATCATGCAGCCCATTGACCTACACACCACTCTGCTCTGGCTTCTGATCATAGGAGCCGTATGCCTGACAAGCCTCGCCGGAGCCACAGTCAATCGGCTGCTCACACGGAGGGTAGGCATAAAAGCGACTGACAGCCACACTAGCACGCGCTAACACAAGCATCACATATACGGCATCGGACTGTTACCGATGACCTAAAGCAGCATCACGCCGGCTATGGATCATCCGACCTGCAACGCAGATCGGACTCCAGGGTCGGCGTTACAGGCATTACCAAACCCTCGTCAGCTCCGCCTAAACCATAAAAAATCCAAAATAGCGCCCAGTCATGTGACAAAACCGCCTATCGTTCAACGACATTTCCACCGGTTTTTTGTAACTTTGTGAGCAGAATATAAACATCAATCACAACAAATCAATCTTATGTCTAAACCATTTTTCAGCACCGTGCTGACGGCCCTCTGCCTCATCATAGCGGCATGGCTTCCTGCGGGAGCACAGCAAAAAGTGAGCTTCGACAAGGACAAGCACTATAAAATCGTGCTGAAGTCCAACACAAAGTATGTAATCGAAGAGACCGGCCCAACGACAGTTGCTCTCAAAGAGAACCGCCCCGACACCCCGCAACAGCTCTGGAGCATCACCGGGCTCTCGGGCAGCTGGCGCATGATCAATCCGGCAAGCGATCTGGCCATACGCGCAGAGGGCACCATACTGACCCTCGGAGTCAACAACGGCTCTGACGAATCACAGCTTTGGACCGTCGACGGAGCCACACTCATACCGACCAACCAGCCCGACATGGCCATTGCCACCGACCGCGACGGCAACCTCACCCTGGTGAAGCGCGCTAGCGGCAAAGCAGCCAAATTCGCCTTCCTGCCGGTCGATACCAAGCAGCAGACTGCCGAAAGCGACGAGGAACGCCGCAAAAACTTCTGGGAAAACGAAACGATTTTCGAACAGAACAAAGAGAAGGGGGCAGCCACAATGATGCCCTACGCATCGGAAGCGGCAATGCTCGCCGACAAAGCATATTACACCACACCCTGGACAGAGCCTGTCAACGACCGCTACCTAAGCCTCAACGGCACATGGAAGTTCAACCTCGTCGACAACCCCTCGAAACGTCCGCTTGACTTCTACAACGAGAGCTTCGACACATCTGCCTGGGACACCATACCCGTACCCTCCAACTGGGAAATGCAGGGCTACGACCAGCCTATCTACGCCAACGTCGAGTATCCCCACGCCAACACCCCGCCATTCATCAACGCCCGTAAAGGCTTCAATGACGGAGGTGTCAACTACGGCATCAACCCAGTAGGCTCCTACAAACGCACGTTCGACATACCGGCCGACTGGAGCGGACGACGCACAATGCTCCACTTCGGAGGCATCTACTCCGCCGCATTCGTCTGGGTCAACGGCAAATATGTCGGCTACACCCAGGGAGCGAACAACGATGCCGAATTTGACATCAGCCACTTCCTCCACCCCGGCCAGAACGACATTGCCGTCCAGGTTTTCCGCTGGAGCGACGGCTCATATCTGGAGTGTCAGGACATGTTCCGCATGAGCGGCATACACCGCAATGTTTACCTCTACAACGTGCCCGAAGCGTCGGTGCGCGACCACGTCATCACCTCCAGGCTCTCCGAAAACTACAGCAAGGCACACCTTGAAGTGAAGCTCGACATCGACAACCGTAGCAACCACAAAGGCATAAAGGAATACGTGGTGAAAGTGACGGATCCTAATGGCCGGCAGATCGCCGAGAAGACCATACTTTACAACCTTACAGACACTACCGGAGTGACAGCCGCCTTCGACCTTGCCGATGTAGCCCTCTGGAACGCCGAGCAGCCCAATCTTTATACCGTCAGCGTGATACAGCGCGACGGCAAGAACGGCAAAGAGGAAATGGCATTCTCCACCAAACACGGATTCCGCGATATACGCATCGACGGATCACTGCTCTACATCAACGGCAAGCGGGTGATGCTCAAAGGCGTAAACCGCCACGACAGCGACCCCCTTTACGGCCGTGCCGTGCGCACCGAATCGATGCTTCGCGACGTGACATTGATGAAACAGAACAACATCAACACCATCCGCACGAGCCACTATCCCAACAACGCGCGAATGTATGCGATGTTTGACCATTACGGACTCTATGCCATCGACGAGGCTGACCTGGAAGACCATGCCAACCAGTCGATCAGCGACATGCCGTCATGGATTCCGGCGTTTGTCGACCGCATCGACCGCATGGTGCTTCGCGACCGCAACCACCCCTCGGTAATAATGTGGAGCCTCGGCAACGAGGCCGGCAACGGCGAGAACTTCAAGTGGTGCTATGACGCCGCCGCGACGCTCGACCCCACCCGACCCATCCACTATGAAGGCACCCGTGCCGACAAACCATATGGCGGAAGCCGCTTCTCCGACTTCTACTCGAAAATGTATCCCGGCATGAAATGGATGCACGAAAACACGAGCGGACTTGACAAGCCCATGATACTCTGCGAATACGCCCATGCGATGGGAAATGCCATCGGCAACCTTTCGGAATACTGGGAAGTCATGGAAAACTCCGACGCCACAATCGGAGGCTGCATCTGGGACTGGGTCGACCAGGCCATCTACGATCCACAGGAGATCAAGCAGGGCGTCTACCGGCTGCATACCGGCTATGACTACCCCGGCCCGCATCAGGGCAATTTCTGCTCCAACGGCGTCATTCCGGCCACCCGCCAGGAGAGCGCCAAACTCATGGAAGTCAGAGCCGCCCACAGTTTCGTCAAGATCCGCATGCTCAGCCACAACGACCGGGAAGCTACCGTAAGCATCGCCAACCGCTACGCATTCCGCACCCTCGAAGGACTCGACGTCGGCACTTCGCTGCTCATCGACGGACATCCCAGAGCCATTGCAACCAAGGCTCTTCCGGCAGTAGCCCCGGGCGACTCGACCGTAATCACCATACCTTTGGGAGCCAACATAAGCAAGATTGACGCCGGCAAAGAGATACTTGTCGATGTCAAGGTGACATATCACGACAGCCAGTCATTCGCCGACGCCGGCCACGAAGTGGCACGCCGTCAGTTCATCATCGCCGAACGTGCCCCTCTGGCCGAAAACAACAGCAAAGGCGACAAGCTCAATGCCACGCTTGCCGACGCAACGCTGCACATTGCCAACAAGCTGATTTCAGCCACGTTCGACACCAATACCGGAGTCATGACCTCGCTCGACATGAATGGCATAAGCGTCATAGCCGACCGTCAGGGATTCACCTACGACAACCACCGATGGATCGAGAACGACCGCTTCACCGATACGATAACAGGCATGGCGCCTAACGCCACAGTCAGCTACCGCGCCGTTGGCAAAAACATTGAGGTGACTGCCGTGCGCGAAGGAGAGAAATGCTCTACCGACATAACCTACACATTCTGCCCCGACGGCACAATGGATATGAATGTCACATTCCGTCCGCACAGCGACAACCTCCGCCGGGCCGGCCTCGTCTGCGCCATCAACCCGTCGCTCGACATCGTCGACTACTACGCCCACGGACCATACGAGAACTACGCCGACCGCCTCGACGGAGCATACGTAGGACGATACAGCACAACAGTGGCCGACATGGTTGAGCCCTACGTCAAGCCACAATCCACAGGCGGCCGCGAAGGCCTCCGCGAGCTGCGCCTCACGGATGCTTCGGGTCGCGGCATCGAGATCACCACCCAGGGCAGGGTCGCATTCTCAATCCTTCCCTATACCGACGCCGATCTCATGCGCGCCAATCATCTTTGGGAAATGAACGCACGTCCCTACAGCGTGCTGCATCTCGACGCATGGACCCGCGGCGTTGGCAACGCGTCGTGCGGAGCCGATGTCGACACCCTGCCGATCTACCGCGTCCCTGACAAGACCATGAACTACACCCTGCGTTTCACTCCCGTCAAGTAAGCGCACGTTACCACCATATCATTGGCGGTGTGTCGATCCCCAAGTTCGGGCTTCGGCACACCGCCTTGTCATTTGCATCCGATACGACATGAAATGATACCACCATGCCAGCGCAGCATTTTAGCGAAGCATTTTGGAATATTTTTGTTAAAAAACATATGTCCCATTATGATATGACAATTGAAAATTGTACTTTTGTAAAAAATTGGCATAATAATGTCCGCAGATTTGAAGCAACGTCTTGACAGCCTGCGCACCAAGACCGCCCTATTGCTCAAGCGCCACGAGATGCTCGAAGAGGCTGCAACGGCAGCCCGGCAGCGCATCAGAGAGCTTGAGCAAGACAACGAGAGATTGCAGAAGCGCATAGATCTTCTCAATCAGGAGAACGAGTATCTCCGGGTGGTTCATTCGGTGAGTCCGAGCCGCAGCGATGCAGAGAACACTCGGGCATTGTTGGCCGGATTAGTACGGGACATTGACAAGTGTATCGCCGACCTGGGCGAGTAACATGCAATGGACAAAAAGAAGATATACATAAACATTAGGATAGCAGATATTCCGCTCCGCATCAATATCGCCGCTGAAGAGGAGGAATTGTTCAGAGCCGCGGCCAAAGAGGCCAACGCCAGCTGGTCAAAATGGCGCGACAGATTTGTCGACCGACCGCAGGCAGAAGTCATGGCCATGGTATTGTTTCTCTACGCCAAGGGCTACATGACGTTGAAAGCCCAGATAGAGGACGGAGAAAGGATGCTGTCGGATTTCGAAGCTGATCTTGACAGCATGCTGGCTCGCGAAACACCCCGAGGCGCCTACGGAAACGAAGAGTGACTGTGTGTGATATTCTTGCGCCCATTGCCCCGCGCGACGCGTGGCCCGTACACAAAAGAGCTGAGACATTGACAACATTTATCATTAATAACCTTATAAAACCAACAGACATATAGACATGACGACCATCATACTCATTCTGATCACAGCCATAGTGGCTCTGGCCATCGGTGCCGTCGCAGCAATGATCGTTCAGCGCAACATGGCCACAAGCCGCGCACGCACCATCATTGACGAAGCTAAAAAAGAGGCGGAGGTTATCAAGAAAGACCGTCTGCTCGAAGCCCGCGAAGAGGAGATCAAGATCAAGGCCGAAGCCGAGAGACAGGCACAGCAGCGCATATCCAAAGTGCAGCAGGCCGAAAGCAAGATCAAACAGCGCGAGATGCAGCTCAATCAGCAGCAGGGAGAGAACCAGCGCGCACGCAACGAGATAGAACAGACACGCCAGCGCCTCGACGAACAGCTCGCCATGGCCGAATCAAAGAAAGCCGAACTCGACTCGCTCCGCCACAAAGCGCAGGAAGAGCTGGAGCATATCAGCGGTCTGACCGCCGAAGAGGCAAAAGACAAGCTTGTGGAGAGCCTCAAGGATGAAGCAAAGACTGCCGCAGCAAGCTACATCAACGACATCATGGACGATGCGAAAATGACCGCCAACAAGGAAGCCAAGCGCATCGTAGTCCAGTCGATACAGCGTGTGGCGACCGAAACAGCCATCGAGAACTCCGTGACGGTGTTCCAGATTGACTCCGACGAGATCAAAGGACGCATCATCGGACGCGAAGGCCGCAATATCCGCGCGCTCGAAGCCGCCACAGGCATCGAGATCATAGTCGACGACACTCCAGAGGCGATAGTGCTTTCGGGGTTCGACCCCGTGCGCCGCGAGATAGCTCGCCTTGCGCTGCATCAGCTTGTGGCTGACGGACGCATCCACCCCGCACGCATCGAGGAGGTTGTGGCTAAAGTACGCAAACAGATCGAGGAAGAGATCATCGAAACAGGCAAACGCACTGCCATCGACCTCGGCATCCACGGACTCCACCCCGATCTCATCCGCCTTGTCGGCAAAATGAAATACCGCTCAAGCTACGGCCAGAACCTGCTCCAGCACTCACGCGAAACGGCAAATCTCTGCGCCGTGATGGCATCGGAACTCGGTCTGAATCCCAAGAAAGCACGCCGCGCCGGACTGCTTCACGACATAGGCAAGGTGCCCGACGAAGAGCCCGAACTGCCCCACGCACTCCTTGGCATGAAACTCGCCGAGAAATACAAGGAAAAGCCCGAAATATGCAATGCCATCGGCGCGCACCACGACGAGATAGAACAGACATCGCTTCTCGCGCCGATAGTGCAGGTATGTGACGCAATATCAGGCGCACGCCCCGGCGCACGCCGCGAAATCGTAGAGGCTTACATCAAGCGTCTCAACGATCTGGAACAGCTCGCTCTCTCCTATCCCGGAGTGATCAAGACCTACGCCATACAGGCCGGCCGTGAGCTTCGCGTCATAGTCGGAGCAGACAAGATCGACGACGTAGAAACCGAAAAGCTCTCCGCCGAGATCGCCAAACGCATCCAGGACGAGATGACATATCCCGGACAGGTCAAGATCACCGTCATACGCGAAACACGCTCGGTTAGCTTTGCCAAATAATGGGAAACGAATGGAAAAAAGGGGGTGACACGCCTGATTCGGAACACCCCGCTCCCCTGAATCCGTCACCGTCATGCTGCAAGGTAGCGCCCCGTGGCAAACTGCATTGCCACAACTGGCTGGCCGACGTGCCCGGAGGCATGGCCGACGACGAGCTTGTGGAAGTGCAGTTCAAGAATACCCGCAAAGGATTTTTCCGCAACACCACCCATCTCGATCTTGCGATCGGCGACATGGTGGCAGTGGAGGCCGCTCCGGGTCATGACATAGGCCAGGTGACGCTGACGGGAAAACTTGTCGGCCTGCAGATGCGCAGAGCCGGAGTAAAACCCGACGCGGAACTGAAACGCGTATTCCGTAAAGCCAAGAGCGGCGATCTCGAAAAATACGAGGAAGCCAAGGCACGCGAGAACGACACGATGATACGTTCACGCAAAATCGCCGCCGACCTCAAGCTCAACATGAAGATCGGCGACGTGGAATATCAGGGCGACGGCAACAAAGCGATATTCTATTACATCGCCGACGAGCGAGTCGATTTCCGCCAGCTGATCAAAGTGCTTGCAGAAACATTCCACATACGCGTGGAAATGCGTCAGATCGGCGCACGCCAGGAGGCCGGACGCATCGGCGGCATAGGCCCGTGCGGACGTCCGCTGTGCTGCGCAAGCTGGATGACCAACTTCGTATCGGTCGGCACCGCCGCCGCCCGTTTTCAGGACATCTCGCTCAATCCGCAGAAACTTGCCGGACAGTGCGCCAAACTCAAATGCTGCCTCAATTTCGAAGTCGACAGCTACGTGGAGAGCATAAAGAAAATGCCTTCGAAAGAGATACGCCTTGAAACGGCCGACGCCACCTATTACCACTTCAAGTACGACGTGTTCAAGCGTGAGATCACATACTCCACCGACAAGAATATTGCCGCCAACCTGGTGACGATCGACGCCAAACGCGCATTTGAGGTCATACAGCTCAACAAAAACGGCGAGAAGCCCCTGAACCTCAAACGTGAAGAGGAGATAAAAGAGGCCGACAAGAAACAATACAACGACATTCTGGGACAGGATATCACGCGTTTCGACAAAAAGAAGAAGCGCCGCAAGAACAGATCCGACAAGGGGCAGCAGCCGTCGAAAGATGCATCCAGCTCTCCGAAGCAGCGCGACCCCAAGGATCACAAAGAACCTGCCACGCAGAAGACCAGAGAACCGAGGGAACAGAAAGCCAAAGAGCAGAAAAGCTCCGGACAGCAGCAGAAAGGACAGAAACCGCAGAATCAGAACGGTCAGCGGCAGAAGCGACGTCTGCGTCCCGGCGACACTCCCGACAACACCAATCTCGAAGCCGGACGCAATGCCAAGCAGGCCCTGCCGCCGGCCATGTCACCGTCAAAGCGCATGATGGGCGAGGCTGACCAATGACAATACGCCGACACATACCGACAGCCGCCGGACGGCTTGCAACCGCCGTTTTGGCGGCTGTCGCCGTATCATGCGGCGGCAATGGGGAAATCAACTCGTTCGCACACATTCCGCATGACGGATGGGCATATGGCGACACCGTAAAGTTCGACATCGACTCAGCGATGCGTATCGAACAACCGCTGCACATCGCACTGCGTCACAACGACAGCTATCCCTATCGCAACCTGTATTTGGAAGTCAGCCTTGAAGATGACAGCCACAACATACGACGCGACACAATCGGCATAGAACTGTGTGACATTTACGGACACTGGTATGGCCACGGCATCGGAGCATCAATGCAGATAGAGGCGCCGACAAAAACCACTGTTGACAATTCCACCCGACGGGTAAACATCCGTCACGTGATGCGCGTTGACACTCTGACAGGCATAGAGCTTGTCGGAATCACAGGACAATCACTGAAACGATGAAACAACTAAACATTCTCGAGCCACAGGAAGCCAGACTGCGGTTTGACAACCTGCGCAGGCAGCTGGAGGCCGAAAAAGCCGACGCCGCACTCATAACAGACAATGCCAACATCTATTATCTGACCGGCCGCGTGTTTGACGGCTATATCTATGTAGCCCTCAACGGCCCGGAAATATATTTTGTAAGGCGTCCGATAGACCTGGAGGGTGACGGAGTGGTCGCAATACGCAAACCCGAGGATATGGCGCAGAGCATCGGGCTCAACATGCCGCAACGGCTCGGCATGGAGCTCGACGTCACGACATGGAGCGTGGCCGAACGGCTGAAAAAAGCGTTTGAAGGCGCGGAAACGATCAATTTCTCACCGGCCATGCGACGGCTGCGTTCGGCAAAGACACCGGCGGAAATCGAAAAGATACGACAGAGCGGTATCCGTCAGGAACGTGTCTACCGCCGCATACCGCATCTTTATCGCGAAGGGATGACCGATCTGGAGCTACAGGTGGAGATCGAACGCATATCACGCCTTGAAGGCTGTCTAGGACAGTTCCGCATAAGCGGCGACTCCATGGAGCTTTATATGGGCAACATACTCGTCGGTGAAAACGCCGACACACCGACGCCCTACGACTTCGCCATGGGAGGCGAAGGGCTCGATCCGTCGCTTCCGGTAGGATGCAACGGCACAGTCATCCGTCCGGGCGACACTGTGATGGTGGATGTCAACGGCAACTATACCGGCTACATGACCGACATGACACGCACTTTCATCGCCGATCACACGAGCGATCTCGCCGCCAAGGCTCATCAATGCTCGATCGAGATATGCCACAGGATGCAGACCGACGCACGTCCCGGTGCGGAAGCACGCAGCCTGTATGCCACCGCCGAGGCTATGGCCCGCGAAGCCGGCCTGGAGCGATATTTCATGGGTCACCGGCAGAAAGCCGGTTTTGTAGGCCACGGAGTAGGCATAGAGATCAACGAAATGCCGGTCATAGCTCCGCGAAGCCGCGACATCATAGCCCCGGGCAACGTTATCGCTTTCGAACCTAAATTCGTCATACCCGGAGCAGGAGCGGTCGGAATCGAAAACACATACTGCGTGGGAGCTGATCGCACAGAGTGCCTCACAAACGCCCCCGAGCAGTTCATCACATTACTGGCATGAACATAAGCGAACTGATCATACAGCGCAAGAAAGAGAAGATATTCAAGGCTGTCGGCAACGTTGCCGACAGTATCTCACGCGAATGCTACGCCGTCGGCGGATGTGTCCGCGACATGATGCTCGACCGGCCGTCGGTCGACATAGACTTTGTCAGCGTAGGCAACGGCATAGAACTGGCCGAAGCCGTGGCGCGCAGCATGGGCAAAGGCACGCATCTGAGCGTGTTCCGCAACTTCGGCACCGCACAGGTGAAACGTGGCGAAATGGAACTCGAATTTGTCGGCGCGCGCAAAGAGAGCTACGATCGGCAGAGCCGCAATCCCATAGTGGAGGACGGCACGCTCCACGACGATCTGAGCCGACGCGACTTCACCATCAACGCGATGGCCGTCAGCGTCAACACAGCGACATTCGGCGATCTGATCGATCTCTTCGACGGCATTTCCGACCTCAAAGCCGGCATCATCCGCACACCGCTCGACCCTGACATAACCTTCAGCGACGACCCGCTCAGGATGATGAGGGCCATACGGTTTGCCACACAGCTCGGATTTGAGATATATCCTGCGACCCTTGAGGCGATCACCCACAACGCCCAGCGCATCAAAATCATCACACGCGAACGCATCATGGACGAACTGATGAAGATCATGCGCTCGGCGTGTCCGTCGCTCGGGTGGCGGCTGCTTGAACAGACTGGACTCCTGCAACTGATATTTCCGGAACTTCACGCCCTCTGCGGTGTGGAAACCGTCAAAGGGCGAGGCCATAAAGACAACTTCCTGCACACTCTCGAGGTGCTCGACAAAGTGGCCGCCAAGACCGGCGACGTGTGGCTCCGCTGGAGTGCATTGCTCCATGACATAGCCAAACCTGTGACAAAGCGGTGGGACAACAGTCTGGGATGGACATTCCACAACCACAACTTCATCGGAAGCAAGATGATACCGCGGATATTCCGCCAGATGAAATTTCCGATGAACGACCGTATGCGCTACGTCCAGAAAATGGTCGAACTCCACATGCGCCCGATAGCTCTGGTGGAAGAGGGAGTTACAGACTCGGCCATACGCCGTCTGCTGCACGATGCCGGCGACGACATTACCGATCTGATGACTCTGTGTGAAGCCGACATCACATCGAAGAATGCCGAAAAGGTGAAACGCCACCTCGAAAACTTCGCCTCCGTACGCCGCAAGATGGAGGAGGTGGAGGCACGCGACCATATACGCAACTTCCAACCGCCGGTGGACGGCAGCGAGATCATGACAATATTCGGCCTGCAACCGTCGCGGGAAGTCGGTGTGCTTAAGCAGGCCATAAAGGACGCTATACTCGACGGTGTGATTCCCAATGAGCGCGAGGCAGCGATGGAATTCCTGCTCAGCCAGGCAGCCGGACTCGGCCTCAGCCCTGTGTGACAGCCACAGCTGCTGCGGGAACGGATCAGTGACCCGTGACTGCCAGACGCCGCGCAGGCGAAACCGTACGCGTTGCTCCCGAAACGATTTCGGCGCGGTAGATATAGATGCCGCGCGGCACTCTGCGCCCCGACCTGTCGGTGAGATTCCATGTTACGGGCGCAGTGGTAAACATATCCGACCGATCATTGACCGTCGTGCTCCAAACAAGAATGCCACTCATCGAATAGACACTTACGGTGATGCCGAGAACTGCGTCCGGACGGTTGTGGCTCAGGTAGAAATTGGCCTGTGTCGAGGCCGGATTGACATCGGTATAAATATCGAATATCTCCGGAGCGAGCTGACTGTCGACATAAAACGACAGAGTGGCAATGGCCTCGTTGCCCGATGTGTCATAAACCCTGAGCTCAAGAGTGTGATGGCCTTCAGCCAGCGCTGTCAGCGGATAATTGATTGTACCTGCCGCCTGACTGCCTGAGGCGGGAGTGTAGTACGAAGCGATATCGTTGAATGACTCACGCCCGTCGATGCGAAGGGTCATCGTGTGGCCGATACCTGCCGTAGACAGATTTATGCCCACATTATCGCTGATCCGCGCTATCAGCATCGGTGACTGATCTACCTTGCCGCCGTCGCTGAAACCGGGATGATTGAGATATATGCTCTCTATGACAGGAGCTACAGTGTCGAGAGGCTGCGAATCGTCCATGCCATAGACATAGACGCCGCGTTCACAGCCCGACGCGCCATCCGAGGAATTGTCCGTGGCCGAGAAAACCATGGTGGCCGGCCGGTAGTTGTCGGCGATCTCCGAGGGCATGCTTACGGTCATGGACCAACGTCCGCCTATCACCGTGTCGCCCCCCTCGAATATCTTGGATCCGTGATCCTCGTAGGTGTATCTGCGACCCGTCGAGCCGTCGACATCACGCCCGATCGTCGTGACCGACCGCTCGGCATCATACAATACCATACTCACCCGGCCGCTGAACGCTTCATCACGTCGACCCTGTCCGTCGGTGATCTCACCTGTCAGCCTCACCTGCGACCGCGCCATCATGACTATGTCATCGGCGTCGGAACCATCCACTTTGCGTCCATCCACCTCAAGCAGCACAACTCTTGACGACGCCACAGCCGGACGCAGCGCCGGATCACCAAGCAGCGCGTAGCGGAGCTTATTGGAATTGGATTCGGAAGCAGGCGCTGCAAGCCGGTTCTTGGCTCTTCGGAGCGACTCGCCTATCGCTACAGTGCGCCCGTCGGCATCCGCGCCCAGAGCCTCCAGTCCCATAGCCTTGCTGAGCTTGGCATTCTCCGAAATAAACACCGGGCGCGTGGCCGTTATGGCGGCTATGACACCGCCGCACGAATTGAAAAGAAGCTTTTCAGAGCCCGACTGGTCGACGCCGTCCCATTGCATGAAGTAGCATGTAGCTCCAAAAAAAACGGGCCAACGGCGATTGCGCAGCGACGTAATGTCGTTGAGCGTCATCACCCCCTGCGAGGACAGATAATATTTATTGGCATGGCCGACATAGTTCCACCACACAGCACCATCATCGATCAGACGGTGGAGCCGGGTGCGAGCTTCCTTGCAGACTCCTCCCACAAGAGGATAGGCATCGAGATATACCCGCTCATAAAGCAACGCGTCGCCCGGACGTGTAGACATGAACGCCTGTATCTGCTCCTCGCTCTGTCGCATGTGGCTTGCATTGTCGCCGTCGTCGGCAAGCATCACAGCCCTTGACGCCCATGATCCATGATCGACCTGCATGTAACGCTCCAGTTTGTCGACATAGGCCGACGCCTCGGCTTCCGAACGAGCCGTGATGCGGCCTACGGCTATGCTGTAGGGGTCGGAATCTGGACGCAGACCGGCGTTATCCTCAAGCTGAGCCAGATAATCATCGGTAGTGTATGATCCTATCTCGCTCATGCTCTCAGCGCTCTGCCATATAGGCATCAGCGGCTGTCGCAACGATCCGACCGATGTGGTCAGCCTACGGTTGTCAAACGATCCACGCCCCATCATAAGCGCATATCTCAAAGGACGACCCGAAGCTTTGCCCCGGTCATAAAGCATCTTGAGATAATGGCGGAATGCGGAAGGATGCGCCGTGCCCGACGCGAACTCATTGAACACATGTTCCTGATCGACCACCAAAGTCACCAGGCTGTCGTGGCGCTCATGCAGAGCAGCCAGACGCCTTGCGGCGGCCAACAGTTCGTGAGGGGCTATGATAACCATATCGGGGGCGACGGCTACAGAATGAAGATTCTGCGACGCCACAGCAGCCTCGAATAAAGGGGTAGGCAATGCCATGCCACTGTTCCATGCCACATACGTTCTCTCGCCCATGAACGGGTTGGTCCACACCGCTCCACCGTCGCTCACGGCAGCATTCATCGCCACAGGACGAAGCGGATCGGTAATATCCCATATACGGGTAGTTGAGACAGCTCTTTCCAGCCGTACCGACGGCCGTGCCGACGTGAACACGATCGGCTCCGATGCCATGGCTATGCGCCGCCGATAATTGACATCTATCCTGTCGAGATTGGCCGAATATATAGTGCCCATTCCGACAAACGTGATCCCGAGATCTATACGGCCGTCGACAGGAGTGAGAACTACCTCGATGTCGGTCAGAGAACCATAGTTGTTGCCTGTCACGGCCGGAAGCGTTCCATCGGTATCCAGGCGCCGGCCGGCGGCGGTAAGAGTAATAGCCGACCGCGCGCTTGTGCGCGATGCGAACCGCACCCTGACCCATGCTTCGCTACCCTCGACATGACCCGGGAGATCGAGCCGAAACACGCGTGAAGGTGTGATCCGGAAATCCTCGCCGACGAGATCGCGTCCTGACTGACCGTAGCTGACGGCATCCGTTTCATGCCTGACCGCCGATACGAATTCCGTCGCGGACTGTGCCGAGCCGTCGGCTATTCCTTCGGTCGAAAGCTCTATGACACTCCTGGAATCGGTCAGGAAATAGCATGGCCTGACCACATACGGGCTGGCGATCTCCGTCACGCGGCCGGCATCGTCGGTGACTTTTCTCGAAGCGGGCGACGCATAAAAATAAATGCCGCCGTCGGCATGCAGCGACGGTATCTGTGGAAGATCATCGACATAGGCCGCCCGCGACATGATGTCGGCATCGGTCAGCGTTCCATATCCGGCCACACTGACACGTTCGGGGCTTGCAAACCCCCATTTGCGAAGATCGCTATAGCTTACAAACTGAATGCCGCCCTCCTGAGGTGTGCTGACTTTTATCCATCGGCCCGATGCGAGAGCCGAAGTATCGGCATAGGCCGTCAGTTCGAAGGCATCAGCTCCCACAGGCATAGCCGCCATCAGAGCCACGAGCAGCATGATACGCTGCAATATGTTGTCGGTCAATATCGACAATGTTAGTATCCGTTAAGAGATTAAACTATTCTATCCTGTGTTGTCGCGGTTGAGATTAATCCGCATCATGAGCCGGAGTCCGGAAGTCATGTCACGACATCCTAATGGTTAACGGCAGAAGCTCCGGAATATTGCAGCCTGACAGGCGGAGGGACCACACGCGGCACCGAAGTCAGACTGTCCCACTGCTCTCTCGTGCCATGATAGACGTTGAGATCGATAAGTCTGTCGATACCTTTGAGCGTGCCGCGATGAGTGTATTGCCAGAGAGTCCAGTCGATACCGTCGTCGGGGGGAGTGAACGAACAAATCCACAGCGGGTAATGGTCAAGACGCCCTTCAACAAACCGGCTGTAGCCATCCTTGTTGGTATATAGCATCACCCGGTAGCCTTCGGCACGCAGTTCTTCGGCCATCTCCTTTATACGGCCCACAGTCTGGTCGGTCGAACGGTTGACAGGATTGGTCCATTCCTCCACATCGATCACCAACGGCAGATCGAGATGGCGACCTCTGACCGAATGCAGCAGATTGAGCGCCTGCAGATAGCCTGACGAATCGAACCGGAAGAAATGATATGCTCCGACTTTCAGGCCTGCCCTTCGGGCGGCATTGATATTGGCTCCGAAAGACGCGTCCTTGAAATCGGCGCCTTCGGTGGCCTTCACATATACGAATCCGATGCCGTGGGTGCGCAGCATATCAAAATCCACAAATCCATTATGGGAAGAGATGTCGGCACCCCTGACGACATAGCCGGAAGTATCGACCGGCTGTGATGTCTCGCCCCGTCCGGTCACGGCCAGATAGAATATCAGCAGCCCTATGGCGCTGAACGTCACTATCGATATGATGGTCATCAGTCTGTGCATCTGTGTCGGAGAATCTACTACTTTGCAGCGATTTGTCGTCAGGCGGTGTGCGACACCGGGCCACACATCAGTGCAAAAATACAAACGCCGCCGGACTCCACCAAATCATCTACGACGGATCATTGAATATTTTTGCCTCCTTACTGAAATTTATGGCATCAAAAAACGTTCATACGGCAGAAAAAGTCATGAAGATAATACGCAACAACCTACTGCCGGTCGGACGACAATATGCGGCGATCAACCTGTTCGGGATGCTCCTGATCAAGCATGGCGTAAGAGTGACCCCCGAACTGATCAACCACGAGCGGATCCACTCAGCCCAGATGCGCGAACTGCTGTATCTGCCTTTCTATATTGCCTATCTTGCGGAGTGGCTTGTGCGGCTTGCGGCCTGCCGCGGCAACTGCCATGAAGCCTACCGAGCCATCACTTTCGAGAAAGAAGCCTACCGCCACAGCGGCGATCACGGTTATCTCGGCAGACGACGCCACTTCGCTCAATGGCGCTGACAGGAGCTATTCCGACACCGGAAACATTGTCGAGCGCAGACTTTTTTGATAATGTTGCGACAAATACTGCAGACTACATTGGAAAGAATTACGTAACTTTGCCAAAGAATTGCGAAAAGAAACGACATGGAACAGATATGCGAAATCGATGGCCTGCAGCTGCACTATGATGTCAGCGGACAGGGACGCCCGCTTATACTCATGCATGGCTGGGGATGCGACAGCAGCACCGTGGCATCCATAGCACGCACTGCTTCGCAGACGCATCGGGTGTATTCGCTTGATCTGCCAGGTTTCGGAAGCACTCCCGAGCCCCCCGAAGCATGGAATGTAGAGGAATACACCTCGCTCGTAGAGAAGCTGGCCGACCGTCTCGGCATCGACAATCCGGTGCTTGCAGGCCATTCGTTCGGAGGGCGCATAGCAATTCTGTTCGCCTCACGGCGTCAGGCAGACAAGCTCATACTGATTGATGCCGCCGGAGTAAAACCCCGCCGCGGCCTGCGTTACTACTTCAAAGTCTATGCTTTCAAGTTTTCACGCCGCATAATGCAGCTGACCATGGGCAAAGAGGCTGCCGCCCGCAAAATCGAAGAGGGTCGCAAACGCAATGGATCGGCCGATTATGCAGCCGCATCACCCCGCATGAGAGCCGTTCTCTCGAAAGTAGTCAACCACGACCTCCGACGAGTGATGTCCTCCATAAAAGCCCCGACCCTGCTTATCTGGGGCGAGAACGACACCGCTACACCGATGCGCGACGCCCGTATCATGGAGCGCCTGATACCCGGAGCGGCTCTCGTATCTTTTCCCGGCTGCGGCCACTACAGTTTTCTCGACAATCCGAGGCAGTTTGCCGCAGTAATGTCAAGTTTCCTGAAATCCTGACCACGCGAAGGCAAAAAAACGCCACGTCATCACAACGACACAAACTGATCACAACCGATATATATGCTGATTACGATAATATTCTGTACAATTGCGGTCTGCTCCGCACTTAGCCTGGCGGCAGAGCTTCGCCGCGATCTGATGATGATGCAGCAGAACTCTTACCGCATCGAGCGCTACCGCCGGTGGCTCCGTTCGTCGGCCGACACCACATCGTGGCCTCGTCTGGCCGGCATGGCCGTGGCTCTCGCCTCGCTGGCGGCCTTCGCCTCCGACCGCGTAGGGATGACCCTCATCGGCGCCTTCGCCATAGGCAATATCTGGTATCTGTCGACCCGCCGATACAAGAAACCGCTGGTGATGACCCCGCGCGCCCGACGCATCTACAGTGTCAGCGCCATCATATCCATAGCCATCACCGCCGTTGCCGCCGTTGCCGCCGACGGACATTCATGGCTCTTGCCGGCTTTTGCGGCCTCGGTGGCGCTACAGATCCTGTATTGCGCCTCGCACATCGTGATCATGGCCGCAGTGTGGCTGCTTCAGCCGCTTGAAAACCGCATAAACCGAGGCTATCGTGACGATGCCGCCCGCATCCTCGCCTCATGCCGCGGCCTGAAGGTGGTGGGCATAACCGGGTCATACGGCAAGACCAGCACGAAACACTACCTCAAGCGCATTCTCGACGAGCATTTCGCCACCTGCATGACTCCCGGAAGCTATAACACCACAATGGGTGTGGTGCGCACAATCCGCGAATATCTCAAACCCTACGACGAGGTGTTTATTGTGGAGATGGGAGCCAAACAGCCCGGCGACATCAAAGAGATCTGCGATCTGGTTCATCCCGAATACGGCATACTCACCGCCGTCGGCGAGCAGCACCTTGAATCGTTCGGCTCGATCGAGAACGTGCAACGCACAAAGTTCGAGCTTATCGACTCTCTGCCGGCCGGCGGATATGCGGCTGTAAACAATGACTTCCCGTATGCCGCCGATCGCGAGGTGACCAACACCCATTGCGACCGGTATGCCGTGAGCAACACCGCAGGAGCGCAATGGACCGCCACCGACATCGCATACTCACCTCAGGGTACCACATTCACCGTCAACGGCCCGGACGGTCTCAGCATGCAGCTCCAGACCCGTCTTGTAGGTGAATGCAATATCTCCAACCTGCTTGCGGCCATAGCCATGGCCGTGCGTCTGGGCGTGCCTCAGGAGAAGATACGCTTCGCCGTAGCCGACATCCGCCAGGTGGAACACCGCCTGAGCCTGCGCCGCACTCCCGGAGGCATAACCATAATCGACGACGCCTTCAACTCCAATCCAACCGGATCGGGCATGGCTCTCGACGTGCTGTCGGGGATGACCGGCGGAAACCGTATCGTAGTCACACCCGGCATGATCGAACTGGGAGAGCGTCAGGAGAAGCTCAACTATGAATTTGGCCGCAAAATAGCGGCTTGCGCCGATATAGCCATAATCGTAGGCCGCTATAACCGCGAAGCGATACGTTCGGGGGCATCAGACGGCGGCATGACCGACGACAGGATAATAATCACCGACACTTTCGCCCAGGCACAGAGCATGCTGTCGGGGATAATGAAATCAGGCGATACCGTGCTCTACGAGAACGATCTGCCCGACACATTCAAATAAGCATACAACAAAACCCATCAATATGAAGACCAACATAGGAGTGTTTTTCGGCGGAAGAAGCACCGAACACGAAATTTCAGTCATTTCGGCTTCCCAAGCCATGGCAGCCATAGACCGCGATGTCTACGATGTGACACCGGTCTACATCACCAAAGAGGGACGATGGTTTACAGGCGAGGCGCTCACCGAGGTATCGAACTACCGCGATCCAAAGAAACTCCTGCAGCAGTGCAGCGAGGTGTATATGCGCCCGGCATACGGCGATTCCAATCTTTATCTGGCGCGCCGTAAAATGTTCGGCACGGATGTAGCCGCCCACATCGACGTGGCTATTCCCGTGCTCCACGGAGCCAACGGTGAGGACGGCACCATACAGGGTCTTTTCGATCTTATCGGCCTGCCGTTTGCCGGATGTGACGTGCTTGCCTCGGCCAACGGCATGGACAAGATCACGATGAAGATGATACTTCAGGCCTGCGAGGTGCCGGTGGTGGACTACGTGTGGTTTACCGATAAGGAATGGTTCGACAACCGTCAGGAGGTCGTTGACCGGATCGAATCCAAGATCGGCTACCCGGTGATAGTCAAGCCCTCCAATCTCGGATCGAGTGTGGGCATAGGCCGCGCGGCCGACCGCGAGCGGCTCGTGCAGTGCGTGACCGACGCAACCTCCTACTCCTCGCGTATCATCGTGGAGCACATGGTGGACAATCTGAAAGAGATCAACTGCTCGGTGCTCGGCGACTGCGACGAATATCAGACTTCGGTGTGCGAAGAGCCGATCAAGAGCGGTGAGATACTATCCTATGAAGACAAATACATGGGCGGCTCAAAAGGCTCCAAGGGGATGCAGGCTTCGGCCAAACGGATTCCCGCCGATCTGCCTGAGGCCACAAGCGACCGGATCCGCTTCCTGGCCGGCGAAACGTTCAGAGTGCTGTCGTGTCACGGCGTGAGCCGCGTCGATGTGATCATGGACGAAGACAACGGCCAGATATATGTCAACGAGATCAACACTATCCCGGGATCACTCTCGTTCTACCTGTGGGAAGCGTCGGGCATACCTTTTGCCGAACTGATGGACCGTCTGGTGAAACTCGCTCTCAAACGCGACCGCCAGCGTCAGCGCAAGACCACCACCTACGACGCCAACATATTCGCCATGGGCGGGGGTGTAAAGGGCGCAAAAGGTGTAAAATGACCCTCACAGACCGATCTGAATGAATCCACGGCTGAAAGGCTACTGCCTCGGCATAACGGCCGCGGCCACATACGGCATGAATCCGCTATTCGCCCTGCCTCTTTACTCGGCAGGCATGACAGCGGATTCAGTGCTGTTTTTCCGCTATGCGATGGCCATACCGCTGCTGGCGTGCATGACAGCCATCCGCGGCCGCAGCTTCAGGGTGACACGCCGCCAGACGCTGACCCTGGCCGCACTCGGGCTGCTCATGGCCCTGTCGTCGCTGTCGCTGTTTCTCTCCTACAACTACATGGATGCGGGCATAGCGTCGACCATACTGTTTGTATATCCGGTGATGGTGGCGGTGATCATGGCGGCGTTCTACAGAGAGCGCCTCAGCCCGGTGATGATAGCCAGCATAACTCTTGCGCTCGGCGGCATAGGACTGCTCTACCGCACCGGCGACGGACAGTCGCTGAGCCTGGCAGGCACCGCCCTGGCTCTGGCGTCGGCTCTGACCTACGCTATCTATATCGTGGCCGTCAACAAATCGTCGCTGAAATATGTGGCCACACTGAGCGTGACGTTCTACCTGCTGCTGTTCGGCGTGACGCTATTCGGCGCGCGTCTGCTCATAGCCGGCGACATACAGCTGCCTCCGGCTGACCGCTGGTGGCTGTGGGGCTGCCTCGTGTGTCTGGCGGTGTTTCCGACCGCATTGTCGTTTGTGTGCACCACCGGCGCGATCCACTACATAGGCTCGACTCCGACGGCCATACTGGGCGCCCTCGAGCCGGTGACAGCGGTGGTGATCGGAGTGAGCGTTTTCGGTGAGCGGCTGACGCCACGCGAGATCATCGGCCTCGCCGCGATCATAGCGGCAGTGACAGCGGTCATTGCCGCCCCCCGGATGAGTCTGCGGCTTTCGTCGGTCAAGAGAATGTTTCCCCGCATACCACGCCGCCGGCATAAGCGATGACAGAGATCCCGACCCGACGACTACGGCCCGACGACCTGCCGCAGGAAGCTTCCGGCAATGGCAGGATACTCATAAGCGTCATTGTGCCCTATCACAACGCCGAACGCACCATACAGCGCACTCTCGAAAGCCTCTCGGCTCAGATCTTCGACGGGACGGTGGAGTATATTCTGGTCAACGACGGGAGCACCGACCGCTCCGAAGAGATAGTGGAGCTTTATCTGCGACTCGACACAGGTATGGCCGAACGCACCGTGCTGACGGCTCACCAGTTTCGCCGCGGGTCGGCATCGGCCTACCGCACGGGAGTGGAAAAGGCGCGGGGCGAGTATCTGATAAAGTGCGATGCCGACGACATGATGCATCCCGACGCCCTGTCGGTGCTGTGGGAGGCCTCAGCAGGCGCCGACATAGTGGCGGCGCCGTACTATGAGAGGTGTGCCACGGGAAAAAACCGGATCATAGGGTCTAAAATCGCTGAAGGACTTGACCGTATGGCGATCGATACAGCCGGATTCGCACTGTGGAACAAGCTTGTCAGACGCACGCTCGTGACCGAAAACGACCTGCTGCCCACCGAGGGGATCGACTTCTGGGAGGATCTGAGCGTCAGCTGCCGCGCGATAGCCCTTGCGCGGAGCATATCCACCACCGACACTCCTGTCTATTATTACTGCCACGATCAGCTTAATCCGTCGATGACCATGAACGGCCACACGGAAACGATAACACACGACCGCCTTGTATATGCGCTGCTGATGGAGAAATGGTTTGTGGACCAAGGACTGGCAGAGCTTCACCGCCGGTTTCTCGACTCGATGAAATTCGCCGCCAAGATCAAACTGCTGCAGCCTCCGCACCCCGAACCGTCGCGATGGAAAAACACCTTTCCAGAGGTAAACGGCAAGATATGGCGCGTCAACGGCATCAGTCTGCCGGCAAGGCTCTACTGCCAGATGGCGGCGATATTGCCCGCACGCCTGCTACGCAAGGCCGTGGAATGGATCTACGGCATTAAGTAACTCTTAGAGAGTGTTTGAATTTAACACGAAGAAATATATATGGACTTCTTTCTATCCTCTCAAAGGTCTTTTCGGGCGATTTCCGTCAAGTTTCATCGGTCACGATGCCCGCATCGCTCCCTCATCAACTCACGCAAATCTCTCCGAAAATCCTCTTTGAGTGAATAGAAGTGAAATTCAAACACTCTCTTAAAAATTAGTTGATATTATGAAACTCGCCAGTAACCCATGGTTTGCTGCGGTACTTTGTGATTTTGTCCGGCGTTTTTTGCTTTCATCCTCAGTTGTGTAACTCGCTATACGTCCTCGTCTTCAAGCGAAAAATCACTCGAACAAATCTCAAAAAACACTCGTAGCTAATTTTTGCGAGTTACTTATCTCTGATAGAGATAGCGCTTGATCGACCGCTTGGGAGTCTTCTCGAACTCCTCGTCCATGAGATCGAAACGCGATATCTGCGAATAGGCCGGAAGCTCCTTGTTGAGCTGGGCTATGTTGTCGGCCATGATCTGCTTAAGCTCGTCGGCTCCGGTATGGTGCTGTGTCAGCAGGTCGAGATCGGGATGTATGAGCGCCAGCAGACGTCCGCCGTCGTCGATCACCACCGATTCGCTGACAAAGAGCATATTGTTGAGTTTCTGCTCGATCTCTTCGGGATAGATATTCTGTCCCGACGGACCGAGTATCATGTTCTTGTCGCGCCCACGCAGATAGATGAAATTGTCGCTGTCGATACAGCCTATGTCGCCGGTGGTCATCCATCCGTCAGGACCGAAGGCCTGTTTGGTGGCCTCCTCGTTCTTGTAATATCCGAGCATGACATTGGCTCCCTTCACCCAGATGACACCCGGCACAGTCTCACCGTCGGGCGAGTCCACCCGTGCCTCCATGCGGTCGACCACGCGTCCGCATGATCCGGGCCGTGCCTCACGCCAGGGGGCATAGCTTATCAGCGGGCCGCACTCGGTCATGCCGTAGCCGACGGTGAACGGGAACTCTATGCGGCGCAGGAATTCCTCCACATCCTTGTTGAGAGCCGCTCCGCCTATGATAAGCTCCACCACATTGCCGCCGAAGGTATCAGTCAGACGATCCTTGATCTTCGAAAGCAGGCGGCTGTCGACAAACGGCACATGCATCAGCAGCTTCATCATCGGCTTCTCAAGCAGCGGGAACACCTTGGTCTTGATGATCTTCTCGATGATCAGCGGCACCGACACTATCATCTTGGGGCGGACGGCGGCAAACGCCTCCATGATGACGCGCGGCGAGGGGGTGCGCGTCAGGAAGTGGATATGACACCCCTTGACAAACGGATGGAGCAGGTCGATGGTCAGCCCGTACATGTGGGCAAGCGGGAGCATGCAGACAATTCCGTCGCCGGCCTCCAGAAAGTCGAGCCGGTCGATGGTGAACTCCACGTTGCTCCATAGCGAACGCTCCGGAAGCATCACACCCTTGGAGAATCCGGTGGATCCGGAGGTATAGTTGATCAGCGTCAGATCGTCGGGACGTGTCAGCGCCACGGTAAAGTCGCCGGCACCGAAGCGTTCGGGATATTTCTCGCCGAAAATGCGGTTGAGATTGGCACGCGCCTGCGTCAGCTCCCGCGAACGCGACATCAGCAGCGAATAATCGCCTATGGCTATCGCGCCGAGTATGCCTCCCATGCAATCGGAGTCGAGATTCTCCCATACCGCCGTGTCGACAAAGAAAAGTTTCGACTCGCTATGGGTGACAAGATGGTGGATATTGTCGGGTTTGAACTCGTTGAGAATCGGCACTACCACCGCTCCATAGGTGATGACCGACAGAAATGCGACAGCCCACTGCGAGCTGTTGCGTCCGCACAGCGCTATGCGGTCGCCAGGATTGACTCCGGCCTGCTCAAAGAGCAGATGAAGCTTGGCAATCTTGCGGGCAACGTCCTTGTACTGGTACGAAACCCCGTTGAAATCAGTCAGCGCAAGCTGTTCCCAGTTTTCGCGCACCGACTGCGATATATAGGCGTTGAGTGAGTCGTGATGTTGCATATCTATACGATAATTAGTAGTATATACGTTGTTTATGACATGATGTGGCTGCAAAGATAGTCGTTTTGCGCTTTTTGCTGAAATTATCGCCAGAATAATCGATGCATACAAACGATAAAAAAATGTAACAAGGATATAAGCGAACAATAATAGTCGCGGCGCCCTTGGGCACAAGCCCACGGACGCCGCAGAGCAATATCGGTCGGGTATGGGGTTACTGCTTTTTGGCGGGGGCCATAAGCACTTCGATGGGGAGCTTTGTGAACCAGATGTTGTAGCTGTAGTGGTTGTTGGCTGATTCCTCGGTCAGTATGCCGATGCTTCCGTCGGGGAGCACTGTCATCGACGAGTAGGCCGACGGAAGGTTGACTACGGTCTTCTTCACGGGCCACGTCTTGCCGCCGTCGGCGCTGACGTATATGGCCACATTGTTGCGTCCTTTGGGATCGCCGGGAAGCGACTGCAGCAGGAGCTGCTTGCCATTGTAGTCGTAGGTGATGATGTCGCCGTTGCAGCGCGGGTCGGGCAGCCCTTCGACGGGCACCGGCTCGCTCCAGGTCTCGCCGTTGTCGTGGGAGTAGGAGAATTTGCGGAGTATGCCGCGACGGTTGCGGATGCTCATTATTACCGTTCCGTCGGCAAGCTGAACGATCTTCGACTCGTCGCCGTCGGTGGTGGCGGGATTCTTGCTGACTTTCCATGTCTTGCCGAGGTCGTCGGTGTAGACGGCGTAGACCTTGAAGTCGGGGTTGCCGTCCTCACGCACTACAAGAGGGAATATCAGCCGTCCGTTGGCAAGCTGTGTGGCGCGGCCTGAGGATGCGAAGGCGCTGGTGCACTTGATGGGCTGCTTTCCGGCGGGATCGGTGGTGAGTATCTGCGGGTTGATGTCAGTCATCTTGCCCCAGGTCTTGCCGTTGTCTTTGCTGACGCAGAAGCTGATGTGTCCGGGTTCCTTCTGCCAGAGGCCGTTGCCGTGGGTGAATATGCAGAATATCTGTCCGGTCTTCTCGTCGACAACAAGAGCAGGATCGCCGCAGCCGCCTATCTCGTCGTGTGCGGCGACAACGACATAGGGACTCCATGTGCGGCCGCCGTCGGTGCTGCGACGGCTTACGACGTCGATTTTCGCGGGCAGGTCGCCATTGTGTTCTATACGTTTGTCGGCCACTGTCACTATCGACCCGTCTTTTGCGGTGACGATGGCCGGTATGCGGTAGAATTTCGAGTCGAAGTCGCCCGGGCAGTAGACGAGTGAACGCTCCACTCCGTCGGCCCACGTTTCGTTATGCACTTGCTGTGCGGACACATAGCTTCCGCCGGCTGCCGTTAGCACCAGCGCTGCAGCGCCCGTCATGATGGCTTTTCTAATCATTTTGTCAGTCAGTTTGGGGGTAAATTGGTTTAAGGATTCTGTAGAAGGGACGGGCACAGCCTGTGCGCGCCCGCCGTCAATGGTGCAAATATAGCATTTTTCAGCGTAATACGCAACAGTCGGCCGACACAGCCGGTCAGTCGGGGAAGGAAAAGCGGAATATGCGGTAGCCTTCGGTCTCGCTGTCGACAATGGCATACATATCGGAATCGTCGGGTGTGACCGTGAAGCCGCCGATCTTCATAGGCAGACGATATACACGGGTCAGGTTTCCGTCGAAGTCGTAGACGCGGATATCGGTGGAGAGGGGCTCGTCGCCGTCGTTCTTTTTCCAGAAGTATGCGGAATGGTCGGCATAATTCATGCCGGAATATATCACATAGACATGGCCGTCTGTCAGCACCGGATTACCTGCGAAATGCACCTTGCGCTCGGGTGCGATGTCAAATGTGCCATAACCGTCGCGTGTCACCCACTTGATGCCTCCCGGCTTTTCGCCGTAATTGACCTTGACGGCGACTGTATCGCCGTCGAGCGAACCGAAGCATATCATGTCGTTGCTGCCGAACAGAGCCGCGAAATGCCGTCCGTCGGGACTTACTCCGCCGTTGGGCCGAAGAAAGTTGAACACTCCCCACTGCGGCATGTCGCCGAAACCGGAGATGTCGGGATATTGCGCGGCATAACGCTCGAGCGATCCGTCGGGACGGAGTATGGCTAAAAGGCCGTCGGAGGTGGCATTGCCGAGCACTACGTGGCCATCGGCCATGCGCAGTGCGAACGATGCCGGAGCCACGGTGTCGGAGCCGCATGCGGCGGCGTCGAATACGATCTTCCTGTCGATCTCAAGTCCGCTGCCGTCAATGCCACGAAGCATATCCACTGCATCTGCTGCACCGGTGCGGATCTGCACAGCCGACGCTGTGGCATCATAGCAGAGTCCTTCGACCATCTGGCGCTCTCCGGGTCCCTGCCCCACCCGCAGGCCGGATGTGACGGAATCTCCTGTGAGCGAATATACATCTATAAGAGTCGAAGCCTGAGGGCTGTTGGCCACGACGAGGCGCTGTCCGTCGGTAGTCAGCGCATAAGGCATCCGCAGCACATCGTAAGGCACAGCGACCTCACTTTCGGTCAGCAACAATGTATCGGCCTAAACATCGCCGGACGAAGCCGATCCCGAACAGCTGCCGACCGCCGCGACAAGAGCCAGCGACATCAGCGCCCACGCTCCTCTCTTTACTTTTTCCATTGAGTATATCTGATTTAAGTTATAATACAAAAGTCGGTTGAAAACAATCAGCCGACTTTTTGAAAGATTGTTGCCTTGGAGAGATTCGAACTCCCACAGGCGGAACCAGAATCCGACGTGCTGCCATTACACCACAAGGCAATCTTTATGTCCTCACGAGATTGAAGCCCTAACGGCCGCTCTCGTTTTACGGATGCAAAGTTAGGGATTATTTGTGAAGCGTGCAAATTTTTGAGCAACTTTTTTACAACAAAATTCACACATCCCTATATTGCAGCCGATTACACGTAGCCCTTAATAATACCTCGCTTGGAATTGCGCACGAAAAGAATGATTTCGTCGCGCTCGGGGGTGGCGGGCAGTTCGGCCTCGATGCGCTCTACGGCGTCGGAATTGTTGAGTCCCGACAGATAGAGGTAGCGGTATATCTCCTGTATCTCACGGATGGTGTCGGAGGAGAATCCGCGCCGGCGGAGTCCGATGGAGTTGACGCCGGCAAACGATATAGGCTCACGCGCGGCCTTCACATAAGGGGGTATGTCCTTGTTGACGAGGGCGCCTCCCTGAAGCATCACGTGCGGTCCGATATGGCAGAACTGATGGACGAGCGCTCCGCCACCGATGACGGCATAATTGTCGACCTGCACCTCGCCTGCAAGCTGTGTGGCATTACTCATCACCACGTTGTCGCCCACGATGCAGTCGTGAGCTACGTGGCAGTAGGCCATGATCAGGCAGTTGCTGCCCACGACGGTGCGTCCGCGGGCGGCTGTGCCACGGTTGATTGTCACACACTCGCGCAGAGTGGTGTTGTCGCCGATGATGGCCACGGTGTCCTCGCCGCGGAACTTGAGATCCTGCGGCACGGCCGACACGACTGCGCCTGGGAATATGCGGCAGTTCTTGCCGATGCGTGCTCCCGACATGATGGTGACATTGCTGCCGATGCGGGTACCCTCGCCGATCTCCACGTTTTCCTCGATGGTGACAAACGGATCTATCACCACGCTGGGATCGATCTTGGCGGCCGGATGTATATATGCAAGAGGTTGTTTCATAGATTCTGATTATTTGTTTTTTATGATCTGGGCCATGAACTCACATTCGCTGACCACCTTCTCGCCCACGAAGGCATAGCCTTTCATGACGGCGCAGCCGCGACGCAGCTCGGTCATGAACGAAATGTGGAAAATTAGAGTGTCACCGGGCACCACCTTCTGACGGAATTTCACATTGTCGATCTTCATGAAGTAGGTGGAGTAGCGTTCGGGATCGTCGACCGAGTCGAGCACAAGAAGTCCACCGGTCTGGGCCATGGCCTCGATCTGGAGCACGCCCGGCATGACAGGTTCCTGTGGGAAGTGGCCGGGGAAGAAAGGCTCGTTGGCCGTCACATTCTTCACGCCCACGATATAGTTGGTGCCCTTTTCGATGATCTTGTCGACGAGCTGCATCGGATAGCGGTGGGGAAGGAGTTCGCGTATACGGTTGTTGTCCATCACCGGCTCGCGGTTGGGGTCATATACGGGCGCCTGTATGTCCTGACGCTTTATCTCCTTGCGTATCTTTTTGGCAAAAGTGGTGTTGATCGAATGACCCGGGCGTGTGGCGATCACCTTGCCTTTGAGCGGGCGTCCGATGAGAGCTATGTCGCCTATGACATCCATGAGCTTGTGACGCGCCGGCTCGTTGTCGCTTGTCAGAGGCTTGTCCTGAATAAAACCGAACTGACTGACGTTCTTGTGGGGCACATTCATAAGATCGGCCAGACGGTCGAGTTCAGACTGCTCCATCGGCGAGTCGTAGATCACCACAGCGTTGTCGAGGTCGCCGCCCTTGATAAGGTTGTTCTTGACCAGCGGCTCGATCTCGCGGACAAACACAAACGTGCGGCTGTCGGCGATCGCTGTCGGAAAATCCTCAAGATGCTCCAGCGAAGCGAACTGGTTGGGGAGCACCGGAGAGTCGAAGCTCACCATCACGTCGATCGAGAACTCGTCGTCGGGAAGCACGATGATTGTGGCGCCGGTGGCCTCGTCGTGCACCTCGATCTTCTGTTTTACGATATAATAGTCTTTTTCAGGCTCCTGCTCCTGCAGTCCCACCTCGTTGATATGGTCGACGAAGATACGGGCGCTGCCGTCGAGTATGGGCATTTCCGGGCCGTCGATGCGCACCAGGCAGTTGTCGACACCCATGGCGTAGAGGGCGGCCATGGCGTGCTCGATAGTGCTGACCGTGACGTCGTTGCGCTTGAGCACAGTACCACGGTTGGTTGAGGTCACGTATTCAGCGAGAGCGTCGATCGTAGGCTCCCCTTCGAGATCTGTACGCTGGAACTTATAGCCCGTATTGGGCTCGGCGGGCAAAAACTCGGCATTGATGAGCTTGCCGGTATGCAGTCCCTTGCCGCTGACGGCGAAGGGAGCTTTGATGGTGACTTGCTTCATATCGCTTGAAATGTGTGTATGATTGTCTTATTTATTATCCTTGATAAGCCGTTCTATCTCGTCGACGCGCTTGTAGAGCGTCGGAAGCTTTCGTATGGCGAGAGCCTGACGTCCGTAGCTGACAACGTCGGTGGCCGGATAGCCGAAGAGTCTTGATCCGGCTGCGACATCCTTGTTGATGCCGCTCTGGGCTCCTATATGCACCTCGTCGCCGATATGTATGTGACCGGCAAGCCCCACCTGACCTCCGACCATGCAACGCTCTCCGAGCTTGGTCGAACCGGCCACGCCGCCCTGCGCGGCCATTACCGTGTCGGCACCCACCTCGCAGTTGTGGGCTATCTGTATGAGATTGTCGAGCTTGACTCCGCGGCAGATGCGGGTCGATCCCATCATGGCGCGGTCAATGGTGGTGTTGGCACCGATCTCCACATCGTCGGCAATATCCACATTGCCGGTCTGCGGTATCTTTTCGTAGCCATGGTCGGTGGGGGCGAATCCGAAGCCGTCGGCTCCTATCACCGCTCCCGAATGGATGATGCAGCGCTTGCCGATGCGACATCCGCGGTAGATTTTAGCTCCGGCATATATGATCGTGCCGTCGCCAACGCTCACTCCGTCGCCGACATAGGCCTGCGGATAGATCTGTGCGCCGCTCCCTATCTTCGCTCCGGCGCCGATATAAGCGAACGCGCCGATGTAGACATCGTCGGGCACCTCAACTCCCTCGGCTATGAAGCATGGCTGCTCCACCCCGCGGCGGGGAGGATTCATCAGCTGATCCACCATCGCGAGCAGGCGCGCAACCGTGGCGTATGGATCGTCGACCCTTATCAGAGTGGCCTTGACGGGCTTTTCGGCGACGAAATCGCGGCTCACGAGCACGGCCGACGAAAGAGTCTCGTATATATAAGGTGTATATTTGGGATTGGCCAGGAACGAGATGGCGCCCTGACGGCCCTCCTCTATCTTGGCGAATGTATTGATTTTTACAGATTCATCACCCTCCACGACTCCTTCCGCGAGAGCAGCTATCTGACCGGCTGTAAATTCCATGTCAACTATATGGTATGGTGTTTTTTCTATTTTCGCTGCAAAATTGCGAAAAATTTTTCATATAATCGTCATAAACCGTCCATAACATCATCCACAACTATCGGAGAGAGCCCATTCGGCATGTGCCGCACCACGCATCGGCATTTAGCCTGTGAGCAAATCATAATGCCGGAAATCAGGTGCCGCAAAATCGAAAATCACCGCCGACGGCTATCACCATTGTTAAACATTACTAACAAAAGTGATTTTTTCGCTTGACGTTTGATAATAAGATATAATTTTGCAGAATAATAAACCATCAGGGATTTTGTATATACAGTGATAGATTTCAAAAACACCATCGTAACGGTATGCTGTGCGCTGACGGCCACTATGGCCTCGGCTCAGGCCGAACCATTGCCCGTCCCGGCAAAGGACGTCACCACCGTGACTTTGACACAACACTATCCTTTGAGTGCCAAAATGGGGGCGTTTCAGTCCGACGCAATGAACATAACCTGGAGTTTCATCCTCAATCCGACAGACCGCACAGCCACGCTTACCCATCCGGTGGCCGATCCGGAAGCCACCGACGACAGCTATCGCCTCAACGGCCGATACCACTTCGAGAAATACAGCGGCGATGCCAACGGAGGCCCATACACGTCGTACACCCGCAACTTCTACGCCCTATGGACGCCGATGATCGACCGCGACTACCATCACCTTGATCCCGACTCACCCCTACGCAACGACTCGTGGATGATGTCGGCCATACGTGTGCCATCAACATTCGAGCACGAAGGGCAGACCTATACCGTCACCGCCATCGGCGACAGCGCCTTTGCTGGCAGCAACATAGTGACTGTGCATGTACCCTCGACAGTCACCTCCATCGGCGACTACGCTTTTGCCGACTGTGTGGATTTCGCCGGTCTTCCAGACGCAGCCTCGGCCTACGAGGTGGTGCCAGGCTCGGTGACATCGCTCGGACGCGGAGTGTTCAAAGGGTGCACTACAATGGATCGCATGAGCATAGGTGACGGCGTCAGGGTGCTGCCTGAAGAAACGTTCGACGGTTGCACCAACATGAAGCGTCTGACCCTTGGCCGAAACGTCGAACGCATATCGTGCCTAATACCGCCCAGACTATACCGCATAGCGTTCAAAGGAGCCAGAAAGCCCGAAATGCTCAAGGACGGGTTTGAATCGTGGACCAAAGTATGGGTCGACGAGCGCTACGCCGCAGCCTTTCCAGCCTCATGGAATGCAAACACCTACAGCATCGTACCGGAGCGTGAGAGCCTGATCTTCTACAAAGGCCATTTCCATCCGGTCAACTTCACCATGACCTCGGCCAACGAATGGACCAATACACAGGTTCACCACATGTTCGGCTATCCGGGCATAAACTACGGAGGCGGTATTGAGCCGTACCGTGAGGTGACACTTGTATTCGCCCACAACCAGTTTGCCGGCGACAAACAGAGCAACGACCTGATCGCCCCGCCCTACCGTGTGGATTTCTCCGATGACGCGGCCTATCTGTTTGCCGAAGGGCTCGAATACAACCGCGACACCCGCAAAGGCACCTTCAAGATAGCCATGCGCACACTTGGCGACCAGAGCGTGACCGTCACCGGCGTCGACGCCACCGAGGCCTCCTACACCTGGCCGGTAAAGGTGATCGAGGGCGTCCCCGTGACAAAAATCACCATAGACGGACCACTCACCGTGGAGATCGGCGGCACAACTATGAAATACACCGCCTCGTGTATATATGAGGGCAGTGCCGATTCGCAGCAGCCGCTCGTACCGAGTCGCACCGACGTGTTGTGGAGCTGCGATACCCCCGACATGCTCACCATAGACGCCGACGGCACCGTACACCCGCTCAAAGCGGGCTTCGCGACGATACGCGCTACGAGCGCCGATCCGGCCTGTTACAGCGTGGCGGCCATCCTCACTGTCAGAGTCGACGACGGCAACGCCGTGAAGTATACCGTCAAACAGACCGTTCCGACAGCACCATACACCGTAAGCATGAACGGCAACAACATCGACGCCAAAAGCATCAAAAAACGCACTGTCAGCACCGATTTCTACTACTTCTTCAACTCCGACGGCACGGCCGAGATAACATATCCGGGCGCCAACCGCCACGATACGTTTGACAACAACGAACAGATACCTGCCACCCCCTATGAATTCGATTTTCCGGGTCATGAACCGGTAAGGACAGTCAAGGCCGACGGGACGCTCGGCGACTTCTGCTTCTACACGTCCACCATAACCAACTTCCTGCTGCGCCATTCAAGCACCACGACCAATTATCTTGAAGCATTCCGCAGCTCGCTCTATATCGAAACCATGCCATACACTGCCGTGGAGAACCCTGACGGAATTCAGCAAGCCACACTTTACAGGGCAAACCGAATCGGCAACCACGCCTTTGCAGGCAGCAACATACGCTACATCAGCTTCTACGACGACTTTGAAGCGCAGCTCAAGCGACCTCAGATCGAAGAGATCGGCGACTATGCCTTCCTCAACTGCAAGGAATTCCGAGGCATATTCCCCGGCTCACACGACCGTGTTGTACCAAAGACCGTCAAAAAGATCGGTCGCGGCGTGTTCAAAGGGTGCGAAAAAATGAGCAGCATGATCATAGGCGACAGCGTGGAGGTGATACCCGAAGAAACTTTCGACGGATGCACTTCGCTGACCCGGCTCACTCTCGGCAAATCGGTCAAGGAGGTGAACTGCGCGATCAAGTGCGACACTATCATCATACGCTCGGCAAAGGTGCCGGCATTCAACCGAGGTGTAACGGCCAACACCCTCACCACCGCACCGGTGGTGTATTACATCGAGGGCAACGAAGCCCCGGAGGCCGGCGCAGGCAAAACCTTCTCCGAAGCCCATGCGCTGCACTTCAACGTGTCGCCAGAGGAGATGTATTTATTCACCAACACTACCGGACGGGCTGATGTCGACATCAAGAGCATAAGCGATCCCGACCGACAGTGGGGCACCGGCATCGCCGGTCATTACCCCTATCCGAAGGTCAATGGCATAACGTTCAACCGATATGCCGACAAGGACAAAGCGCCCGGCTGGACTCCGGTGATTACAGACGAATGGCCCTCCGACGCCCGCGCCATAGGCCCCAACATAGCCGGCGGCAACTTCGACACATACACAAGCATAAAATTCCTCAACCCCAGTCCGAACAACGGCGCCAAGCCATTCAGCATACTGCTTCGCGCCAACGACGGCTCCGAGCAGGAGATCACACTGCCGGTGCACGTGAAGGATGGCAAAAAGGTGACCGGAATATCTCTTATATCCAATAAGGGCAATTTCGTCAAACCTGGAGACCAATGCATACTCACGGTCATCAGACAGCCGGGCAACATCAACGATCAAGACCACACCTCATACAGAGACAAGTATCAGTTCACTTCGAGCGACGAGAGCGTAGCCACAGTAGCCCCTGTCGGAGTTGTCACAGCTCACAAAGTGGGCAACGTCACCATTACCTGCCGCCTCAACGACCCCTATTCGGGCTATCCCGAAGCCACATTCGAGCTGTCGGTCAGAAAAGAGGGAACGGCTATTCCGTCGCGCACATGGAAGTATCACTTTCCCGTAAAAGACGGCGACATAGTCATGGGCAACATCACACGCACCGCGGTCGACTTCAGTTTCCTGCCCATCGAGGCTCCTGAAGGCGAAATACCCGGAGCCATGATCACATTCCCCGGAGCCACACAGGAGCGGATCGCCGAGCTGATCGGAAACGATGGGGCGACACTCCCGCTTCCGGATGAAAAACCATACAATACCCCATATACCTTTGCATATCCCGGCTACACCAACCGGCAGCTGGTAGCGCCGCATCTGGCCACTACGGTCACCCGCAAGGTGAGCGAATGGATAGAAACCCTGAAAAATCCATCAGGACAATATTATAAGTCGACCTACCGCTTCCAGCTCGACATCCCGGCCACAATCGAGGTCGGTGACTCGAAATATGCAGTGAGAGCCATCAGCGCCGGAGCCTTCGCCAACAGCAATATAGCCCACATCGACATACCAGAAGGGGTGGAGGAGATCGGCGACTATGCCTTTGCCGAGGCAAAAGACTTCGTGGGCATCGAAACCAACGCACACAACACCATCATCCCCAACACGGTCAAGAAGATAGGCAAAGGCCTATTCCGTGGCTGCACCGCCATGACGAGCATGATCATCGGCGACGGCGTGGAGGTGATACCCGAAGCGACATTCGACGGCTGCAACAACCTCAAGTCTGTCGGCATCGGCAAAAATGTAAAACAGATCAACTGTGATATAAAACTTATTTCAACCGACAGCAAAGATTACACCATACTGGCATTCCAGTCAAAAGAGCCACCCACACTGAAAGAGGGGTGTAGTATCGAAGCAACTAACGTGAAAGTGCCGGAAGGCTCGGAGGAGGCCTATAAGAAAGCCTTCCCCCATCTGGCAACAAGGATGAAGTCATTCAAACTGTCGTTCACTGAAAAAGACAAGAAACTGACTGCTTACGCCGGGCAGCGGATACCGCTGAAATACTCCATACAGGAGCTCCCGACCGACGCCGTCACCTTCGACTTCATCTACCCGGCCGAGCCGGGGAGCCCCACATCTCCTCCCTTCAACGGCACCGTAAGCGGCTCATCGGTGGGAGTAGGCGGCGAGACCGGACGACGTTTCACCATCGAGTACTCCGACCTTGACGAAGTGCTGGCCGGCAATATCATAGCCCATTCCAACATTAGTATCGACGTCAAGTACAAGAACGTCGGCGAGCATCAGGTGATACTGACCTGGCTCGATGTCACCCGCGCGAGCGACACGATCACGGTCAGCACCGTAGAGGGTGTGCCCGTGGAGCGCATCATCATCAGCGCTCCCCCGTCGATACGCCCAGGAGCCACAGCCACAGCCACGGCGCGTCTGCTTGGCTACAACGGCATGACGCCGACCAACCCGAAGATCCACTGGCAGTCACTGAACCCCGATGTGCTGGAGATAGATCGTGAAACCGGCGAATTCAAAGGCCTCAAGACCGGCAAGGCCACAATAGTCTGCCACAGTGACGACCCGCTCAGCGGCGTCGACGAGGAAGCGACCATAGAAGTGTGCGAACTGATACAGACGGTAAAACTGATGGTAGTGGACGATGAGGGCAAAGAACTCTTCGAGATCAAACCCCTCGGCGCACCCGGCACCACGTCGGACGACGACTGCGGCATATACGAGTGGACCGGCAACAAGGTACGCCTCAAGCGCGTGCTCTATCCCGAAGGAGTTCTGGAACCGGCCCTGTCGGAACAGACATGGAGCAGTACGTGCGAGGCCGAGAACCCGACATTCGCCACAAATTTCACCACGACCGGCGACGACGCCCAGCCCGCCTACGATCCGGAAAACATGGTGATCGACTGCCTTCACGGATATGCCCCCGGCGACAGAGAGGACTATGAATACGAACTGCTCGTGCTTAACATCAAAGGCATCAGGATGCTGGACGGCAACGACTTCACAGCCCGCTATCCGATCCGCGTCAAGACCGAGATGAAGGATATCGACATCGAGGTGCCACAGCCGCCGGCTCCCGACCTTCCCGGAGCTGATGAAGAGCACACCCTTGTGGTGGACGACGAGCACACCGACCGCATAGAGCTGAACGTGCGCATCGACAAGGACGCCACCGACCGCTACGTCAAGTGGGAGGTGGAGGATGAGGAGCTTGTCAGCCTCGCCGCCCTCGACGATGACGGCAACGAGGTCGACCCCAATCCGCAGCCCGAGCCTGATCCGGAACCGGATCCCGATCCGGAATTACCCGATCTCCCCGGCATAGCATCAACCTACAGTGTCAAGGCAAGCACAGCCCGCATGACGGCATCAACCGCTGCCACATCGGCAGTTGACTCCGACGACAAGATCGACTGCCGCGCCGTGATCCGCATCAAGCAGAAACAGGGCAAGACCGTAGTGAGAGCCTACGACCCCGAGGGACGCGGCGCCGAATACCGCCTGACAGTCGACGTGCGCCGTCTGGCAAAGGCCATGGAGATCAACACCCTCTCGATCGTTGGAGCGGTAGGCTTCGTGGGCGGACGGATGAACGTCAACGCCACCATAGCCCCCGACGACGCCACGATCAACCTCAATGAACTCGTGGCTGCAAAACGCCTGACAATGACCTCGTCGGACGAATCGGTGGCCACTATCAACGAACTCGGCCAGGTGTGCTTCGTAGGAGCAGGTCGAGCCATGATCACCGTAAGCGTGGCCGACGGCTCCAACGTCAGCAAGACATTCAGCGTCAGAGTGACGCCGGTACGCACCATACAGCTCAGCGTCACACCCCGCCAGCATTCGGGTCAGCCCGGCTCAACGGTGGCTCTCGCCCCAGTGTTCAAGCCACAGAACGCCACCGACAAGAGAGTGGCATGGGCTTCTGACAACGAATCGGTGGCCACAGTAGACGCCTACGGCAACGTGACCCTCGCCAAGCTCGGCAATGCCATCATCACATGCACCGCCATCGACGGCTCCAACGCACGTGGCACCGCAAGCATCCACGTGGTGGAGAACGCCGGCGAGGAGCAGCCCGACGATCCAGACGATCCAGACGACCCTGACAATCCTGACAATCCCGACAATCCCGACAATCCGGAGGAGTGGGGCGATCCGGAATTCCCCGATCTGCCGAGCGGCATCGACGGCGTGGGCGATGACAGCGACGGCGACAATGTGGAGGTAACCACCGACGGCACCGACATCATCGTCAGCGGCCTCGCGGCCGGACGCCAGGTGAGAGTCTACACCATCGAAGGACGCCTGCTGACGAGCGTACGCTCCACCGGCGCGACGGTAAAAATAAAGGCCGATCCCACCCGGATATATCTGGTGCTGACCCCGCAGCCCCACAAAGTGAAGATCTAAAAGTATATTTTAAGACATATCGCATTTCTACAACATCAATGAGAATACGACATATCTGCAACACAGCACTGGCTCTGACTCTGACCGCCGGCATAGCCCTGACATCATGCAGCGACGAAGAGATCTATCGGCCCGCACCCGGTGAGGAGCCTACGGATCAGCTGCGCTTCAACCTCCCGGAGGTCAACGAATGGTCGACAAGCCGCGCCAAACCCGACTGGCTCGAGCCCGACTGGCGCGAACATCTCACTCCAGGCACGTCAGCCTATTGGGACGCATTCGAGTGGGACAATCCCACATTGGAAAAGAACTGGGACATCATAAAGCTCAACCGCGTAGACAACCGCCTGTTCAAGCGCGACTTCGTGACCGTCGGCGCTGCCCCCGACGTATCTACTCCGAGCGACAGCACCTCACGACCCTACTACGACATCGACGGCGACGGCAAAGGTGACCCGGGATCATACCACAAAGTGGAGAACGACCATATCATCACCATTGACGAAACGCGCACGGCGGTAATGCCGCTGCTGTCGTCGGACGACTCGCAGACCGTGGGCCGCGTGACCATGAAGGCCGAGCCGATGACCGAGAAGCTGATGAAACGCTACGAGAAGATAGCAGCGAAATACTCGGCCGCCGGGAAAGGCTCGCGCGGATACTCGGTCGACGACCGCAACGTCACCGAGCGCTACAAGGACATAAGCGTCACAGCCTACTGTTACACCACCTGCGCCCAGAACTACGAGGAGTTGGTGGACATGGAGTGCTTCGACGAACACCGCGACCACAACCATAAGGTGGAGCTGATGTATGACTCCAAGGTGAGCTATAACAAAACCATCACCGACGCCACCGGCACAGGCTTCTGGACCACTGACACCACCTTCTACTGGACCCAGATGGTAGGCGTGGCCAACCGAGTGAGATTCTTCGCCTACGCACCCTACGACATAGCCGTGCGCACCCCCGACGCCGACCGGCAGAAATATCCAATGATACTCGATCCCGACCAGAAACGGGGCAACATGGACACACCCGAACTCGACTACCTCGTGCCAAGCGATCCGAAAGAGCAGCAGGATCTGAGCGCCACGGCCGTCACCTGTCCCGGCGACTACACCCGCACGGTGCCGCTGAAGTTCAACCACCTGCTGACCGGCGTGCGCATACTGATCGACGACTACTACATGGGCACGTGCATCACCAGCATCAAAATCAAGGGAGTGCGCGACCACGGACGGTATACCTGGACAAAGAAACCCGACAATCTGGCCACATCGAGCGATGACAACGATGTGCTGAAAGGCACATGGGATGTGGACACGGAGAAGGAGTATGTGGAATACGAATTCACCCACGAAAACGGCGGTCTGCTTGACAAGCCGCTCCCCAACGAACTCGACGGCGACCAGTGCCGCTGGGAGATAATCGACTTCGAATATCTCATGCTTGTGATGCCTCAGGTGCTTACCCGCGACGCCATCATGGAGGTGACCTTTCAGGAGGAGGGACAGGAGCCTGAGACCCATTTCGCGCATATCGACTGCAGAGGCACATCCGACAATTTTGACCCCGACAAGGATCCCGACGAATGGCACCAGGGAGAAATGATCACCTACATCATTAGCACCTGGGAAATAGAGTATGTGCTCAAGCTCGTCAAGGCCGGAGGAGTCTACCCCTATCCGGGCGGCTATGACAACAAAACTGTGGTAAGCTACGCCATATATTACGAGCGCGGCACCACCAACATACAGAAGATCATCCCCTGTCCGTGGGAGCCGGAATTCTACGACGCGCAGACAGGTCAAGTCATCGAGCACCCCTACTGGGTCAACGTGACCTACGACCGTCCCGAACCGGACCCGAACAAACCGGGCGACGACCTTCACGGCGAATATCCGAGAGAATACCGCTACAAGGACGGCACCACAGATCCCTTCGGAACACCGTTGGATTTCATTGAGGACAAGGTGTGTCACGGACATGTCGACGTGATGCGCTACGGCGCCCAGCTGTGGGGAGGCCGATCGGAGATGATGGTGGAGCCACTGGCTGAAGCCACGCTTGAGAATCCGGTGAACCTCGCCGTGTACAACTCCATGAAACATGCCGGAACAGCCGAAAATTCAGCCAACTGCTATATCATCAACCAGCCGGGCTACTACAAATTCCCGATGGTCTACGGCAACGGCCTGAAAAACGGCACACCGAACACCACCGCATGGACCGAGCAGAACGGCACCACGGGCTATCCGCAGTTTGTAGGCTCCAACGGGCAGATACTCTCCTCGGAGAAACTTCCGACGATAGCCGACGCCGCGATCGTGACGTCGAACGCCCAATATGCCGTGCAATTAGTGAAGATCGACCAGGACTACCTGACCATCTACGTCGACCCGACCTATATAGACCAGGGCAACTCCATAGTGTGTGTGCGCGACGGCAACGGCACCATCCTCTGGAGCTGGCACATCTGGACCACCGACTACGATCCGTATGCCGACAAAGGCACCGTCAGCGTGAAAGTGCCTACCGGAAACGGCTGGAACAAGGACGAACGCTTCGACATGATGCGCTTCAACCTCGGCTGGCATCGTCCGGACCAAGGCGACGCCGGCGACGGAAAGACGCCGCGCCGCGTGATGTGGCGTCCAGTACAGTCACACCGCCACGAGGGACACACCATCACCCGCACCACCCCCAACTACTACTACATAGAGCAGGATCCCTACGAAGCCACCAAGACCGGCGCCGCCCCCTTCTACAACTGGGGACGCAAGGATCCGCTGATGAAAATGGTGCATACCCCCTTCGACAAAGCTCTGCTGCTCGACAACACCTACTACGGAGCCACCTACAGCCTGCGCCGCACATTCGACAACGAAAAGCTGACGAGCCGGCTCGACGGATCGAAAGAGTATCGTCTCAAGGACGGATATTATTTCTACACACAGATGAAACTGGAGTGGGCCATTCAGCTGCCGTGGGCCATACCGTTTGCCTACAACGCAGACAATCCCGGCGCGACTCACTCACAGACGCGCGGCATGACATGGTGGATCGGCCCCGGCACAACAATCACAAACAATCCCGTGCAGATCGTCAACACCACCGGAGTGGACGGAAGCACAGGCCTGCCTGTGTTAGGCACGACGGGCACACCCGGCAACGCCCTGCTTGAAACCGCCATGTCGGGAGGCCAGATGGTGTTCCACAAAGAGCTGTGGTGCATAGGCCAGAACAGCGACACCTATCTCGACAAGCGCGGAGAGAACGGCGCCGCAGGCGGAGCGGTCCACAACGTGGTGAAGACCATCTACGACCCGTGCCCGCCGCTCTTCACCGTGCCACCGGCCCGAGCCATGGAGTATCTCAACATCACCAATTCACTTAGCTACAACAGCATCGACGACAGCTACGGCTATGTGTCGACCCAATACATGCAGCTCAAGAGCCATCTATGCTACGGCTACACATTCTATAAAGACTATGACTCGAAGATACGCGGCCTGACCGACGACGACCACACGGTGTCGCTCCCCGCCATGCCCTTCCTGTCGCCACTGGCCGGAGAGAGCACCTGGGACAAATCGTCGAACGTCTACTGTATACCCTACTTGAGCACGTTCATGAACCGCTCATGCACGCTGTGGGAGGCCGACATATCAGTGCCCGAATCCACCCTTAAACACAAAGGATGGCTAAGCTCGTACTACAACATCACGGGCATGTTCATAAAAGGCGCATCTGCCGGAGGCATCAACGGCATGGGTCCCACCGAGACCAAGTCGACACATCTGGGACACAGATCGACCGGCAACGATTACAACAATTCCGGCCGCCAGATACGCCCGGTGCGTGAAGTAGACTAAACTGCCTGCGACATAATCATCTCATGAGGCACAGCGCCGGCGGCGCTGTGCCTCATGGTTTGTTTAGAGCGCGCTCTACCCGGTGGCTGATATACGGCGGCGTGACAGCGACATGTAGCAATGATGTTACAGAACGTCACTATCCGTTAAAAAATCATTACCTTTGCCGCTTCAAAAAAAATAAAGACAGGCAATCACGCCACACTAACCTACAAACGTCCAGCATGAATCTTTCCGGACCGGTCGATTTCCGACCAAAGCTGATCTCCTCTCTCCGCGACTACTCGTCGAAACGTTTCAAGGCCGACCTCGTGGCCGGCATCGTCACAGGCATCGTGGCCCTGCCGCTGGCCATAGCCTTCGGCATAGCGAGCGGCGTAAGCCCCACGACAGGCCTCATCACCGCGATAATAGGCGGCTTCCTGGTGTCGGCTCTCGGCGGCTGCACAGTGCAGATAGGCGGCCCCACGGGCGCTTTCATAGTGATCGTCTACGGCATCATAGCCGAATATGGCCTTGAGGGGCTGGCGATAGCCACCGTCATGGCCGGCCTTATACTGGTGATGCTCGGACTGTTTCACCTCGGCACGGTGATAAAATTCATCCCCTATCCCATAGTTGTGGGCTTCACAGCCGGCATAGCGCTGACCATCTTCTCGACGCAGATCAACGACTTCCTCGGACTCGGACTCAGCGACGTGCCGAGCGAATTCCTGCCCAAATGGGGCGTGTATCTGAGCCACCTGCAGCAGACCGACTGGGTGACGCTCGGCGTGGGCATAGCCTCTCTGCTGATCATCATAGCCACCCCCCGCATATCCAAGAAACTCCCCGGAGCGCTGATATCGATCATAGTGATGACGGTGGCCGTCTACTTCATCAACGGCATCGACGGCATCAGCATCGAGACCATCGGCGACCGCTTCGGCGCCCTCGCCACCGACATACCGCAGCCCCACGGCTTCACGCTGAGCATGGCCACCATCAACGCCCTGCTCCCCTCGGCCTTCACCATAGCGATACTCGGCGCCATAGAGTCGCTGCTGTCGTCGACCGTGGCCGACGGTATCACCGGCTCGCGCACCAACTCCAACACCGAGCTGATAGGCCAGGGTCTGGCCAACATCACAGTGCCGTTTTTCGGCGGCATCCCCGTGACCGGCGCCATAGCCCGCACGATGACCAACATCACCAACGGCGGCCGCACCCCGGTGGCCGGCATCATCCACGCCGCAGTGCTGCTGCTGATATTCCTCTTCCTGATGCCGATGATCAACCTCGTGCCGATGGCCTGTCTGGCCGCCGTGCTTATCGTGGTGTCGTACAACATGAGCGGCTGGCGCACCGTCAGATCCATACTGAAGAATCCCAAGAGCGACGTCACGGTGCTTGCCGTCACCTTCCTGCTCACCGTGATATTCGACCTCACGATAGCCATAGAGATCGGCCTGCTGCTGGCCATAATCCTCTTCCTGCGCCGCGTGATGGAGAACACCCAGATACGCGCCTATTCAGGCCAGCTCGATGTGGCCGAGGGCACTGAATCGACCACCCACGAGGTGCTCGACGTGGCCAAGGGCGTGGAAGTTTACGAGATCGACGGCCCGTTCTTCTTTGGCGTGGCCACCAAATTCGACGAGATGATGCGCACCTCCATGGCCGAGAAACCTCTGGTGAGAATCATCAGGATGCGCAAGGTGCCGTTTATCGACGCCACCGGCGTGCACAACCTCGAAATCCTCATCCAGTCGTCGCAGAAGGACGGCATCGACGTGGTGCTGTCGGGCGTCAACGAGAATGTGCACCGCGTGCTCGAGCACGCCAACGTGGAGCGCATGATAGGCCAGCGCAACATCTGCGACCATATCACCCGCGCCGTCACTCTTGCCAACTCCATAGTAGCCGAGCGACGCTCCGAACGCCAAAAGACTGAATGACAGATCCTAGCGTCGCTTGGTCGGCATACACTCTGTTAACGTTCGTTACGAATCGCACCGTTTACACAAAAAAAATTGCAAAAAAAGTTTGTCAGTTTCTAAACTTACTGTAACTTTGCAGCGTTTTTGAAGCTAAAGAATTGTTTTATTAATAAATCGAACGAAAATGAAAAAGTTAGTTCTGATGCTCGCTGTTGTATTCAGCGCATCGCTCTTCGCTTGCGGAAACAAGAATGCCGCTGAGACTGAGGCTGCTGCCACTGACAGCGTAGAGGCTGTTGTTGCCGTTGAGACCGAGGCTGTGTGTGACACCCTCACCAACGACACCATCGCCGCCGACACTACCGTTGCTGTAGCTGTTGCCGAGTAATTACAACTCGCGAAAATCCTTTTAAGGCACTGAGAGCCGGATCCGACATGGATACCGACTCTTTTTTTGTGCGTTTTTTGCAGCCATGAAACAACTTTAACCGCGCAGACAGCGTTTGTATATAACAAGCGCCGACATCCCGGCGCAGACCCAGCGGCGTCACACGTCCGCCATCATGCATAAACAAAACCTGACATGATACAGAACATCAACTTCCGGAAGTTTACCGACCACCTGAGCCACGCAACCCTCCTGACCATACCCGGCGAAGCTACAGCCGCCGTGCTCACCATACAGGCCGCCATGGGGCTTTTCGCCGTGTCATCGGCCATAAAGTCGGAGAAACTCTGCGCCGACGACCAGGCCACCAGACTGCTCCAGACACAATTCGGCATTCTCAAAGAGCAGCTCGAAGCTACAGCCAACCGCTGCTTCACCGCCGGCAAGGCGCTCAACGCCGCCATAGTGGCCGAAGAGAAGAAGGAGCAGGAGGCACTGTTCGGCGAATGCGCCGAAGCCAACCTGCAGACCGCCCGCCTGGCCGCCGACCTGAGCCGCCTGCTCGGATCGCTGGCCGCGATTGATGACCCGATGGTGTCGTCGGTGGCGCAGCCCGCTCTGGTGGTGACCGGCACATGCCTCGAAGCCGCCAGGCTAAACGCCAACTTCTTCACGCCACATCTCGATGCCGCCAAGGCCGACGACTACATCCTTCAGTTCAAAAACCTGACAGAAGCCGTCAACGGCTGACACCGCTCCACTGACCGGTATCCCCGCCCATACCACGACACCCCTCAACGCCAAGCCGCGAAGAGGGGTTGCGGCATATCAGCCCATTTTTCCGGCCGCATAATGCCGGGGCGCCGGGAATTTTCACTATTTTTGCAAAACAAACACCACAGCCCATGAGCCAACAGGTAAAACCCAAGAAAGCACTCGGACAGCACTTCCTGACCGATCTCGACATAGCACGGCGCATCGCCGCCACCCTCGACGACTACAAGGGCCTCCCGGTGATGGAGGTAGGTCCGGGCATGGGAGTGCTCACACAGTTTCTGATGGCCGAGGGTCACGACATAAGCGTGGCCGAGATCGACGGCGAGAGCGTGGATTATCTGCGCAGCCACTTCCCGGAGCTTGAAGGCCGCATAATCGACTGCGACTTCCTGAAACTCGATCTGGCGCAGACCTACCCCGACGGACAGCCTTTCTGCGTGATCGGCAACTACCCCTACAACATATCCTCGCAAATATTCTTTCATGTGCTCGACTACCGCAACCAGGTGAAATGCTGCTCCGGAATGCTTCAGCGCGAAGTGGCCGAACGCCTCGCCGCCCCGGCCGGCACCAAGACCCGGGGCATACTGAGCGTTATGCTTCAGGCATGGTATGACGTGGAGTATCTCTTCACCGTGCAGCCGGGAGTTTTCAACCCGCCGCCCAAAGTGCAGAGCGGAGTGATACGCATGCGCCGCAACGACGTGACCGATCTGGGATGCGACGAGCGACTGTTCAAGACCGTGGTGAAGACAGCCTTCGGACAGCGCCGGAAGACCCTGCGCAACTCCCTGCGCGGCCTTCTGCCGGCCGGCACCGGCGCCGACGAGCTGCCGATGGGTCAGATGCGCCCCGAACAGCTCACTGTCGGACAATTTGTAGAACTCACCAATTTCATATCCTCACTCCGCGCACCCAAGCAATGAAAGAATACACCCCCGAATATCTGGAACACATAAGGCAGATCATAGCCGAGCGCAACGAGGAGGCCGCCCGCACGGAGCTGGCCGACCTACACCCGGCCGACATAGCCGAGCTTTACCAGCAGCTCGATCTGGAGGAGGAGGAATTTCTCTACAAGCTGCTCGACGACGAGATAGCCGCCGACGTGCTCATGGAGCTTGACGAGGACGACCGCCGCAAGCTGCTCAAGGAGATGCCAGCCGAGGAAATCGCCCGGCAGTTTATCGAAAACCTCGACACCGACGACGCCGTAGACATCATACAGGAACTCGACGAAGAGGACCGCGACAAGATCCTCTCGCACATCGACGACGTGGAGCAGGCAGGCGACATCATTGACCTGCTGAAATATGACGAGGACACCGCCGGCGGCCTGATGGGCACCGAGATGATCGTGGTCAACGAGAACTGGAGCATGCCCGAATGCATCAAGCAGATGAGGATGCAGGCCGAGGATATGGACGCGATCTACAACGTCTATGTGGTCGACAACGACTACCGCCTGCGGGGCATACTGCCGCTGAAAACCCTGATCACCCACCCGTCGGTGTCGAAGATACGCCACGTCATGGAGGAGAACCCGGCATCGGTGAAGACCGACACGCCGATCGACGACGTGGCCATCGACTTCGAGAAATACGATCTCGTGGCCATGCCGGTGGTCGACTCCATCGGACGCCTCGTAGGGCGCATCACCGTCGACGACGTCATGGACCAGGTGCGTGAATCGACCGAACGCGACTATCAGCTGGCATCAGGTCTGTCGAGCGACGTGGAGACCTCCGACACCATCTTCACCCAGACCAAGGCCCGGCTGCCCTGGCTGCTGATAGGAATGCTCGGCGGCATAGGCAACTCACTCATACTCGGCAACTTCGAGGAAGGCCTCTCGGTCGATCCGACACTTGCTCTTTTCATACCGCTCATAGGCGGCACAGGCGGCAACGTCGGCACCCAGTCGTCGGCTATCGTCGTGCAGGGTCTGGCCAACGGCTCGCTCGACCTTCGCCGCTCCGGACGCCAGCTGCTCAAAGAGCTTGGCGTAGGCCTGATCAACGGCCTGATAATATCGCTGCTTGTATTGACCTACAATGTCATGAAACTCGGCCCGGGTCACTACTCCACCACCATGGCCGTGTCGCTGTCGCTCATGTCGGTGGTGATCTTCGCCTCGGTGTTCGGCACTTTCGTGCCACTGACCCTCGAGAAGTTCAAGATAGATCCGGCACTGGCCACCGGCCCCTTCATATCCATCACCAACGACATCATCGGCATGCTGATCTACATGGTGATCTCATCCGCTCTCATCATCCATTTCGCTGGCTGACCGCACATCTCTCCAGACATTCCCTCCCCACCTACCACAACCGCTGACCATTCGTGAATCACCCCGAACCACAACCGACGACCATCGTGGTCATTACCGACGCCTATCCCTACTGTGAGCACCCTGAAAGCGTCCTGGTCAAGCCAGGGCTTGACGCCCTTGCCTCACGGTTCGACCGTATCATAGTGATGCCCCGCCACCGGATCAGCAGTGTCCGCGACGAACATCTCCGACCCGGCATAGAGATATGCGATGATCTGGCCGACGCCACCGGACACGACGGACGGCTGCCGGTGTGGAGCGCTCTTGCATCGGCCGACATGGCCTATTGGCTCACGCACGGCACCGACAACCGCCACGCGCTGTCGCACTCAATCCAGGCCGTAGCCGCCGGACAATGGTTCACGCGCTGGCTACGGCGACACCCCGACCTCACATCGCAAAACACAATATTCTATACCTTCAGGCTCAGTCCGCTGACCTCGGGTCTTGCTCTCGCATCGCGCAAACTGCACCTGCGCATCGTGAGCCGCGCCCACACCGACGATCTGCGCCGTGGCAACCGCCAGCTACGCCTGTTCACCGCACGACACTGTAAGGCGATATTCACCACGAGCGACCAGACGGCCGACGTGATCCGCCGACGACTGTCGGGTGACCGACATGTGCACATCGAGACACGCCGTTTCGGATGTGTTGACCGGCGCGATAGCGCTCCGTCGCCACATATAATACACAACCAGCTGACCTTCCTCACTGTAGGGCCGATCACCGAGGAGAAACGCTTCAGCCAGATGGCCGAATATATCGACGCACTGGCCACCGCACGCGAAACTCCAATAAAATGGATTGTGGTAGGCGACGGCCCGTGCTACGACGACCTGAAAGCCACCCTCGGGCGGCTCACCCCCAACAAATGGCTCACAACCGAACTGCTCGGCGCAGTGAGCAACGACGACGTGCACGCGCTCTACGCCACCGGCAGCATCGACTGGACACTGCTGCTTGCCGACGACGGCATAGGCTGCCCGGTGGCTCTGTGCGAATCAATGATGTATGGAGTGCCGGTCATAGCCAACGATGTCGGCGGTCTGTCGGAGATGGTCGACGACGACTGCGGCATACTGCTGGCCGCCAATCCTGAAAAGGAGGAGTTCATACGCGGTATCATGCCCTATATCGACTCACAGCTGCGATACAGCCGCATGCGTCTGGGCGCACGCGAGAAATGGGCGTCGGACTTCGACGCAACGCTGCTCCGTGAAGAACTGGCCGACGATATGTCGAAACTTGTAACGTAAACAACGATGAAAGTCGCCGGCGCAACTTTTCGGTGTCCGGAAGCGTTTGTAATGTCAGTAACACAACATCATCATATCCATGCACACCGCCCCGCTTCCGGTAAATCCCCACGGCTCCCCGCTCAAAGGCATCAGAGGCCATATACTGACATTCAAGGCCAATCCGGCGCTTCACGACGACGCAGAGGGCTGCTACGACTATCATGCCGACGGCCTGATAGTGATACAGGACGGATATATCGTCGATGCAGGCAACTACAGCGCCATAGCTCCCGCATATCCGCAGATGAGGGATATCGACATGTATGCCGACGCCGTGGTAATGCCCGGTTTCGTCGACTGCCACACCCATTACGCACAGAGTCCGATGATCGGCTCATACGGCGAAACGCTGCTCGACTGGCTCGAACGGTATGCCTACCCTACAGAGTCGCGAATGGCTGACAAGCAATCGGCCGACGAGACGGCACGGGAATTCTTCAGGCAGACACTCTCCCAAGGCACCACCACCGCCAATGTGTTCGCCACAACATACGCCACGTCGGTCAATGCTTTCTTCGAAGAGAGCGAACGCTACAACACCCGAATGATATGCGGCAAAGTGCTCCAGGACCGCAATCTGCCCGAAGCCCTGAAGGATCCCTCGGCCGAAGAATCGATTGCTGTCGCCGGGGAACTGCTCGACAAATGGCATCGCCGCGGACGGCAGCTCTACGCCGTCATACCCCGGTTTGCTCCCACCTCGTCCTCCAGGCAGCTACAGCTTGCCGGGGAACTTTATCAGCGGCATATCGACACCGGAGTGTATCTGCACACACACCTGAACGAATCGCAGAACGAGATAGAGTGGGTGAGGGAACTGTTTCCCGGAATGGCCGACTACACAGATGTCTACCGCCATTTCGGCCTCGTTGACCGGATGACGGTAATGGCCCACTGCTGTATAATGGGCGAGAATGAATGGCAGACGCTCCATGACTGTGGTTGCGGGGTGGCCCACTGTCCGTCGTCCAACCTATTCCTCGGCGACGGAGAATTCGACTACCGCGAGGCTGTGAAGAGATCGCGTCCTGTCAGAACCGGAATCGGATCCGACACCGGCGGCGGAACAAGCTTTTCCATTCCTCGGCAGCTCGGCGAGGCCTACAAGGTGGCGATGTTGCACGGCTGTGGCCTTAGCGCACTCAAAAGCTTCTACATGGCCACACGCGGCGGCGCCGAGGCGCTACGGCTTGAAAACACAATAGGCTCCATAGCGCCGGGCTTCGAGGCCGATATGGCCGTGGTGGATCTACGTCCGTCGGAATTCGTCGGATGGCGCATGAAATACGCCGCCACAGTATTCGAGAAACTGGCTGTCATAGCGTCGCTCGGTCCGGACAACCTGATAAGAGCCACATACGTGGCCGGGCGGAAGGTCTACGACCGCGACCGCGGGCAGAAATGGATGTATGCCGACCACGCCGGGATAGAGCGCGTTTCATAAAACAACGGTCCTGCGTCAGATCTCGGATCGTGACACAGGACCGTCGGGTTTGTCTTCCGCTGTAATGCGGCTCAGATGCCGGTGCGCTTGCGTATAGCGGCAGGCACAGCCTCCTTGTTGACGTAGATATCCATGGTCTTGGCAAGGAAATAGGGCATTGACACATAGAAGTAGCCGCCGTATTTCTGCTTGTCGGTCCATGAGTTCTGCACCTTGTAGTATTCATTGCCGTTCTGGTCGGTGGCCTTGCCTACGATCACCATTCCGTGGTCGTCGGTTGTTTCCTGACGGTCGAACATATCCTGACGCATCTCCTGAGTGACCTCAATCTCCTTTACCGGGCCTTTGACGTCGTATTTCTCACGGTTCTTTTCAGCATCGGAGAGCTTCACCCAGCGCGACAGTTCGGTGCCTTCAAGATCGGCCTCGTCCTTGTCGGCAGGCATCACAGCGAATCCCTCTTTCCACTTGAAACCGCCTTCGCTGACGTCGGCAGCCCAAGCCACGGAGTAGCCCTTGTCGATAGCGTTGTCGACGATAGCCTTGAGATCGGCCAGAGGCACGTTCATATACTGGCCGGAGAGCCAGTTGTCGGAAACCTCAAGCACGAAGGGCTTGTCGAACGGATGGTGGGTGAACGAAGTGAACGTGGCGTAATCGTCGGGATTGATGCCGAGCGACTGTGCGAATGTCCGGGGAGTGTAGGTCTTGCCCTCGTATTCGAATGTCTGGGGGATCTCTCCGAAATAGGCGTTGAGTATGCCCTGCAGACCCTTGCGCCACGCAGTGGAGAGCCGGCGGTTGGGCTTGCGGTTGATAGCCGAAAGATAGCCCTGCATGGCGGACTCAAGCTCGCCGTGCACGTGATTGTCCTCGCCGTAGTTGAGTCCCTTGTAGGCCTCTTCGGGCATCATGCCGTAGGCTGCCCACACATAGGGGACGTCGAGTCCGCTGCCACCCTGCGAGAAGTTGATCTTGCCGTTGGTGCGTATATATTTGTCGGCCTTGTCGTCGTAGGTGTGCCATACGACAAACATTTCCGACAGATCCACGGGCTTGTGTCCCTTGCGGATGATCTCGTTTTCGAAGAACGAATTGCTTGAGAAGCACCAGCATGTGCCCGACTTGTTCTGGTCGCGTACCGGACCGGTCTTCACAGTCTTTACATCGGTGAACTTGAAGCCCTCGACCGAATCGGTCTTCGCGGCTTCCTGCGCCTGCACCGAGAGAGCGGCCGCCAGAGCAGCCACGATAATGATTGGTTTCATATAAGTAATTCTTAAAGATTAGTTGACATCATTAAACTCATCAGTAACCCGTGGGTCGCTGTGAGTTACTTAGTATGTGTATGCATATTGAACAGCTCATGATGTTCAACCACAAAGTTACGCAAAATCGACGGCATAACACATTGCAGTATCAGCTTTTTTGCATAGAAGCACGCATGAAAGCGTGAAAAACACCGCAAAAAAAGAGCAATCCTCACGGATAGCTCCTTCCAAGATTTATTTTACAGGGATGTGAACGACGGATCCTCACGGAGTGGTCAGTCCACTTTCATATACAGGATAGTCAGCTATCTGCTGACCGGATTATGATACAATGTGATTTGTTATGGTTTGGTCAATAACGGAAATCGACTCGACGCTTTCGACAGGTTGTTGAGATTGCACAGGAAACCTGTCCGCCGTAGCACCGGAGGATCTGCCACAATTCAAAAAAGAGGAAAACGGATGTTGGATGGACGAGCAGGATCTAAAGGAATACCCCCCCCATAACCACCTCATTCTCAGTGAATTGAGTTGTAGTTGAGGTTTTATCGAAAATCATCAGCTGAATCGCGCCGTCACACCGATAGCCGGAATGCTCTATCCGGGCGGCATCATAATGATGATTTGATCTCGATGCGAATGTTGACATAAGTTCAGCTTGCATTAATGATTATGGCACGAAATTACAAAATGAAAAGCAATTGTGCAACCGACATGAACATTTGTGGCCATTATGACCACGATTCATATTAATATATTACATTTTGGCCAATCATGTCTCCTACGGAGAACGGCATACGCTTACGAAAGGATGGCCGACTCGAGCTTCGACAGATCGTCCTGCAGGCGCTTCTCAAGCGGCAGACGCTCCTCGATGTTGCGGCATGCATACAATACGGTAGCGTGTGTGCGCGACAGGCGCGATCCGATAGCCTTAAGCCCCATCTTGGCATGTTTCTTGGCCAGGAACATCACCATCTGGCGCGCGTCGGAGATCTCGCGGCGGCGCGACTTGGTAAAGAGCTGGTCGGGTTCGATCTTGTAGTAGGCGCTGACCTCCTGGGCTATCATTTCGAAATTTATCTGGCGGCGGTTGATCTTCACTGCGTTTCCGAGCACCTTACGGGCAAGGTCTATGGATATTTCACAACCGAGCACCGTAGCATGGGCTATGAGCGACACCATGATACCCTCAAGCTCGCGGATTGAGTCGGTGACATTTCCTGCTATATAGTCGAGCACATCGGCCGGTATCACAAGACCGTCCTTCATGGCTTTGCGCTCAAGCACTTCGCGCCGCAGATTGTAGTCGGGCTTCTCGAGTTCGGCTGTCATGCCCCATTTGAAGCGGTCGATCATGCGCTTTTCCATGCCCTCCATCATCGACGGGCGTGTGTCGGACGACAGTATGATCTGCTTCTGATTGAGCTGAAGATGATTGAATATGTGGAAGAATGTTCCCTGGGTGCTCGTCTTGCCTATCAGATCCTGAATATCGTCGAGTATGAGCACGTCGATGCTCTGATAGAAGTTTATGAAGTCGTTGATGCGTCCGCTACGCAGAGCTGTCGTATACTGGCTCTCAAACAGGCGTGCGGTCACATACAGGACGCGCTGCTGGGGATTAAGCTCCTTGATACGGATTCCGATAGCCTGTATCAGGTGAGTCTTGCCTACACCCGGCGACCCGAAAATAAATAGCGGGTTGAACGTCTTGCACTTCGGGTCGGAAGCGATCGCCTCACCGATGGAGCGCGCCACACGGTTGCTGACGCCTATACAGTAGTTTTCAAACGTGTATCGCGGATTGAGCTGTGCGTCGATCTCGGCAGGCTGCGCTTTTGGAGCAAACGGGTTGGAGGTGGCTCCGGGTGCGGGCGCCACAGCAGTCGACGGATTTGAGCTCTCCATCGTGACAGCCGTCGTGGGGTCATCGGAAACCTGGTCGAAGTGATAGAACAGCTTTACCGACGGGCCGTAAACCTTATGGAGCGTCTTGCTGATCAGTTTGAAATAGCGTTCTTCAAGCTGCTCCACAAAGAATTGTGACGGCACTCGTATATTAAGGTTTCCGTCAACAAAGCTGATCGATGCGACCGGCTTGAACCATGCTTCAAACTGTTCCTTGGGTAGATTGTCGTGGAAAATCGCAAGACAATTTTCCCACATCTGTATATGATTATGCTCCATTTATGTGGGGGAATTTATTGTTTCAAGAGGAGAGCATGCGCCCTTTTTCCGGATGCAAAATTGGGGCAAAAAAAAGTTATAAACAATCGCGATTTTATTTGCAAATCATAAGTTTTTTTCAACTATACTGAATCACAACGCCTTACACACAGCATAGGCCAACGTCCGACCGACATGATAACATACAAGAATAAACCTGTGATAATGTGGTAATTACACACTTTATTGTGTCGCTACAGTAAAACGCCCGTCAGTCGTCGCAAAATGTTAACGACGGCATCAGCACTAACAAAACGGACCAACCCCGAGGGTCGGTCCGGCGTAGTCGTTATTTAGATCTTGTACAAATAAGATACCGCTTCCATGCAACATCTTTCAGGCATGGGATCAGAGCAGTTTGATGCTGATATATCGCTTGGGATGACGCTTCACATCCTGCAGAAGCGAGTCGAGGCTTCCCACAGCGCCATTGAGCGAATTATAGAGCGACGGATCGTTTAGGAGCAGTCCGAGCGACGAATCGCGGCTCTGGAGCTGCCCCGAAAGCTCATTGAGACGTGCTGTGAAGCTCTGCACATTGGCCATCGTGGAGTCAAGTGGCATCTCACGCAAAGCAGCTGTGACCTGAGTGAGGTCGGCCGAGATCTGGCGGACATTGGTCATAGTGGTCTGCGCGTCGGAAGCTATGGCCGGTGTGCGCGCCATGGTTGCGGAGAGTGCCGTGGTGCTTCGCTCCAGATTAGCCATAACCGCATCGAGACGCTTCACCGCACCGAGCAGCGCCGGATCCGACACGATGGCTGTGACAGCCGTCAGAAGCGAATCAATTTTAGGAAGCGCCGAAGCAACCGACGGAAGTATGTCGTTGGTGACATTATCCATCAGTCCTGATGAGTTGACACCCGTCAGCTTGTCCCCGACCTGATGCATTCGCGTGTCCTTGCCCATTCTCAGCTCGATCGACGAGGTGCCGAGCATATCGGTGACGAGCACCGCCTCCGTACCCACCGGAACCTTCAGCTTACGGTCGAGCGACAGCTCCACTTTGATATGGCCGGGGTTGTCATACTCATAGTTGATCTCACGCACAAGGCCCACTTTGTAGCCGTTGACAGTCACCGGAGCCGACTGCGCCAGACCGGCGACATTGGTATATGATGCATAATAATAGTTGGCAGCCTTGAACACATTGACGCCTTTGAGGTAGTCGATACCGAAAAAGAGTATCAGCAGTGTGATCAGCACCGTCAGGCCTATCATCAGTTCCTTTTTCTGTATAGTCTTCATTGTCGGTTGGAATTATATCGTTGTCTAAATCATTTAATTCTCTTGCCATTGCGCGTCTTTATGACAAACGCGTCGGGGAACTGTTTCCTTACCTGCCTGAGCCGCTTCTGCGCATCGGACAGGGATGTGTATGACCCTACGGTGTATTTATACACGCGTCCGTCGACATAACACTCGACATCGGTCATCCCCTTGTATTCGCTCGATTTCTTACCAAGTCGTTTCGAGCTGGTCATGAACTGCACCTTATATATGATACGGTTGTCATCGGCCGACGCTGACTTCGCTCGGTCAACGCTCTTCGCCTCCTCTGACACCTGCTTTCCGGACGATACGCGGTCAGATGCTTTTTCCGATACAGTCGCGGTATTGTCCGCTTCCGAAACCTTCTTTCCGGCAGAGTCAGCTGAGGGCGTCACCTGATGTACAGGCTCGTCGACCGGCGTGAGCTTGCGCTGCGGCTTCGGCATGTTTTTCCCCTTGGAAGCGACCTTCCCGCCGTTGACAGTGGCGGTATGAAGGTCGATGGAGCGCTTATACTCACGGAAGCCATTGAAAATGGCCTGCGCCATCTTCTCACGACCCTTGTTTGAGGCCATATACTTTTCCTGCACAGGATTGCATATGAAATCAAGTTCTACGAGCACCGCCGGCATACTTGTCTTGAACAGCACCCAGAAATTGGCCTGCCTTACGCCTCTGTCGCGACGTCCCGCAGTCGCGACGAGCTCCTGCTGTATGGCCTGGGCGGCAGCCACGCTTTGCTCCACGTGCTTGTTGCGGCTCATCTCGAAGATGATGTATGATTCGGTCGAGGACGGATCGAATCCTTCGTAGACAGTCGAGTAGTCGGCCTCAAGCTTCATCACGGAGTTCTCGCGCATGGCCACGGCAAGGTTCTCTTCCGTACGGCGGAATCCAAGGGTGTAAACCGAAGCTCCGGCCACGGTGCGGTAGTTGCGCGCCTTTTTGTCGATAGAGTTGGTATGGATGGATATGAACAGATCGCCACCCGCCTTGTTGGCTATGTCGGCACGCCCCTGGAGAGTGACAAACGTATCATTGCGGCGGGTGTAGACCACCTTGACATCCTTGAAATTATCCTCAATAAGCTTGCCCAATTTAGTAGCGACAGCGAGATTTATATCCTTCTCACGGGTGATTATGCCTACGGCTCCGGTGTCGCCACCGCCGTGTCCCGCGTCGATAACTACGGTAAACTTTTCCTCTGCAGCGGCTGTCAGCGACATGAACGCAACCGTCAGCGCTATAGATATACTGCGTATTATGCCATGCATGGTTTCGTCAATTGTTCTTTTCAAAAAGAGATTACGGACATGTCCGATCCCGACGGACATACCGCTATCAAAGCGCAAAGTTAGTAATTATCATCCATTTTTGACCACATTTGCCACAAAATCGGCCACGAGAGCCAATGCACGAGAGCCAATGTTGGGTACATTTTGTTTAACTTTGGCTTCATGAAACTGACGACATTACCTATTGCAGCCCTTGTGACAGCTATCGCATCGTGCACAACCTACGAAAACACAGAAATACCGGTGGAACGAATCACCACGGCCGAGGCGCTCGCATCGTCGCCCGACGGTGCGCACACCATAATGCGCGCGTTAGGAGCCGACGACGACACTGCCGCCACGCAGCAGTGGGTCTATCGGTTCGGCCAGTCGGAAGCAATGAGGATCTTCGGCCATGACGCCGACTCAATCATGCCTTCGTTGCGGCAGTTCTCGTCCGACATCGGTCGGCTGCACCGCAATATGGCGTCGATACTACCCGATGCTCCACCGCTCCGCCAGATCTATGCTACCGTCATACCATATTCGCAATCGGTCATACTGATGTCCGACACAAACGGCATAACGATAATCGTAGGCCTCAACCATTATCTAGGAGCCGATTATGAAGGCTACAGTTCCTTTCCGGCCTATCGGCGCGCACGCAAGACACCCGAATGGATGACACGCGACATTGCCGAGGCAATAGTGCGCACGGTGTATCCTTTGGAGAGCGACGCACACCCCACACTGCTACAGCGGATGCTCTACGAAGGCGCCGTGGCCGCAGCCCTCGTCAGACTGATGCCGGACAATGAAGCCCGCGCCATAGGGATAACCGACGATGACTTCGCGCAGCTTTATCGGTCCGAGAAAGAGATATGGCAGCGCATGGCCGGATCCGACCTGCTATTCGACCGTTCGGAACGCACAGCTTCCTCGCTGCTGCACGAAGGCTCCCCGGGGACGGTGATCGGACGCGACGTGCCGCCAATGGCCGGCCGACTGACAGGGTGGCGCATCGCAGAATCATACCTCAAAGCCAATCCCGAAGCCACGCCTGAATCGTTGCTGCAACCTACCTTCTACCTCTCCGACAAAACCCTGCGCGAGGCTAAATATATGCCCTGACAGCCAACGTTAACCTATTTTAACCCTCTGCTGCAACCCGCTCCCCAAGCCGTACGAAAGCCGATACAGACCTCACTGGGCACCTGACAAATTGTGTACGCCGCAATATTTTTGTAACTTTGCGGTGTTTTAAGAAAGGTGTCAGGCGAAGAGTCGCCTGCAGATGACGCCGAAAATCGGCGGGGCAAGCTTTCTGATACGGCAGCACCACACACGTGCAGCCGTAACGCCACCCTCCTTCGGAATGCCTGCCTTATGTGTAACATTAAACCTTGACAATGAAGAAAACAATGAAAGTCATTGTGCTCTTCGCCGTTCTTGTCATTTCAGTATCCGCTTATTCCGAGCGTGTGTTTGAAGCCGCCGAAGGCTACAACGCTCCATCGATGACGATTGAAAACAGCGACACGACGCTGTCGCTTGCGGATATGAAGGGACGCTATGTGATCGTCACATTCTGGTCGTCGGCCGACGCCGACTCACGCCTCAGGGCCTACCGGTATGACGAGGCAGCCAAGCTGCTCCCGCAGGAACGATTTTGTCTCTTGTCGGTCAACTTCGACCGTAGCGAGCGCCTCTTTCGTGAGATAGTGCGTAGAGACAATCTTAGCGCGGAGAACCACATCCATGTCGACGGCAGCCAAGCCAACAGGATCATCCATGACTACCGGCTGACCGAAGGATTCAAATCGCTCCTTATCGACCCGAAGGGACGCATCGTGGCGATGAATCCAAGCATTGAAACTCTGACCAAAATGAGTATTTGAGGCTGACAACATCACATTCCGGAAGGAAGCAATTCCTCCCGGCTTTTTATTTTTATACACCTTATTCCGGAACAGGAACGTTCTATAAAAGAAAATTCTTAAAGATTGTCTAAGAGTATGTTTGAATTTAACCCGAAGAAATATATAGGGACTTCTTGCCATCCACTCAAAGGTCTTTTCGGGCGATTCGCGTCAAGTTTCATCGGTCACGATGCCCGCATCGCTCCCTCATCAACTCACGCGAATCTCTCCGAAAATCCTCTTTGAGTGAATAGAAGTGAAATTCAAACATACTCTAAAATTTATATCACTTTGCTTTTGAGAGTCTTTTCAGCGTCTTTTTGTTTGCTCCCCGGTCACGTAGCTACGGCTACACTCCCTCATCACAAACAAAAATCCATCTGACAATCCTTCTCAAAATCCGTATTATATAAATTTAGACAATTGTCCTCCAAAAGCACCTTTCGGACGAACAACGCCGATCTCTCCAAACTCTCAACACATTACTTTATTCCCCATTTATTGCCATAGTCTCGCGAATTCTACATATATTTGCACCATTATGAAAGGAATCGTACTTGCAGGCGGCAGCGGCACACGCCTCTACCCCATCACAAAAGGAGTCAGCAAACAGCTCCTACCGGTCTATGACAAACCGATGGTCTACTATCCGATCTCGGCGCTTATGCTTGCGGGCATACGCGACATACTTGTCATCTCCACACCTCAGGATCTGCCCGGCTTCCGGCGTCTGCTCGGCGATGGCAGCGACTACGGCATACATCTTGAATATGCCGAGCAGCCCTCGCCCGACGGACTCGCGCAAGCCTTCATCATAGGACGCGACTTTATCGGTGACGATTCGGCCTGTCTGGTGCTGGGCGACAACATTTTCCACGGAGCCGGATTTTCAGGACTGCTGAAAGAGGCTGTGGCCGACGCAGAGCGCGGACTGGCCACCGTATTCGGATATTGGGTCGACGACCCGGAGCGTTACGGCGTGGCCGAATTCGACGAATCCGGCCGGTGTCTCTCCATTGAGGAAAAACCTGAGCATCCGAAGTCAAACTACGCTGTGGTGGGTCTCTACTTCTACCCCAACAAGGTGGTGGACGTGGCCGCCTCCATAAAGCCGTCGGCCCGCGGCGAGCTTGAGATCACATCGGTAAATCAGGAATTTCTCCGCTCCGACGCCCTCCGCGTGCGCACCCTGCCACGCGGATTCGCATGGCTCGACACCGGTACCCACGACAGCCTCGCCGAAGCCTCGATCTACGTGGAAGTGCTTGAGAAGCGTCAGGGTCTCAAGATAGCCTGCCTCGAAGGCATCGCCTACCGGCAGGGATGGATTGACCGCCAGCGCATGGAGGAACTCGCACGTCCGATGCTCAAAAACCAATACGGCCGCTACCTAATGAAAGTGATCGACGAACTCGACCGCACCGGAATGCAAAATCTCGACTAACCGACGCACACATGGAACTTATCAAAACACAGATACCCGAAGTAGTGATCCTTAAGCCGCGAGTTTTTGACGACGCCCGCGGATATTTCTTCGAAAGCTACTCACAGCGCGACCTCAATCAGCTGATGCAGCGCGACATTCAGTTCGTGCAGGACAATGAGAGCCGTTCGGCCCGCGGAGTGATGCGCGGCCTCCATTTCCAGCGTCCGCCGTTCACCCAGGCCAAACTCGTCAGATGCGTGGAGGGTGCCGTGCTCGATGTAGCTGTCGACATACGCCGCGGATCGCCCACCTACGGCCATCATGTGGCAGTGGAGCTCACCGCCGACAATCATCTGCAGTTTTTCGTGCCACGCGGATTTGCACACGGCTTTGCAGTGCTGAGCGAAACAGCCGTATTCCAGTATAAATGCGACAACTACTACGCCCCGCAGGCCGACGGAGGCATATCGCTGCTTGATCCGGCTCTCGGCATAGACTGGCGCATCGATCCATCGACGGCGATACTGTCGGAAAAGGATACCCGCCATCCACTGCTTGAGCAGTTTGAGTCGCCGTTTATCTACGGCGAATTCTGAATGCCGACCCATTCACACAGAAAGACCCTGTATCGACCGACTGATCGGCACAGGGTCTTTTGGCATACTTGCCGCAATACTACAGCCTGCACATCTAACTTCACATTTTAAGCAGTTTTAACCACATCCGCTTCTAATTGTGAAAAATAATGCATATTTTTGTCAGCATTTTACACATTGGACTTTAAGAAAGACAGCCCCCAACCCAATCAGCGACGACATGAACAAAGTAAGAGCCGCTCTTGAGAAGGTGATGAGCGAAGATCTGTCGGAAATCTGGACGATACTAAATGCCGACGAGAAACGCAAGATCACCGACAACTTTGCCATACATCATTTCAAGAAAAATCAGATAATCTACGCCGAGAACGAAGATCCGGAATATCTCTGGTGTCTGCTTAAAGGCAAAGCCAAGCTCTACAAGGACGGAGCCGGCAACCGCACACAGATACTGCGGCTTATCAGACCTGTGCAATATTTCGGCTACAGAGCCTTCTTTGCCGAAGAGTCATACGTGTCAACCGCCGCCACAATCGAGCCGTCGATACTGGGAACGATACCCATGACCGTAGTAAAGGAGCTCATCGACCAGAACATCAGTGTTGCATGGTTTTTCATCCGCGAACTGTCGCACAATCTCGGACGCTCCGACACCAACATAGTCAACCTCACTCAGAAGCATCTGCGAGGCCGCCTTGCCGAAGCGCTCATAGCTCTCAAAGACAGCTACGGATATGAAGAGGACGGCACCACCATCAGGGTATATATGGGACGCCAGGATCTCGCCAACCTGTCGAACATGACCACCGCCAACGCCATACGCACGCTGACCGACTTCGGCAACGAACGCATCATAGTGGTCGACGGACGTACCATAAAAATCATTGACGAAAAGACGCTCGTAAAAATCAGCCGCTTCGGCTGACAAACGACAACGTATATATAAACACAACAGGCAATATGTCAGACGGTCAGAACCCTGACGTATTGCCTGCTTTTTTTTCACACAACGGCAAATTATACCGACGGGTGACACCGGATAAGCGTCATTGCACGCCCCTGAAACTACAGACGCTGCGCCGGCATTGCCGACGCAGCGTCATAATTCGATCTGTTACAGACAACCTTTATCAGTTCCCGAGAGTCTCATAGAGTTTCTTGATGCCCTCGTTTTCCGGATCGATCTTCAGATAGTCTTCCAGATACTGCTTGGCCTTGGCCTTGTCTACATCAGAGTAGTAGATGCCGAGCACGTAGTCGGCGGCGCGATATGATGCGACCTGCGACTCACGGTTGGCCGGATCGGCATTGAGCAGCTCAAGCATTTTCTCATAGAGAGCGGCGATCTCGGCATTGGGGTTGTCGTCGTTGCGAGCAAGAAGTATCTCACCTTTCAGACGATAGAGAACGGCATTGTCCGACACACGCTCCAGAGCCTTGTCGTAGTACTTGATACCTTCATCGGCGGCAGCCACACGCTCAGGAGTGCCCTTTTCGAGCTTGCGTGCCAGAGATGCATAGCGGCGACCCATGTTAATGATGTCGTTGAGCGAGCCGTTGCCTGCATCAAGATACTGCTTCATCACCTCCACAGCCTTTTCGGAGTTGCCCGCGCGGTCGTGGACGAGGCTCAGCTTCGGCAGCAGCTCAGGCTTGTCGGGGTTTAGCTCGATGGCCTTCTCGAAAGTCTTCACGGCTTCCTCATATTTGCCCTGCTCTGCGAGAGCGTCGCCATAAAGGATATAGTCATTGGGGATGTACTCTGCGTCGGGATGACCGAAAAGCTTTGCTCCGGCCGCTTCTGCAGCAGGCCAGTCTTCCTTTGCGGCATAGTCCATCATGATGACACGATACATGTAGAAGTTGTTCGGATCCTTCGAGAGCACGCTGTTGGCCACCTCAAGGCTCTTGTCGTAGTCCTTTGCCGAATAAAGCAGACCGGCGTAGCGCTGCTCATCCTTCTGGAAGTGGTTGGGATTCTCAAGATACTTGCCATACTGCAGACATGCCGAACCGAACTGCGAGTTGTCGTAGTATTTCTCGGCAAGCTCACGCTGTGCCAGAGCCGAGTTAGGCTCGAGCTGATTGAGCTCCTCAAGCTTCTGGATCGCAAACTTGGGAGCCACGCGGAAGTATGTGTTGGCATACTTGACGTAAGCTTCGCGATTGACGATATTCTTGTTCTTGTCGGCCTCGATGGCAAGCTCGTAGAGCGATGCGGCGTTGCCCGGATCATCCATGGCTTTCATGTCGCCCTGCAGCATGAACACGGCGCTCTCGGTGTTTTTCGAGTCCTTGAGGGCCTTGTCGAGATACTTGTTGATCTCCTTGTCGTAGGCGACAGGGTCAACGTTGTAATAAGCACGGGCAACCGCTGCCATAAGGGCGGTGTTTTTCTTGTCGGTCTGCATGCCCTGCTTGAAGAAATCTTCGGCAGCACCCTTCTGGCCCTGCTTGAGAGCCACCTCGCCCAGACCGATATAGTTCATACCGTTGGCGGGATCGGCAGCCACGCCCTTGTCAAAATTGGCTTTGGCCGCGTTGAGATCATTGCCCTGAAAGTCGATCGCGCCGAGATAGTAGTAGCTTACTGACTTATTGGTCTGCGGATCATTGATGGTGTTTTCAAGAATGATCTTTGCGACATCAAGACGTCCGGCGTTGTAATTGTCAACGCCATCCTGGTAGCCGCCCTGGGCGGCTGCCGACAATGCCCCGCCGAGGAGCATCGCGAAAAGTAACTTCAGTTTCATTGACTTGGTTTATTACTGTTTTTTATATATCTGTTTGTTATACGTTTATTTTCGTTCGTAATGGCTGCCGTCAGTTGATATTGACCAGCGTGGGCTGAACAACTTTGGGCAGCACGCCGGTGGTCATCATGATCTTCTGGCCGTGGAAACCGGTGACGAATGAGTAGAATCCGTGGCTGATAGTGCCTCCCGTGGCCGTACACACCATGTAGATCTGGCGGTAGAGCGGATATGATCCGTCGAAGATATACAACTGATAGGGCATATAGGCCGTCACCTCGTCATTGCCGCGCACTTTGATCACCTTCACATCCTCGCTGAACCGCATATCGGCCGAATTGCTCACCGAATCGTTGCTCTGCACCGAAGCGGCAAACTCCTCGCGGCTCATCTCGCGGGTCTTCAGATCCGAACTGATCCAGCTCACGCCTATAATACCCACGGCATTTTTATTCTCACGCACGGCCTTGAACACGTCGGCGGGAGTCTTCTGAGCATAAACATTCGGGCCGAACTGACCGCCGTTGAGCAGCGAGTCGCGCATATACTGCACTGTCGACGATCCCTGATGGTCAAACACCACCTCTATCTTGCCGAGGTGATCATTGCCTGGCACCACCTGATTCCATTCAGTCAGTTGCCCCGACAGTATCTCGGCTATCTCAGGCTTGCTGAGCACCTGCACACGGTTTTGTGGATTGACTATAAGAGCCAGAGCATCCACGGCGATCATGCTCTGCCGGACCTGACGACCGTTGGACTTCAGGTAGTCGACCTCCTTCTGCGTCAGCGGACGGGTGAGGACACCAAGACGCGTATCGGCCGTCTTGCTGACATCGAGCAGACTGTCGATCACGGCATTCTGACTTATGTAGACCGGCATGATGCTTGCCTTGGGATAGATGTATTCAAACACGTCTATCTCCTGATTCATTATATTCTCGAAACTTGCATCACAGGCTATCTGCGCGATGCCCGACGACGCTGTGCTCTTCACCTCCTTGGCGCATGACGACACTGCCACGCCCAGAAGCAGAGCGGCTCCGAGAGATAACACTCCCGGAGTCAGTCGGCTGATGTATTTCATTATCGATATTGCTGATTTCACACGGACTGGATGAGATCTGTTGCGTCAATACGGCGAGTCGACTCCGGCAAACTGCCGGTAGGCACGCCAGATTCCATACACTATGAAGATGATGCCGCCCACCCAACGGATCCATTCCCAGCTTCCGTAAATGGGAGCGAAAAACCCGGTGAGGAACAATATTCCCACACCTATATAGACGATGATCATGACGATGCCGAATATGGCTCGCATCGTTTTCGGAGTGCCGGCAGGATTGTTGTTTGTGCTCATTTTCTTCTAATCGTTAAATTGTTAAACCTCACGCACTCCCGACCGACGCTGTTCACGCGTGCGCCAGAAGTCCGTTTTTATAGTTTTAACAAAGCCATGGCCGTTAAGTTCGCTCAGCGACGGTTCGCCTGACGGCGTATAACGGCATGACGTTGTAAAGATAAATATAATTTTTCAATCTGATATAAAGCAAGTCGAGATTAAACTCTGTTAACACGGATTTTGCCGACTTTTTTCTAATTTTGTAGCATAAAAAGCCAACACACACCTGAAACATGCACCAGCCACTTGCCGAACGCCTGCGTCCGCAGACACTTGATGAATATATCGGACAGACTCATCTTGTAGGCCCCGACTCAATAATCAGGCGCATGATCGAAACCGGACACGTCGCCTCGTTCATCCTATGGGGTCCTCCGGGAGTAGGCAAGACCACGCTTGCCAGGATCATAGCCAACACGGTCAAAGCCCCGTTCTTCACACTGTCGGCCGTCAGCTCGGGAGTAAAAGAGGTGCGCGAGGTCATTGACCGCTGCAAGCACGAGGCCTCAAGCATGTTTGCCACATCTCGGCCGGTGTTGTTTATCGACGAGATCCACCGTTTCAGCAAGTCACAACAGGACAGTCTGCTCGGTGCCGTGGAGAACGGCACCGTGACACTCATCGGAGCCACAACCGAAAACCCGTCGTTCGAAGTGATCCGCCCGCTTCTGTCGAGAGCGCAGGTCTACACGCTCAAACCGCTTGACGCCGCCGACCTCGACAGGCTGCTCCGCAGCGCAATAGAACGCGACGAAGTGCTCTCCACACGCAAGATCGACGTCAGACAGACCGACGCCTTGTTTCGCTTTTCAGGTGGCGACGCCCGCAAGCTGCTCAACATACTCGACCTGCTCGAACAGTCGACCCCCGCAGCCGAGCCGGTAGTGATCGACGACGCCACAGTCACCAGCCGTCTGCAGAGCAATCCGGCAGCCTACGACAAGGGCGGAGAGATGCACTACGACATCATTTCGGCATTCATCAAATCGGTGCGAGGATCTGATCCCGACGCAGCCATCTACTGGCTCGCCAGAATGATTGACGGCGGCGAAGAGCCTGAATTCATAGCCCGGCGACTGCTCATACTCGCCGCCGAAGACATAGGTCTGGCCAACCCCAATGCACTGCTGCTCGCCAACGCCACATTCGACGCCATCCACAAGATCGGCTGGCCCGAAGGACGGATACCGCTGGCCGAATGCACCATATATCTCGCCACATCGCCAAAAAGCAATTCGGCCTACATGGCCATAAACGCAGCCCTGCAGCATGTCGGCTCAACAGGCAACCAGCCTGTGCCTCTGCATCTGCGCAACGCGCCTACGTCGCTGATGAAAGATATGGGCTACGGCCACGACTACAAATATGCCCACGATTACCCCGGGCATTTCGTCCGCCAGCAATTCATGCCTGACACCATCGGACACCCTACATTCTGGAATCCGGCCGACAACGCCGCCGAGCAACGCGCCGCCGAACTTCAGCGGCAGCGATGGGGATCATCAGCCTCCACCGACTGATCTCAGAGCATGGCATGACCCGGGACCAGAACCGACAAAAACGCTGAGTCCGACAACTCCGCGACTCAGCCCGATTTTGCATAATCCATTAATAATCGCTATCTTTGCATTGTTAAATAACTCGCAAAAATTAGCGGCGAGTGGTTTTGAGATTTGCTCGAATGATTTTTGCTTGAAGACGAGGGTGCGTAGCGAGCTACACAACTGAGGATGAAAGCAAAAAAACGCCAGACAAAATCAAAAAAAATATAGCAGCAAACCACAGACTACTGACGGATTTAATAACATAAACTGTTTTTTAAGAGTTACTTATACGAAGCGTTTTGTAATCCTCATCGGAGGGCTGGATGCAGCTGGATAAGATGACCGGGTAAAACCTCGATTCTTACCGGCTTTTGTATTGTGTTTTTTCAATCCGATCAATTCTGCCAAGTGGCTCGTAAAAACGCCCGGACAGTCACGAAGCACTGCAGCGAGGCACGTGTTACTGATAAATTGGATAATGTAAACTGATTTCTGAGAGTTACTTATGAACCGCGACAATCTCGATTTCGGCAACGGCAATATAGCAAGCCTGTTCCGGACCATGTTTTTCCCGACGCTTATAGCAATGATGTTCAATTCGTTGCTCAATATCTGCGACGGCATGTTTGTGGGCCACGGCGTAGGTTCCGAAGGGCTCGCCGCCATCAACATCGTGGCTCCCATGTTTCTTGTCACCACCGGTATCGGACTGATGTTCGGTATCGGCGCGTCGGTTATAGCCTCCATACGTCTGGCCGAGGACAACGTTAAGGCCGCGCGCATAATAATGACGCAGGCATTCGCAGCCGGAGCTGTGATATTCGGCGTCATCATCACTCTGACAGCACTGTTCTTCCGACCGTTGTTATATCTGGCCGGATGCTCCGAGGCGCTCGAACCGCTCGCTACCGACTATCTGCTATGGCTGCTGCCGGGATTTTTCTTTTTCTACATACAGTGCGCCGGCATGATGCTCATAAGGCTCGACGGATCGCCGAAGACAGCCATGGCAATACAGATCACATCGGCCGCCCTCAACATATTTCTCGACTGGCTCATGGTATTTCCATTGGGCACGGGCATCGCCGGAGCTTCGATAGCCACATCCATCTCCTGCGTGGCAGGCGGCTGTCTGGTGATGATATATTTCATCAGATTTTCCACCACACTACGGTTCTACCGACTGAAACTGTCGGCCAAGTCATTGCGGCTGACCCTACGCAATGTAGGCTATATGGCCCGGATCGGCTTTGCGACATTCGTGACCGAGCTCGCGATCGGAGTGATGATCGTGACCGGCAATTATGTGTTCATGTCGCGGCTTGGTGAGGATGGTGTGGCCGCTTACTCTATCGGATGCTATCTTTTTCCTCTCATATTCTCCCTAAGCAACGCAGTCGCACAATCGGCCCAGCCGATCATAAGTTTCAATTACGGCGCCGGTCAGACCGGCAGGGTTGCCAAGACTCTCAGACTGTCACTCATAACCGGTACGATATGCGGCGCGGGCGTATCGTTGACCATGTGGCTTGCCGCTCCCCTGCTCGCCGCTATATTCCTTCCGACTGATACCACTGCATTCACCTATGCGGTCCACGGCCTTCCGCTGTTCGGGCTGAGCGCGGTGCTGTTTTCACTCAATATCGTGATGATCGGTTACTATCAGAGCATCGAGAAAGCCGGACGGTCGACGCTCTACACCGTTATGCGCGGCATCATATATCTCATCCCCGCCTTTATCATTCTTCCGCAAGCCATTGGCAACGACGGGCTGTGGATTGCCATTCCCATGGCCGAACTACTGACGCTTCTGACCATCGCCCTCACCTACCGCCGGTGACAACCTGCGCCGCTCGAAAAAACGGCAGGTAGCTACCCCGTAGAGCAACGCCCCGACCAACTGAGCTAACGCCGTGACGCCAAATGCCGCTGCATAGCTCATATACTGTGCCAGAAATCCGCCGAGCAGTATTCCGAGCCCCATACCGGCATCCCACGAAATCAGTATCGAGGAATTGGCCGTGCCACGCTGATCGTGGCGCGCAACGCCTATGAACATATTGAGCATGGCCGGATACATCTGTCCGTTGCCCAGACCTATAAGCAGAGCCGACAGGTAGTAGCCCCACTCACCCGCTCCTGACGCGAACAAAACAAACCCAAGACTGGAGAAGATTACGCCACGCAGTCCGCTACGGGCTATCTCGCCGCGCCTCAGAGAGCGCGATCCGATCAGACGGGCACACACAAGCCCTACGGCCAGAATCATGAAAAACAAGCCGGTGCCGTCGGTAATGCCCAGCTCCTCTTGCCCGTAGATGGCCACATAATTGCTCATCACACCCCAGCAGAGTCCGAACAGACAGATGTTAACCGCCATCAGCCACGCACGCCCAAGAAAGAAGTGGTCAAGGCTCAGCTTCGGCCTACCGATCACTCTGCGCCGCTCCGGCAACCTGACACGCGACGAACTGACAAATCCGGCCAACGCAATGACGAGAGCGAGCCAGAAAAGCAGATCGAAGCGACCTGTGGCATGATATATCCATATACCTACCGACGGAGCTATGGCCATGGCCAGATTATTGCTCAGACCATAATAGCCGATCCCCTCGTTGCGGCGCGACGCGGGGAGCACGTCGATAGCCACGGTGGAGTTGGCCACTGTGGCCGCACCGAAAGGGAGTCCGTGTAGCGTGCGCACTATTGCAAACATCAACAGCGTTCCGGCTCCGACGTAGCCGGCAAACATGATGAAGAACACGAAAAAACACAGCGTCAGCACCCTCTTGCGGTCGAACGTGTCGACTATGAATCCGCTGAAAGGACGCACAAGCAGCGTGGCCACAACATAGCCCGACAGGACTATGCCTATCATGTGCTTGTCGGCGGCAAACTGTGCGTCGAGGTAGATCGGCAACAGGGGTGTAAGAATATAGAAGGCGAAGAAGAGCATGAAATTGCTCGTCATCACCTTCCAGTATTCGCGGTTCCAGAGTTTATCGTCACTCATGGTCGTCGTATGCAGGCCTGTGTCAGATCATCGGCCGGAGTACATGTCGTCATAATACTTCTCATATTCACCCGAAGTAATGTAATCCATCCACTCCTGATTGTCGAGATACCACTTCACGGTTTTCTCTATGCCCTCTTCAAACTGCAACGAGGGTTCCCATCCGAGTTCACGCTGGAGTTTGCGCGAGTCGATGGCATAGCGGAGGTCGTGTCCGGCGCGGTCAGTCACATACGTGATCAGGCTGTCGCTGTGACCTTCGGGATTACCGAGCAGACGGTCGACCGTGCGGATGATCACGCGTATGAGGTCAATGTTTTTCCATTCGTTGAATCCGCCGATATTATATGTGTCGGCCACACGTCCCTTGTGGAATATCAGATCGATGGCGCGGGCATGGTCCTCGACAAAAAGCCAATCGCGCACGTTCTCTCCCTTGCCATAGACCGGAAGCGGCTTGCGGTGACGGATATTGTTGATAAACAGCGGTATGAGTTTTTCAGGGAACTGATATGGCCCGTAGTTGTTCGAGCAGTTGGTGACGAGTGTAGGCATGCCGTATGTATCGTGGTAAGCACGCACGAAATGGTCGCTCGAAGCCTTGGAAGCCGAATAGGGAGAGTGGGGATTGTATTTTGTCTCCTCAAGGAAAAACTCGGTGCCGAAGGCCAGATGATGCTCGGCCGACGAAGCGGTGGTGGTAAAGGGCGACTGTATGCCCTCGGGGGCGGTCAGCTCAAGCGCGCCATACACCTCGTCGGTGGAGATATGATAGAACAGCTTGCCATTATAGCCGCCGGGAGTCGACTCCCAGTAGATCTTGGCTGCCTGAAGCAGCGACAGGGTACCCATGACATTGGTACGGGCAAACGTGAACGGATCCTTGATCGAACGGTCGACGTGACTCTCGGCTGCAAGATGTATTATGCCGTCGACATCATACTCTTTCATGACTTCGAGCATGCGGTCGAAGTCGCAGATGTCGGCCTTGACAAACACATAGTTGGGCATATTCTCCACGTCCTTGAGATTGGCGAGATTGCCCGCGTATGTCAACTTGTCGATATTGACGATCCTGTAGTCGGGATATTTGTTCACAAAAAGCCTTACCACATGGCTGCCGATAAAACCGGCGCCACCGGTTATCATGATATTCTTCCTGTAGTTCATATTTGATCGGTATTCTTTAAGTTTGCGACGCATTTTTTCAGAGAATCCACCCAGTAGGGTATCTCCTGACAGAACACGCGCTTGAATTTTGTCTTGTCGAGAACTGAATAAGAGGGACGCACCACTTTGGACGGGAACTCGTCGGAGTGACACGGATCGATCCGGCACGATGAAGCGCCGGCCTCGGCGGCTATCATCTTGGTGAAATCATACCATGAGCACACACCTTCGTTGGAATAATGATATACACCCTCATTGCCGTCGATCATCCGACGCTCTATGATGGCAAACAGAGCGTCGGCCAGATCCTGGGCGTATGTGGGCGTTCCGCACTGGTCGAACACCACCTTGAGCTGCGGACGAGTAGCGGTAAGTTCCATCATTGTCTTGACAAAATTACGCCCATACTCACTGTAGAGCCATGCCGTGCGAACCACAATCGCCCGGCAGCCTGAAGCCTCTATTTTCTGCTCGCCATGCATCTTGGTGACGCCATACACTCCTGTGGGCGACATAGGCTCATCTTCATTGCGCGGCGTGTTTCCGGCGCCGCCGCCAAACACATAGTCAGTGGATATGTGTATCAGCACAGCTCCGGCCTTTTTGGCCGCGCGGGCAAGAATGCCCGCCGCTGTGGCGTTGAGCCGCTCGGCGATATCGGGCTGCTCCTCGGCGCGGTCGACATTGGTATATGCCGCGCAGTTGACTATGACGTCGACACCATTGTCGGAAACCATCCGCTCGACGGCCGCGGCATCGGTGATGTCAAGCTCGGCTACGTCGGTGAATATATATCGGTCGGCACTTGATGCGGACGCCTTGCGCAGACTCGTCCCCAACTGGCCGTTAGCTCCGGTCACGAGAATATTCATATCGTTTTGTATGGATTATTTTTGCAAATATAATGCCTATTTCATCCAGAAACAAATTTCTATCGTCATATCTCACATTATTTACACGGCTCTTTCATTTAAGATTTCGTCTCATTCTCGACAAATGTGTTATTTTATAGCGAGAGCAGTACGGGCGGAGAGGCTTTAACCTCTGATTTTCAAGAAAATAAGTGTAATGAAAATTTGGCCAAGTGGCAGATTTTTAGTAACTTTATAGGTGATAATCAAAGAGTTACGCCAAAAATGAAGCCACTTGACCAAGTCTGTTCGACTGACGCCTATGCGCCTGATCATACCGCAAAAGTACACAATAAATTTGACACAAGGCGCAGTATCATGGAAGAACTTCGAGCGTTTGCCTCATCCGTGCCGGATTTCCGTAGATTGGACAAAGGCAATTTCCGTCACAGCCTCAACGATATCATCATGCTGATGATACTCGGACGTATGGCCGGATGCATCGGACGAGCCGAGATATTGGAGTTCGGCAGATACAACCTCAACAAATTACACAAAATGGGCCTGTTAAGGAACGGCGTACCATCTGAGGCCACGCTTTGCCGTGTGGAGAACGGCATCAACGATATGGATATGGCCGACAGGATGCAGCAGTTCGCAGACATATTCCTTGAAAGACTTACTTGCGCCAGCCGCATCATTGAAATAATCTGCATTGACGGCAAAGCCGAGCGCGGCACCGTTCAGGAAAACGGGCGAAGCCCGGATATCGTCTCTGCCTATTCGTTCAGCACCGGCATAACAATCGCCACCGAAGCCTGTCAGGAAAAGAGCAACGAGATAAAGGCCATACCGATACTTCTTGATAAAATAGATGTCGCAGGAAAGATTGTCACAGCCGACGCAATGTCTATGCAGAAGGATATTGTCGAGAAAATCAGAAAGAAAGGCGGAGACTTTCTGATAGAACTCAAAGCCAACCAGCCGTCATTGCGATACGGCATTGAGGACAGGCTAGTGGAACACACACCGGTATATTCTTACACCGAAGGTCCCGAACTGGCCCACGGCAGGATAGAGACGAGAACCTACCGCGTATATGACGGACTGGACATTATCGCAGACAAGAAGAAATGGGGCGGAAACATGACCATCATAGAGTATGAATCGTCCACAGTCAAAAAGTCAACAGGAGTACACACCTCAGAAAAACGCCTGTACGTCAGCAGTATGCCTACGCATACTCCGAAGCCAGGAATCTTCGTGCGCAACCATTGGTCAATAGAAAGTATGCATTGGGGGCTGGACTACAATCTTCAGCAGGACAATATAAAACGCAAGTCAACAAGAGCCGCCAGAAACCTCGATACCATACAAAGAATAGTTTACTCGGTGTTCTCAATATGGAAAGGACTTCGCAAGAAACAATCGGATAAGAATAAAGGCATGGCCGAACTGATCAGACATATCTCGATGAGCTTTACCAGACTGATGCGATTTTTAAGTCAAAAGTAAAAAAAATAAAATTTTGATACCAGAATAACTCTTTGATATACAGACATGGAAAAATTACCCGATTCTCAATGAACCGGGTAAGGGAAGATATGCTATTTATTTTAGGTTAAATGAAAGAGCCGTGCATTATTTATGCTTCATTGAATCTCATTGGATCACACTGGCTATCGGCCTTGCTTATAAAACAGGCGGCGGCCGGGAGCACACATGCTCTCTGCCGCCGCCCCGTATATCAGCCGATGGTCACGCCCACGACGCTATCTCCGTCGGGCAGGCCATCGCTACACGTTGCGGTCATTTCACCGTCAGGATCTCAAGCTTGCCGGTGGCTTTAGGCTCGTCGTCGACGCTCACGATTCGCAGCCAGCGGGCTTTTACCGGAGAGGCGAACACCACACGCTGCGGTATGGGATTGTTGAAGACATTGCCGAACTCGCCGGTGGTCTTAACCCGTTTCCAGGCGGTGCCGTCGGTGCTTACCTCGGCCACATATTTGAACACCGGGACCTGGCCCTTTGAAGGCTCATAGATAAATCCTGCGACCATGGCTTCGCGTCCGGCATCGCTGACGAGAGCCGCACCGTCGGCCTTGGATTTGCCGACAACGTTGAACTCGGTTTCCTGGGCGGCCAGATCATCAGGCTTGATCACGTAGTAAGCCTTGAGGGGGCGTACATGCGGAGTGTTGCGGGTCGACGTGACTCTGATCCTGAGGCTGTCGGCCACAACATCGTCGTCCGTCATCAGTATGCGCTTGTTGCCGATGGTCGTACCCTCGGCCACCTGATTCCATGCGCCGTCAGACCAAGCCTCTACAACAAACGTCTCCACTCTCTGTCCCTTGCGGATATCCTCCGAAAGCACCACGGCATTGACTTTGGACTGCGGACGCAGAGCCGCCGACATCGACGCGGAGTCGGCTGAAGCCACGAGATCGTCAGAGAAGTTGGCGTCGATCCACTGGCGGAATTCCTTGAGACGCGCCACATCGGCGTCGGCTATCAGACCGCGACGATCGGGAGGAATATTGAGCAGCAGCACAGAGTTGCGTCCCACCGACGAGAGATATATGTCGGCCATGTGCGCCAGGCTTTTCGGCTGCTGTGAGTCGTGGTAGAACCATCCCGGACGGATCGACACATCGACCTCCGACGGCCACCAGCGCACCTCTTTTGCATTGGCAAGCATCTCACGGTCGCCGATATTCTTGGCCATGGCATTTATGCCGAGCGAATCGTTATAGGCTTCTGATTCGGGGAAGATCGAGGGCATCAGCGGGGTGACGCTCCACTCGGTTTCGCGGCCTACGCCACCTTCGTTGCCGACCCAGCGCACATCATCGCCGGTGATTGCAAGCACAGCTTCGGGCTGAAGCTCCTCCATCACCTTACGGAAACGGGGCCAGTCATAAACCTGCTTCTTGCCGTTGGGACCTTCTCCGCAAGCGCCGTCAAACCACACTTCGTCAATCTTGCCGTAGTTGGTCAGCAACTCGGTGAGCTGTGCTACAAACTGGTCGTTGTAGGCTTCAGAATCGCCGTATTTAGGCGAATTTCTGTCCCACGGCGAAAGATATATACCCAGCTTCATGCCATACTTGTCGCAGGCATCGCGAAGTTCTCTTACTACGTCGCCCTTGCCATCCTTCCACGGCGAGCTGGCCACGGAGTGATCAGTGGTCTGTGTAGGCCACAGACAGAATCCATCATGATGTTTGGCGGTGAGTATCACCAGTTTGAAACCTGCATCCTTAAGGGTTTTCACCCACTGTTCGGCGTCAAGCTCCGAAGGGTTGAACAGCGCCGGATCCTCCATGCCGTCGCCCCATTCGCGATCGGTAAAGGTGTTGATGCCGAAATGCAGGAATGCGGTGAGCTCCAGATCCTGCCATGCCAGCTGGTTGGCTGTGGGCACTGTACGTGAAGCTATGTCGACGCGTTCGTCGAGCGTAGCTTCGGTAGGCAGCGGCGCTACCTTCTCATAATACTTCTCTTTTGCGGCGGGCGAACACTGTATCATTACAGCCATCGATGCCGCGCCGAGCAATCCCGCGAGGGATTTTCTTGCGAATCCGTTCATGATCATTATATTTTATTTTATAGGATATTTTTCACGTATCGGGTCGTCATACTGCTCCTGGGCCGCCTTGAGCTTCTGCATCATGCGGGCAGTGATCTCTTCGGTTCCCGGCTTGCCGTAGATGTTGTGCATTTCGTTGGGATCCTCCTTCAGATCATAAAGCTCCCACTGGTCGATGTCGTTGTAGAAGTGCATCAGTTTGTAGCGGTCGTCGCGCACTCCGTAGTGACGTTTCACCATGTGTTCGGCCGGATATTCGTGGTAATGGTAATAGAGATTGTCGCGCCACTTTTCAGGACCGTTCTTGTCGCGGAGCAACGGCATCAGCGACATTCCCTGCATATCTTCGGGCACCTCGATGCCGGCCAATTCGAGGAATGTAGGCGCGTAGTCAATATTCTGTACCATTTCGGGGATATCACCGCGACGTTCGAGTCCCTTGGGGAGCAGCATCACCAGCGGGGTGCGCATCGACTCCTCATACATGAACCGCTTGTCGAACCATCCGTGCTCGCCCATGTAGAAACCCTGGTCGGAGGTGTAGACCACCAGGGTATTGTCGAGCATATCGTGCTCTTCAAGATAGTCGAGCACCCGGCCGACATTGTCGTCGAGGCTCTTCACCACCTTCATGTAATCGCGCATATATCTCTGGAACTTCCATTCGGCAAGATCCTTGCCCGTGAGATTCTTCTTGTAGAAATCGTCGATTATGGGCTGATAGTGGGCGTCGAATGCCGCGCGCTGCGCACTGTCCATACGTCCGATTATCGAGAGATACGTGCTCTTCAGACGTGTGTCAACGGTGTCGTTGAGCATCTTGAGATCATATATTATGTCCAGATCCTTGTCGATCGACATCTCCTGCGCGGCCGCGGCGGGACGTCCGGCATAATCGTCATAGAACGTTTCAGGCACCGGGAAATCGGTATCCTCAAACAGATCCAGATCGCATGTATCGGCTATCCAGTCGCGGTGTATAGCCTTGTGATGGATGATCAGAGCGAACGGCTTGCTCTTGTCTCTTTCGTTCTCTAACCAGTCAAGGCTCTTGTCGGTGATAATCGAAGTCAGATAGCCATGCTCCACCACAGTGTCTCCCTCCTGACGGATGAACCGTGGATTGTAGTAGTCGCCCTGTCCCGGCAGAATTTCCCATCGGTCAAATCCTGTAGGGAGCGTTTCAAGATGCCATTTCCCGAAAATCGCGGTCTGGTATCCGGCTTTCTGGAGATACTTCGGGAACGTAGGCTGCTCACCATCGAACACGCTCATCTCGTTGCTCAGGAATCCGTTTTTGTGGCTGTGTTTGCCGGTGAGCATACAAGCCCTTGACGGGCCGCTGAGCGAGTTGGCCACAAAACTGTTTGTAAACCTTACTCCGTCGCGCGCTATGCGGTCGAGGTTGGGTGTGCTGATATAGCGGGTGTCATAACAGCTCATCATCTGGGCTGTATGGTCGTCCGTCATTATATAAACGATATTGAGGGGTTTCCGCTCGTTATCTCCCGGATTTTTCTGAGAGCTGCATGAGGTCGAAGACACCGCCAGCGCGGCCGGAGCCGCCACAGCCAGTCCACGCAGCAGCAACGATGCCGTGTCGCAATGATTGGTCATTGATTATCGGTTTAAGGTTGATTGAATTATAGTTAAGGTTGATTGAATTTATAATCTCAATGAGTCATTTACGATCGCAAAGCGACCATACTTTGTGCAAATATACGCACAAATCGCGTAATATCGGCACTTACATGATACAAAAGACCACCTCTATCCCTAAACAATACTTGAAACAATACTTGCGACGACTCCGGGAAACCATTATTCCCAACGACATCGAGGCCATTTCATGATCAGACTAACCATAATAACGGTTTTTATTACCATTTTTACGGACACCAGACCTCGTCTGCACGAAATTGGCTAATTTTAGGCATAGCATCGGCCGACGGCAAAGCCTGGGTACACACAGCCGGCAAAACCACTAATCCGGCCGAACTTTGGAACCACATCCCGGCCGACTCCATATTCCAGGAATCAATGGCCGAAGCCTGCGAGGCCATCATAAACCATATCGGCGACAAAGTGGTCTACATCAACGTGGACAACAATCTGTCGATCGATTGCGACTGCAACGGCAACCCGGATCCGGCCGAACTCGCCGATCTCGGCATATTCGCCTCGCTCGACCCCGTAGCTGTCGACCGCGCATGCGTCGATGCCGTACGCCAGTCGCCCGACCATGGAAAACAGCATCTCATAGAGCGTATCGAAGCACGCCGCGCACCGCATCTGCTCGACTATGCCGAACAGCTCGGTCTTGGCAAGCAGCGTTATAACCTCGTCGAGATAAAGTAAACACATTCCAACCAAGCCACATTGACTTTTTTAGAGGGGAAAGGGGGCTTAAGATCTAATACATACCAACATAACACAACAACTGCGGTCCGCACGCTCGACGTACGGACCGCAGCCATTTTTCATCGGTAGCTCCGAGGGGAATCGAACCCCTATCTAAGGTTTAGGAAACCTCTATTCTATCCGTTGAACTACAGAGCCGCAATTGCGACTGCGAAGTTACTATTTTTTTGCCAAACCGCCAAGTCCTCGAGAATCATTAACCAAACCGCCGACCGATCGCTCCAGTCCCCGCATGAATCTGACAAGGCTCCCCATGCACCGATCCGGTGCAATGCCCCGGCCCGCATTTTCTCCATCTTTTTGCTCCGTAACATCTGTATTTCCATAATTTTTAGCTAACTTTGCGCATCTTTACGTGTGTCGTCATGGAACAGAACACTAAACGCGCGCTATTGGACCGTCGCTACCTACGAATGGCTCTCATCTGGGCCGAAAACTCCTACTGCAAACGCCGTCAGGTGGGAGCGTTGCTGGTGCGCGACGGCACCATCATCTCCGACGGATTCAACGGCACTCCCGCCGGGTTTGAGAACGTATGCGAGGACACCGGCGGATCGACCAAACCCTACGTGCTGCACGCCGAAGCCAACGCCATCACAAAAATAGCCCGGAGCAACAATTCGAGTGAAGGATCCACACTCTACGTCACGGCATCGCCCTGCCTTGAATGCTCCAAGCTGATCATACAGAGCGGCATCAGAAGAGTCGTGTTCCATGAGCTTTACCGGCTCGCCGACGGCCTTGAGCTGCTTGAAAGAGCCGGAGTGGAGTGCGTCCACATAGAGCATCTCGACTGACCAGCAACTCCGCACACACGACACAACCCCGAAATAAACCGATCAACCAGACACAGACATCCAAAAGAGGAAGGACAGCAAAACGATATGAACCAGAAATTGAAAAGCACCGCCGTATGGGCACCGCTTGTCATTGCAGTCACATTCATAACCGGCATGATCGCCGGCAACTATTTTTCACATCGTCAGGCCGGAGGGTCGGTAGAACGGAAAATCAGCGATATCATCACGCTCATACAGTCAGACTATGTCGACGCTGTGGACACTGACAGTCTGCTGGAGAAGACTATTCCCGACCTTCTGTCGAAACTCGATCCGCACACCGTCTACATCCCCGCTTCCGAACTAACTTCGACCAACGAAGTTCTCGAGGGGTCATTCGGCGGCATCGGAGTTGTATTCAACATGATGACCGACACAGCCACAGTGGTGGAAGTCGTCTCCGGCGGCCCGGCCGAAAAAGTGGGAATGCTTGCCGGCGACCGAATATTAACCGTCAACGACACCCTCGTGGCCGGCGTCAAATACAACATGGACAAGCTCCGCTCCCGGCTCAAAGGTCCCAAAGGAACTGTCGTAAGACTCGGAGTGAAACGCGCCTCGGCGCCGAATATGCTCACGTTTGACGTGACCAGAGGCGACATCCCTGTCACATCGATCGATGCCGCCTATCTAATCACGCCGACCACAGGCTATGTGCGCATCAACAAATTCGGACGCAACACCTACATGGAGTTTCTCAACTCTATGATCGACCTGCGCTCCAAAGGCGCCGAAAGCTACATACTCGACCTGCGCGACAACACCGGAGGATTTCTGGAACCGGCGGTGCTTATGGCCAACGAGTTTCTGTCGGCCGGACGGCCCATCGTCTCCACCCGCGGACGCATACCATCGATGGACCAGCAGATGGGCAGTGACGGCACCGGAGCGTTTCAGGATGCCGCGCTGGCTGTCATAATCAACGAAGGATCGGCCAGCGCGAGCGAGATCTTCGCCGGAGCGATCCAGGACAATGACCGCGGCGTGCTCATCGGACGTCGGTCATTCGGCAAAGGACTCGTCCAAAACCAGATAGAGCTGCCCGACAGCAGCGCGATACGCCTCACCGTAGCGCGATACTACACCCCTTCGGGACGATGCATACAGAAAGCCTACACCCCCGGTTCCACACAAGCCTATGAGATGGAAGTCTACGACCGCTTCCTTCATGGCGAAGACTTCAACGCCGACTCCGCGAAAATCGACAAAACGCACGAATTCACCACGCTCGGCGGACGCACAGTGTATGGCGGCGGAGGCATAATGCCCGACGTCTATGTAGGGCGCGACACCACCGGAGTGACATCCTACTACGTCAACGCGTTCAACGCCGGAATGCTCCACAACTTCGCCTTCAACTTCGCCGACAACAACCGCACGATGCTCGAACAGGCTAAAACCACCGGCGAGCTGCTTGCCATGCTCCCTCCCGACGACACACTTCTGACAAGCTTCGTCGGCTACGCACAGCAGAAAGCAGGGATAGCACCACGATGGTATTACATAAACATTTCGCGCCAGCTGATTGTTAACCAACTGAAATCGCTCATCGCAAGCGACATTCTCGGACAAGCGGCACTTTTCGAGGTCAACAACATGACCGATCCGTCAGTGGCACGCGCCATTGACGAATTGAAAACCGGACCGCAGCTCACACCAGCAGCCGAGACCGCCGACGATGGCACCACCTACATCAACGACGACAATTCAGCTACAGACTGACGCAAAATGAAAAAGGATGACATCCGCCGCACGGTCAGAGCACGCAAGAGCCTGCTGACCGAAAACGAAAAGGCCGAAGCCGCGCAGAGCGTGTTCGACCGGCTCGAACAGATGGCCGCCTTCATGATGGCCGACAGGATACTGATGTATCACTCGCTCCCCGACGAACTGTCGACACGCGACTTCCTCGGCAAATGGAGCGGACGCAAACACTTCTTCCTGCCACGCGTCAACGGCGTAAACCTCGACATCCTTCCTTACGAACAGACCAGACTCCACCTCGGGGCTTTCGAGATCGAGGAACCCGACGGCAATGACCTGACCGACATTGCCGACATAGAGCTTATCATCGTGCCGGCTGTGGCCTACGACCGCCACGGCAACCGCGTAGGGCGCGGAAAAGGATACTACGACCGGATGCTTGCCGGCTCACGGGCTACGAAAGTAGGAGTGGGCTACGACTTTCAGCTTATTGATGACGCTATCGACACCGACAGCCACGACGTGCCGGTCGACATCGTCATCACACAGAGCCACACCGTCATCAGGCGTCGATGACAAACACGCCGCCCGCCATCCCAGCAAACCGCGTCATGCCTTATCTATCCCCCTGTATTAACAAATTTTACCGGAAGGGGTTTTGACGCGGCAAAGACGGCACACCACCACACTGCTCGTGGAAGGACCGACCGTAAGCAGCCGGCTGCGTTTCACGCCAGGCACCCACAGCACCTCCCCGTCCTTGACCGCAAGAGGCAACGCCCTCTTCACATCGGCCGGAGTCTTGGCATCGTTGAACACATCGCTCAACTTCTTTCGGCCACGCATTCCGAGCGGACTGATAGTGTCGCCCTGACGCCACGGACGCCACTCCACCTCCCGGCCGGCAAACCACCCTTCGGCGTCGAAATAGGCCACATCGTTGCTCCGCTCCATCACCAGATCTGCCGCATCGATCCGCTCGACCGTCACCTCATAGGCAAAGGCCACATCATCACCGGCTATCGGACACAACATCCCGCGATCGAGCAGATAACAGCTCCCGCCGGCGTTGAAACGCCGCCCCGACTGCCGGCTCTCCACGCACTGCAATATGTCATCGACCTGTTCGGCCGAGAAACCACGCTTCGACAGCAATGACAGCAGAACGAAGCGCGCTGAAAGCAGATCGGCCGACAGTGCGGCGACATCTGTCACGCCATCCCTGCAATAACGCCGCTCAAGTCGGTCAGTCATCTCCACGACAAACCCATAGGCCTCTCCAAGATGACTCACTGACGCGGCTACCGCCGCATCCGCTCCCGGAAAATCAGCTCGGATAGCCGGCAGAACACGATTGCGCACACGATTGCGAGTGTAGTCACAGCCAAGATTGGTCGAATCGACCACAAACCCGACACCGAGAGCACCAAGATACCTCTCGGTCATATCCCTTGTCACCCCGAGAAACGGCCTGACAAGCCTCACCGACGGATCGCCTGGCAACGGAGCGACAGGGAGCATCCCTTTCAGTCCGGCGATCCCGGCCGACCGCATAAGATTGAGAAAAAACGTTTCCACATTGTCATCGCGATGATGGGCTACGGCTACAGCTGAAGCTCCGGCAATATGCGCACGTTCAGCGAACAGCGCATAACGCAGTCTGCGGCATGTCATCTCGACCGACTCACCCGGCAACGCCTCCTCACCGACATCGAGGCCGCACACCGTCAGACGAACGCCCAGTCCGCCGCACAGCCTCCTGACATAAGCCTCGTCGGAATCCGATTCCGCGCCACGCAGATGATAGTTGCAGTGCAACGCCTCAATATCGTAGCCGAGACGTCGCAGCGCCACCGTCAGCGCCACCGAATCGGCGCCACCGCTAAGCCCCACCACTATGCGCCCGGCATCGCCGGGAGCTCCGAGGAGCGACTTCACCCCGGCTTCAACTCTCTCCGTCACATTAGAATCATTCGGTGTCATCAACATGCTAATATTTCGAGTCAAACAACGATCTGCGGTTTCTTGACATTGCCACATATTTCAGCAAAAATAGGTAGAATCCGCGAAATTCTATGTAAATTTGCACTTAATTTAGACAATAATCCACGATGATTGAAAAAATAGAGAATCTGCGGGCTGAAATAGCATCCCTGAAAGCCACCTCGCCACAGGAGGCGGAGCAGCTGCGCATACGCTACCTCAGCAAGAAGGGAGCCGTCACATCCCTGTTCAACGACTTCAAGGCTCTCTCACCTGAACAGAAACGCGAACTCGGACAGAAACTCAACGAACTCAAGAACTTCGCCACCGAAACCATCACCGCTCTGCGCGACGCCGCAGCCGCCGGCGAAAACAGTCAGTCCGACGATGACATGGATCTTTTCCGCACAGCCGCACCGATGCCGCTCGGCACACGCCATCCGCTGTCGCTCGTGCGCGAGGAGATCATATCGATCTTCGCCCGTCTGGGATTCACCATAGCCGAAGGCCCCGAGATCGAGGATGACTGGCACGTGTTCTCTTCGCTCAACTTCGCGGATGATCATCCTGCGCGCGACATGCAGGACACATTTTTCATCAACCGGAATCCCGACGTGCTGCTCCGCACCCACACATCATCGGTGCAGAGCCGCGTGATGGAGCACTCCGAGCCTCCGATCCGCATCATCTGCCCCGGACGCGTCTACCGCAACGAAGCCATATCGGCACGCGCCCACTGCTTCTTCCATCAGGTCGAGGCACTCTACGTTGACCGTCATGTGACATTCGCCGATCTGCGGCAGACACTGCTCTACTTCGCACGCGAGATGTTTGGCAACGACACCCGCATACGCCTTCGTCCCAGCTACTTCCCGTTCACCGAACCGTCGGCCGAAATGGATATTTCCTGCAACCTCTGTGGCGGCAAGGGATGCTCTTTCTGCAAAGGCACCGGATGGGTGGAGATACTTGGCTGCGGCATGGTGGATCCCAACGTACTCGACGCCTGCGGCATCGATTCCAAGGAATATAGCGGATTCGCTCTCGGCATGGGTATAGAGCGCATCACCAACCTGAAATATCAGGTGAAGGATCTGCGCATGTTCTCCGAGAACGACCGCCGTTTCCTCGAAGAATTCACATCCGCACGCTGACCGATGGCAATGCCGGCTCTGCTTGCCGAAGGCCTTTGCGTGGCCGCCGGCGGAGCGATCGGATCGCTTGGGCGGTGGGGACTGATGGCCACCGGATGGTTTGACTCCAGCCGGATATGGCATACCGTCACCGTAAACCTGATCGGCGCATTCTTGATCGGCGCGTTGTGGCAGATCTGTTCTTCCACTACCGTCACGCGCCACATACAGCCGTTTCTATTCACCGGCATTTTAGGCGGTTTCACGACATTTTCCACTCTGGCTCTCGATACCACCCGCCTGCTGTCGGCAGGCGACGCTCTGCGCGCGGCCATATATCTTGCCATCTCCTTGGCCGGAGGCATCGCCGCATGCATCATTGGCATCTGGGCTGCTAAAACGATACTGACATGACAGTCAAAGAGCGCTACGACGGGATCATCGGATGGTTCAGAAACGAGATGCCTGAACCGAAGACGGAGCTGCACTACGAGACTCCGTTCCAGCTACTCGTAGCTGTCATTCTGTCGGCGCAATGCACCGACAAACGTGTAAACATCGTCACACCTCCGCTGTTCGAGGCATTCCCCACTGCCAAAGCCATGGCCCGGGCCACAGAGGACACACTCTTTCCATACGTCAGATCGGTGTCATACCCCAACAACAAGACCCGTTCGCTTCTCGGCATGGCCCGGCGGCTCACCGAGGAGTTCGGCGGCGAAGTGCCGGCCGACATCGACGCATTGCTGTCGCTGCCCGGAGTGGGCCGCAAGACAGCCAACGTCATCCTGTCTGTAGTGTTCGGCAAATCGGCCATGGCGGTCGACACCCACGTATTCAGAGTCAGCGAACGCATCGGACTCACCACCGGAAGCAAATCGCCGCTTGCCACGGAGCAATGTCTTGTGAAGCATATACCGGCCGATCTGATCGGCAAGGCACACCACTGGCTCATACTCCATGGCCGCTACGTGTGCAAGGCACGTCGTCCCCTCTGCCTTGAATGCGGCATCAGGGAATGGTGTCGGCATTGGTCGAAAAACAGAGAATCATGAATTCCCGACAGTCGCGACGCACCGCCACACTGCAGTTTTTGCGCTATGCCCTCACCGGCGTGATGAACACCCTGCTCACCCTGCTCGTGATCTACTTCACCAAAGGCATACTGGGCATAAACCCATGGATAGCCAATGCGGCAGGCTACGGAGCCGGATTTGTCAACTCTTTTGTATGGAACAAATTCTGGGTGTTCCGCTCCAACAACGGAGTCATGCGCGAAGCGATCCGTTTCTGCCTGTGCTTCGCGGCCTGCTATCTGCTTCAGCTACTGACCGTATGGCTGATCAACGAGTGCACCCCACTGGGTGATATGGAGTTCAGAATCTGGCGCATAGCATTTACCGGCTACGGACTGGCCACTCTGATAGGCATGATTGTCTACACACTTGCCAATTTCATACTCAACAGGCGTTTCACATTCAAAACCAAGCTGCATCGTTAGGCGTTAGAGTCATATATTGAACGAGAAAACTCGACCGTCAACGATGATCTCACACACACCACCCGGATTTGTCAGATGGGTCAAGGCGCGCATAAGCCCTACCCCGCTGATCTTCATCCTTGCCTTCATCACAGGGCTTGGCGCCGGCGCGTGCGCCTATGCGCTCAAAGAGATGATCAGGCATATCTCGAAGTGGCTCACCGCAGGCCTCGACAGTTCGTGGCCCGACTGGATGCTTGTGGCTCTGCCCGTGGCAGGCATTGTGCTGACCGGCATATTCGTGCGCTACATACTTCGGCACGACATAACCCACGGTGTGAGCCGCATCATAGGCCGACTGCGCAACAAGGACTACACCATGCGCACATCGTCGATATGGAGCCCTATGATAGCAAGCACCATCACGCTCGGATTCGGAGGCTCGGCCGGAGCCGAAGGCCCGATAGCCTACGTAGGCGCCGGCATCGGAAGCAATCTCGCACGCTGGATGCAGCTCACACCCGACCAAATGAAAATATTACTTGGCTGCGGAGCCGCCGCCGGCATAGCCGGAATATTCAAGTCGCCGGTGGGAGGGTTTCTTTTCACGCTCGAAGTGCTGCGCATGGAGCTGGTTACCATATCGGTGATGGGCGTACTGACAGCCACCATTACAGCCGCCACCACGGCCTATATGCTGTCGGGGTTCACGCCCGACATTGCGTTTGCGCCCGCATCGTCATTTGATCCGGCCATGACAGGATGGTTTCTCGCTTTAGGAGTGTTCATCGGATTGTACGCGCTCTACTACTCATCGATGATGACGGTCATGCAGCGGCTATACAACTCTATCTCAAATCCATGGCTCCGCAATCTTTCGGGCGGACTCATACTCGCCGTGGCTCTGATGATGTTTCCGGCTCTATACGGCGAGGGTTATACGGTGATCACCTCACTGCTTGCCGGCGACGCATCGCCACTCCTCAAGGGGAGCGTGCTCCAATCGGGCGGAATGCCGATGGCGCTGACCGCTGCAGCGGCACTCATCGTAGCCATAAAGACTTTCGCCACTTCGGCCTCCAACAGTGCGGGCGGAGTGGCCGGCGATTTTGCTCCGACGCTTTTTGCCGGAGCTGTCGGTGGATTACTGTTCGCCAGTCTTGTAAGGATCGTGACAGGAGTGGAACTCCCGGCGGGGCAAATGGTCTATGCCGGAATGGCAGGAATGATGGCAGGAGCTGTACGCGCGCCCCTTATGGCTCTGTTTCTGACAGTGGAGATGACCGGCCGCTATGAATTTTTCTTCCCGCTGCTGGTAGCCACAGCCGTAAGTTTCGGCATCGTGCGGCTGCGCAATCTGCGCAGTTTCATTATCGCCTGAACGTCACTTCCCCACACATCCGGTCAATCACGCGGACTCGGATGCTCGTGGCTGACCACATACTGCCTGACACGCTGAAAAAGGTCAGTAGCAAACACAAAGTCGTTGAGCGCTTCGTTTTCAGTGCGATATATCTCTTTCATATTGCCCACCCACTCACGGTGGCCTTTGTTGATGAAAACGATGTTCTCGCCGATGCCGAGCACCGAGTTCATGTCATGGGTATTAATTATCGTGGTGATATTATACTCGTGGGTGATATCGCTCAGAAGCTCGTCGATGAGGATTGATGTCTTCGGATCAAGTCCGGAGTTGGGTTCGTCGCAAAACAGATATCTCGGATTGAGGGCTATGGCTCTGGCTATCGCCACACGCTTCTGCATACCGCCTGATATCTCCGACGGATACTTGGCATCGGCTCCCTTCAGATTGACGCGATCGATACAGAAATGCGCGCGTTCGAGCTGCTGCTCGTGGCTCATGTCGGTAAACATCATCAAAGGGAACATGACGTTGCCGAGCACCGTTTCAGAGTCGAAAAGCGCCGATCCCTGAAACAGCATGCCTATCTCCTTACGCAGTTCCTTCACCTGGTCGTGGGTCATCTGCATTACGTCGCGTCCATCGTAAAGTATCTCGCCCTTTTCCGGATGCAGCAGTCCGACGATCGACTTAATCAGCACCGTCTTTCCTGATCCGCTCTGACCTATAATGAGATTGGTCTTGCCGGTTTCGAAAGTGCAGCTCACGTCATGGAGCACTGTTTTGTCGTCAAACGACTTGGTGACGTTCTTTACTTCAATCATTGCAGCAGGAGTTTGGTCAGTACCACATCAAGCAGCAATATAAGGATGCTGCTTGTCACGACGGCGTTGGTGCTCGCCTTGCCCACTTCGAGGGCGCCACCCTTGACATAATAGCCGAAATACGATGACACCGAGGCTATGACATAGGCGAAAAAGAGCGACTTGATAAAGCCATACCACACGTACCATTCCTGAAACAGAGCCTGAATGCCATATACATACCGGCTGACGGTTATAATATCGGTGAAAACCGCTACCGCAAAACCGCCGAAAAGCGACGTAGCTATACAGAACGCCACGAGCACCGGCATGAACAGCACGAAACCCACCACCTTGGGGAGCACAAGAAAATTGGCCGAATTGACGCCCATGATGTCAAGAGCGTCGATCTGCTCTGTCACCTTCATAGTGCCTATCTCCGAGGCGATGTTCGAGCCTACCTTGCCCGCAAGAATCAGACAGAGTATCGAGTTGGAGAATTCAAGAAGCACGATGTCACGTGTGGCCAGACCTACCGAATAGGCCGGAATCAGAGGCGATGAAATATTGAGCTGCATCTGAATGGCGATCACAGCACCGATAAATATCGAGATGATCATCACAAGCGGAATGGAGTCCACTCCGAGCTTGGAGATCTCCAGCACGGTGCGTCTCAGAGCCACCCGCCATTTGTCGGGCACCGCAAACACACGGCTCACGAATATCCAGTAGCGGCCGAACGAGGTCAGCGATTTTGTCAGTAGCATACTGATAGGTAAGTATCTATTGAAGATTAAACGATCGGACATTACGGCCGACCAGGTCGAATTGACTACAGCCAGCCGCTTTACCGCTGCAAAGTTAACCAAATTTTCTCACCCCGTTGCCGGACATCACCATATTCAGCCAATTTAGCAGCATTTTTAACCAATCCTCAATAGCTGTCACTTGGCAATTATCGGAATTTTGTAAGTATTTTGCACCTTGAAACAAGAGCGTTTTTTTGTCGGGTCGGGATTATTGCGTAAATTTGCAGAGATAACCATAAAGGATCAAACACATCATCAACGACAGCGACAAGACCAATAACAACAATAAACATCATAACATCCGATAATGGAATTAAAAGGAAAAATCATTCTCGACCTCGGCGCCGTGTCGGGCACCTCGAAGGCGGGCAACAACTGGAAGAAGCATGAATATGTGCTCGAGACTCAGGAGACATATCCCAAGAAAGTGCACTTCGACTTCTTCGGCGACAACGCCGACCGCTATCAGCTCAACGTAGGCGACGACGTCACCCTGAGCTTCGACATCGAAAGCCGCGAATACAACGGCCGCTGGTACACCAGCATCCGCGGATGGAAAGCCGAAACCGCCGGACAGCAGCCCATGTCGGCACCCGCCATGCCGCAGGGAGCAGACTTCCCTCCCGCGCCTATCGCACCCGACGGCGGCTCAGACAGCGATCTGCCGTTCTGATCGACGCCACCGGAATACAACCATGACAAGAAACCTCCAGCCAGACAACGACTGGCGGTTTCTTCGCTTTTTATAAAACCCTTAAATACCATATCATAATGAAAAAAATCATGGCTGCGGCCATAGCGGCGACACTCACGGCCGGAATTCCGGCATCGGCCTCCACACCCGACAGCTACGTACCCTCACCCGAAATCGTGACCGCACAGCAGGAGTTTGCCGACAACGGATTCGGCATTTTCCTCCACTGGGGCATCTACAGCCTATTCGGACAAGGCGAATGGTATCTCAACTACGGCGCCTCAGCCGAAGAATATGCCAAATCGGCCAAAGCCTTCTATCCGGCCGACTTCAACGCCGCCGAATGGGTCAAGGCATTCAAGGACGCAGGAGCAAAATACATCACGTTCACCACACGCCATCACGACGGATTCTCGATGTTCGCCACACGTCAGAGCGACTACAACATAGTGGACGCGACGCCGTTCAAACGCGACATACTCAAGGAACTTGCCGATGAATGCGAGAAACAGGGGCTGAAACTCCACCTCTACTACTCCCACATCGACTGGACACGACCCGACTATCCGTCGGGACGCACCGGCCTGAAGACCGGACGCGACACCACACTGCGCGACTGGCCGAGCTACTACAAGTTTATGAACAACCAGCTCACCGAACTGCTCACAAACTATGGAAAGATCGGTGCAATCTGGTTTGACGGCAAGTGGGATCATGACCAGGATTCCACAGCCTTTGACTGGCAGCTCCCCGAACAGTATGCGCTCATACACCGGCTCCAGCCCGGAACACTCATAGCCAACAACCACCACGAGACGCCTTATCCGGGCGAGGACTTCCAGATATTCGAGCGCGATCTGCCCGGACAGAACGAGCACGGACTTTCAGGACAGGACGTGTCGCAGCTGCCGCTTGAGACATGCGCCACGATGAACGGAATGTGGGGCTACAAGATCATGGACCAGAACTACAAGAGTGTGCCCGAACTGATAGAGCTGCTCGTCAATGCACGCGGCAAAGGAGCCAACCTGCTCCTCAACATCGGCCCGCAGCCCAACGGCGAACTGCCCGCAGCCGCGCTTGACCGCCTCAAAGGGATGGGAGAATGGCTCCGCGCCAACGGTGAAACCGTCTACGGAGTGCGCGCCGCCGACTTCCCCGCCCAGTCGTGGGGAACGGCCACACGCAAAGGCGACAAGCTATATCTCCACGTATTCCGTCCCGAAGGCAACGAGATCACAGTGCCCACTGCGTTAAAAATCAAGAGTGCCAAGGAATTCGCCACAAAATCAACACTCAAACACTCACGACTCAAAGAGGGGGGAGTAAAAATCACACTTCCCGAAATCCCTCAGGGTACGATCGACTATATCATCGAACTCGAAACAAAGTGATCATATCAACTCGCTAACCATACTACATGACACACGACAACACAACACATAGAAATCTGCTCGAAGTCTGCGCCGGCGACATAGAAAGCGTCTACGCAGCCTCGCGCGGAGAAGCACAGCGCGTAGAGCTTTGCTCGGCTCTCGCCGACGGAGGCATCACCCCCTCCACCGGCTTCATACGCCAGGCCGTCAGAGTGCCCGGAATGAAAGTCCACGTGCTGATACGACCGCGCGGAGGCGACTTCCTGTACACCCCTGAAGAAGTGGCGTCAATGACCGACGACATCGTGGCGGCCCGCGAAGCGGGAGCGCACGGCGTTGTAATCGGAGCGCTCACCCCCGACGGCGATATTGACATGGACGCCTGCCGCCAGATGATGGAGGCGGCGTCCGGTATGAACGTAACGTTCCACCGCGCCTTCGATCTGTGCCGCGACCCGTTTGAAGCGCTCGACCACATAATAGCCCTCGGATGCAACCGCCTCCTCACATCGGGTCAGGCCGCATCGGCACTCGATGGCGCACCGATGCTCCGTCAGCTCGTCGACCGCGCGGCCGGACGCCTCGTCGTCCTTGCCGGCGGAGGAGTCTGCCCGCAGAATGCCGCAGAGATTATCCGCCTTTCCGGCACATGCGAGATTCACGCATCGGCACGCCACACCATAGCCAGCCACATGATCTACCGCAAACCTGGGGTAAGCATGGGAGCACCCGGCACCGACGAATATTCACGTAAAACGACATCGGCCGAAATCGTGGCCGAAATCATCAAAGCCATCAATCCATGAAACTACGACACATAGCCATAGCCGCCATCATCTCGGCGGCAGCATGCGGCGCGACAGCACAGAACATCGCTACGCCTAAAGTAAAAGCCGATTTCAAAGAACGCCAGGAGAAGGTTGCCAATCCGGCATATTTCACCGTATTCGACCGCAACCTCACGCCACAGCAGCGCGAAGCGCTCGAATTTCTCTACGCCTACATGCCGCTACCCGACATAGCCGACTACTCCGGGGATTTTTTCCTCACAAACGTCGACGCCACCCTGCGTGCCCGCAAAGAGATGCCCTGGGGCAAAAATATCCCCGACCGCGAATGGCGCCATTTCGTCCTGCCGCTGCGTATCAACAACGAAGCGCTCGACAATCACCGTCCGGAATTCTACGCCGAACTAAAGGATCGCGTGAAGGGGCTGTCGATGAAAGACGCTATACTCGAGGTGAACCACTGGTGTCATGAGAAAGCCACCTATGAGCCATCGGACAGCCGCACCCACTCCCCTCTGGCCACTGTTTCGTCGGCCATCGGACGCTGCGGCGAGGAATCGACCTTCACAGTGGGCGCTCTGCGTGCGGTAGGCATCCCTGCCCGACAGATCTACACCCCACGCTGGGCGCATACCGACGACAACCACGCCTGGGTTGAGGCATGGGCCGACGGACAATGGTATTTTTTAGGCGCATGCGAACCCGAACCGGTACTTAACCTTGGATGGTTCAACGCTCCGGCCTCGCGAGGCATGATGATGAACACCTATGCTTTCGGAGCCTACGACGGCCCCGAAGAGGTGCTCGCCACACCCGACGGCTATACCAACATCAACGTCACTACCAACTATGCTCCGGTCGACACCATCACTGTCAATGTGACCGACCGGCAGGGACGTCCGGCCGCAGGCACCGAAGTCAGCTTCAGGCTTTACAACTACGGTGAGTTCTACCCCATAGCCACCAAAACCACCGACCAGCATGGCCGCGCCTCACTCTCGGCCGGAATAGGCGACGTGGTGGTCTGGGCTACCGACGGTAAAAATTTCGGAATGACCAAAGGTTCCGTAGGGCGCGACCGCAACGTGGCTGTGACGCTTGATCTCACTCCCTCCTATACGGGAGTCAAGGAGATGGACATCATCCCGCCTGTGGCTTCAAACAAGCCCGTAGAGGTCACCCCGGCCCAGGCTGCCGAAAACGACCGACGCAAGGTGTATGAAGACTCTCTCCGCGGCGCATACACCGCCACGTTCTTTACCCGCGAGCGCGGCGAGGATCTTGGCAGACGCCTCGGCCTTGACCCCGCCAGAGTGGCTGCTGTGATGATCGACGCCAGAGGCAACCACAAGACCATCGAGCAGTTTCTGAGCGGAGTGCCCGAGGCCGACCGTGAACGCGCCCTCACGCTCGTGGAATCGCTAAGCGTCAAAGACCGCAGCGACGTGCCCGCCGTAATCCTCGCCGACCATCTGACGGCTCCCGTCTACGACACACCGCTCTATGCCGAATACATACTGTCGCCACGCATCGACAACGAAGCCCTCACACCTTTCCGCTCCTACTTCTCCGCCACCGTCGGCAAGGACGAAGCGGCCAGAATGCGCGCCAATCCGGCTGAATTAGTGGCACAGACAGCCCGCGATATAACCATATTGCCCGACTGGTATCCCGGCAACATCAGGATGAGTCCGGAAGCTGTCGACCGGTCGAAAGCCACCAACGCAGCCTCGCGCGACATTTATTTCGTAGCCAAGGCCCGAAGCCTCGGCATACCGGCCCGCATCGATCCCGTCACAGGCAAGACACAGTGGGCCGACGCCAAGGGCAACTGGACTGACGCCAGCTTCGGCGGCGACAGTTCCGCATCCGCAAAACCGGCATCCCAGGGCACACTCAAGCTTGCATTTACCAAGACCGGCCGGATCGATGACCCGAAATATTACACGCAGTTCACCCTGTCGAAGATCGCCGACGGACGTCCGCAGCTCCTCGGCTTCCCCGAAGACGCCACATGGAGCAGCATACTCCGCGACGGCCAGAAGCTCGACGAAGGACAATACATGCTCGTCAGCGGCCAGCGCATGGCCGACGGCGGAGTGCTCTCGCGTGCACAGTTTTTCGACATCCGACCCGAATCCACAGTCAGCGATACCCTCGTGATGCGTCAGGACAACAAGGGAGTGCAGGTGATCGGCAACTTCAACTCCGAGAACACCTACACCGATCTCGCATCAGGCGCGGAGAAATCCGTGCTCTCCACCACCGGACGCGGCTACTACGTCATCGGACTGCTGACCCCCAACCATGAACCCACCAACCACGCCCTGCGCGACATCGCGGCCGTAGCTCCCGAATTCGAGAAGTGGGGACGTGGCATGATACTGCTGTTCAAGGACCGTCAGGACGCCGGACGCTTCGACTCGTCGCTGCTTCCCGAACTACCCTCGACCGTCAGCTATGGAATCGACACCGACGGAAAGATCGCAGCGGAGATCATCGGCAACCTCAAGCTGTCGACTACAGAACGTCCCGTGTTCATTATCGCCGACACGTTCAACCGCATCGTGTTTGTCAGCCAGGGCTACACCATCGGTCTGGGCGACCAGATAGTCGACACCATACATCATCTCGGAGAATGACCATCGACCTGCGCTGCCAGGAAGTCACACGTTACATACAGCCTCTGCGCGAAGGCGGCTCGCTGCCCCTTCTCGCGGAGGCTGACTACTGACTTCGACAACACTTTCGACCGTCTTTTTGCCGAACTTGTAGACTGAGCTCCCCGAGCCACTGTTCCTGAACGACTCCGGTGGCGACCATCGACGGCTCGGCGGCAAGATCGTCTGGTGGTTTTTTCTTGGTAAAGCAAGTGAAAATTTGTAACTTCGCAACATTATTAATCTTGAAACGACAAGCTTCGACAAAATGAGATTACACAGCCGACTCGCAGCCATAGCAGCCACCGCAGCTATATGCCTCAACGCCGCCGCACAGGACACCCCCGCCATCATACCCCTTCCGGCGAAGATTGAGACCTCCGACGGCACTCTGAAACTACCGCAGACCATCGGCTACAGCGTAGCGGCATATCCGGGCGACAGCATCGCCACAGTGATGCAGCGTTTCATACCGGATTTTGAAAAAGCTACCGGATCAAAATTCACCGAAAGCGATACCGGCGCGATGCTCACGCTTTCCATAGATCCGGCCATCGGCGCGGAAGCCTACCGGCTCGAAGTGGACAGCGACGGCATCACGATAGAGGCTTCGCGCCCTGCCGGATTTTTCTATGCCCTGCAGACCCTCCGACAGCTTATGCCCTACGACGTGTCGCGCAGCAGCGCCTCACTGCCGTTTGTGACTATCGTCGACAAACCTCGTTTCGGCTGGCGCGGATTCATGCTCGACGAAGGACGCCACTTCTTCGGCAAGGATGAAGTAAAAAAAGTGCTCGACATGATGGCAGCCCACAAAATGAACCGTTTCCACTGGCATCTGACCGAAGATCAGGGATGGCGTATAGAGATCAAACAATATCCGCTGCTGACGCAGGTGGGCGCGAAGCGCAAGAGCAAAAGCCTCGGATGGGCACAGCTCGAACCCGACACCCTTGACTATGACGGCTTCTACACCCAGGACGACATACGCGAGATTGTGGCATACGCCAAGGATCGCTTCATCGAAATAGTGCCGGAAATCGACATACCCGGTCACACCCAGGCCGCAGTGGCATCCTACCCCGAAATACTCGCCTGCGATCCGGAAAAGCCCCACGAAGTGTGGCGCTATCAGGGCGTATCAACCGACGTCATGAATGTCAGCAATCCGGCAGCTGTGAAGATGTCGACCGACATTATCGACGAACTGATACCGCTCTTCCCCTTCCCGTATCTGCATCTTGGAGGCGACGAGTGTCCCACCGACAAATGGGAACAGAACAGCCAGTGCCGCGCGCAGCTCGACTCAATAGGATCGGACAACTTCCGCGACCTGCAACTCAACTTCTACCGCCAGATCGCAGCCCATATAGCCGCAAAGCCCAAGTCCGAACAGCGCCACCTGATATTCTGGAACGAAGTGCTCCACGGCAACACCGACATGCTTCCCTCCGACATCACCATCATGGCATGGATAGGAAAGCAGCCCGCAGAGAAAGCCGCCATGGAGGCCGCACGACGCGGCATGAACGCCATACTCACACCGCAGATTCCCTACTACATCAACCGCAGACAGTCGAAACTCGCCACTGAACCGGTGTCGCAAGGCGCCGGAACCGAAAATCTTGAGGCCGTCTACAACTACGTGCCCATGAACGGAGTTCCTGCCGAACTGGCCGACAAATATATGGGCATACAGGCCAACTTCTGGAGCGAATACGTCATCACGCCCGAATTTCTCGAATATCTCATGATGCCGCGTCTGTCGGCTGTGGCCGAAGCAGCCTGGACCCCGCAGGAATGCCGCGACTACACCGACTTCCGCAACCGCATACGCACCCTCAAGCCGATGCTCGACGCAGCCGGATGGAATTACGCGCCCCACGAATTCGTCAACGATCCCGACAACCAGTCAGCCATCGACGCCGACTGACCGCAACAGCCACCGACAACCGCATTTCACAACCTCCTGAAAGATGAACGAAGACGCATTGAGCCAACTGTATCTCAAGGATACGGCATTTCAAAACCTCATGCAGAAGCGCATTTTCAATGTGCTTCTCGTGGCATCGCCCTACGATGCGTTCATGATGGAAGAGGACGGCCGCATAGAGGAACAGCTCTACTTCGAATACGTCGCCCTCAACCTAAGTTCGCCACCGCGCATCACACAGGTGGCCACTGCCGAGGAGGCCGTTGAAATGATGCACCACAAGCATTTTGATCTCGTGATCATGATGCCCGGCATGGATGTCAGCGAAACGTTCGCGGGCGCCCGGATCATCAAGGAGATGAAGCCCCATATGCCCATCGTGGTGCTGACTCCCTTCTCCAAAGAGGTGTCGCGGCGGCTGGCCAACGAAGATCTCGGATGTGTCGACTACGTGTTCAGCTGGCTCGGCAACGTCGACCTGCTGCTGGCAATAATCAAGCTGCTTGAGGACCGGCTCAATGCCGAGAAGGACATAAACGAAGTGGGCGTTCAGCTCATCATGCTTGTGGAGGACTCCGTGCGGTTCTACTCGTCGGTACTTCCGACGGTCTACAAAAACCTACTCAAGCAATCCTACGAATCATCGACCGAGGCGCTCAACAAGCATGAGCAGATGCTGCGCATGCGCGGACGCCCCAAAGTGATGCTTGCCCGCGATTACGAGGAGGCCATGGACATATACCGACGCTTCGGCAGCAACCTGCTCGGGGTGATCAGCGACGTATCGTTCAAACGCGACGGAGTGAAGGACATCCATGCCGGGCTGAAACTGGCAAGCTTCCTGCGACAAAACGACCCACACCTGCCCATAATCGTCGAATCGTCCGACTCCGACAATTCCGATCCTGTGATGCAGCTCGGATGCGTGTTTATCGACAAGAACTCCAAGAAACTTCCTGTAGATCTTGGAGCCGCGATAAAAGACAAGTTCGGCTTCGGCGACCTCGTGCTCCGCGACCCACGCACCGGCAGCGAGATCATGCGCATCCAATCGCTCAAGGATCTGCAATACCGCATTTCCGACATCCCCTCGGAAGTGTTGCTCCACCACGCCTCTACCGACGATATTTCGCGCTGGCTCTATTCCCGCGCACTGTTCCCGATAGCCGACGTGGTGAAAAGCCACCGCTTCTACTCGCTCGACGAAGTGCCGGCCGTGCGACGCCTGTTTTTCGATCTCATCGTGAAATACCGCAAGATGAAAAACCGCGGCGTGGTGGCCGTGTTCCGCAAAGACCGCTTTGACCACTACTCCAACTTCGCCAGGATCGGCGAGGGATCTCTTGGAGGCAAAGGCCGCGGCCTTGCATTCATCGACCAGATAATCAAGAAGCACCCTATCTGCGACAATCTCGACGGCATCACCGTCAGGATACCGCGCACAGTGGTGCTCTGCACCGACATATTCGACGAATTCATGGCCACCAACGGACTTTATCCGCTGGCACTGAGCGACGCCCCCGACGAAACCATATTGAAATATTTCCTTCAGGCACGTCTGCCCGAACGCTTGATAGAGGACTTCTTCGCACTCTTCGAAGTTGTCGACAAACCACTGGCAATACGCAGCTCCAGTCTGCTCGAAGACTCGCATTACCAGCCTTTTGCAGGCATCTACTCCACCTACATGGTGCCGCGCGTCACCGACCGCTACGAGATGCTCAAGATGCTTTCCGACGCCATCAAGGCTGTTTATGCATCGGTATTCTATGCCGACTCAAAGGCCTATATGACAGCCACCTCCAATGTCATTGACCAGGAAAAGATGGCTGTCATAATCCAGGAAGTCGTGGGCGAGGAAGCCGGAGGATACTACTTCCCGTCGTTTTCAGGCGTAGGACGCTCGCTCAACTACTATCCCATAGGGCACGAACAGCCCGAGGACGGTGTGGCCGAACTGGCCGTCGGACTCGGAAAATATATCGTGGACGGCGGAATGGGACTACGCTTCTCCCCGCGTCATCCCGAATCCGTATTGCAGACCTCGGAGCTATCTCTGGCGCTGCGCGACACACAGACACGCATGTATGTGCTGTCGACCGGCGACACCCCCGTGGACTTCAGCGTCGACGACGGCTTCAACATCGTCAAGAAATCCGTGCAGGACATAGCGCCCACCGGAGCATTGCGCTGGATGACATCGGTCTACGACTACCGCGACAATGTGCTCCGCGATAACGACGCCGGCGAAGGTCGCCGCGTAGTCACGTTCAACAATATACTGAAACACAAAGCCTATCCGCTGGCCGAGGCGCTCGACTTCATGCTCACCACCGGACAGAGGGAGATGTGCCGCCCGGTGGAAATAGAGTTTGCCGGAACCATCGACCGCTCCGGACAGGGTTCGAAAGGCCATCTCTACTGGCTGCAGATCCGCCCGATAGTCGATCGCAAGGAACTTGTCGACGAACACCTGCTCGAACTGTCCGACGACCAGCTCATCATGCGCTCCGACACGGCGCTCGGCCACGGCACGATCGACAGCGTCAGCAAGATCGTGTATGTCCGTCCCGAGAAATTCTCCTCGTCCAACAACCCATTCATAGCCCGCGAAATCGAGAAGATCAACCGCCAGATGACTGCCGACGGCGACAATTATATTCTTGTCGGCCCCGGACGATGGGGATCGAGCGACACAGCGCTCGGCATTCCCGTGAAATGGCCGCAGATCGCATCAGCACGGCTCATCGTGGAGTCGGCCGTGGGCGACTATCGTGTGGAGCCGAGCCAAGGCACACATTTCTTCCAGAATCTGACTTCGTTCGGCGTAGGATATTTCACGATCGATCCGGCATCGGGCAACGGTTTTTTCAATGTCGGCATCCTCGACTCGATGAAGGTTGATCTCGAAACGGAGTTTGTCAGAGTCGTCACATTCCCCTCACCGCTGGCCATCGGCATCAACGGCAAGAAAGGGATAGGAGTAGTGGCTCTTCCGCCGACTGACAGTCAAAGCCAATAACACGAAACAACGCATTGCAATGTCATTCATAAAATCCATAAGACGCTCACTCGGCATAAACTTCGATTCCGACGAGGAAGAGAAGCCGACCGAAAACATAATGCATGAGGAGCCGGCCCGGGCCACAAAGCCCGAAACGGCCGATGACCACGGCATCTCCGAATGCCGTCCTCCATGCCCGGCCGACGACAATCTGCCAGCCGACATGCTCACCGCTGTAGTGGAACTGTTCAATTCCACACAGCCTGAATTCGTCAGCCGTTGCATCGACACCGATGCTCAGAAACAGTTTCTGCTCGAACGCATAAACGCAGATGTGGCCGAACGGATCCGTCGGGCCATCAGGCGCGCCCATGAAATGGGACTCAAAGAGTGGGAAGAAACCCGTCGTAAACTCATAGAGGAGGTAGAGGATCTCCGACAGCAGAAACAGCAGCTTGAGCAGCGACGCGAGGAATCAAAAGGTGAACGCCTGAGCAACCAGCGCCAGAAACGCGCCATGACCGAGCGTATCAATGACCTTGAGTCAAAGGTCAACACCCTTGAGGCCGAAAAAGAGCAATTGCTGCTCGAAAACCGCAGCATGGCCAACCGCCTGCGTGTAGCAGGTGTCGGTGGAGAAGGTGCCGTGGATCCGAATGTCACCACACATCTGGTCGACGAACTTGAGAAACTTCGCGAGGAGAACGCCGGCACCGAAGATCTTCGCCTACAGCTGGATGCAGTCAAGCAACAGCTCGCTACCGTCACAGAAGACAAACAAAGGCTTGCCGAAGATCTCAAATCGCATCTATACACCGAAAAGGAATACTCCAGAATCAGACAACAGGCCGAGAAGTCGGAGTCCGCACTCGAGATAGCCCGCAAGCAGACCGAACAGCTTCAGGCCGACCTGCTGCAACGCGACGACATCATACGCAATCTCAACGACCGTCTGGCCGACGCGCTGCGCGAGGCCGACCGTCTGGCCAGCCGCGACGCCAACGACATGTCGCACCTCGAACTGACCGAGATTCCCGACATCATACCCCAACCGGCAGCCGCTGCCTCAGAAATCGCCGATCAGCCGCAACCGGTGCAGAAAAAAAAGCGCGGACGCCGCAAACGCAGCGAGGCAACGCCGCAACCAAAGCGTTTCAGTGCCATTGACGAGCTGATGGACTCCACCGACTGGTTTGACTCCACCCCTCCCACACGCCAGGAAAAGCCCGACAAGAACGACGACGACTTCGGCTACAAGGCTCCACCTAAGAAAACACCTCCCGCCGACGACGACAAGCAGCTGTCGCTCTGGTAAGAGATTGTCTAAAATTCATATCACTTTGCTTTTGAGAGTCTTTCCAGCGTCTTTTTGTTTGTTCTTCGGTCATGTAGCTACGGCTACACTCCCTCATCACAAACAAAAATCCATCTGACAATCCTTCTCAAAATCCGTATTATATAAATTTAGACAATCTCTAAGATCCTCGACAAGTCACACGATATCATTTATCACCAACAAGTCAACAAAATCATATACATAAAATGACACTCCGCAATATTATAACAGCCACAGCCGCTGCATTCACACTCACGGCCACAGCCGCCGGCGTAGCCGACTTCAAGGACATAGACCGCTATCTCGGTCCGGAACACTACTGCACGGCTCCGCGATCGTTCACCTACACATCCGACGGAGCATTCTACCTGCAGCTCTCCACCGACGGCAGGAAAGTGGTGAAATACGATACCCGCACAGGCAAAGAGGTGGAAACCGTAGTGGATCTCGCCAAAACACGTGAGAATACCATCGATCACATCGACGGCTTCAGAATGAGTCCTGACGGACGCAAAGTGATGGTATGGAACGAAACATCCTACATATACCGCCGGTCATTCACCGCCAGCTACTTCATCTACAACCTCCACTCACGCGAGCTCAAGCCGCTGTCGACCAATCATCCGCGTCAGCAGGCACCGATTTTCTCGCCCGACGGACGCATGGTGGCCTTCGTCGACAAAGGCAACATATATCTGTGCAAACTCGACTTCTGGACCGAAGTCGACGTCACGACCGACGGCCGTAAAAACGAAGTGATCAACGGCGTGCCCGACTGGACCTACGAGGAGGAATTCACGACCTCTTCATCAATGACCTGGTCGCCCGACAGCCGTATGCTCTGCTATCTGAAATACCGCGAGGCCGACGTCAGGCTCTTCTCATTCCCGCTGTATGAAGGCTACTGCCACCCCGACAAGAACTATGCGCTCTACCCCGGACAGTTCACCTACAAATATCCGGTGGCCGGAGAGAAAAACTCCACCGTCAGCATCCACTCCTACGACATCGACAACCGTGTGACCAAAGATATCACACTTCCCGACAACCGCATAGAATACATACCCCGCATAGAGTATGCCTTCTCTGCCGAACGGCTGATGGTGACAACCCTCAACCGTGCCCAGACACGCATGGAAATCTACGCCGTCAATCCCCGCTCCACGGTGACCAAGCCCATCCTTACCGAAGAGCACAGCGCCTGGCTCTCGCCGGCCGCCTACGAAAACATCCGGTGGTATCCCGACTTCTTCGTCATCACCTCGTCGCGCACAGGCTACGACCATCTCTACCGCTATGCCTACACAGGCGCTCCGCTCGGCCAGATCACTTCGGGCGAATACGACGTGACCGCCTACTACGGCTATGACGCCAAGCGTGCATGCCACTACATACAGTCGACACGCACCGGCGCCATCAACCGCGTAGTAAGCCGCGTAGATGCCAAAGGCAAAGTCACCGATCTGACTCCGGCAGCAGGCATGGCATCGGCCACATTCAGCCCCGACATGGCATTCTACACCGTCCGCTTCACCGACGTTACCACTCCTCCGGTCTACACCCTGCGCACTTCGGCCGACAAGGACATCAAGGTGCTTGAAGACAACGCCGCCGTCAAGGCACGCTACAGTGCAGAGCCTCACCGCGAGTTCTTCACCATGCAGAGCGACGGCGTGACGCTCAACGGCTATATGCTCAAACCGGCATCGTTCGACCCCACGAAGAAATATCCGGTGGTAATGTTCCAGTACAGCGGCCCCGGCTCGCAGCAGGTGCTCAATGAATGGAACATCGGCTGGATGACCTATTACACCACCCGCGGCTACATAATCATATGTGTGGACGGACGCGGCACTGGCGGACGCGGACGCGCCTTTCAGGATGTCGTCTACCGCAACCTTGGCCACTATGAATCGATCGACCAGGTGAATGCAGCCCGGTGGGCCGCCACACAGACATTTGTGGATCCCCGCCGCATAGGTCTCCACGGATGGAGCTACGGAGGCTATGAAACACTCATGGCGGCTTCACGTCCCGATGCGCCCTACGCTGCCGCCGTGGCTGTGGCTCCCGTGACCGACTGGCGCTACTACGACACCGTCTACGCCGAACGCTACATGCTCACGCCGCAGGAAAATGCCGACGGCTATTTCAACTCTGCACCCATTAATTTTGTTAAGGATGTAAAGTGTCCGCTGCTGGTGATGCACGGCACGGCCGACGACAACGTTCATTTCTCCAACACCGTGGAATACGTCGCCGCAATGGAAGGCGCCGGTCGCTGGTGCGACGTGCTGTTCTTCCCCAACATGGACCACTCGATCAACGGTTGCGGAGCGCAGACTGTAGTGTTCGCCAGAATGCTCGACTACTTCGACCGCAACATGAAGTGAAACGATCTGCAAGAAACCGACAACAACCATTATGGCGACAGACATACAGCACGAAAATCTCGACGGCATATTCCGGCTGTGGCTCAACTGGGTCATGGTGGCCGGTGCCATATCGCTGCTGGTGATACTGTCACTGTGGCTTCCGCCGGCAGCCATGCCGGTTCTTGCCATAGTGTTCCAGATAGGCTTCTTCATGCAGGTTCGGGCCAACCGCCGCAAGAAGATGCCATCGTGCTACATACTGCCTTTCCTGGCCACACGCATCTTTTTCTGGACAGCGGTGGTGATGGTGGCCGTGCTCTACCTCTACTCGCGCCATCTGATAGAAAACATTTTTGACGGCGACACGATCAATGCCGAGATACCGTTTATCACCGTTCTGATCATCGGGCCGGTGGCAGTGGCCGTCACACTTTTCGCCGTCGCCAGAGGAGGCCGTCTGCGCTTCTGCCGTGACTGCAAGATACGCAACGGCTTCCCCGCCGAGCGTGGATTTCTCGGCAATCTGTTCTCTCAGGAAGGCACCTACCAGACACGCATGCTGCTCAATGTATCAGCGTTGGTGACACTCGTCGGATGGGTCTACTATTTTCTCGCCTACGTCAACGTCAACCTCAACGAGCCTGACCGTCTGGTGTTTTTCTGGACTCCGCTGATACTGTTCATCATCACTATCGTGGTGATGGCCGTCAGGTATCTCGGACTGTGCAACTACTACGAGCAACACTTCGAGGGGAGCGGCCAGCAGATGAGGCGTTCGACCATGCTGCGCTACATCATCATAGCCGACAACACCATCGTGCTCCGTAAGCCGCAGTCAGATCCCGACATGGACATGGGTTTCACAGCCGCATGCTACGACACACCGGCATCGCTCGTCATCCCCCACCGGCAGAGCATACCGGACGACGAGGCACACACGCTTTTCAAGGAGATCATGGACGTGGACGCCGACATACGGCCGATGTATGTCACCGACAACGGCAATGCCGACTGTAACATTTTCCATTACCTATGTTTCCTCTCCGAAGAATCGGCTGCAACGCTGGCCGCAAAGCGCCCGGATCTGGAATTCGCGACGATCTACCACATCAGCAGACTCATCGACAGCAAACAGACAGCCAGACTGCTCTCGGCCGAGATATACCGGCTGCACACAATGGCCATGGCATGGAAAACCTACGACACCCACGGCGACAGGCGCTACAAGATCAAGCATTATCAACCTACGTTCAGACTGCGCGATGTCCATAAGTGGCATATCGACTTCAACGATAGCAAATGGCTGTCGATAAGCGAATTCAACGCCGACAGCCCGTTCTTCCGCCTGCGCCGTTTCTGGAAAAAACATATCACCGGCAACGCATGAACACCTCCACAATCATTATCACAGGCCCGACGGCATCGGGCAAGACAGCCAGAGCCGTAGCGCTCGCCCGACGCATAGGCGGAGAGATCATCAGCGCCGATTCGCGCCAGATATACCGCGGGATGGATATCGGCACCGGCAAAGACATGGCCGAATACGGCGACGTAGCAGTGCACCTCGTGGATATCGCTCCTGCCGGCTACAAATACAATCTATTCGAATATCTGCGCGATGCCACAGCCGCCGAGGCCGATATTATCTCGAGAGGTCGCCGGCCGATAGTCTGCGGCGGCACCGGGCTATATATCGAGAGCCTTCTGAAAGGACTCCGGCTGCCACAGGTGCCCCCCGACGAACAGCTCCGCCGGCAGCTTTCAGGCAAGAGCCTTGAAGAGCTTACACATATACTGGCGTCGATGAAAACACTTCACAATGTAACCGACGTCGATACGCCGCAGCGCGCAATCCGCGCCATTGAGATACAGCGGTGGTATGAACTTCACCCCGAAGCCCACGGCGGCGAGTGCGATCCCGAGCCGGCACGATCGCTCATAATCGGAGTGGAAATAGACCGCGAGGCACGGAGGAAGCGCATCGAAAACCGCCTGCGGAACCGCATTGACCACGAAGGGATGATCGAGGAGGTCAAGGGACTTCTTGACTCAGGAATATCGCCGGACGATCTGATCTATTACGGACTGGAATACAAATTCGTCACGCTCTACCTGACCGGACGCATCAGCCGGGAGGAAATGTTCGTGCAGCTTCTTATTGCAATACACCAGTTTGCCAAACGGCAGATGACATGGTTCAGAGGCATGGAGCGGAGAGGATTCACCATCCACTGGCTCCCCTACGACCTCGAAGCCGAAGAGTTTACCGACCGTATCGTCTCACTCACTGCCGAACAGCAATAGCCCATGCGGACCGCTGCGACTCTCCTAATGGCGCTGACTGCCATCGCCGTCAATGCATCACCAATTGACGAGCGCCGCGTGTATCTCGACTCTCTCGATGCAGTTGCCGACACCATGGTCAGCATAAACCTGCCGGAGGGGTTCATGCGCCCAATAGCCATAGAAGCACGCATCGGCTTCGGGCCGACCGGACGCAACACCGGACACCGGCAAGCCAAAGCCGGGCTTATCTGGGGCATGAAGAGTGACGACGACTATCATATGGCGGTAATATCACCCGGAGCAAAAACTCTCGACGACATGATCGACGACCGCTACCTGCATCTCGATGTGATACGTCACACCTCCGCCGGTGACAGTCTGATAAAATCGGTGGAATGCCGCAGCGGCATAAATCCGGCGCCCGGACACAATCATCTTGCCGTAGAGATCGATCGGAGCCGCAAGGAGGCAATCATCAGCATAGGCAAATCATCACTTACGACAATGGCCGTCATAGAGTGCGACGGATCGGCTGAAGGCCGCTTTGCAGTGATGGCCACTGCCGGTGTAAGGCTGCCGCTTGTCGTTGCGGCCTACCGCAGCGTGAATACGGTGCCTGACAGCGGTGTCGACGAAGCAGCCATTCGCATGACCGAACGACGTCCGGACTCACCCATAGGGGTATGGGAATATCTCGACCGCGACACTGATTCGCGACGCGCACTGGCCGGAGGCCGTTACCGGCTCGGAATAATACCGGCAGCCGACGGCGCAGCAGGCGACTACGACATAGTATATCTCGGTGGAGCGGAGGTCAACAGTCAGCGGTGGAAACCCGGAATGATAAAGGGACGGCTTAAAGCCATGCCGTTTGCCGCCCACTGGGATCTGCTATGGTATGACAGCGACATGCGCCTCATCAGCCGCGACATCAACGCATCAATGGAACAGAACTCGATATTGTCGCTCAATTTTCCACTGATGAAATCGACCATAAGATTCTATCGCGCAGACTGATCCTGCTCTGCCGACGGGTAGTAGATCCGCCCCGACCCGATGTCGTAGACCACGCTGCTGTTGAAAAGACCCACCTGGTACGACGTGTCGTCACGCCGAAGCGTGTAAACCCCGTCGGCCGTCACCTCCATTTCCTGCAGATAGCTGTAGAGCGCCATAGGCAGCTCGTTGAACAGCAGATTGTCGGGCAATGTCGTGCCGTTGCCGTCGACCGACAGCCACACTCCAAGCTCAGTAAACACTATCGTGACCGAATTGCGCAGAGCGACGGTGTATTGCCCGTCAGCACCCACCGCCGTGGAGGAAGCCTCCACCCCGGGGAAATACTGCGATACAAACTTTTGGGCACGGTCGGGCATCTCATCCCAGGCCTCACTGCTGCACCCGCACACGGCGAAAGCCACAAGCAATATAAACAGACAGGAAACGTGTTTCATATCTCTTCAACGCTTGCCATCGCCCGACGGTTCCGGAAACCGGATCATTTCACCTCCGGATTCCCCTCAAGCAATCGGTCGTAAAGTTTCTCGTCGTTGATTATCTCAAGCGCACGGCGATAGATCGGATCTATCGGATTGACCACACGGTAATAGATGCTCTGCTCAAACAGGTCGCGTCCGATCAGGCCTTTGACTATCAATTCAATGGCCGGACGGCTTATGGCGAGCTGCGCGGAATCGGGCTTGACGCCCTCACGCTCTCCGAGAGCCGCGATCGAGTCGATCATGGCCTGCGACACCTTGAATCCGCCTACAAACGCATCGGCTGTGGGCCACTCGCTACGAAGTCGGCTGCGATGCTCATCGACGTATGCGAGGGTATAGCGGTTGATCACCGCCTTGGCCACAAGATCGCGGTAGTAGGTGCTGTAGTACGACGTGTCGACCGGCACGAAAGCGTCGGGCATGATGCCGCCTCCGCCATACACCTTACGGCCGTTGCGGAGGGTGCGTTTGAGCAGACTTTCGTCGAAATGCACACTGTCGGCGCTGGCAAACTCTCCGGCCTCGTAGCGGTGGACTATATCAAGTTCGTAGTCCTCGTCCTCTCCCGGCTTGTACGGTTTCTGTATCAGCCGTCCGGAGGGGGTGTAATAGCGTGCGGTGGTCAGACGTATCATCGAGCCGTCGGGAAACGGTATAGGCCGCTGCACAAGCCCCTTGCCGAAAGTGCGACGTCCTACGATCACACCACGGTCGTTGTCCTGCACGGCTCCCGAAAGTATTTCGCTTGCCGAGGCCGAATACTGGTTGACAGTCACCACCAGCCGACCGTTGAACTTCACCGGAGCCTTTGACGCATTGTAATATGTTGCCGGCGCCATACGTCCGTCGGTATATACTATCAGCGCATCGTCGTCGAGAAGCATACTGGCCATGTCGATGGCCGCCTGCAGATAGCCTCCGCCGTTATCCTCCAGATCGAGCACAAGATCCGTCATGCCCTGCCCCTGCAGCTTCACTATGGCCTCGGCCAGCTCCCTGGCGGTCGTTTCGCCAAACAGTGTGGCCTTGATATATCCCGTATTGTCATCGGCCATGTATGCGGCGTTGACGCTATAGGTGGGTATGTCGTCGCGCTCTATGGTGAAATATATCATTTCGGGCACTCCGCGTCGGCGCGCGCCGATTTTCACCACCGATCCCTTGGGGCCGCGCAGACGCTTCATGACGTCGGCCTGCGGCATCTTCACGCCTGAAATCAATGTGTCGTTGGCTGTCATGATCCTGTCGCCGGCCAGTATGCCCACCTTCTCCGAGGGACCTCCGACCACGGTCTGAATCACCTTTACCGTATCGTCAAGCATATTGAACTGTATGCCTATGCCGCTGAAATTGCCCTGCAGCGGTTCGGTGAGTGCACGTGTGGCCTCCGGATCGGAATAGGTCGAATGCGGATCGAGAGTGTGGAGCATGGCTTTTATGGCCTCGTCGACCACGTGCGGCTCGTTGACCGTATCGACATAGTATCCGCTGATCACCTGAAAGGTGTTCATCAGCTTCTGTATGGGAAGATACTGCGGGCGGGCGTTATCGTTCTTGCCGGCCGATTGGATTGCAGGCACTGCAGCCGCCGGCAAAACGGCCAGACATAGTATCAGCGATAAAATTCTTGATTTCATGAATGTGTATCAGTGTGTATCTGGGTATATATGTTTATCAAACGCGCTCTGCGGTCTATTGGTTTTCGGGCAGAAAGCGGCTTATGTCGCGTCCGTAATGTGCCAGCTCACGGAGAAGCGACGAACTTATGACCGACAGCTCCGGACGTGCGAAGAGCACCACCGTTTCCACCCCCTCTATCATGCCGTTGGCGTCGGCCATCTGCCTTTCGTACTCGTAATCGGCCACAGTGCGCACTCCGCGCACTACAGCCACAGCACCAAGCTCTCTGACCAGATCGGCCGTCATTCCCGAATAGGCGGTCACCTCCACTCCGTCAAGGGAGCCTACCGCCTTGCGTATCGACTCCAGACGCGTTTCGACCATAGCAGCCGTGTCCTTGCTTATGTTGCATCCCACAGCCACCACCACACGGTCAAACAGATTGAGAGCGCGGCGCACAATGTCGAGATGTCCGACCGTAAACGGATTGAACGTACCCGGAAAGACGGCGGTCCTAAGAGATCTGGCTGTCATCCTCGACTACAAGATTTTCGATAATGAAATTCTGCCGCTCGAAGGTGTTCTTGCCCATATAGAAGCGGAGCATCTCTCCGAGTCCGTCCTCTTTGTGGAGCGACACCCGGTCGAGCCTTATGTCAGGCCCGATAAATCCTTCGAATTCCTGCGGAGAGATCTCGCCGAGTCCTTTGAATCGGGTTATCTCGGCGTTGGCGCCAAGTTTCTCGATGGCGGCCACACGCTCCTCGTCGGAATAGCAGTAGTAGGTTTCTTCCTGCATCTTGTCGGCGTTGCGCGAACCGCGCTTGGCGGTCTTCTTGTTGCGCACGCGGAAGAGCGGAGTCTGCAGTATATATACATGTCCACGCTTGACCAGATCGGGAAAAAACTGCAGGAAATAGGTCAGCAGCAACAACCGTATGTGCATGCCGTCGACGTCGGCATCTGTGGCGATGATCACTTTGTTGTAGCGCAGCCCGTCGATGCTTTCCTCTATATTGAGTGCCACTTGAAGCGCGTTGAACTCCTGGTTTTCATAGACCATCTTTTTGGTCTTGCCATAGGTGTTCTTGGGCTTTCCGCGAAGCGAAAACACAGCCTGAGTCTCAACGTTACGGATTTTCGTGATGGATCCGGCCGCCGAATCGCCCTCGGTAATGAAGATCGACGAGGCGAGCTTCTTCTCTTCGTCGCCACGGGTGTCGTTGAGATGACTGCGGCAGTCAAACAGCTTCTTGTTGTAAAGACTTATCTTGCGGCTCTGCTCCCTGGCCTTCTTGGTGACAGTCGACATGCTTTTGCGCTCGCGCTCATTGTCCATGGCCTTGCGTATGATGGCATCGGCAACCTCCTTGTTTCGGTGCAGGAAATTGTCGAGGTCGGTCTTTATGAAATCGCCGATATATTTCGCTATAGTGGGTCCATCTGGAGCTATGTCGCGCGAGGTGAGTTTGGTCTTTGCCTGCGAGTCGAACACCGGCTCCTCAAGACGAAGCGATATGGCTGCGGCTATTCCGCCTCTGATATCGGAACCTTCGAGATTGGCCTTTCCGGAATATTCCTTGATCGTGCGCGAGATCGCATCCTTAAGCGCGGTCAGATGCGTGCCGCCGTGCACGGTATTCTGACCGTTTGCAAACGAATAGTATTCCTCTCCGTACTGGCTCGCATGCGTGAAAGCCACCTCCAGATCATCGGTGGTGAGATGAATGATCGGATAAAGCGGCTCATTGGTCATATATTCCTTGAGGAGATCGGTCAGACCGTTGCGCGACACGTATTTCGTCCCGTTCAGATTGATGGTCAGCCCCACATTGAGAAACGAGTAGTTTTTGATCATCGGCACAATGAATTCCTCACGGTAACGGTAGCCCTTGAAGAGTGTATCGTCAGGCGTGAAGCTTACGGTGGTGCCGTTAGGCTCCTCGGTGTCCGTGATCTCGCTCTCCTCCACGATGTCGCCACGGCAGTAGCTGACGCGCTTCATCTTGCCGTCGCGCACACTCTGCACTACGAATTCCGACGACAGGAAGTTGACAGCCTTGATGCCGATACCGTTCATTCCCGCCGTCTTCAGATTGCCTCGTGTGCCGAAATTGGCGCCGGTGTTGAGTTTCGACGACGCGTCGACCACACTGCCAAGCGGTATGCCGCGGCCGCGGTCACGCACCGTGACTGATGTTTCGGTCACAGTCACGTCAATAACTTTGCCGAACCCTTGATTGAACTCGTCGACCGAATTGTCGATCACCTCCTTTAGAAGCACGTAGATGCCGTCTTCCGACGATGAGCCGTCGCCGAGAGAGCTTATATACATGCCGGGACGAAGCCTTACGTGCTCCTTCGGCGAAAGGGTCACAATAGAGTTTTCATCATAACCGTCAGTCGCTCCGGCTTCGGCCTGCGACTCCTCGAAATCGAGAGTGTCGTCGGCCACTCTCTCTCTGGCTTCGGAGAGTTCTTCGTCGGTTTCGTTGTTGTGGTGGTCGCTCATTCGTTGTTTGATTATTTGGTAATCGGAGGGATCGGAATTATCGGAATGATCAGAGTTATCGGATGGGGCTGGTGTCAGGTCACTTGAAAGCGGATGTCATGCTCTCGAACGCCACGCTCAGACCTTCTGCGTCCTTGCCTCCGGCCTGTGCGAATCCAGGCTGTCCACCGCCGCCACCCTTGATGGCCTTGGCTGCCTCGCGCACTATCTGCGAGGCGTTCAGTCCGCGCGATGTCAGGTCGTCGGTCAGCATCACCGTCAGCAACGGCTTGCCGGCTCCGTCGACAGTTGCGGCCACGAACGCCGTTTCCCTGGGCGAGGAGGCTCTGACGCCAAAAGCCACACTCTTGACCATCTCGGGCATCATCGGCCCGCTGAAAGCAGCCAAACGGATACCACTGCCTACCATATCAGCCTTTTCAAGCACGACCTTAGTCATGGCCTGGGCACGTTCGTTGAAATAGTCCTCGACCTGTTTTTTCAGATCGGCATTCTCGGCTATGGAACGACGCATTGCAGCCACCACATCGGGGGCGTTGCCGAGCATTCCGGCAAGCTGCGCCAGAGTGGATGTCAGCGAATCCATGGCATCCTCTACAGCACGACCTGTGATGGCCTCTATACGCCTTATTCCGGCGGCTATGGAACTCTCGCTGACGATGCGTATCATACCTATGTTGCCCGTATTGTCGACATGAGTACCGCCACACAGCTCGACTGAATCGCCGTAGCGTATGACTCTCACCTCGTCGCCATATTTCTCGCCGAAGAGCGCCATGGCTCCCATGGCCTGCGCCTCGGCGATCGGGAGATTGCGGTGCTCGTCACGGCCTATAGCGCGGCGCACCATCTCATTGGCCATGTGCTCCACCTGCTTGATCTCTTCGGGAGTCACTTTCTGGAAGTGGCTGAAGTCGAAGCGCAGCACGTCGGGGCTTACGTATGATCCACGCTGTTCCACATGCTTGCCAAGCACTGCACGGAGAGCATAGTGTAGCAAGTGGGTGGCTGTGTGGTTGCACGATGTGGCCTGACGCGCATCGGTGTCGATGGCGGCCGTAAACACTGCGGCCGGATCTGCCGGAAGTGTTTTTGCAAGGTGCACGGCCATTCCGTTCTCGCGCTTTGTGTCGTATATCTCAGTGACGCGTCCGTCGGCGTCGGTAAGTGTGCCACGGTCGCCCGTCTGGCCACCCATTTCGGCATAGAACGGGGTGCGAGCGAGCACTATCTGATAGTATTCGCCCTTTTTCTGCTTGACCTTGCGGTAGCGGAGTATTCCGGTTTCGACCGATGTGTGGTCGTAGCCGACAAACTCAGGCTCACCGTCGCCCACTGTCACCCAGTCGGTGGCTTCGGTGGCTGCGGCATTGCGTGCACGCTCCTTCTGAGCCTGCATCTCGGCATCAAACTCCTTATGGTCAAGAGTCATGCCGTTTTCTTTGAGTATAAGCTCAGTAAGATCGAGAGGGAAACCATAGGTATCGTAAAGCGTGAAAGCTTCCTTGCCTGAAATCTCGGTGCGTCCGTCGGCTTTTGCAGCGGCCATGGCTCCGTCGAGCAGACGTATACCGTTGTCGAGCGTGCGCAGGAATGCATCCTCTTCCTCCTTGATCACCTTCATGATCAGTTCGCGCTGGCTCTTTATTTCAGGATAGGCCTCGCCCATGGATTCGATAAGCGTGTCGATAAGCTTGTACATGAACGCCTGCTTCTGCCCCAGGAATGTGTAGGCGTAGCGTACGGCACGGCGCAGGATGCGGCGTATCACGTATCCGGCCTTGGCGTTGCCGGGAAGCTGCGAGTCGGCGATCGAGAATGCGATAGTGCGCACATGGTCGGCGATGACACGCATGGCTATATCGACCTTTACGTCCTTGCCATATTCAAGTCCCGACAGCCGCGCGATAGCGGATATGAGCGGGGTAAACACGTCGGTGTCGTAGTTTGATGTCTTGCCCTGCAGAGCCATGCAGAGGCGTTCGAATCCCATGCCTGTGTCGATCACCTTGGCAGGCAGCGGCTCGAGCGAGCCGTCGGCCTTGCGGTTGTACTGCATGAACACCAGGTTCCATATCTCGATTACCTGCGGATGATCGTGGTTGACCAGTTCGCGTCCGGGCTTTGCTGCACGCTCGGCATCGGAACGCAGGTCGATATGTATCTCCGAGCAGGGGCCGCACGGACCCGTATCGCCCATTTCCCAGAAATTGTCGTGCTTGTTGCCGTTGATGATATGGTCGGCGGGAAGATGCTTCTCCCAGTAGCCCGCGGCCTCGTCATCGCGCGTCAGACCCTCCTCGGCCGAGCCTTCGAACACTGTGGCATACAACCGATCCGGATCCAGCCCGAGCACATCCACCAGATATTCCCACGCCCAGTCGATGGCTTCCTGCTTGAAATAGTCGCCGAACGACCAGTTGCCGAGCATCTCGAACATCGTGTGGTGATATGTGTCCATTCCCACCTCTTCGAGGTCGTTGTGTTTTCCACTGACGCGCAGACACTTCTGCGAGTCGGCCACCCTGCGGCTCTTTGGAGCTGCATTGCCGAGGATTATATCCTTGAACTGATTCATGCCCGCATTCGTAAACATCAGCGTCGGATCATCCTTGATGACCATGGGCGCCGAGGGCACTATCTTATGGCCTTTCTGACGGAAAAACTCTTTGAACGATTCTCGTATCTCTTTGGCAGTAAGCTTCTTTTCCATTTGCTTTATTTATGCTTTCGTCTTGCTTTCTTTTTCCACGTATAAAACACGATAGCGGCTACCGACAGCTAATGCCAACGGAGCCTGATATCTCTGCAAAATTAGCTATTTTTTTTGGCTTGGCAATGCATATTTTCAGCATTATCAGCATTATCACAACTGAAACAAACGAAAAAGCGCACCTACCTAACGGTGGAAGAACTACGGGAATCCAATCATCTGAAGCATCAAACAATACATTCCCTATAACATATCCGTTGCTACAGGGATATAAAAAAAATTACTCGTCATCACGACGAATAATCTTCTTACCTTAAATCTAATACCATGAAAAACTGATGCAAAGTTACACATTTTTATGAAAAGATATGTAGTAGAACATATAAACTTCCATGCATTTAACCTTATTTAACTTTTAAGCAGATCTAATCTGACCTCGCAGGTGAGTGGATGTCAGAAGTCGAGTGTGAGGCGCAGGTTGATCTGACGGCGGGTCATATAGTTGGGAACAGCGTAGGAAATGCTGTTGACGTCAGTGACCCAATAGTAGTTGCTGACATTGGTGATGTCAAACAGATTGAAAAGGTCAATACCGGCCCACAGACTTCTGACAGCCCTGCGCCGGCCATCGGTTTCGGACATGATGATCCCATACGCCAGACCGAGATCCACGCGCTTGTATGGTGGAGTGCGGAAATATCCGTCGTAGCGCGTGCGTCCTGGCGCGGTGGTGATCAGTCCATCCATCAGCACACCGCGAAGACTCACCTTCAACCGAGGCACACCGGGAACAAAATCGGTGAAATAAACCGACAGATTATAGCGGCGGTCGTTGGGTCGCGGCACACTTTTGCCTTCAAGCGTCTCGCGGGTGTCCATCAACCCGAAACTGATCCACGAATCGCTACCGGCCACGAATTGTCCGAAAAGTTTGAAATCAAGACCGGCCACATGGCCCGACGCCGCATTGCGCCCGAGATATGTCACCGTAAGGTTTTCCACCTCATAGGGATTGATCTTCGACAACGCTTTATAATATGCCTCGGCGGAGAATTTGAACGGCCGGCCGAACGCACGGAAATTAAAGTCGGCTCCTCCCACGATCTGCAGCGATCGCTGCGATCTGACATCGCTGTTGACCTCGGTCACATATTCACCCGGAGCGATCTCCCTGCGGAGAAGCATCTCACGGTAGAACGGCAGCTGATAATACACTCCACCGGCCAGACGGAAAGCCCATTGAGGAGCGCCGGCGGGCACCAGCCCGGCTTCCAGACGCGGACTGACGAGAAATTCGCCCGACGATGAGCGGTGTGTGGCACGGATGCCGCCGGTGACGTTCCAGAATCCGGCCGACGTCTGCCGCTGCCATGTATCCTGCACGACGGCCGATACAAGCGAGGCGGAAACATCATGATTGCCACGCAATGCGAAGTAGACCCGGAGCGCATCGGGAGCCAGCGGCAACGAATAGCCGGCCGAATCGCGACGCTCCCACTGACTGACACGCCCCTCCGTATGCTCGCGCTTGACTCCAAGACTGTAAAGCAACCTATGCGACGACAGACGCGTCGTACCCTGAAACAACGCCGACAGCACAGTAGCTTTCAGACGGTTGCGCTGATGTTCGGCATAACGCCCCGCTCCGAGTTCGCTGCCGGCCTGATCAAGCCAGTATTCACCGGATATATCGTAAGCCACAAGCTCGTCGGTGCGGAATCCCGACAGCTGAAGACTCAGATCCGTATTACCCGTCGTATATCCTACCGTGGCAGCTCCGGTAAACGCATTGAAGCGGTCGTGTTCACAGCCATCGAAATAGACCTTGAAGCGATGAGCGTCGTCAAGCGTGCCGAAACTCGTGTTGCGGTCGGCCGGCGCAAACCTATAAGTATTCAGATTCGCATCAAAAAAAGCTTCCACACGCCAACGCCGCGACGGCGACCATGACAGGCAACTCTGCCAGTCGAAAAAGTCAGGATCGTATTCACCTTTGGTGTCGGAAGTGGACAGTACAGAAGTATTGCGTTTATAGCGCACGCCATGAAGCTGTGCAAACCGTTCGGAACCTTGACCGAGAGTCAGCGCCCCGCCCATCATCGACACTGTGGCCGACCCTTCAAACGACTGCGGCCGACGATAGGCTACATCGAGCACCGACGACATACGGTCGGCATAGCGGGCGGCAAAACCGCCAGACGAAAATCCGACCGACGCGGTCATCTCCGGATTTACCACACTAAGCCCCTCGGCCTGCTGGCTGGCCACAAGCATCGGACGATATATTTCCACGCCGTTGACATAAACCGTATTCTCGTCATACGACCCTCCACGCACCGAATAACGCCCCGACAGCTCACCCGCTCCGGCCACACCGGGAAGAGTGGCCACCATCGCCTCGACGCTGCCACCGGTAGGATCGCCGGCACGGCGTCCGTACTCGCGGGCGTCGAGCCGCTCCATTGCGTCGGTGCGCTTGCGGATATCGGTGACAATGACCTCCTCAAGCTCTCGCTCATCGGGCCGCATACGCAGACTTATCACCATCTCCCCTTGTGGATGAAGCAGCGTGCGCCGCTCCTCCCGGTAGCCGAGCAAGCGGAAAGATGCGCGCAGCGTATCAGTATCGGCCGTCGTGAGACGATACATTCCCTTGGCGTCGGTGAGCGTCGCACCCAGCCCTGTGCCGAGGCTGACGGTCACGCCTTCGAGCGGCTCACCGCTGTAATCGGTGACACGTCCGCGAAGCACTACCGACGCCGACGCCTGCCATAGGGCAGTGACGGTCAGAAAAAAAATCGATAACCAGCGTAGCATACACAAATAACGGCACAATGGAAGAAAAATTGTTGTAACTTTGCACATTCAAACCCACAATCAAAAGCCACAATGAAGATCGCTATCGTTGGAACCGGATATGTCGGACTCGTATCGGGAGCCTGCTTCGCTGAAATGGGCACCGATGTCACCTGCGTGGATATCGACAAGGCAAAGATCGAAAGCCTCAGACAAGGCATAATACCTATATATGAACCGGGACTCGACGAACTGGTGCGCCGCAACGTACGCGACGGACGCCTGCACTTCACCACATCACTCGAAGAGGTGATCAATGATGTCGAAGCAGTATTCTCCGCCGTCGGCACCCCGCCCGACGATGACGGCTCGGCCGATCTCACCGCCGTCAAGGCCGTGGCCCGGACATTCGGCCGCCACATCGACCGTCAGGCAATCCTTGTCACCAAATCAACCGTTCCGGTTGGCACATCCGAAATAATCCGCGGCATTATCAACGAGGAACTCGACCGCCGCGGAGTCAACGTGGACTTCGAGCTGGCATCCAATCCAGAATTTCTCAAAGAGGGCGCGGCTATCAAGGACTTCATGTCGCCCGACCGTGTGGTGATCGGTGTCGACGGCCCGCGTTCGCGTGAAGTGATGGAGCGCCTCTACCGTCCGTTCCTGCTTCAGAATTTCCGGGTGATGTTCATGGACATTCCCTCGGCCGAAATGGCCAAGTATGCCGCCAACGCCATGCTGGCCACACGCATATCGTTTATCAACGACATAGCCAACCTGTGCGAGCTTACCGGAGCCGACGTCAGTCAAGTGCGCCGTGCCATAGGCGCCGACACCCGCATCGGCAACAAGTTTCTCTACCCAGGATGCGGCTACGGCGGCTCCTGTTTCCCGAAAGACGTGCAGGCGCTCATACGCACCGGAGAACAGCTCGGCTACCCGATGCGCGTGATTCAGGCGGTGGAGGCCGTCAACGACGAACAGAAACACATACCGTTCCGCAAGCTCCGCAAAGCCCTCGGCCGACTGGAAGGACGCCGGATAGCCCTCTGGGGACTTGCCTTCAAGCCCGAAACCGACGACATGCGCCTGGCTCCGTCACTGACACTCATCGAAGACCTTCTCGGCGATGGAGCCACAGTATGCGTCTTCGACCCGGTGGCGATGGACGAATGCCGCCGCCGTCTGTCGGACAAGGTGGACTACGCTACCGACATGTATGCCGCCTGCATCGACGCCGACGCACTGTGCGTGCTGACCGAGTGGAAACAGTTCCGCCTGCCATCATGGCCTGCGGTGGCACGGCTGATGAATGGCGAAACGGTCATTGACGGCCGCAACATATACTCTCCCGACGATCTCGCCGCTGCCGGACTGAAAGTGCACGCCATCGGACGCCCCTGACCATGCAGCGACTGCCCCGGCCGACACTGCGGCCCATGACACAACGCATTACAGCAGCAATATGAAAGTCATACAGTTTCTGAAAGACTGGACACTTATAATCGCCATACTTGCAGGCATCGGAGGATATTTCGCATACGTGAGCATTCCGTGGCTGCGCCCGACTCACATCCTTGCGTCCGAAGCCATAGCCGTGGTGCAGCCGCTGCTGATATTCTCCATGCTGTTTATCACATTCAGCAAAATCAATCCGCACGAACTGCGGCTTCGCCGCTGGCATCTGTGGCTGCTGTTGCTGCAATGCGGACTGTTCACGGCCATCGGACTTGTGCTTATAGCCATGCCACACAGCGGCATACGCATAGTGCTTGAAGGCGCAATGATATGCCTCATCTGCCCCACGGCTACAGCCGGAGCGGTGATCACACGCAAACTCGGCGGCGACGTCAACAACATCACCACCTACACCATACTCATCAATCTTGCCGCCGCGCTTATGATACCGGCTCTCGTGCCGTTTGTCCATCCCAATCCCGAGATGTCGGCCATGACCTCATCAATGCTAATACTCCGCAAGGTTTTTCCCCTGCTGCTGATGCCGCTCGTGGCCGCACTCGCCATACGCCGGATGCTTCCGGGCCTCAACCGCCGCATCGGAAGCCTTCAGGGGCTGACGTTCTATCTGTGGGCTGTGGCTCTCGCGCTTGCGACAGCCGTCACCACCCGTAGCATAGTCCACACCGACGTCGACGTCGCCACCCAGCTCTGGCTTGTGGCCGTATCCCTGATATGCTGCGCCATGCAGTTCTGGATCGGAAGGAAGATAGGATTGCGCTACAACGACATGATCACGGCCGGACAGTCGTTCGGACAGAAAAACACCGTGCTTGCCATATGGATGGGCTACACTTTTTTCACTCCCATAACCGCTGTGGCCGGAGGATTTTACAGTATCTGGCACAATCTTGTCAACTCCTATCAGCTCTACGAGCACAAGAAGTCTACAGCAGAAAACACAGCCGCCAAGGCCGGGTCATAGCCCTACGCGAACAGTTTGCGCAAGCATCGCGCCGACACCGTATCGGTCACTTACGGTCAAACCGTATATAGCTTTGCTCTATAGGCTTGTAGGAAGGATCATCCCACAGCGAGCTTGAGATCATCAGATCCGCGCTTATGCGGTTGCATGCTATCGGCACATTATGCAGACGGCACTGACGCAACAGCATCTGTATATCGGCCTCGTGGGGCTGAGCGTTCAGATCATCGATAAGAAACACGGCGAGATCTATCTCGTTTCTCACCACCATTGCCGCAATCTCGGCATCGCCACCCATTGGCCCTGAGTTCATACACTCCACGTCGGCATCAATTCCGGCATCGGCAAAAGCCTGCGCCACCAGACGCCCCGTAGTGCCCGTACAAACGAGCCTGTGTTGCGAAAGACAGGGAGCATGAACTTTGACCCAGTCGATCATGTCGGCCTTTCGCCGGTCATGTGCCACGAGCGCTATAGTCAGTTTCTTTTTCATAAGCATCTTCAAAAAAACAGCTGGTATTACCGAACTAATCAGCAACTCATTTCAGTTTACTTGAAAACGCCTGACAACCCGATGCGGTTCGGCACACACCTCCCCCGTCGTCATACATGCTGATAACAAACCGTTCAGACCGGATCGTCCATAAAGCCATAGCCGTATCCTGAACGTGTGATGATATGGCGGCCGTAGCGGCCGATTTTCTGCCGGATCCGCGTGACGTTGACATCCACCGCCCGATCGGCCACCACAGTCTCTCCGGGCCAGACCTCCGACAGCAGTTCGGCGCGCGAGAACACCCTGTTGCGGTCCGACAGCAGACGGAACAATATCTCGAACTCTTTGCGCGGCATCCTGACTTCCTCGCCATCGACCATACACACATGAGTGCGCCGCGACAACTGCAGCCCCATGAATTGCACAGTCAACATAGGCGTGGATGACGAAGATGTATTATCACGCGACGAGGATGATGCGCGGCGGAGCACCGAGCGGATCCGTGCAAGCACCGTCTGCAGCGAATATGGCTTGGTTATATAGTCGTCAGCGCCTGTGTCGAGGCCACGTATCATGTCATCCTCCGCATCTTTGGCTGTGCAGAATATCACCGGCACCGACGCCGTAGCGGGATTAGACCGCATGATACGCACAAGCTGCAGCCCTGAGATCTCCCCCATCATGATGTCAAGCAGAATCAGATCAAACTCCGAAAGGTCATAGGCCAGTGCCTCCTCTGCGCTATAGGCCTTCTCGACGACATATCCTTCAGCCTCCAGATTGAAAGCCATGACATCGCAGAGGGTTTCCTCATCGTCTACGACCAGAATCCTTTTTGTCTCCGCAGTCATACCGGGGTCACTTCATTGACATCGACGAGATGATGTATTATCGCGAATATCGTCAGTCCGGCGGCAGTGTGTATTTCCAGCTTGGCGCTGATATTGCGCCGGTGAGTGGCAACGGTGTGCACGGATATGCACAGCTCGTCGGCGATCTCCTTGTTGACCTTTCCCTGCGCTATGCCACGCAGTATCTCCTTCTCGCGCTCGCTCAGCAGCGCAAGCTGCGCCGAAGTGACATCGTCATCGGCCTGACCCTCTCCGGCCACATCCGTCGCCGACCGCCGCATTTCCGACTCCATCCGCTCCACAGCCGGAATGAACAGCTGGCTCTCGACATCGAAATGGCGAAGCATATCGCGCTCACACATTATGATGTCGAAAAGCGCCCCGCTGAGGCGGTCGTTCTCCTTCTGCTTATAATGATAGATGAAGATATCCTTCAGCTCCTTGAGTTTCTCAGCCGTGTCGACATGGCCTGCAGAGTAGCGGGCTATATTGAATTCTTCGTCGGCCTCCCCTCTGATCAGCCGGTCGACATAGGCGAATATCACGTCATTCTCATAGTCCATGTGCTTCTTCACCTCCACCACATAATCGTCGAAGAACTTCATGAGCAGCAAGGCCACCTCGTTGGAAGCGGAATAGTTGATAGCGTCGATCAGGTAGTGGCGTATTTTAGGAAACTGGACGTCGAGAAACGACGTATGCGCACGTTTTAGGTATCCCATCAGCGATGTCAGCGATATCGACGTCACGTCGTAGCTATAGCCGCTCAACAGGTTGCACACACATAGAAACGTATCGGTATCCACCCCGTTCTCACGGCACACCTGAGCCACCGAACTGTCGCCGAATCCGAAAGCGATATCAAACCGGCTGATAGCCGGCAAAAGCATGGCATTGTCGCGAATCAGCTCTCTCATGTTGTTGGACGAGAGATATCCTTGTTGCTTGTCTATCATAATCAGATGGGTTGATTTCCCCATGCAAAGGTAATATCTTATATCCACACGACAAATACTCAAAAGCAATGATTGTCATGCAGGCATACCCATGTCCGGCCATGCTACAGCACTCACGCCGCCCGTTTTTTTTCACTTTTTTACGGTATTGATGCGGCACACGGCCATATCTAATTTTGCATCCGGAAAAATACCATAACCAATCGAAATCAATTTCAACAAATGACCACTTTCATGAAAAGAACAGCAGCATTCTTCACAGTCATGATGCTCCTCGCCGGCATCACATCAGTATTCTCATCGTGTTCAGACAAAGACGACGAACCCTCGCTACCGGCAGCCGAGTATGTTGCCGGAACATATACCGGCGATATGACCTGCTCTGTGATGGGCAACGAGTCAGTGTTTGAGGATCTGACCTTCAATGTCGACGCCACCGACGATGCCACTGTCGACATCACACTGCCGTCATTCGGCAACCCGCCGATGCAGGTGCCGCAGATCAACGTATCCGACGTAAAGGTGTCGGGAAGCGACGGCACATATACCCTTGCCACGACCGAATTCAGCGGCACCACCGACAGCGGCCGTGCCGTGTCAGGCACAATAGAAGGCTCATACGCCGACGAGGTGCTCACCATCAGATTCAACCTGCAGTATGGAGCGATGCCAATGCCCATGATATGCACATTCTCCGCTCCTAAAAAATGACATCCATGACCGGAAGCCTGAAACCAGCACTGCTATCGGCCGTCGGACTTCTGTTTCCGCTCACAGGCCTTGCCGACACGTATGTCGGCAAGGTACTGGATGAAACCGGAAGTCCGCTACCCGGGGCCGTAGTCAGAATCGAAGGCCACGGACAGCCCGTCACCACCGGTGCTGACGGCAGATACAGTTTCGAGATTCCGAGCCGGTCCACAGCCAGAATCACCGTGAGCTATATAGGCTATGCCACAGGCGATGCCATCATACGGTCGGAAGGCTCGGAAAAAGACAATACCGTCAGGCTATCGTCCGATCCGACTATGCTCAACGAGGTCGTAATCACAGCCACACGCACACCGAAAGCGCTGAAAGACGTGCCGGTGGTGACACGTGTCATATCGGCCGAAGAGATTGGCAAGACCGACGCAACCAACATACAGGATCTTCTTACAGAGGAACTTCCCGGACTGGAATTCGGATTCGCGATGAGTCAGGAAACGTCGCTCAATATGAGCGGTTTCGGCGGAAACGCCATACTTTTCCTGGTCGACGGCGAAAGGCTGGCAGGCGAAACAATGGACAATGTCGACTACAACAGACTCAATCTTGAGAACGTCGGGAAAGTGGAGATCGTCAAAGGAGCGTCATCGGCTCTCTACGGAGCCAATGCCGTAGGCGGTGTGGTCAATCTCATAACGAAAGAGCATGACGAACCGTGGCGGCTCAACCTCAACTCACGCTACCGCAACGCCGGCAAAGAGTGGAGAACCGGAGGCGACCTGAGCTTCAATTCCGGCAAGTGGAACTCGAACACTTCCGTACAGCACTCGACGATGAATACGATACGTCTCACCGACGCCTTCGACACCGAGTCGAAAATCCACGAGATCTACGGAGGCACCACTCTCAATATCAAGGAACGGCTCACATACCGTGTTTCAGAGCGGCTGCGCCTGATCGCCAGAGGAGGATATTTCGCCCGCACGAGCGACCGGGCCAACTACGACGATCACTATCACGACTACAATGGCGGACTGCGCGGAGTGTGGGACATAGACGAAAGCCAGAATCTGGAGGTGTCGTATGGCTACGACCAGTACGACAAATCGCGATACACCGGCGGACGCCGCACCCACGACCACGACTACAGCAACCGCCAGCACATCGCACACGGTCTCTACACCAAGTTCTGGGGAGCCAACGGCCTTACAGTCGGAGCCGACTACATGCACGACTATCTCAACACATATCAGTTTACCGACAACGCGTCGCATTCGCAGACATCGGTCGATGCATTCGTGCAGTTTGACTACAACCCCCTGTCGTGGCTCAATATCATCGCCTCTGTGCGCGACGACTACTTCTCGGCATCAGACAACAATGCCGTCACCTCGCGGATAGCCACGATGTTCAAGCTCCGCCCGCTGTCGGTCAGAGCATCCTATGCCGGAGGCTTCCGCGCCCCGACGCTCAAGGAGATGTATATGTGCTTCGACATGGCCGGGATACAGATGATCTACGGCAATCCCGATCTGAAACCGGAGAAAAGCCATAATTTCAATCTGGCGCTGGAACGCAACGGCCAAGTTCGCGGGGGCATACTTGCCGGATCCTACAGCCTGACCCTTTCGGGCTACTACAACTATTACGACAGACGCATCACCACCACCGACTTCCCCGGAACCGACCGGCTTGAAGAGGGAGCCATCTATGCCAACGAGGACGGCGTGAGAGTGGCAGGCGCCGACTTCAACGCCCGCTACCGCACTGCCTCGGGACTCGGAGCTTCGCTGAGCTACAACTATCTTCACGTAGCACACCGATCGCTCGACTCCCAGTTCAGCCAGCCACGCCCTCACTCGGCCACATGGCGCATCGACTACGAACGCCGGCTGTGCAGCGCCTATAAACTATATGCCGGCCTGTCGGGCCGATATCTTTCGAAGGCATCAAGCCGCTATGACACCGACGGAGCCTACTCGCTGTGGAAATTCACTCTTCAGCAACGGATCTGGCGCGGAATCAGCGTCAACTTCATCATTGACAATTTACTGAATTACAAACCCAAAACATACTACTGGAACTCCGCTCCGACCAACGGACGCACCTGGTCGGCAGGACTTTCGATCGACGTCAACGACATCTTCAAATGACCAAGATGAACAAAAAAAGGACTATCACACTATCAATAGCCTGCGCCGCAGTCATCGGCGCAGGCTTTCTGGCCTGGAACAGGATGGCATCGCGGACACGCATAGCCTTTGTCAATTATCAGGCCATAGCACTGGGACAGATCTCAAAAGCAAACGACAACACATCGGTCAGCATCCACGAGCTTCCGGCCGACCAGCTCGACAAGGCCGGCCGATACGACATGGTCTTCGTCAACGGCATGGGACTCCGTATCGACGCCGAGCAGCGTCAGCATCTCATCGATGCAGCCGAATCAGGCACTCCGGTGCTGACCACCGCCGCCACCAATCCCCAGAACCAGATCAATTCGGTCGACTCGATCGACAGCGAGTTTCTGCAACAGTATCTCGCCGGCGGACGCAACAACTACCGCAACATGCTCAGATATGTCAGAAAATTCATCGACGGAAAGCGTCTGTTTGTCGACGAGCCGGGCGACCCGGTCGTAGCCTCAGGCTCGATGATATACCACCCCTCGGGTACCGATGACGACGACTTCAGCTTCAATTCGGTCGAAGCCTACGAGCGGTGGCTGAAAGACAGCGGCCGATGGAGCGACAATGCGCCACGGATCATACTCACCGGGCAGATGGGCGTGGCCGACAGTCTCGTCGACCGGCTCGAACGCACCGGCAACATCGTATATCCGGTTAGCGTCATACAGACTTTCATTGCCGGCGGACACGCCGACTCCATCAATGCCTCAGCCATGATCAACATGGCCCACGGCCGCATGGGCGACGCCGTCACCCGCTGGCTCGAAGCCGCAGGAATCCCGCTTTTCGCTCCCGTCAACGCCAACCGCGACTACGACGAATGGATGGCCGACAAAATGGGCATGAGCGGAGGATTTCTGTCGCAGAGCATAGTCACTCCCGAGATCGACGGCGCAATCCGCCCCTTCACGCTTTTCGCACACTTCACCGGCGACGACGGACTGCCGGCAGTGGAAGCGATTCCCGGACGTCTGGATGATTTTGTAGCCACAGTCAACAACTACGTGACACTCCGGCGCAAGCCCAACCGCGACAAGAAAGTGGCCATATTATACTTCAAGGGACCTGGACAGAGTGCCATGGTGGCTTCCGGAATGGATGTGGCTCCATCACTCTACAACATGCTCACACGACTCCGGCAGGAGGGTTACAATGTCGACGGCCTGCCGGCCGACGCCGCATCTCTTGAACGACTCATAGCAGCCAACGGACGTGTGTTCAACGAATACGCCAAGGGCGCTCAGGCCGGTTTCGTGCGCGACAACAATCCCCAGCTGATCAGCCGGGAAGAATACGATTCCTGGTGCGGCAAAGCATTCTCCACCGAAATGCGTAAGGATATCGATGCGGTCGACGGAGAATTTCCTGGCCATGGCCTGAAGGACGACAACGGCAATCTGGCTCTTGCACGACTGCAATTCGGCAACATCGCGCTGATACCGCAGACCGCTGCCGGACTCGGCAGCGACGACTTCAAGAACGTGCACGGCACCGATGCCGCCCCTCCCCACAATTACGTTGCGGCCTACCTATGGGCACGATATGGATTCGGAGCTGACGCGCTGATGCACTTCGGCGCACACGGTTCGCTCGAATTCACTCCGCGCAAGCAGGCAGCACTCGGCAGCAACGACTGGCCCGACCGTCTCGTGGGCGACATGCCTCACGTATATGTCTACTCCACATCCAATGTCGGAGAGGCCATGATAGCCAAACGCCGCTCCTACGCCGGCATTGTCAACTACCTCACACCTCCGTTCATGGAGAGCGAGGTCAGAGGCATCTACCGCAATCTGACCGATGCCATCAACGATTACAACCGCGCACGCACGCCATCCGACTCACTCCGCGCCTCACGCCTCGTGAAGCAATACACCCTCGGACTCGGCATACACCGCGAACTGCGCATCGACAGCACAGCCCGGTGGACACCCGATGACATCGCACGCATCGAAGACTTCGCCGAAGAACTCGCCAACGAGAAGATCACCGGCGCGCTCTACGTCATGGGACGCCCCTACTCCGAACGACATATCGCATCTACAGTCGAAGCCATGGCTGTGGATCCGATAGCCTACAGCCTCCACAAACTGCGCGGAGGCGATCTGAAAGAGTGGCGTCGCAAAGCGCTGGAACTCGTCAGGTCAGGAGCGCCGGCCGACGATGCGGCGATATGCCGTCTGACAGGACTGACGACCGAAGACCTCGACAGTGCACGCAACATACTCCGCTCAATGGAAGGATCAAGGGACATGCTCTCGCGCATGATGGTGATGGGAGCCATGATGCCGGCCGGCAACCCGACAACCCTGAAAATCTCTGAACGTCCGTCGACAAAACGCACACACGGCATGATCCCCGGCATATCGACCGACAAAGCCATAGCCATGGCCCGCAAGATGGGCGCCGACGACGAAGCCATTGACAAGATGAAGGCCGCGATGAAACGAAAATCAACCGCCGTACCCGACAGCAAAGGCCAATCCACACGACACCCGGGCATGAATCAGCCTGAACTCACCGGCACACAGATCGAGTTTGCCACCGCAGTGGGAGAAGTCGAACGTGCCCTCGGCAACATCGGCCGCTACCGTGCCGCACTGCTTGAAAGCCCGACCGCAGAACTGACATCGATAGTCAACGCACTCAACGGAGGCTTCACCGCCCCGACATCGGGCGGCGATCCGGTGCTCAACCCCGACATCCTGCCGACCGGACGCAACATGTTTGCCGTCAATGCCGAAGAGACACCATCGGCCGTGGCATGGGAGAAAGGCAAAGACCTTGCCGAAGGCACCATAGCGATGTATCGCAAAAACCACGGCGATTCCATACCCCGCAAAGTAAGCTACACCCTCTGGAGCAGCGAATTTATCGAAACCGAGGGTGCCACGATAGCCCAGATACTGTATATGCTCGGAGTGGAACCTGTGCGCGATCCGTTCGGCCGCGTGACCGATCTGCGGCTAATCCCCTCGGAAGAGCTGGGGCGCCCGCGTATCGACGTCGTGGTACAGACTTCCGGACAGCTTCGCGACCTTGCGACGTCGCGCCTCTTCCTGATAAGCCGCGCTGTGAAAATGGCGGCAGCAGCCGATGACGACGCATATCCAAACCATGTGGCCGAAGGAGTCATAGAGTCGGAGCGTCATCTTGTCAATCGGGGCGTTTCGCCAAAAGAAGCGCGCGAAATGTCTACGTCGCGTGTGTTCGGAGGAGTCGACGGCAATTACGGCACCGGCATACAGAGCATGGTCGAAGCCGGCGACCGCTGGGACGACGCATCGGAGATAGCCTCGGTCTACATCAACAACATGGGCGCAGACTACGGCAGCGAAGAGTCGTGGGAACAGATGCGGGAATATGCCTTCGAAGCGGCTCTGACCAATACCGACGCCGTGGTGCAGCCTCGCCAGAGCAACACGTGGGGCGCGCTGAGCCTCGACCATGTATATGAATTCATGGGCGGCATGAATCTCGCCGTGCGCAACGTCACCGGCAAAGAGCCGGAAGCTTATCTGAGCGACTACCGCAACCGCAACAACGTCAGGATGCAGGAGGTGAAGGAAGCTATCGGGGTGGAGAGCCGCACCACACTGCTCAATCCGGCCTACATAAAAGAGAAAATGAAGGGCGGATCGGGCGACGCCGCTACCATCGCGCAGACTGTGACAAACACCTACGGATGGAACGTGATGAAACCCGACGCCATCGACGATGAACTGTGGGACGGCATTTACGACACCTACGTGGCCGACAAAAACAATCTCGGCGTAAAAGACTTCTTCCGCGAAACAAACCCTGCCGCCATACAGGAGATGACCGCCGTAATGCTCGAAACGGTGCGCAAAGGCCTATGGGATGCATCGCCCGAACAGATCGAGGCAATAGCCCGGCTCCATACCGCCACCGTCGAGGAATTCGGCGCTGCCTGCACCGGATTTGTCTGCGACAACGCCAAGCTGCGTGAGTTCATTGCGTCGAAAGTATCGCCTCAGGCTACCGCCACCTATAACGAAGCCGTGGCCACAGCAAGAGCGGAAAACATCGCCAGTGACGAAAACTCCATGGTGATGAAGCGCGAGGAACTCAACCACACCGACACCATCACCAACCGTATCAACGGTGCGATTGTAGCAGCCGCCGTCGTAATAGCCATAGTCGGCCTGCTACTGCTCATCCGCCGCCGTCGCAGATGGAAGGAAAAATAAACAATACCACATCATACCAACCCAACTGCTTATGGAAACAGTGGTAATGACAATCATGGCTCTGGTCATTTTCAGCTTCGTGCTGAAAATGTCGGGTCAAGGATGGATAGCCCGGTTCATCACCTGCGCCGTGACAGCGCTATTCATCGTGCTTGCCTGTGAGACGGCAGCCTCACAGTCGAAGACACAGATAGCCGACTGGCTTTCACAGCCAGAACTGATGCTCGACATGTCGGTATGGCTCACCATCGACGTGGCATTCCAGACCGGCTACTGCATACTGGCCGCAAAATCTCTTGCCGGACCTCTCGGACGCCGTGGGTCCATGGCCTTGGCGGTGTGCCGCTACGTACCCGGACTGCTTGTGTTCCCCGTATTGTTCGCCATTCTCACCCAACTGATATTCTCACTGCCCGGCGTGGACTTCGCCGCCACTGCATGGAGTCTTGGCGCATGTCTGCTCATAGCAGCGCCTCTTGCCGCCGGCGGTCTTTGCTGGCTCGTTCCGGAAAAGGAGATACGGCTCGAACTGCTGTTTATGGTCAATATGCTGATCGCCGCCCTCGGCGTTGTAGCCACAGTCAACGGCCGGACAGCCGCGGCTGGCACCAATCAGGTGGAATGGGGCGCACTCGGCGGAGTGGCCGCAATAATAGCTGCCGGCACAGTCGCCGGCATCGCCTACAACCGATTTCAGACAAAAAAACAAATCTCAAAAATAAAATGAACGTAATTTCCAACATCCTCTACTGGATCTCCACCGGACTGCTCGTGCCGGTGATCGTGCTTCTGATTTTCTTCTTCATCCGCTCGATCATACTGATCGGAGCCTTTTTCGGGCAATATCTCAACGACAAGCGTGTCACCACACCATTCTGCGAGAAAATTCAGAAAACCGACAGGTCATCACTGCCTGAATTCACTGCATCGCTCCCCGAACACCCCGCATCGACCGTGGACGCCTATGCATCAAAAATCATTGCGGAGGCCGGCAACGCAGCGAAGATTGACATGCTGTTGTCGGAATACGAAATCGAAGCCGACAAAAACATAGCCACCTCCAAGGTGCTCACAAAAATGGGGCCGATACTCGGTCTCATGGGCACTCTGATACCTATGGGACCGGCTCTGGTCGGTCTGGCCTCGGGCGACATCGCCTCCATGGCCTACAACATGCAGGTGGCTTTCGCCACCACGGTAGTCGGACTGGTGGTGAGCGCTATCGGATTTCTCACACAGCAGGCCAAGGAACGGTGGGCTTTAAGAAACCTCACTATGCTCGAATATCTCGCCGACATCGTCAGAGAGCAACCGAAAAACTGCGCACAATGAGAAGCCGCCGACATTCGCTGCTGCGCCGCAGCGAGGACAATGATCCGATGAGCGTGGTGAGCAACCTCTTCGACGTAGCCATGGTGTTTGCCGTGGCGCTGATGGTGGCTCTCGTCAGCCGCTACAACATGACCGAGATGTTCTCACAGGAGGATTTCACCATGGTGAAAAATCCCCGCAAGGAAAACATGGAGATCATCACCAAAGAGGGTGAGAAGATCAACCGTTATACACCGTCGGAGGACACCGATCCGTCGTCGTCCAAAGGCCGTCGGGTAGGCGTGGCCTACGAGCTCGACAATGGCGACATCATCTACGTGCCTGAATAATAGATATAGCTCCCCGACACAGGCGACACCGCCGGACAATTGCATCCGGCATCACAGAAGCCACCGCATGACATGATCCGACCATCTGTCATGCGGCGGCTTCGTTTTGTGAGATAATTCAACCCGTATTATTCCGGGATTTCACCGGGCGTCACTTGAGTGGGGAGGGACAGTACTGGCGACGGCCGCAGCGGGGACAATGCTCGCCGCGCCACACACTATCGAACTGCTCTGTGGCTGATTCGACCAAAACTGGATCGTCGGTGATAATACCGCATTCGAAATTGCGCCGGTCACGGCTCTTCATGCCAATGCCGGCTCCGGTCAGATTAGCCGATCCGATATAGGCCGATTCGAAATCAAATACAAGCATCTTGAAGTGGACACGCGGGCACAGCATGATCTCCATACCAGTCCGCAATATCGGATATCGGTCAAAATCCTGACGGAATGCCGGCCCCGGCTCTTTAGCGTAAATCATACGGATCTCCACACCGCGACGTATCAGATCGGACAGGACTTTCAGCAGCGGCACTGCCTGCGATCCGTGTTTCACATAGACGTCCTTGATGTCGGCTGTGCCTATCCACAGCTGACCACGCACATCTGAAACCCGTGACAACACTTCGCTGTAATGCTCTTCGCCTGAAACAAACTTCACGAATGATTTATGGTCACACATATCCGGTCGGTATAATTATCACGTGGCTCATCACTCACACATATCATCCATTCACAGCAGCCTCAAGGCAATGGCTGCACAAGCCTCGGCGTCGGCGAGGGCATGGTGGTGGGCGGCCAGATCATAGCCGCATGCGGCAGCCGAGATATGAAGCTGATGGCTCGGCAGATCAAGACAGCGGCGCGAAGCGGCCAGAGTGCAATGAAACTCATAGTCGGGATATTCCATGTCATACTCCTCGAATACAGCCTTAAGGCAGCTCTCGTCGAACGGACGGTTGTGCGCCACGAGCGGCAGTCCTTTGATCCTGTCGGCTACCTGTGCCCACACTTCGGGAAACGAAGGCTGGGAATCGGTGTCACGTCGCGTAAGTCCGTGCACATCGGTCGTCCAGTCGGTGTAGTAGTTCGGAACCGGACGTATCAGGCTGTAAAACCGGTCGACGATATGACCGCCGCGCACAATCACCACGCCGACACTGCACACGCTTGAACGCCGTCCGTTGGCCGTTTCGAAATCTATCGCCGCAAAATTGCCGTTCAGCCGAGAAGCTTCCGTGCGATAGGCAGAAGCAATATTATAGTCAAGTTCCTGCATTTTCAAACATTTTTGTAAAGTTCGTACATCTCCGACACCCATCCCTTCATAGTCCGGCGAAGTTCAAGCGGAGAGATCACATCTATCATCGGGCCGGCCTGCAGAAGCTTCATGACGAAATCGTAGGTCGGAACGAGATACAGTTCGAAGTCGGCATAGGCTCCACAATCCTCTATCAGTGTCTGGCTGTGATGGAGCGGCAACGACAGCAGATAATGCTTGTGCTCCTCATTCGAACGCACTACTATACGCCTCGGCTCTTCGTCATAGCCTATCACCACACCATAGCGGGTAGAGAAAAACGCATCGGCCGAGAAATCCTCAGGCAGACGGAAACGTTCGTCCGTAGGCTCCACTGCCTCAAGACGGTCAAGACCGTAGATCCTGATCTCGCCACGATTGTTGCGGCCGAGAAGATACCAACGGTTTTCAAACAGTTTCAGGCAATAAGGCTCCACCGGGAATGTGTATCCGCACGGATTGCTGAACTGCCGGTAGGTGACTGACACCACACGGTTTTCCTTCATCGCCTCCATGATCGTAGTCAGATGATAGCGACCAGAGGGAATCTCGTCGACCACGATACGGTCTTTGATCGAAAGATGCTCGCCGATGGTGTTGCCGACAGCAAACGAATCGAGCATCCACTTCTTCAACCGGTCATCGTCGATCTCCTCCGGATTGGATATATAGTAGAGATAGCCCCCGGTGCGCTGGCAGTCGATCATGATGCCGAACTGGCTGTAGATCGCCTCGCGCCAACGGTTGAACGTGGCTCTGTGGAGCGGCCTCCCGTCGCTGTAGTCTACGGCTCGCTCCCATTTGTCGGACAGATCCTTGTGGCTGATTTTCCTGGCCATGCGGATCTTTTCGATCAGCCATGTATATTTTCGCAGCTGTTCCATATATTTTGAAATGAAATACAACGGATAATTCACCGCAAAGTTAACCAAAAACATGTCGCATTTCCCGATACACCACTGATATTTTTTTCAAAAATCACACAGAGTGCCGGCGGTCGGACGCCTTGCGCCGCAATTCAGACGTCACAGGCCGGAAGATCACTTCGACGCCTTGAAATTGAATATAGGGCGGATGACGTCATCAATCCTGACTGTATCACCTATACAGGATATGATTTCTCCGGCCGGCTTGTAGACCATCGGCGACTCATCGCGTGTAAATTCGTTGACCGATTCGGAATAGACGCCCTGCATGGATGCCTTGAAGTCGGCCATAGTGATCTTCTCGTATGCCTGTGTGCGGCTCAACACACGTCCGGCACCGTGGGGGGCGGAGCAATTCCAGTCGGGATTTCCCTTGCCGGTGCAGAGCAACGCCCCGTCACGCATGTTCAGCGGTATGATACATTTATCTCCCTTGGCGGCCGAAATGGAACCTTTGCGGATGATATTGTCATCACTGATGTAATTGTGAACCGATTCAAACTCGTCCAGCACCTCCACCTCCGGAAAAAAACGCATAAGCAGCATCGCTATCAGCCTGCGGTTGAGCACAGCCCAGCGCTGACACAGACGCATATCGTGAAGGTATTGCTCTCGCACCTCCCCCTCGACATAGCAGAGCGACGCAGGAAGCGAAGGCTCTGCCGCATCATGGTTGCGTCGCATCCGCCTGATCACACCCTGAAGCTCCGATCGGCGTCCGGCTGCCTTGTACTCCTCAATTGTCCGCCTGACGGTTTCCTCATACTCATCGGCTCCGTCGGTCAGATGCCTCACAGCCTTGGCCTGATAAATGTCGGCCACCTGCTTGCCAAGATTGCGTGAGCCGGTATGGATGACCAGATAGACATTGTTATCATCATCCACGTCAAGCTCAATGAAATGATTGCCGCCGCCGAGCGATCCTATGGACTTGTAGATGCGTGCGGAATCCTTTATCTCACGGTAACAGCAAAGCCCTGCGACAAGCCGCTTTGCCTCCCGATAAATATCCATTTCCTCCCCAACAAGAGGCTTGAAGCCCCGGTTTTCCTCACGCACCCGCATGCCCGACGGCACACTGTCAAGTATATGCTCATGGAATGCGTGATAATCTATTCCGGAGATCGGGCCGAGATTAAGCACGCGCATGCCGCAGCCTATATCGACTCCCACGATATTGGGAATGACCTTTTCGCCAAGATCACCGGTAAATCCGATGACACAGCCGGCGCCGGCATGGACGTCGGGCATTATCCGTATCTTCTTTGCGGAAAACAGATCGATCGACAGTAACTGCATGATCTGCGTCAAGGCACTCTCCTCGATGTTGTCTGTGAAAATCTTCACATCGTATCCTTCGATAGTCTTCATAATAAGTAACCGTTTTTTGTTTACAGCGCAAAGTTCCGGGCCGCATGCGCAATCATTTTGCGCACCGACAAAAAAAGCATTTTTCAAGAAACATCCACTGTTTCGGACAGCCGACAGACTTACAATAAATCTGACTTCGTCGCTGATCTGACCTCATCGTGGCTGCTGTATGATTTTTTTCTCGTCTTCAAAAAAAAGATAGACAAAAGCTTACCCCACCCATACAGCCAACAGACGCTGACTCAAGTCCCAAAAAACCGCTGTCATAAGCATCTAAAATGACGAATTATTGCTAACTTTGTGTCGCTACAGTCCGTTGAAACGGAGTTCTTGCTGCCTGCCATGAACAGACAAATAAAACATAGAACCGACATTTTAACGAACCACAGCAACAAACAAACATCAATAAACCATCTAAAATCACACTTTTACTGTGGGACTTTTCGACAAGATTTTCAACGAAGTACCTGAAGAGGACAAGCTCTCCAAACAGGAAGCATTCGCCGGCATAGCACTTGCAATGGCCGGTGCTGACGGCAGCATATCACAGGCTGAATGGGACGGCATAGTCAACTATATCCGCCGACTCCGTCTTTACGACAATTTCTCCGGCCCGGCTTTCGACAAGATGTTCGACAAGCTTTTCCGTATCCTCAAGAGCCAGGGTGCAAGCGCGCTCGTAGCCTCGTCCATCGACGGACTCCCCGACGACCTTAAGCTCACCGCCTTTGCCTGCGCTGTCGACATCGCGCTGGCCGACGGAGTGGTAGAGGATGATGAGAAGGATATCATCAACCAGCTTGCAGAATCGCTGCAGATTCCTGAGGAGACCGCCATTTCGATCATCGAGGTGCTGATCATCAAGAACAAGGCATAATAGGCTTAGGCCTCAAAACCTCCGACTCCGGTAAGTCCTGTAACGGATTTTCCGGAGTCTTTGTTTCCAAACGACAATCCGCTGCAGACAGAGCGGATGAGCCATACCGACTCAGCAGGGCGCGCTATAGCGGCGGGCCGCGCGTGTGACACTCTCGGCCACCCGGTCGCGGAAGGAGGGAGGCGCAATGACCTCCACATGACCGCCATAACCGAGAATCAGTCGCTCAAGCTCATTGTTGATCACCACCTTGAGCGAAATCTGTATGCCGCCGTCGCGAAATCGCTGCTCCACTTTCTGCGACTTGTGAAATGGCTTCGACTCCACGTAGGGAGCCTGCTGGGCATCCACCTTGACCACCACTCGGCGGGCGCGGTCGTGAATTCCTTTGGTGACGCCCACAGTATCGTCAAAAAAGTGCTCGGGATCGAAATCAACACACTTTTTGAACGGATGCTCTTTGTCGACAGTCACGGAATGAATACGGTCAAGAGCGAAAATATTAACCTGAAGCGTGCGGTTTGATGCTTTCTCGCCGATCAGAAACCAGCGGTTGCGATACTCCTTAAGCAAATACGGATACACCACTACCGAATCGGCCTGACGCGCCTTGAACGAACGATATTCTATGACTATAGTCTGCTGCCTGCGCACCGCATCATATATGGCGCCGATATGACGCGCCCCACGATAACCGGGCACATATTCCATATCCATAGCCGGAACAGAGTCGCCCGTATGACGTGATATCTGCTCGTTGAGCTTGCTTATGATATCAATCGACGACGACAGCTGCGGAAAACACTGGAGCTGGCGCAGTATGTCGAGAGCGGAGTTGAGCGCATCGAGCCCCTCGTCATTAAGAGGCAGATGAGTGATACTGAACTCCGGATCGTCGTATTCATAATACTTGTTGTCGCGCACCACGATCGGAGCATTGTAGCCCAGACGATCGCTGCGCATCAGCGCCAGATCGTTCTGAAACGTGCGCCGGCTCACCGGGTTGCTCCGTCCCTCATACTCGGCCAAAGCATCGGTGCAGGCATCTATAAGATCATTGATGGTCCATCGGCGATAGCGGTTCTGCAGACATTTGTCGATCGTCGAAATACGTATCAGGGTGGCACGATTCAGAGGCATAACTTAATTTTTTGGCAAAAATAAAAAATTTTCTCACGGTGCGCAAATATATTGCGCACACTCTTTTCAACTTTGCGGCGACCATTTGCTCTCGACCATTTGCTCCCCCAGGCAATGGAGGCATCACCACAATACGGAATACGGAAACACTCAAGAAAATTTTCATGATTTCAAAAGTTGTATCGCAACATGATACAACCCTACGGTAAATTTGCATCGTCAAAACACAAACACTGCGGAAATATGAGAGAATTAGACCTTCAAAACACAAAGACAGCCGACAAATCCAAACAAAAGAACGACGCCCGGAATGCCAAGCCGAAAAACATACTGGAGTCGTTTGAGTATATCGTTGAGCTTGCGGAGGACTCTAACCTTGACGCCGACTTCCTTGAGGCGGCCGCCATGCACATCAGATATGCCTCGCGAAAGCTCAAGCTCACAGCCATGCAGACCGTACTGCTGGCGCTGTTTGTCGACAAAAGCGAGGACAACCACATACGCATGTCAGAAATAGCCCGCTTCACCGGCTGCCGCACGACAAAGATCCTGCGACTGTCGGACGACATCGACATCCTTGAGTCGAAACACTATCTGCGAGCCTCGCGAAGCCGGGGCGCGTCGAGCTACCGCGTGCCATCGGCTGTACTCGAAGCGATCCGCAAGAACCAGCCCTATGTCCATGAAGAGGAGCCGATACGCGATACTGCCGATTTCTTCGACCGCTTCTCCACGCTCATGGACGAGAAAGATGACGACGAACTTACCCATGAGTCGCTTAAAAGCAGAACCATGGAGATGCTCGAAGAGATCAGGACGACCGCTTTCGCGACCGAACTCCGGCGTTGCAATCTCGATTGTCATGACACACTGCTGTTTGTATTCATGGCTCATCTGTTTGTCGACAACAATGATGACAACATCCTGTTCAGCGACATCGACGACCTGTTTGACAACGACGACATGCCGGGCTGGCTAAAACGTCAGCTGCGCTCACGCGACTCAAGCCTGTTTGCGAAATCGCTTATAGAGAACGTCAACGAAAACGGCATGGCCCGCTCCGACGCCTTCAAGCTTACCGACAAGGCCAAGGAGGAGCTGCTGTGTGAACTCAATCTCAACCTCATGGCCAAATCAGACAAAGACCTGATCAAAGCCGATTCGCTCACAGAAAAAACGCTGGTCTACAACGCCGCCGAAAAGAGCCTGATCGACGAACTGTCGTCAATACTGGCGGAGAAGCGCTTCAACGAAGTGCAGGCACGGCTCCGCACGGCAGGCATGCGCCAGGGATTCTGCTGCATCTTTTATGGCGCTCCCGGCACAGGCAAGACCGAAACCGTGTATCAGCTGGCACGACAGACCGGACGCGACATAATGCGGGTGGACGTCAATAAAATCAAAAGCTGCTGGGTGGGCGAAAGCGAAAAAAACATCAAGGCCGCCTTTGACCGCTACCGTAATATCTGCAAGAACTCGCCGCTCGCTCCGATATTGCTTTTCAACGAAGCTGACGCCATCCTCGGAATCAGGATGGAAGGGGCATCAAACGCTGTCGACAAGATGGAGAATTCCATACAGAATATCATCCTTCAGGAGATGGAATCGATCGAAGGCATCATGATCGCCACGACAAATCTGACCACAAATCTCGACAAAGCGTTCGAACGCCGGTTTCTGTACAAGATCCGGTTTGACAAGCCCACAGCCGAGGCAAGAGCGCAGATATGGCAGAGCATGCTTCATGGTCTGACCGACAAAGATGCCAGAAAGCTTGCATCGGATTTCGACCTGTCGGGTGGCGAGATCGAGAACATAGCCCGGCGTCACACAGTCAACACAATCCTGTCGGGCAGCGACCTCATCGACATTGACGCCATAGCCGAGTCGTGCCGACGCGAACGCATCAACTCTCCTTCCCGCCATGTAGTGGGTTTCTGAACAGAAAATCAAAAATGGACGGGAAAGACAACGAAACCCGCCGTAAATCGTTACTTTTGCAAAAGAGAAGAGATCGTATAACACAACACCACTGCCAGAATGCGAGCCTACATCAGACCTCTGATCATATTTTTATGCACGTCGATTCCGTTGGCGTCATGGTGCCACACCGTCAGCCTACCGCATGACACCGCCACAGAGAAGGCGACGGATACGCCCTCCGACATCGCGGCCATGACATCGCGACTGAAAGAGTTTACGACCGGCAAGGACGCGCGCATAGGCATAGCCGTAATCATCAATGGCCGGGACACCGTATCGGTCAACGGCCACCGCGACTTTCCGATGCTTAGCGTCTATAAGTTTCCGCAAGCCATAGCCGTGGCCGACTATTGCGTCAGGCATGGCATATCGTCAGCCGACACCGTTGCCGTAGGGCACGAGGAAATCCTTGCGGACACATGGAGCCCCATGCGCGATAGATATGGGATCAGAGATCTGCGGCTGCCGCTGTCAGAGCTGCTCGCCTACTCTTTGCAGCAGAGCGACAACAACGCCTGCGACATCCTCTTCAGGCTGATCGGAGGGCCGCAGGCGGCCGACAGCCTTATGAACACTCTGGGATTCGACGACATCGTCATGGCATCGACCGAAGAGGAGATGCACGGCGACACGTATCTATGCTATCAGAACCGCTCCACACCGCTGGCAATGGCACGGCTTTTCGACCGGCTCTACCGGCAGGGAATGCGCAGCGAGTCGGCCATGCATGAAACCATAGCCACTATGATGATACAGTGTGCCACTGGGCTCAACCGTCTGCCCGCACCGATGGCAGGCACTAACGCCATGATCGGCCATAAGACCGGAACCGGCGCCCGTAACAGTCAGGGACGCATAATCGGCATCAACGACGCCGGCTACGTGTTTCTGCCCGACGGCCGGAATGGCTACAGCATCGCTGTGTTCATTGCCGACTCAGCCTACGACATGGCCGCCACCGAGCAGCTTATCGCAGAAATATCCACAATCGTATTCAACATCCTCAACCAACGCGACAGTCTATGATAAGAATAGGGAAATACCGCATCGGAGCGGCGGCGCTGTCAGTAGCCGTCGTATTCATCACGCTGAGCGCCTGCGCCATCGTAGCCGCCTGCCATCAGCAACGTCCGGAATGGTCAGCGCCGCTGTGGCTCACCATAATGCAATATGAATGTATGGCCATGATCGCCACACTCGCCTATGGGATCGTTGTCCACATTGCCATCTGGATCGTCAACCGTTGCAAAAAAAAGTGAGCGGCCACGTCGCCCACATCTGCGAATCCGCCCAAACGCGTCATACGCTAAAAGACAGTCAGTTCTGTGGGGAGTGAACTCGCCGACAACTTTCTCGTCCCCGACCGACGAGTCCGTTCAAGATCCGCACGGCATAATTTCTCGACGATCAAAGCACTGTGTCAAACAGTCGTTTTTTTGACACAGTGCCTTCAGACTATCGGCAATTCCCTTGCCGGCGAATTACATAAATGATTGCATTAGCCCTACAAAGTCGATCACAGGTTGAGATAGCTCCTGAGAGAATTTACATATTCCTCAAACGCCGCCCGCCCGTCGGGAGTCACCGAGCATGTCGTACGCGGTCGTTTTCCCGACATGCCTTTAATAACCCTTATATATCCGGCTGACGAAAGCTTATCGAGCTGCACGCTGAGATTTCCGGCTGTAGATTCGGTCTTCTCCTTGAGATATACGAAATCTGCTTCATCCACACTCATAAGTATGGACATTATGGCAAGCCGGAGTTGCGAATGCAGAAGCGGATTCAGTTCCTTCATTTCTCTTTTCCTGCTTTATGGTTGAGTATATGCCCTGGAACTATCATCATCGCCACGAATGCGAATATGAACAACGGCATGTACCAGCAGGCCGATAATACAATTCCACCGGCGATACAACACACCGTTGTAATTCCGACCGCAAGCCCTGCGAGAGCACCGGCCACGAGGCTATTCTCTCTGATCAGAAGACCTTGGGCCATCTCTGCTGCCGGAATGACAATCAGAGTGTATGCCAGCATGGCGCTCCAGCAGTCAGTATCGGCAAAATACCTGAAGCCGATACATACAATGGTCACGACGATTTCAGATATTCCTGCAATAGTCCATAGCCGTGAGGTAGCAGTGTCAGAAAAAGTCTTGACTCCGCCACGGCCATGCTGCCGCCGAGCCATTATGGGCGTGGCGATGCCGCCAATCAGCGGAATCGCAAACCACAGGAAGTTCCATACACCCTGCCCTGTCGAGGCAAGCATTACCCACACGAGGATTGATACGACTGTCACGAGGTAGCCCCACATCAGCAAGATACGACCATCACCGATATAGCGCTGCTTGGTCTGAGCTATCATCGAAGTAATCACTTCGAGGCTCTCTTTTTCAGTTAGTTTTCTGTCTTCCATATTGAGGAATTTAGAGGGGTTTTACAATCGGTTTATTTTATAAACCATTTTCAGCTGAAAAAAGAGCGGTCGCGCGATTCCGCCCTCTATCCGGATGCAAAGTTAACAAGGTTTATAATATAAACCAAACTTTCATCCAACTTTTTTTCTCCTTTTGCAGCAGGTCGATGAACCGGGCTGCATGGGCACCATCCATCTGGGTGTGATGGAACTGAAATGACACCATGAGAGTTGTCTTGAACCACCGGCAGCGGTATGCGCCCCATATCATGAAGGGATTGTTGAATATCCCGCTATACATTCCCACTGCTCCGTCTATGTCGTATTGAGCTAATGCCGATGTGCCGATTACCATGCTGTCGGTTAAATCGTGATTCTCGCAGGTTTCGGCGACCTGACGTGTCATGCGCAAGTAGTCCTTATTGAAGTGCGAGAGGTCTTCACTGAAAGGAATGTCGCATGAGCTGACCTCACCCTTTGGATTGGCTACAATAGTGTTGACTGCAATTGAGTCATATCTGATTAGTCTGCCGCCGACCGGAAGCATATAGAACTCTTTTATACGTGTGGCGGCTCAACCTATACACAATCTGCTCTCGGAATGAGGTCGCGAGCATCTTAATGATATAACCCAATCTCTTTCAAAGCATCAATAGTCGGTTTATACGTCAACAGAATGAAGATGGCAGAAAAACTGTCACCTTCATTCTGTTTAGCAGCATATTATCTGAGATTGTCAGAGCAGGCTTTTACGCTCGGTTATATCAGCATCGGTCATTGTATAATCACCGAGACTGTCTTCTTTTGCCTGTATACAGATGTAGGTCATCGCTTCCGTTGAGGTGCATTTGATATTGCGGTCGCAGTTGGTCGACACTCGGATTACAGAACCCTCCGCCACATCAAAGACGTTGTCGTCAACCTGAAATTTACCTGCTCCGGACAGGATTATGTAATTTTCCTCGTTAGCCTTGTGGCTGTGGAAGAAGGGCACAGCAGCGCCCGAAGGCAGCGTGCCGAATGAGATTTCGCATGAAGTGGCACCGGTGGCTTCCTTCACAAACTGTTTTCCGGCGAAGCCACACAGCGGGCCAATGGATGCGTGGGCGAATTTATCGCCGGAATTGAGAGTCTTGATTTCGCTCATATTTCTTGGTTTGAAATTAAATTATTAACTTTACAGCAGTAAGCCGCTTTCATTTGGATAGCGCAAAGTTAAGTCGTGTTTTTGAGTCATGCAAGACGTTACTCCGATGTAAGGCGCTAACTTTTAGGTAACTATTTTTGATTATGAACGCATTGCCACTGAAAGAAAATTTGAAAAAATATACTGGTATGGCATCTTGCCCGGTCAGAAACGTCATAAGCCGATTTTCCGGCAAATGGACTATGCTCGTTCTCTGTGTCCTTGCAGAGAACGAGGCAACCCGCTTTAATGAAATCGGGAGGGCAATTCCCGATATATCACCTAAAGTCCTTACAGAGACTCTGAAAAGCCTTGAAGCCGATGGTCTGATTTCAAGAAAACTGTATGCCGAGATACCTCCTAAAGTAGAGTATTCGCTGACAGAACTCGGCAAGAGCCTTATGCCGTTGCTTGGCAGTCTCATCGAATGGGCACTCGACAATTTCAATGCAATAGCTAAACGGTAGAGATTTCCTTTTGAAGCACGTTGAGGAACCGGGCGGCATGGGCATCATCCATCTGGGTGTGATGGAACTGAAATGACACCGTGAGAGTTATCTTGAACCACCTGCGGCGGTATGCGCCCCATATCATGAAGGGATTGTTGAATATCCCGCTATACATTCCCACTGCTCCGTCAATGTCATATTGAGCCATCGCCGATGTGCCAATTACCATTCAGTCGATTATCCAAGTTTATCAAGGCGGCGGCATCGCTCCTTGTTGAGTTCCGTCCAACGTCCCTTTTTGGTTCGTGGACCGAAGCGCTGCAATGTAACGCCATCCACATTCTTCACCGTGGAATCTATCCATCCGAAGCAGAGAGCCTCCTCGACTGCATCGATATACCATAATGCGTCAACAGGCGGAGTCTTGCCGCGCTTTACCGCTATCCAACACTCCTTTTTGCAAGAGCTGTTCTCCATGAGCCATTGTCGGAATTTCTCGCGGCGTGCTAGGTCAAAAATGTTCTTCGGTGTCATTTTTTGGGGAATCTTTGTATAGATATACCATATCACGAAGCGTTACCTCTTCCTCGACAATAGGATTGGGATAGTTGTCAGTGAAGAAATTGGGGATTCGATGGAAGTACCTATAGCCACAAGACCGGTAGAAACGAAGTGTCGAGGGTGTTTCGCCTGTACCAAGTATTACTCTCTTGTCAGGATACAATTTCTCCACATATTCAAGCATCTTACGGCCTATGCCTCTGCGACGGAATGCGGCATCAACTGCCAAATTCTTTATCTCAACCGAATCATCGTTATTCTCAACTACCACAATCACAGCAACATCTTTATTGTCCATCGAACCGACATGAAGGCTTCCCGGTTCTATATACCTTTCGATCATATCCACCGATTCATCGCCAATGAGCAACAAATCCATGAACTCTCGCTTGTCATCTTCAACTTTTCTTATAACCATAGAAGGAACGCGCTCTAAACGAATTCAGATGTTTTCAAAGAGCCCTTCAAAAATCATTGCAGATTCCTCCGACAAACGCCGGGTCGCGGCTATACTTTGAGCCAACACGACTCCTTTTGAATTAATTCGTAATGGCTTCTCTTTACTCTTCGGATAGCCGAACCGAAGAAGTGGCACAAGCTCATCAGGAATGAGGCGCGGTTGGATAACACTGCCATTCTCTCCCCATACTGCCCATTCGGCACAGCAATTAAACGGCTCCTGATGCCTGCAATGTGGTTTGTCGTCAGGAATAATCATCGTGAGATCTTCTGGCACACTCCGGATACTTTTATAAGAAGTGTCTTTTGCACAAAAGAATGTGTCGGATGTCTTAACGACAACGCCTTCAGGGATAAGGGAACTGTAAGGAGTGCCAAGTTCTCTTATACAGTAGTCGAAGGCTCTTTCCTTATGAGTCACTTCCAGTCTTGCCATTATGTAGAGATGCCTGTCGAGTAATGAGACCGGAAATACGACATCACCCGCTTTTATCGATGTTATTGACGGCATCCTTGAGTGAATGCTGCCAAACACTACTTTTATAGGCCCTGTGTCATTTGATTTTCTTAGTTCGTCCAACCAGTCCTGAGGCCAGTAAACAGTATAATATGCCATAATATGATATTACCTGTTTCTATTCAAGAAAGCGGCAGCCAGCTCGGGACTGTTAAGCGTCATTGCCGACGAGTCTTCGAGATTCTCGGCGTCTTCATCATCCGATATTGAAATGAAGAATGTGATTTCTTCGGTGCCTTCTCCGAATATTCCCGAGTCTTTGACCTGCGCCATCGCTGAAATCATCGCACTGAAGAAAAAGGCTTCGCCCGGCAAAGTATTGTGGTTTTCCCACAGAGTTTTGCTGAGCTTCACCAGTTCGCTGTCATGCCCGTCGGAATACCCCCATTCATCAGGATGCCATTTGCATTCATCATCAGGCTCTTCGTCTTCACTTTCAAGGTACTCCAGGGTGTTCACTGCAAGAAATAGCGAGCAGCAATACCTGTCGGTGACCAAAGCGACTGTGTAAATGCGCTCATCGTCGATGCGTCCAAGAATTTCGCGCAGGTCAGCAGCAACCGCATCCCTGATCATTGCAGCCACATTCTGCCAGAACGGGGCTACGGGAGTGGCCGGTTCTTCTTTTTTCCGCTCGTCGGCTTCATAGTCCGGTGAGTTGATGTAGCTGATATACTCTTTAGCTTCTTCCGAACCAAGTTTTGCAGCATCCTCAAGATATTGGTATCCCAGTTCTATATCCGTTTCGATGCCACGACCGAAGGCATACGCCACGCCGAGTGCGGTGAGCACCTTGACGGTTATTGACTCCCATAGATTGTCGATGTCTTCCCCGGCTTCATGAAGATACTCGAATGCCACATCGTCGTCTTGAACTGTTCCCAGCCCCTCCTGATAGCATAAACCGAGGTAGGCGGCGGTCTGCGTCCGGGTGGTCTTGCTACATTTCGGGTTTTGGTATGCCTTTTCAAACCATTCCACAGCCTTGGCGTAGTCCTGCTCCACATCACCGAAGCCTTCAAACAGATAATATCCTACCTCAAATTGTCCTGCGGGATGTCCGCATTTGGCAGCCATTTCATAGAGTTGATATGCAAGGTCGATATTCTCATCCACTTCTTCACCGGCTTCGTAGATATGCCCTGCATTGTATGCGCCCTGAGGGTCGCCCCTGCGGGCAGCCTCCACATACCGCAACAGCCCACCGTATGAGTCGCCCTTCTCGGTGCGGAGATAATAGCCGTAGTTATTGCAGATTACGGGTGAAATATCCGCCAGCATCAAGTAATATTTCTCATAAACATCTTGCGCAATCTCGCAGAGACCGGATTTGCGTATGTCGCAGTAATTGCCCCATCCGGCACAAAGTCCGCCGTCGAAACTGCGCTCGTACCACACCTTTGCTATCGGCCAGGCCCATGCGTTATAGTCGCTTTCGTCTTTGAATTGCTTGGCATAGTCTGGCTCGACACGCAGATAGTCGCCCCAATAATACACATTGCCGACCATGTAGCAACAGAAGGCGTCGCCACGCTCTGCCTGACCGAGAATCTCCTCAAACGCCTCCTTAAACGAGGCGAACGGCATTGCACGTTCCACCGAAGGGGTGAGGTTTGCGCTTCGCGCAGCACAAAGAACGCCCGTGGCACTGCCCATCATCGCGCTCTTCTGCATCAGCTTCGATGCGTTTTCATCGTCAGCTTTGAAGCCTGCCTGCGGCCACACATACTCCTCACCCATGAAGCAGCGGGCTATGAATGCCAGCGCATCTGCATCGCCCTTTTGCGCCTCCAGTATAAGTATTGAGTATCCGCGGCGTATTTCATCGCGGTCAAAACTTGACCAAATCAGCTTGACTGCCGTTTTCACATGCCTGCTATATTCACCTTTCATCTTTCTCTTCATCTAAAAATCTGAATACCAGCCTTTCAAAATAATCATTCACGTCAAAACTCTCCCAATCATCCAAAGGATCGGGCAACCTCTCGTCGTCAATCAGACTCCACAGCCAGCTCCGCAGAAGTCCGGCATCAAAAATAACACCTCTGTAACCAATAGGCAACGGCTCCGACCACCTTACATATTCAACTTTGTATCCGGTAGCCAGAGCTGTATCTTTGTCATATCTGCGGATGTTTACATATCCCCCATCACCATTAGTGAAATCATATAGCATCCATTGTGATTTCCCCTCTATGATGTTATCCAATGCGATAACCACATCCTGACTTCCGAAATATCGGAAATCCTCGCCGTCAACACATAGTTTCGTCTCTGCCTTTTCTTGCTCGGAATGGATTTTCTGACAGTGCCAGCCGGTCATATCAGGGAGCGATGCGGTGCGGAAGAAGTCACACATGATATCGGCGGCCATGTCGCAATCAACGTCCGACCGCCACATTCGCAGCATATACCCGTTGACCATAAAACATACCGCTATACTGCTATCCTTAAAATAATCAATTGAGTATGCCTTTGCATCGCTGACCAACACCACCGGCACGCATTTTTCAAGGTATACGCATCCGTTATCCTCAATATCGTCTATAGCATCAAGGATCTTTTCCTCGGTCACGTTTGATGTGCGTATATCCCCGTTCTTTGTGCCCAGCACATATTGCGGACTACGAGCTTTTATCCCGCGGAACAAACCATCGGCATTCGTAACTCCGACTTCGTTTGCAAGCGGCATTCCGTTTGTCTGACTGTGTTTACTTTCCATATCGTCAGTCGTGTTTTGTCTGTTTGAAATTATCGGTTCTAAACCATCATAACCTATGTGGGGCATAACCTCTGCACACAGTTAAAAAGATTTTTCTGAATTGCATCGCCAGCCGACCTGCAATAATCAAGCCACCGGTTTTCGCCCGAAGCACCACAAAGTTACAGAAAACAATTGATAAGTATGCAACTTGCACAAATTAGCTGCGAGTGATTTTTGAGATTTTCTCGAGTGTTTTTGCTTGAAAACGGGAGCGTGCAGTTGAGCTTAACGACTGAGGATGAAAGAAAAAAAACACATTCACACATCGTTAGAGCGCATTCCTTAATTTCAAACAGTCAATCAGGCACCCTTTATCATGCCGTATGTACTCGGCTTGTAGCCGCCCTTCATATCGAACTTCTTAAGCCTTATGGTGACTCTGCCGCCAAACGGATCTGTCACTTCCTCGATCACTTTTGTAAGTTCTTCCTTGTCTGTCTCCGAAATTGAGGCGCCATTGAAACTCCTGACAGACCTACGCACCTTTATAGCTTCTATTATGTTCATAACGATACTTTTTTGTACTTTAACATTGCCTGAGATGACGGAAGTATCTGGCGGCTTTTTTCAAATCACCCAGCGCGCCCAACCCTTCAAGATCCATGTTGCCCGCCACACAACGCTGTGCCGATGCAATCGGCGCACCTCTGCAAAAAGCAGCCGGTGCGTTCCGCCAAATGCAGGTAGCGCTCCATCGCCATCCATCCGTGAGCATAATGCCGACCTCCTGAAAATATTACATTGGGCTATGCCACTCTTCACAAATGAAGGTAGTCCACGAGTCGAGATGATATGCCGCTTCCCTGCGTTGTCGGTATATCACAGACTCATCTTTCCGGGACTGGCCAGTACCATTTTATAATGAGAGATGTAATATCGGGAAAGGTCTTCCGGCATCATCAGTTTCATCCCTGCCCGTTACTCTGAATCCCTTAGACTTATAAAAGGCAAGAGCCAAAGGATTCTGTTCATTGACATCTACCCTTGTCGCTCCCTTCTGTTTCGCAAATTCCAATAACATTGATCCGTATCCCTTCCCTCGAATATCGCTGTCTATAAACAGCATTTCAATCATATCTTCATGTAATCCTATAAAGCCGACAAGAAAGTCATTGTCAGAAACTGCATATAGATCGACATTAGGAAAATACTCGGGCATCAATGCTTCTTTTATCTCAGATATAGAGGTCTCATCCAAAAACTCATGTGTGGCTCTTACTGAACGCTCCCAGAGAACCTTGAGCGTCAGATAATCATCACGATTACATTTTATAATCTTCTGCATACAATCTCGCTTATAACGGCATCAACATTTTCAGAGTGGTGGAATATTTAGCACTTACTTGTCATAACATAAGGCCTCCGTCACCTTCATTTTGCCAAAAACTTCGGCCGCCAAAAGGCGGCGTTATGACGCTGTTTTTATTTGAGTATTGATGTCGAAATTTTCTTTTCACCGCTTAGTTCTCCGGTTTGACTAACTTTCTTCCCATAATTGAAGGTGTATGTTACCGTCAGAGATATACGGCGGTGGTAGTCCGAACCAAACTGTGTCATTTTGTTGTCGTACCAGCGAGTAGTCAATGTGTCTTCGCTGAGTTTCCACGAAGACTGGAAAGGATTTACCACTGACAGCTGAATATTCCAGCCGCGCGAAGACCATCCCGCACTCACGGAATAGCTCATGGGCATTTTTCGTAGAAAAGCATTTTCTCCATCTACATAGCTACTGCCGGTGTCGTAATATCCATTGAAGAAGAATCTGCCAAGATAATAATTGACATTGAGGCTTGCCGAGAAGGGATAATACGATATGCTGTTGCTTCCGGTTGTCTTATAAAGCAACATTCGTGGAGAAACGGAAATTGACAGCCTACCGTCGATAAACTTTCCAGTAAGGTTGGCTCCAATCTGCCCATGATTGTAATCTCCGTCATTCTGATATTTCTTTAGCATCATCCCGTCTGGTCCATCAGGAGTATAGACCGCTATCTGTCGGTTGGAGATGAGGAACATCGTGGCGTAAGCAGATAGCTGCCATTTATTGCTTGGAAGCCATGTATAACTTATATTTGCGGAAGTGTTTCGCGAACACTTAAGATCGGGATTGCCGGAAATATACATCAGTTCGGATTGCCGGATTATATTGGGGTTCTTCATTGTGGCATCAGGCGAAAATGCGGCATATTGAAACCAGAGACTGATTGAATTTCTCTGGTTGGGAGCATATTGCAGGTTGATGTGAGTGAACGGATAGCGGTCGTCCATAGTTTTGCCATTGATATAGTTTGACTCGAACGCATAGCCTCCGTCTATGCTCCCGGACACTTTCTGATAATTCAATGACATGCCGACGGTTATTCCGGTAAAAGCCTGACGGAACCGATTGACTGCATTGCTTGACCCAGTGTAATCGATATGTATGCGACCACCGCCGGACAGGACATTTGAGAATAACGTGAATTTATCTGACAATGATTTGTTGACCTGTATTGAACCTCGCAAAAACCAAGAGTCTTCATCTGCAAGATTTTCGATAGATTCTGTTCCTGCGTAATAATTTGATGATGTGTTGTTCCCGGCAAATTCTGCCTGACAGTTTCCGTTGATCGACCATCCTCTGCCCAGCGCCGCATACAGTTCGCTATCCCAGCCGACGGCATTATTTGTAGAAGGTGATTCTGTATGATATGTTTCCGAGGGATACAGACTCGAAAAACTGACGTAACCTGACGTGTGGTTTATCGGAGTGTTGATTCGACGATATGAAACGAGATTGCGGAATGTTAAATTATCACTCTTATTCCATGAGGCCCGTAATGCCGAGTAAAAGCCTCGCTGATGCTGTTTCCCGGTCTCTGTACCGCTTGTGCGTCTGATAGTTCCGGGCTCCAGTCGGTATATTTCGTCTGAAACAGAGCCGATATGAGAGTTATAGTCGTAGTCGCCCGACACCATGACATCGTATTCCATCTTGCGGTAGGCGAACTTGGAATACACCGAAGCCTCGCCGCTGCGTATCATGAAGCGTTCTTTGCCACTGAGCTTCGTATAACCTCCGTAAGAATAAGCATGGGTGATGAAATTTACAACGTGTTGTGCCCGCTGAAATCTCGGGTCTGTCGGAAAGTCAAGATACTCGACACGCTTCACGTCGCTCGGATTCAGACCGCTGACATCCTCATCCGCCACCGGATGAAAGTTTATGAAAAGGCTTACGCCCTGATTATCGGCTGTCTTTACCGTCTCTGTTATCGGATTCACACTCAACTGAGGTATGTTCATCCGCGAAAGCAAGGAAACCCCGTCGGATGCAGTCGACTTCTGATTCCCGGTAGGAATATAGACAGTTTTTGTAGCGCTTGTGAGCTGAGCATCGGCTACAACAGTTATTTCTCCGAGTTCTTTGACCTTTATTGTGTCCGGCCCGGTGGTTTGCCCCTGCGTTATGAAAGGGAACATAATCAATGGTAGTATATAATGTTTCATGTTGCGAAATTATGTAGCCCTGTCTTATTCAATCCTTATTCTCCCTTATTTAGTCTTAATCTTACGATTAGGCCATCTAATGATTGACGTGATTTTAGTAACTTTGCATTGATATGAAACACTTTAAGCTGATACTTACCTCAATGCGTATCATAGTCGGTGTGCTCTTTGTCGCCAATGTGATATTCATGATGCAATTGTATAACTCTATAAAAACACGATATCTAAACGATGTGGAGCAATGTCTTAGCAGGGCTGACCAAATTGAAATGGTTGACCGCATAATTGATGCCGGTCTCGTGGGGAATGATGAAGTTGTATGGATTCAGATCGGGTTACAGAGATCTGATGTCGGTACAACCATGGACGCAGAGGAATTAAGGAAATTAAATTACTCTCAGAGGTTTCGTCGCGTTGACAGGCAGATTATGTCGATGATTGCACAATACCTTCATGACGGCAGTTATTCCGAAAGAATCGGAGACCCGGATGTGTTCAAAATGGAGGAAGCCTTTCGCCGCGACCTTAATTTTTCAGGCTATTATCCCGAGGAGGTATATATTGTAGTCCCAGGTGGTACATTGGAGTATTCATCGGACTTATGGGAAATAGAATATAGAGTAAATGGAGAACTGACATACTATGCCTATATATCTCCGTTGACAAACAATATACTGAGAGAGATGGGGGGTGTAATAATTACATCTGCCCTTATAGCATTGGCGCTGACATTCGGTTTTTGGTATCTTCTGCATGTAATAGCCAGTCAGCGAACCATTGAGGAGATGAAGGATGACTTTACCAACAATATGACCCACGAACTGAAAACACCCATTGCTATCGCCTATGCGGCAAATGATTCGTTGCTTCAGTTCCCTGACCCACAGGATGAAGAGCGCACAAAAAAATATCTGACAGCAGCCCTCGACCAACTCTCGAAACTATCGGGTCTGGTCGAGAATATTCTCGCCATGAGTATGGAACGACGTAAGCATCTTACTATGGCAAAAGAGAAAATACGCCTGCGGGATTTCCTTGCCAACATCATAGAGCAGCAAAAGCTGAAGGCAGACAAACCGTGTGATATCATATTGGAATGTCAGGGTGATGCCACTGTCGAAGCAGATCCATCGCATTTCTCAAATGTAATCGGCAACCTTATAGATAACAGCATCAAATACTCCGGAGAATCGGTTTCTATCATAATCAAGGCAGATGCCAATGGCATGTATGTAGCTGATAATGGAATCGGCATCCCAGATAAATCCTTACCCGAAATATGGAGTAAATTCTATCGCGTGCCTCACGGTAACAGAAGTGATGTGCGGGGTTATGGCATAGGACTTTTCTATGTTAAATCCATTATTGACAAACACGGTTGGTCAATCGGCGTAGAGAGCAAATCCGGAAAAGGGAGCAAATTCACAATTAAATTCAGTAATCAATGAAAGACAGGATATTATTGGTGGAAGACGACTCGACATTGTCGATGATTGTTTCAGAAACTTTGCAGCGTGACGGTTTTGAAGTCATGACAGCCGGAGATGGTGAGGATGGTCTTCGGAAGTTTACCCGACATGGAGCCGACCTTATCATCGCCGACGTGATGATGCCACGCATGGACGGATTTGAGATGGGGAGGCGAATCAGGCAGATAAACCGGAATGTGCCATTGCTTTTCCTAACAGCAAAATCAGAGATTGACGACATTGTGGAGGGGTTTGAACTTGGCGGCAATGACTATCTTAAAAAGCCCTTCAAGATGCTCGAATTGATAGTCCGCATCAAGGCATTGCTCCGAAAAAATGTCATAAAGGAGGATAATCAATTTGAAATCGGAGACTATACCTTAGACCTTTCTACACAAATACTTTCGCATAAGGACACAGGAGGCATAGAATTGTCGCTGATTGAAGCAAAACTGCTGAAGGAACTGATTGTAAATGTCGGCCACACTGTCGACGCTTCCACTATGATGCAACTTGTATGGCAACGCGATGACCCATACAGTCGTAATTCGCTACATGGGTTCATACACAAACTTCGTAATTACCTGCGTTATGATCCGTCGATATCACTGATAAATCAACGAGGCATCGGGTATATGCTGACAGCAAAAAGAGAATGACCAATCATTGTTATGATTAGGACATTCTCTTTTCAAAGGTTAAATTCATTTGTCAGCTATGACCTATCACCATACCTTCACGGAGTGCCTTCTCCATATCCGGGTCCTTTGCCTTGCGAACAATGGCAAGTGCGAATTCGAGGGTTGTTCCGGGACCCTTGGATGTTATCAGGCGGTCACCAATTACCACTGGCTCCTCAGAGTATATCCCGCCATTATTTTCAAAGTCTTCTTTGAGGAACGGATAACCGGTGGCTTTTACCCCGTTGATGATACCGAGCGGACCAAGCACCAAAGCCGGAGCGGCGCATATAGCGGCGATGTTGCCTCCTTTTTCCCAATGGGCTTTCACAAGCTCGCTCAGCATTTCGTCAAGGTTTACCGCATCCTCCGATTTGTCTGCACCGGGGAATATGAGCCAGTCTATCCGGTCGGGAGACAGATCGGAAACACACATGTCTGCAACGACATGGTTGCCTGTGGCTCCTTTTACAAGTCTGTTCTCTGTCATAGAGACGGTGAATACCTCCATCCCGGCACGTCGCATGACATCGACGGGTGCCAGAGCCTCGATTTCATCGAAGCCTGTTCCAAGCATCACGAACACAGCCTTGCCTGAAGGTTGAGCCGATGCTGGAATGCTGATACTGATTTCAGTCATAATTTGTGGGTTTATTATGTTTGTGTTAACTTTGCAAAGGATAACTGCTACCCTTTGGATAGCGCAAAGTTATATATCAAAATATTGCCATGCAAGAGGTTACTTCCAAAGTAGCCACTTACTTCAAACTCACTTTTAGTCAGTATCAGACAGATGAAGAACGAAAAAATTTCAGAAAAATATTCATGTGTTGCCACGTGCCCCATGAGGAACGTGATAGCACATTTCGCAAATAAGTGGTCGATGCTCCTGCTTGTCATACTTGACGAGTTCGGCGTAATGCGTTTCAACGAATTGTCAAGGGCAATCCCCGACATATCTCCGAAGGTATTGTCAGGACATCTGAAAACACTTGAATCAGTCGGATTGGTAAAGCGAATCCTATATGCCGAGGTGCCACCTCGCACAGAATACGAGTTAACCGATTTGGGTAGAACTCTTATACCCATACTCAATCAGCTCTCGGAGTGGGGACGCAATAATTTGAAGGCGGTCAAACGTAATTTGACTAAATGGAGTTGATTACATCCTGTAATTTGCCAAGGAAGCGAGAGGCATGTGCACCGTCCACATCGCTTTCCAGCACCAGGTAATAGCGCACTTACGGACGCATCGACTCTCTCGGTTGATAAATTCTCATCAGTATTTTGGGAGAGACCTACTTTGCTCTTAATCTTCAAACCAGTAGTCAATATCGGGATTATACTTTTGGCCGATAAGTTGTTCTTCGTCAAAGTCCATATCAAGATACCCATCATCATCCAAAAAATAGATTTTTTCCTTATAGCAAGCGATTATAGTACGAAGAAAGTCCTCAAAAGAATGATGAATCTTTGTTGGCCCATCAGCATCGTGTTCTATCAGGAAAATTCCGTTTTCTTTACCTTCCGATACTTTCAATGCATAAAAATCTGATGAATAATTCACAAGGATTGGATAATACTTATCTTCTCCATTAGGAATCATTTCCTTTACAGACTGCGTAAAACTTTCGTATTCAGCATCCCTAATGAGAAGATAACCGGGTAAGAAATCCATCAATCGTTGATCTTCAATTTCATAGTATGTACCACTTACTTTAGAGTACAATATATTTAATGATTCCGGGAGAATTAAAGACGACTCTTTATCCTTAGCAATACTCAAGGAATAACCCGGTCTTAATTCATCAGACAGACTAATAAATTCATCTATTAAATAAGAAATTTCTTTTTTCATTAATTTTTTTAGTTAAAATGTTGCTAATTCTTCCGCAAAACAGTCCTATCGTCTCTACTATTCAAGTCAACTGACTGACTATCTTTTTGACAAACTCAGTTTTTGCTTCAGTGTATCCATCACGATTGTTCGTGTATTCAGGTAGTAGCGACAGCTTCAACGTTTCATACTCTTTGGCAGATTCCGGGTTTGCGATCAGATAGTCGCGGAACAGGATTTCATCATTGTCGCCAGTCCTATGAACGTGAACATGAAACACCCTGTCGGCATATCCGGCAGGTGTATATCCTTTGTTGAAACTAATACGGGTTTCTGATTCCGACATACAGATATAGCCATTGTGTTCCAATATGTCTTTTAAACTCTGCCATTCAATGTCAGGAGAAATCTCTACAAGAATATCCACTATCGGCTTGGCCTGAATGTCAGGAATAGCAGTACTGCCGATATGGCTAATGATTGGGTGATATTTTACAAGAAGTGATGACAGCAACCGCATTTCTTCCTCTGCCCAAACTGACCATTGCGGATTATGCGCAGTCAGAACTATCGGAAACAAATCCCATAGTTCTTCCAACGTCATATCTTGTAACCGTTTATCTTGCATGATATGTATGACTATTGTTGCTGAGTGAGTCGTAATTGCAATTACTCTATATTTATCAGTTTATACATCAAGGCAATATCCTCTGATGCCATCTGAAATTTCGATTTTTCAATGAGAAGGTTTTGTCCTGTCATTATATAAGAAGGCAGGATGCGCCATCCTTTATAGAAAATCTCAGTGTTGCGCAATTTGTAAGTAGATATACTTGGAACGGCATTTTTCTTGGTTGCCTTTTTGCTTATCATATTAAAGGCTTTTTTCGCCACATCACCCATCAGCATGACAACCTGAAGATTGGGAAACAGCTCAAGCTCATTTTCAAGATACGGCAGACTTTCTTCGATACTATCCTTTGAAACAACATATTCCGATTTAGGCGTCTTGACGGCATTGGTAATGTAGATGTTGAGGTTCAATATATCCTGAATACCACTTACCTCTATCCCCGCCTTTCGGAACAGCGGGATTGTAGTCGACATATATGCGGAGTCAGACTTTCCATAGAAATCATCGTCAGAATCAACCGGGACAACTTCGTTTATCAAGATAGCCCGTATCTTTTCCGGCTCAATATTTACGTCATTAAGCCGCAGAAATTCTGTATCACCACAGAGTTGTTGCAGTTGCGATTTTATATTCATGATGGTATCTCGTATGACTTAATCTCGCGAATTATAGCATCTGCACATCTCTCCATTTCAATGCAGTTCCACGTTTCACCAAGACATGGGTAGCTCTCAGTGTCCTGCCGTGAGACACGATGAAATCCCGCCACTTCATAGCAATGGATGGCTGCGGGGTTATTTTCAAAGACACCAAGCGACACTTTTGTGGCTCCAAGCGTTTCAAAAGCATATTTTGCCGCCATTGAGACAAGAGTTTTCCCTAAACCGCGACCACGCTTTGAATCATCTACAATGACAAATCCCAGTCGCTGTTCTGTCGTATCGTCTGCCGAAGTTCGCAATGTGATGTAACCGACAACCTCATCGACATCCGTCATTGTCAGGGCACGCGAGCGTTGGCCGTCAATATACTGCTCGTGATATGAATTCATATCTTCGGGCGTTACGGGATAATGCTCATACCTGTCGGCGCACCATTGGCGCATAAGGTATTCGCTTTTCAACCATGATGTGATTATCACAGCATCAGCAAGCTGATATGGGCGTAATGTGAGGTTCATGGTTGTAGTCACGTTTTATCTCGCCGATTGGTTTGCCTCCGATGCCATCATCGCTTTAGCGCTTTGCATTGCAAAGAACTTTTCGTCGGGCAGTTCTTTGATGGTAACGGTGAAGAACTGCTCCGGGATATGGGTTATCTCGGAGGCCGTGGCAGTCAGACGCTCAATCAACTGTTTCTTCTGTTCAGCGGTCAGTTTGCCGCTCTCTATTGATATGTAAGGCATAAGTTATTTCTTGTCGATATATTTTCGGAAAGATGTTTTCATTTCTTCTAAATCCGGATTTGTAAGAACCGGCAACAGAGCATCAATCTCTTCAATCGGTTTGTCCCACCATTTCAGTCGTTCAAGCAGTTCGATAGTCTCGTCGTCAAACCTCTTGCGAACGACGCGAGCCGAATTTCCTACTGCTACACAATATGGCGGAATGTTAGACGCTACCGTGGAATTTGTACCGATTATCGCACCGTCGCCAATGTGGACTCCGGGCATTACGGTTACATTCTGACCGATCCAGACATCATTGCCGATTACGGTGTCGCCCTTCAACGGAAGTTCATCCTTGACCGGTGCTATAATGCCGCCCCAGTCACCGCCCATAATATAAAAGGGATATGCTGTGGCACAGTCCATGCGGTGATTGGCACCATTCATTATGAAATTCACACCTTTGGCTATAGCACAGAAGTTGCCGATAATCAGCTTGTCTCCGATAAATTCATAGAAGTGAGTGACATGCTCCTCAAACTTGTCAGCTCCATCGACATTATCGTAATAGGTATAGTCGCCCACAATTATTCTCGGATTCTTCACAACATTTTTAATGTAGCAACGACTCGGAATTGCAGGATTGGGGAAAGCTGCGTTCTTGTCGGGAAAGCGTTTCATAATCACATCATTTTGTAATCTCCTTTTGTCATCAGATAAAAATGCTCGGTACGCTTATCTCCAAGAGGTGAAACAACGTCATGGTTAGTATGATGAAATTTGAATCCACATTTCTCGCAGACACGCTTGGACTTACCGTTGCCTTCGTAATAACCACACCATACAGAGACAAGACCCAACTCGTTGAAGCATCTTGAAAGTAATGCTTTTACGGCTTCGGGGATAAGACCTTGTCCCCAATAAGGTTTGCCAATCCAATAGCCAATCTCTGCCTCATTCGGTTGCATATCGGCAGTGTGAAGACTGTTTGAAAACATGATGCCGCAACAGCCTATCGGCTCATTTGTTTCTTTCAATACCACGGCATATGTTTCCGGCGCGGCAAAGACTGTACGTATAATTTCAAGACTGTTCTCCACACTGGTATGTGGCGGCCACCCGGCAATGGGACCAATATCGGGATCGCTTGCATATCTGAACAACGCTTCTGCATCAGTTCCTTGCCAAGGGCGCAGAATAAGCCTGTCAGTTTCAATCATAACAAAAATGTTTTCAATTCTTCGAAAGCGAACATCGTAGGAGTGAACTCAACAATCTGGTAGTCGGCAATGCCATTGATGTTGAACGGATCTTGCGCGATAATAGAATCAACTGCCGCACGTCTTTCAGCCTTTATCATTATCACACCGCCAATGCGTGGAGTCTGCGGTCCTGAGGCAATAAAATCGCCTGCGGCATAGTGCTCGGCAAGATAGTCACGATGCGCCTGTAGAAAATGGTCAACCTCTTCAAGCGGTTTCTTGTATGTAAGAATTGCGATAAACATGGCTGTTCAATTTTTCCAGCGTTTGAGATGTGGGAAAAACTGACGCATCTGCTCCTTCATCTGTTCAACCGTGAGATTTTGACCTGAGTTCTTGTTTATCTCATCGGTAAACTGAGCGCAGTGGTCAATCATCTGCTCCATTGTCATATCCTGAGTAAACTTGCCGTCCTTGTAGCAGTAGATGCAATAATCCTCATTTGGTGTGCCATCGGCATTCGTGCCGAGTACTTCATTTGTGAGCGGCATTCCGCAGCTCTGACAGAATTTCATTTCCATGTCGTTAGTAATGTTTTTGTCGGTTTTTCATTATCTGTTCAAAATTCTCGCGTCCCCAGTTGAGCAAAGCCTCGACATGAGGCAGAAGCGTTCTGCCGAACTCCGTCACCGAATATTCCGTGCGGGGAGGAACATCAGGGAACAGTTCGCGACGGATTATGCCGTCGGTGGTCAGTTGACGAAGCACCTGAGACAGCACCTTTTCAGATACCGACGGGATGTTGCGGTACAGCTCGTTGAAGCGCATCGGTTCGTTCTCGGAAATCTTCACGAGAACCACCAGTGCCCACTTGTTGCCGAGCCATTCGAGCATCGGGGCTGCCTTGCAATATTCATAGTCAAGTTTTTTAGCCATAACCGGAGTCGCAAAAAGACTGATTACGAGCAATACAAACTTTTCAGTAAGGGTCAAACCCTTAGGTAAGTCATTGCTTCCACGCTGATAATCATCTAATTTTGCACCACGAAATTACAAAAAATAATCGAGATATGATATATCCGCAACTACATTTCACCGGGCAGGTATGGCGACCGCCATACGAGGCCAATTCGCAGCTACTTCAGATTACATCCGGCTGCACATGGCACAAGTGCAAATTCTGTAGTCTTTACCACGGCACTCCGTTCCGTATGTCGCCTCTCTCGGAGGTAGAGGAAGACCTGAAAGTCATCCGCCAGTGGCAGCCAGGCGCACGGCGAGTCTATCTCACCGGTGCAAACCCTTTCGCGTTGAGTTACAATAAGCTGATGGATGTGGCACTTCTGCTGAGGAAATATCTCCCTCACTTGGTATCGTTCGGGATGTTCGCCCGTGTGACAGACATCGCGCCAAAATCGTTGGAAGAACTGAAAAACCTCCGGCACATGAAACTCGACAGCATCAACATTGGTATTGAGACGGCTCACGACGAGACCCTCGATAGAATGAACAAAGGTTATCACGCATCTGACATTCTTGCGCAGTTGTCGAAACTCGACGAGGCGGGAATACGCTACAACGTGTTTTATCTTAACGGACTCGGAGGAAGAGGTAAAGGAGTTGAAAGTGCCGTGGCAACAGCCGACATTCTTAATCAGCTCCATCCCTGCATCATTAACATCGTATCATTGACCATATTCCCGGAATCACAACTGTATCAGGAGGTCATAAACGGAACTTATGTGGAAGAGCCGGAAATCGAAAGGCTTATGGAGATGCGGACACTTATTGACCGACTGAATATCAGGGTCAATCTGCTTGGTCATCACGTTTCCAATACGGTGCCGATAACCGGAGCATTGCCCGACGACAAAGCCGCGATACTCCGTGAATTTGACAAAGCGATAGCCGAGTTCCCTGAAAAGGGACTCAAAGCCTATCGCAACAGGATATGGCATCTGTGAAGATTACTTATCCATTTCAGGTCTGTCCCGACAAGGACAGGCCTTTTTTATGCCATAATGTCATTGAGAATTCATAACTTTGCATTCTAAAACTCAACATATTCAAAGCAGTACAGAAAATGACTAAAGCAGAAATAGCGACTGAAATATATTCGCGCATGAGCCGAGAGCGCATGTCGGCAAAGCCGGTGCGCGGTGCGGAGCACTCGGACTCATCGCAAATCGCAAAGACAACCGGCATCGACAAGGCGGCTGTCGTTACCGTTATCGAACAGTTTATGACAGTTGTTAAGGCTAGCCTCGCACACGGAGAAAACGTTTATCTCCGCGGCTTCGGTTCTTTTATCATCAAGACCCGTGCCGAGAAGACTGCGCGCAACATCAGCAAGAACACCACACTCGTTATCCCGGCTCACAATATTCCGGCTTTCAAACCGGCAAAAGTATTCAATAACGAGGTTTCCGGACTGAAATAATTTATGAATCGAATAGAACGGGAGAAACTGGTGGTCAGACAGATGATTGCCATCTATTGCCAAAAGCATCATGCTCACAATGATAAAATTCTATGTGATGACTGCCTTGACCTCTTGAACTATGCTTATAAGCGTCTTGACCATTGCCCCAAAGGTGACGGCAAGTCAAGTTGCCGTAAATGCGAGATTCACTGTTATTCCCCGGCTTATCGTGATAAAATCCGGGCAGTGATGAAATATGTCGGCCCACGAATGATATTCATACATCCGTGGTCTGCCATACGCCACTTGATCACATAATTTTGTTGATTATCTATGGAATAAGAATTTGAAGACTATGGTGAAAATCCCGTTCATTATATGATGATCGATTGCGACTACCACATCAACACCGGCGATCTCCCCGAATTATTCGATGAATCATCGGTTGACGAGTTCTTTGCTGAAGGCAAAGCGCTTCGCGATAACATCGCCAACCTTAATGACTGGGATTGATTATGTGTCCGACAGCAGAATATCCGTTCAGTATAACAGACTTGCATACAACTCCGTTAGGTGTTGAACGTATCAGGAGAAATCTCAACTTGCCGGAATCTCTGGATATTGTAGATTTTTGCAGATGTTTCATTCTTGAAGATTTTGCCACATTTGAGCGTAAAGGAAAGAACTGGTATGTTACCGCAGGTCATGTAAGGATTACAGTCAACGCAAACAGCAATACCATTATAACCGCCCATAAAATAAATGATTAGACTCCGGTGTGTTGTCGAGTATAAAGGTGGTATCACCGAGTGGAAAGAAGTTGGTCTGCCGGTTGTGTCAGAGCAGGAGAATTAACTTCCGCTTGTCTGAATAGTCTAAAAAAGAAAACTGCAATGAGAAAGATACTTTTTATATTAGCTATGGTCGTAAGTCTGTCGGCTTCAGTCGCATCAGCTCAGCGACGGTGCGACAGCCATCACGAAGACAGACCCGGTTATGAGCATAGAGGCCGACATCATCGTTCGCCATACTTCGTCAGCGAAAACAAGGTCTTTTTTGACGGCAGAGAAATCAAGGGCGCTTCGGCTTCGAGTTTCTCCATACTGCGCGACGGTTATGCCAAGGATACATGGAGTGTCTATTATTGTGGTACAAAAATGGACGGGGCGTCAAGCAACTCATTCAAGGTATTGGGCTTTGGCTACGCCAAGGACATATGGAATGTATATTTCGACGGCAAGAAAATCAACGGTGCCTCCCCTGAGAGTTTCAAGGTGCTTCGTAACGGTTACGCCAAAGATACTTGGAGCGTGTATTTCGACGCAGTTAAGATTGAAGGGGCTTCCCCTGAGGGTTTCAAGGTGCTTCGTGACGGCTATGCCAAGGATACTTGGAATACTTACTATTTTGGAAGAAAAATTGACTGAATATGAAAGGAACGACAATCAAACAGCGGGTGGAACTCAGCTCTTATTGCTGGATTATAACATCTCTGACAACCGCTTTTATCTGCGGCATGTTCATTTGCTGCTTAAAAATAGCTGATAATGATATTGCAGTATGGTTATGGGGAGTTGCTGTCGCGGTCTTGTTCCTGTCAGCTTTATGCTATATGCCATTATCCATTTCGTTGGATAATGAAAGCCTGAACATCAACAGGTCCTTGAAAATCAAATCAATTCCATTGACAGAGATTGCGAATGTCAAGCTGTGCGCTCCGACTATGGGCGCAAAACGAATCTGCGGCAGCGGCGGATGGTTCGGATGGTATGGCTGGTTCTCGGAGAAAGACCTTGGCAAGTATTTCGCCTATTACGGCAAAGCCTCCGACTGCTTCCTCGTAACGCTTAAAAACGGCAAGAAATATATGCTCGGCTGCAAGGATACTCCCAAAATGGTCAATGAAATAAACGAAAAAATAAATCAATGACAAGAAAATCAATTCTGTCGGTAGCCACGGCACTGACAATACTCACCGCCTCTTGCGGAGGCAACAAGGGAAATAAAGAGGCTGCCGACAATCAGCAGAAAGAGACCGTAGCGAATGTGGACGTGCATGGTCAGTGGTATCTGGATAGCATCGTATTCAGTGATTCCGACTATGTTCGCGTGCGTCCCGACGAACGGCTTTCAAGCATACACCAGTATGTCGTATTTGAAGACAGCACATATTTTATTCGTACAAACTGCAACTCAATTTCCGGTACATATACCATCAAGGGGGATTCAATCACCCTTGGCGACGGAGCTATGACAGAAATGGCCTGCGACGACATGGCAGTCGAGGAGGCTCTCCGCAGGATTCTCCCGAATATCGCCACGGTCTATATCCAGAACGATTCCATCGCCCGGCTTGACAGCCGCAATCCGTCGGAATACATCGTGCTTCGCAAGCCCCGATAGAGATAAAAAGAAAAAACTGAAAACTTATGGAAGAAAATAAACTGACCCCCTTCACAGATGCTCCAGACACGGCAGTAATAACATGTTGCCATGTGACAGACGATGGCGCACCAGTGCTTTACGTTTCGCATGACGAGGATGACGGTATGTGGCAATTTCTTTGTGGCGGAGAGCATTCGGAAGATGAAGCAAGAATTGTCTCTCTGAGATATATTTATGAACTTGACCATTCGGTCGGTCTGCTGAAAGACATGCCTTGCGGCAGTTATGCGGAAAGGGAATATCCGGCAGAGGAGTGGATTGTGAACGGTTAAGCAAGTAAATGTGACAAAGACAATCTATCGTTCTAAAATCGACTGGTGGGTCTGGCTTGTGACAGTAGGTTTTCTCGCTGTTATATGGCTATCGGCTATTGGCATGTCATGGTGGTATGTCGTTTTTGTTTGCGAAGGTATAACTTTGCTCTATGCTTGGCTTATGTTCGGATGCTGGTATGAGATAGACGGTGAAGACATCGTGATTTATCAGTTCTTCAGACCTACACGTCTGCCAATATCCAAAATCAAGGACGTTAAGAAAACCTCCGGTTATCTCGCTACAGCCGGCATGTCACACCTTCGAGTCTCGATAAGTTTAACAGACCGCTCGGTGTTGAAAAGCTATGCTCCGATTGAAATCTCTCCGAAAGACCGTGATGGATTCATGACACAGCTTAAATGTCTTTCTCAGATTAGACCTTAGACCAACAAATAAATAACAACACCCAATCTTACATTTCGGAGTGTAAAATTGGGTGTTAATCTTGCAAAACACTGATAATCAGTGTTAATTGTGGAGATGGAGGGACTTGTTCCTTACGCTCCAAATGCAGTTATATCAATGATTTAGATAGTCATCAATAATCAAGGGTAACGAGATGGTAACGAAAATTTTGCCAGTCTCGCCGGCTCTCTTGCCGATGCTTTAACGAGGTGTTCCAATAATGCAAAGTTAATTGTTTTTCAAGTGAAAAACAAGGCCAAGGGTTCATTTTAACGATTCTTATGCCGAGTGTTAAACATCAGTCAATCCCCAAAATTAGTCTGAGCTTATTGGCTTCGGCCTGAAGTTTGCGAGGATTGGTTGTTTTCAGTTTTTGCAAGTTCTGAATTTTCCATTTTACCGATGGAAAATCAAAGAACATCGAATACGGACTTTCCTCTCGGTTGACCGTCAGTTCCTCAAAGCCGACAAGGAATCTCTTGTCCGCCTCGGTCATAATGTCGCTGACTCCTTTTATGAGGTTATTCCTTGTCATCTCAAATTCCTCATAACTAAAAGGAATATCGCTCATCCCTACAAACTGGTTCTCCATTGCCTCCCTTTGGTCTATAAAATTTGGGGAGAAGGATTCATGAATCGGTCTGTCACTACCAAGGAGACAGAATATGATACCATCCTTGACTGCTGACAGGGGAACATCCATATGCCTCACATCAAATAAATCCCGTGGATGCTGTCGTGAAAGAGCGGCAGAGATTTTGCCGCCATATAGTTGTGGCAGCGACACAATACGTGCATCCACTTCCATGCCGAACAGACTCTGAGCCTTTTCGCATAAAGAATATAATCTGGCTTCACCGCACACCAGACCTCTCTTAGTCTGATTGACCTCAATCTTTACCTGACAGCCATGTCTTTCACAGGTTATTTTGCAAATATCAAGACGAGGTATGATTCTGATATAACGAAAACTCCGCCGGACTCTGTCGGCAATCCTCATCAATGCCTCATTGATATGGTTCAGACTGCTTGTTCTATCCTCCAGCGGGATGTATGTCACATCAATATCGACCGAGAGTCGATTCAGATTTTTCACAAATAGATTTATCGCAGTTCCGCCATGAACGGCAAAGCACTCCTCGTCCGTGACAAACGGCAATATTCTTAGTAAAAGCTCCACCTTCTTTCGATACACATCATTCATAATCGGAAAGTTCTTTAGGTATTACAATATCATATTTGGCATTCTTCACGCCTCTCTTTGAATAGCTTCTCGTGCCTGAGCCAAGAGAAATCTTCGACAAGTCAAGTTTCGTGAACCACCGGTGACCCGCTTTCTCAGCCATATAGAGAAATATTCTCTTTACTTTAACGGATGTGCAGTTCTCCAACAGTTGTTGAACCAAACCGGATCTCAGAGAAGTGAGCATCTCCATCATATAGTAGGTATCCATCAGATTATATTGGGTAGGCGACAGCAGCAGACACTCCATTATTGCTCTCTCAGGTGCGGACACTGTTAATTGTCGACCGTTATAATCCATCTGTTCGATACCTGTGTCTCCGAAAATTTTGGTGGATACCTCAACTATTCGCATATCCAGTTCTACGGATTTAAGCCAATTCGGAAGCCGTGGCCTTATCGGGGAGAATATTACGGCAGAAGGTTTTCCCATAGCGACATAATGGGAGAATCCTTTTAATTCCAAAGCCGAAGCGGCTCCGACATGATACGATAGAGAGCCTTGACATTGATAGGATGCGAGTATTCCGTAAACAGTCGGGCTATCGCCGACAAAGGTATATACCCCTGTTGCGATACGTTGAAGCCATCCCGATTCGGTGTAATCGGAAATTTCGCTTCTGCTTAATCCTGATTTCTCAAGCCACGATGTAAGCAGTATTCCATCGTAAGGAGTTTGTTGGCGTATGTTATTTATCTTAGTTCCCATTTTGGAAAGATTAACCTTGCAAATTTAGCACTAAAATAAATTCAAGCCAAATATTTTTCAAAAAAATCTCTTAAGCAACGTCTTACATAACGCAGATCGACAATGTGCGCGACAAGAGAGGGAGCGGTCTTCATTGTTGGCGGCGGGATGCCGTCAAAGGGTGACGGTGGACAAGCCACTGACACCCTTTAACCGCATCGGCCTATGGCAACGGCGGAACACCGATAACTGGCAACGCCTCCGAGGTAAGCATCGGTTACGCTGCCTTTCCTCTGAGACTCTCTGCCGTTCATCCGTGTTCTTTTTCGCCGTTGTTGAACAAGGAATTTTACGACCGCTCCCTCACTTGCCACTTAGAGAACGACACTCGGCATAGACTGTAAAGTACAGTCTTCCTGCGTCGGCTGTCCATCACAGACTATGCTGGTCGTGTCGCTCAGTTCCATTTCTATGCAGATTATTTTTGGAAAGCTACTTTCAATAAGATTTCCGAGAGATTATGTAGCCGTATGTTTTCACCATGCTGGAGTCGTGGCTCCTGTTATTGTCTAATCAACAACGATTGTCAACTTGCTTGCCAGTGGGGAACGTGCGGTGCCGGGGATATTCTTTTGCTTTTTGACTGAAAAATCTCCAGACCTCCCGTTGGTCGGCTCGTATTTTTCCGTCAAAGGCGAACATCCCCTCTGTTCACCACACGCCTTTGAGGTGTCAAGCAAGCGAAAACCGATGGTGATATACAAATAAAAAAAAGTCGCAACGATGAAAACAAACAGCCACATAAAAAGTCAAAGCGAAGCTCAAAGCCTCAGGTTCAACCAAATAAAAAAGGTTGCAAAGGTGGTGGCAATCATCATCGGAGCAATAATCGGAACTCTGGTGTGGGCGATAGTCAGACCTGTAATCCGAGGTGCTGGCTGGGTTATATCCCTTATAACCGCAATACTGATAATCTATTGGGTATTAACTTTCTAAAATATACGACTATGAAATCATCTGAGAATTTTATCGAGGCTATCCGCAACTATCTCGATAGCCGTGCAGAGAGCGACAATCTGTTCGCTATCCGCTATGCAGACCCCTCCAAATCCGTAGAGGAGTGTTGCCAGTACATACTCAACGAGGTCAAGCGTCAAGGCGTCAGCGTAATGACCAATGATGAGGTCTATTCTCTTGCCACTCATTATTATCCAAAGTATAATATTATCCCAAGTTGGAAGATATAACATAATCTAATGTGTTGAATTTTAGGATTACTTGTGATAATATTTTGAGGATAAAAATCTTATTGCCATATTAGTTGAATACCATTTACAATAACATATATGGCAAAATCACAACAAATCACAAAACTACTCAAGCTATGTGAGGAAAAATGGGTTGAAGCCGGCTACTTTCCTTCTACGGTAGCCGAGTTCAAGTCCATTGTAAAATCAGACATTTCTTCATACATGAAGGAAATGGGGCTTGAAAAATTCGATTCCGATGTCGGAATACGTTATCTTGAAAGCCGTAAAGGCTTGAAACGATGGCAGAGACTCTGCCATTGCGTTGACTTTCTTAACGCAGCATTGGAAAATCCGGATGTACCTTTTGTGAAAAGGAATATCCAGCTTCGCACTTACGACTTATACGGGGAAATTGGTGAAATCGCACAGAAACTTGTAGAACTAAAGAGGAAAGAGCGTGTCACTCCTGTAACATTGACCGTATATCGACAGGTGCTGTCAGAGTTTAATCTTTCCTTACATCTGAAGGGAATAGATAAAATCTCAGAATTAACCGAGTTACATGTGATGGAGTTCTTATCATCATTAAAGAACAATCAATCGCAGCGTTTATTCGTGATACGCGCTTTCTGCAAATACCTTTACCATGAAGGGTATGTAAAATTCGAACTCGGTACATTTCTTGAGGGAGTTCGTTCACCCCAAAGAGAGAAGATACCATCTGTTTATACCGCACAAGAAATTGAACAGATTGGTAATGCAATAAATCGCAGCAGTTATAACGGAAGACGAAATTATGCCATATTCCTCCTTGCTTCAAGGCTCGGACTAAGGGTGTCAGACATCATCCGATTGAGATTTAGTGATGTGGATTGGGACAAAAACATCATCCGTATCGTACAGTGGAAAACCAAGCGAGAGAATATTCTCCCGCTGCTCAGTGATATAGGCAACGCCATTATCGACTATCTACAGGCAGAACGACCGACTACAGGCGATGACCATATTTTTGTATCGTCAAGACCTCCATATACAAGGATATGCCGAGATACAGTATGGAGCGCCATGCAGGAAGCCATAAGGGCATCAGGGGTCAATGTAAGAAGACGACACCATGGAATACATGCAATGCGACATTCACTTGCCACCGAGCTTTTGGAAAACGGAACTCCGCTCCCCATTATATCAAGCGCCCTCGGCCATGCAAGCACAGCAAGCACAAGCAACTACCTGAAGGTAGATATGAACAGGTTACGCTCAATCCTGCTTCAGCCACCGCCAGTTCCCAATGATTTCTATTTGCAGAAAGTCACTATGTTTGCATCAGATTAGCTGACGGGGCGCTCAACGGGGGCTGTCTGCCCCCTTGCCGCTAAGGCTTTCCCCCGAGAGGAGTGAGGAGAAAAGATAGACGTAAGGGCAATTGCATGTAAATTTGTAAAAGCAAAATACATTAACAGCAAAACCGATACGTCTATGGTACAAAGTAACAAAAAAGATTTCAGCGGACAAAATATCTCTATTGGTATTGACGTCCATCTGAGAACATGGAGTGTCACGGTGCTCACCCCCTCTGGGTTTATGCGCACTCATACTCAAAAGGCTTCGGCCAAAGAGCTCTTTGAACATTTGAACAAGCATTATCCTAACGGTAGCTACCATGCAGCCTACGAGACGGGGTTTTCGGGCTTCTCGACCTATTATGCCCTGACTGAGCTTGGTATAAAATGCACCGTGGTACATGCTGCTGACGTTCCGACCACCCAGAAGGAAAAGGTCTCGAAGTCAGACCCGGTGGATTCAAAAAAGCTGGCCAAAGCCCTTATGCGCGGCGAGCTCGGCAGTGTGTACATTCACTCGAAGGACAGCCTCGACGACCGTGCGCTGGTACGCCACCGCGCCACTATTGTGAAGCTTTCCGGCGGCATAAAATCCAGAATCAAGCATCTGCTGTACAACAACGGCGTGGAGTACCCCGAAGAATATTTCCGAAGCAACCGCCACTGGACAAGAAGTTTCATAACGTGGTTGCAGAATGACGTGCGGTTGCTCTCCGACACCCGGGTCTCGCTTGACCTGCTCATTGCCGAGGTACTCCATTACAGGGAACGCCTCCTTGATGTGAACCGCAGATTGCGCTCGCTGGCGCGCAGCGACAGGTATGCCGAGAAATACGGCATCCTGATGTCGGTTCCCGGCATTGGTTCGACAATTGCCATGAGCCTGCTTACCGAGATTGATGACATCGGTCGCTTCAGTAACCAGCGCCAGTTCGCATCGTTCCTCGGACTCGTGCCGATGATGTCATCAAGCGGCGACAAGGAATACGTCGGTGAGAAGACTTTCCGGGGAAACAAATTCCTCGGTCCAAAAATAGTCGAGGCCTCATGGATAGCCATACGGCACGACGCGGAACTCTCCGCAAAGTTCGGCGCATTGTGCACCCGCGGAATGAAGTCGCAGGAAGCCATAATCCGGATAGCCCGCAAGCTCTCCAACATAATATTTTCCGTACTGAAATCAAACCGCAGATATGAATGCCGTTAGATAATGCGACACACAAAAGTCTTATAGGCAAATACAGTAAGACGGCTACTCTCGCCTCCTTGATGAGCCTTGGCTGCATCTAAAAGAAAGGTTGTGGCGTCTTTCCTATTATGCTGAATAAGTAAACTGTCAGCCCGATGGGGCGTGACTGATAGAAGTTTGCCTGATAGGACTTTTTTTACTACAAGGCATTTCGGGCTCTAACCGATTGCCGGTTATTTGATTGGGGCAGAGGCCTCGATCATGACTCTTTTGTGCCTACACAATCGGCACAGAAACATAAGCAATTGATTTTTAACGTTAATCTTTTCTAAATCTCAACGAGAATTTTGGAATACAACATAGAAGGAGGGATATTTTATGAGTAATAAACATGAATACAGAAGCGTTTTCGCTCCATATATCAGTGCTTTCATGAAAATAAAGAGTGCAGTTGTATCCAAAACAGCAGACTATGGACACACGCTCAAACAATGGGATGACGCGATGATACTGAACAAACGTTCTGAACTTTACGTGACAAAAGAAATGGTGTGTGAGTGGGAGAAAAGCCTTTATCCTACATCTGACGTAACATCATATCACAAGCATTCGCAGTTGATTCAGTTTCTGAAGTATCTGTGCCGTCTGGGTATTGAATGTTATGTCCCCCGCCTACCCAAGAGACCGACAAGCACATATACTCCATATGTGTACACACATGATGAAATAATCCGGATATTCGCGGCAATCGATGAAGCCGAGCTTTCAAGACCTACACCAAAATCATGTCTAATGTGCATGCCGTGCCTTTTCAGGCTTTTGTATGCTACCGGAATGAGGATATCCGAGGCGTTGAGCATCAGGAACATAACGCAAATCCATGTTTTCATTAGGTATTATATATTGCAGTGTCCCTAACAAAGATGACTCTTTGGGATAAACACTTACGCGACCAACGCCAGAGCCATCTTTGATTATGCCAATATAATCCTTTGCCTGAACATAATAATCTATATAGCCGGCAATACCAGAGGCTCCGAAAACAGGATATTTCCCATTTTCAGAGTCGATATTCTTCTGCATCAAATTTGATGAAGCCTTATTACAAATATCTTGTAAAGGCCGAATTTCCCAGCCGTGGTTCATTGTGCAAGCATCTTTTGAAGTTCGACCATGCCACGGAGGAAGGTTTCCTCTGTGGTGTGAAGACGGTTCATGATTGATTCTGTGGGTTCAAACTCCACCTTTTCGCGGATAGTCTCCTTGTAGGTGTTGAAGGCAAGATCGTAGCCATGCTCGATTATCTCGCTCTGCGGCACAAGGAACGACTTGTCGGTGCGCTTACGCTCCGATTCTCCGGCTTTGCGGTCGTGGAATCGCGCGATGATGTCGGGTATGTCGTTGTCGGCAATCTCGTTGCGCTTCTGGTCGAGCGAAAAGCCGTCGGCTTTCATATCATAGAACCATACCCGGTCCGTGCCTCCGGCATTGGTCTTGGTAAAGATCAGGATGGCTGTCGAGACGTTGGAATATGGCAGGAATACTCCGGCGGGCATCGAGATGACGGCTTCAAGGTATTGGTTCTCCACCAGCTCTTTGCGCAGGTCTTTATGAGCTTTCGAGGAACCGGTCAGCACACCGTCGGGGACGATAGACGCACAACGGCCGCCCACACGTAGCGAGCGGATGAACAGGGCGAGAAACAGCAGTTCAGTCTTCTTGGTCTTGGCGATAGTCAGAAGACTCTTTGCCACGGCATCGTTGTCGAGGCTTCCGGCAAACGGCGGGTTGGCGAGTATAAGCGAGTAACGCTCCGTGTCGGTATTGTCGGCGGACAGGGAATCCTGCCATGCCACCTGCGGATTGTCAACATCGTGGAGCATAAGGTTCATTGCACCGATGCGAAGCATAGTTGCGTCTGTATCGAAGCCATGCAACATTGTGTTGCGGAAATGTTCCTTTACAGATTTCTTGGCAAGCTCTTTCTTATAACGCGAGTTCGGGATAAGGAACACCATAAAAAAGTTGAATCGGCAGCTTGAAAAAGCTGCCGATTTTTTTGGCAATATCACTGATGTTTAGTAATTTAGATGCAACAAACAATAAATACTGTATCATGATTACCGAAAGTAAAGTTACTAAAAATTTGTGATATATGACGTAACTTGCTGGATTTTAGAGCGTCTATGTAACGTAATTGTACTTAATTCGTACTGATTGAGAAAGTTGCCGCAAACGGAGGAATTTGAGTTTTTGATTTTTAACATCTGTTTTTGATTTTTAATTGCCTCTTTTTGCCCCCACAAGGTCTGATTTTGGACTATGCCCAATTTTCAACCTTGTAACCGCATCCGCTTTTTCAGTACGAAAAAGACACGTTTAGACGCTGCAAAGATAGCGATTTTTATCGTCATGGGCAAACGTGGCGGGACATCGGCTTGCATCAGACCGTGCCGGGGATGTGTCCGGGAGGCCACGTTCCGACCCGGACATACTGCAAGCCCATGTCCCGCCTGACAGGTCCACGCGGATAGAGACCGTATGCCGTCCTCCCGATAGAACGACCGGGCGGACATCATCCGGACACTATCCCTTTGCGGGACTATTTATCGCGTTGCCGAAACCTGTTTACACTGACTGTCCCTTTTATCTTTCGTTGCCAAACGGGATGCCGGAAATACAAAACCGGTGAAAGTGAAAGTAAGAGACGGCCTTTCACCTGCCCCGGCATTTGCACATCCCGCATCCCGTTGATTTCAATCCACGCGGATAAAGACCGCGCACTTCCACGGATCGGCGATGCCGTACCGCTCCCTGTGCGCGGACATTATCCTCAGCGGGATTACATTTCCGTTTTTTTATTTTTTTCTTTCCGCTGCCGCCACCAGCGTGGCAGCAGGGACGATTATGTTTTCCTGGGCTTTCTTACCGGGGGAGCCATTTTGAGTCAGGGCGTACCATTGACAAGCGGGTCTGTATGGGTTGCTTGACTTGACTGAACGTGCGGCGAAGGGATATTCTATCGGCTTCGGCATAAAAATCTCCAGACCTCCTTGCGTCGGCTCGTATTTTTATGTCGAGGCCCGAACATCCCTTTTCTTCCGCCACACGCCTTGCAGGTGTCAAGCAACTCATACAACCACACTGTCTTTGGACGCATGGTTCAAAAAAAGCTCCCACCGATATGAAAGCCACAAGAAAACATAAAGATTTTAAGTCAAGGCAAGCTCGCCAATCCTCCTATCTATACCGCATAATCACAAAGGCGGTCAAGGCGGTGGCAATCATCATCGGAGCAGTAATCGGGATAGCGTTGTGGGCAGTGGTCAGACCCATATTAAGGGGCATAGGCTGGCTCATATCAATCCTCACCGCAGCAGGGGCAATCTATTGGTTAATGACACTCTAAAATTCAAGAATATGGCAACGAAAAGAAACTCCAAGACCTTGGAACAGCAAGCACGATACTACGGGGTTGACGATATATCCGAGTATATGGTTGAAACATACCTCAACGGCAACATATCCACATACCGTCAGCTATTCCAAGAACTACGGGGCGAGAGTCGCAGAGAGTTTGTTAGACGGCTCTTTGAAATGGGACTCAATCCCACCGAAATAGAAAAAATGATACTGGCAATCCTCTAAAACCCACGGCTATGGCAACGAAAGAAAACAAAGGCACACAAGCCTTCAACGACACAATCAAGGCTTATCTTGAAGAACGAGCAGAGAATGACGCATTGTTTGCCGTCAAGTTCGCAAATCCCTCAAAATCAGTAGAGGACTGCGTGACATATATCCTCAACCAAGTGCAGAAAAGCGGTAGCAACGGCTTTACCGATGCGGAGGTGTACGGAATGGCAATCCATTACTACGAGGAAAAAGAAATTGAGGTCGGCAACCCAATAAACTGCAAAGTGGTGGTGAACCATACGGTAGAACTCACCGAGGAGGAAAAGGAAGAGGCACGGCAAGAGGCAATAGCCAAACTCCGAGACGAGCAGGTTGCGAAGATGCGCAAAACCACCGCGAAGAAAGCCACCGAAAACAAACCACAAGTTGAACAACCAAGTCTATTTGACTTTTAACCCCCATACCGCTATGAAACCCAAGACCGCAATACAAAAGAAAGTGGCACAACTCTCAGCCACCCTCCGCCCTCTTACCGCCAGGCAGGAAGAATGGGCATATGCAAACTGCATCGAGCATTTTGCCTACCGAACCAAGAGCGGGATACTTACCTGTTCCGACTGCGGACACCAATGGAAAAGTGGGAACGGCAGTCTATGTGGAAAAACTCAGTGAATTTGCCCCCCGGTTGACCAGATAAATTGCCCCCCGGAAAATCATTTAAATTGACCCCCGTCCGGTCAAGCAAATTACCCCCCGGAAAAAGACTTTACGGGAGTTGGCAAAAGGAGTTTTTGAGCTATATTGTATGTTAAATAATATTAAACATACGACTGATGGCAAATCGAAAACTGAGCATGAACAAATTAAGACAGGTGCTCCGATGCCACGCCAACGGCAACGGAGCCAAGAGTATCAGCAACCTGACGGGCATAGCGCGCAACACGGTGCGTAAATACCTCCGGCGGTTTATGGAGCTGAACCGTGGCATCGAGGATCTTCTGAAACTGGAGGATCCGGATCTGAATGAGATTTTCGGAGTGAGAGCGGTCGGTTCGGAACCCGTGTCAAGCCGCCATCAGGAGCTTATGGGACTTATGCCTGATTATGTCAGACGTCTGAAAAAGAGAGGTATGACGCGGCAGAAGCTGTATGACGACTATATCGGGAGTCACCCGGGAGGCTATTCCCGGTCGACGTTCAGCCGTCTGATGCGTCTGTATGTGGCGCAGATGCACCCTATAGCGCATCTGGAACACAAGGCCGGCGACAAGATGTATGTCGATTACGCAGGCGACCGTCTGGAGCTGGTCGACCGTGACAGCGGCGGGATCATCGCCGTGGAGGTGTTCGTGGCCATACTGCCTTGCTCACAGCTTACATATGTTGAGGCCGTGATGAGCCAGCGCAAGGAGGACTTCATACGGTGCTGTGAGAATGCGCTTCATTTTTATGGCGGGGCACCGGCGGCCATCGTGCCAGACAATCTCAAGGCTGCCGTAAAGAAGGCAAGCCGTTACGAGGCGGAGCTCAATGAGGATTACGCGGCCTTCGCCGAGCATCACGGTTGCGCAGTCATACCGGCACGCGTGCGCAAGCCGCGCGACAAGGCCCTGGTGGAGGGCGCCGTCAAGCTCATCTACCGCAGCATCTACCCGTTGGTGCGACAGCGCACTCATCATGATCTTGTGTCGCTGAACGCCGCTATCCGTACGGCGCTGGAGCTTCACAACAACGCCCGCATGAGCGGACGCCCTTACAGCCGCCGCGAGCAGTTCGAGGATCTGGAGCGCATGTACCTGCGCCCGTTAAATCCCATAAGGTTCGAGCTGAAGGAACGGCATACCGCCACGGTACAGCGCAACGGGCACGTACGCCTTGACCGCCACTACTACAGCGTGCCCCACCGTCTTATCGGCCGCAAGGTCAACATACTGTATGACTCACGTACGGTTGAGATATACTGCGGCGGAGACCGCGTGGCCGTACATCCCAGAGGATGGCGCCCGTACGGGTATACCACGGAGCCGAATCACCTTGCCTCGGCCCACCGGGACCTGAGCGGATGGAGCGTCGAGGGCTTCCTGAGGCAGGGGGCACGCATACATGCCGACGTAGAGGACTTCCTGCGGCATGTCATAGAGTCAAAGACCCATCCCGAACAGGCCTACAAATCCTGCAAGGGCATACTGTCGTTCGCATCCAGGGTCGGCAACGACCGCCTGGTCAGGGCCTGCCGCAGGGCCGCATCCTCCGGACTCTACAACTACAGCGCCGTCGACTCGATACTGCGCAGCCGTCATGACTGCCTCGATGACGACACCCTTCCCGGTCAAGAGTGCGAGGAGAGCGCCCAGATGCCCCGGCATGCAAACATACGCGGGAAGGAATACTTCAGGTAACATATCAATCCAACAATACATACAACAATGGAAATGAACCAACAGACACTCGCCCGGATGTCGCAGATGCGGCTGCTGGGCATGCACGCGGCCTTCCGCACATCAATGGAATCGTTCAAAAGCGAAGGCATGACAACAGACCAGTTCGTGGCGTGGCTCGTGGAAAATGAATGGGACGACCGCACCAACCGGCTTATACAGCGCCTGCAGAAACAGGCCTCGTTCCGTTACCGCGCCTCAATCGAGGAGATAGACTACTCCCTTGAGCGCGGCCTTGACCGGAACCTGCTGATGCGGCTCTCCGAGATGACCTTCGTCACCGAGCCACGCGACATCTTCATCACCGGCAGTGCCGGCACCGGCAAAAGCTACATAGCAACCGCTCTGGGCTACCGGGCATGCCAGAAAGGGATGCGCGTGCTATACGCCAGCACAGCACGCCTGATGGGCCAGCTGAAGGCCGCAAAGGCAAAAGGCACGATTCTTACCGAACTGAAAAGGATCGAGCGTACCGACCTTCTCATCCTTGATGACTTCGGCATACATCCCTTCGATGCCGCCGCGCGATCCTCACTGATGGACATAATCGAGGACCGGCACGGACGACGGGCCACCATCATCACCTCCCAGGTTCCCGTATGCGACTGGCATGACGTGATCGGAGAGAAGACGATCGCCGATGCGATCCTCGACAGGATCGTGCACCACTCGATAAGGATAGAGCTCTTCGGAGAGTCCATCCGCAAGTTGCAGAATAAAATCAAATGATTATTTTTGTAAATAAATCTTAATTATCAACACGCCATCAGAATCCCCCAGACCCTATTGTCAACCCCTGTAAAAACTGTCCAAAAATCACAGGTTATCAATGGGGGTCAATTTAAATAATCCATAGGGGGTCAATTTGTTGAGAATATCCAACGTTACCATTTTTGTTTTTGAAAAATCCGGGTAACGATTTGGTAACGAATAAGCGTCTGTGGCGGTCTTTTTTCTGTCCGGCATCGGTCCTGAGTCGATGGAAAAAAGCACGAAAAAACCGCAGAACTAATTGATAGTCTGCGGTTTAGTCTAATGTTGGCTGGAAAACGTCCGGCGTTTTCCGAGCCCCCAAGTGGAGCTGGAGGGATTCGAACCCTCGTCCAAACGTGGAACTAATATGCTTTCTACATGCTTATTCGCTTGTTGGTTTTTGTGGCGTGGCAGGCAAGCGACAGCCAACCGCGCCCTTAGCCTCTGTTGTTTCAGACCGCGCGCGAGGCTCTTGCGATCCTATTCCCGATTTAACTGCACCGCCTTGTCGATTAGTCTCGGGACGACGACAATCGGGCGATGTCTTGTCCCGGCAACTGTTGCCGGGATTAAGCCGATCTACTGTACTTCAATCAGGCAGCAAGAGCGTAGTTGTTTTCGCCATTTAAAACTTGCGATGTCCCAGATTATAGAGCGTAGCCATCATTGCTCTGCATGCTTACATACCACCTCTACACGCTGTCAAAACCGGTCAGCCCCGATTTGCTTGGCGGAACACTCCCCTCCGGAAGTGCAGGCTTGTAAGTGTGTGATTTTCCTCGGCAAAATTACCGCATTTTTTTCGTCCATGCAACCCCCTGCCCGCTTTTTTTCGCAAGACGCATCGCAAAACGTATGTAAAACGTCACGCAAAAAGCATGCTCACTCCCTTTTGACACCGCATCCGATGCCGACAGGACTAACGCAATATAAGCGGGCGCCGGAAGCCTAAGCATCCCGCGCCCGCCGAATTATAATGCCATTAAAGAAGTATTCTATTTCGTATAAACCACCCTCATCAGGCAAGCGTCGCTTTGGTCGAAGCCTTTAATACCGTTTAGCGCTCCAATAGCACCGTTTTCAAAACTCTCGAAGCCCATCGTGAAGTAGTTTATATCCCACGCCGTATGGCCTTTGGTCCGATCACCGGAAACAGCTCCGGGGCCACCCGGCCGTTCAAGCCAGTAGACAGCACCGTATCGCTTGTAAAGATCATAAAACATAGGCATATACTCTACTCCGCCATTATAATCTTTTCCTAAAGCAAGCGTATATTCCTTCCGTTCTTTGAACACTGCATGGCGCTGGGCATATCGCAACACGCCATCCATATTGGCCTCACCACTGCCTTCATCCCCGACAGCATCGGTCTTTCCACGACCCGACTTGCGTCGGCCGTGACCCGACTTGCCTATAGGGAAAAAGATATTGTTGCCGGTGTCGCTGTGGAACACAAAGCATCCGCGCATACCTTTTATCGATGCGCCGCCCGTTGCGTCGTCATAGCCAAGCGCATCGGCAACAGCGGTAGCAGTTTCGGTGGCTCCGTCGCCATACAGCACCCCATAGGCTTTCTCAATGTTGCTGCCCGTAGTAGATAGCAGCTTTTCGAAGTCCTCATAGCGGGCCACCCGCGCTCCGTCATTGTTGATTTCCCAGTCATCATCCCCTCCGACAATATCCCGCCAAAGCATAGTCTTGTGCTGATCATTCCAGTCTATTACATCAAATCGTGCATTTGTTCCATCCTCTCCGAAGCCCACTTTATCGTTGTTCGACGCAAGGATAGCATTGACATTGTTCCATCTGAAGTACGAACCTTCAAAGAGTGGCGACTCAACAAAATCGGCCGTATACTTCCCCTTCTTATATCCTCCGGTCAACGAATACACATTAAACGACCCCCATGCCGGGTTGTCGTCACTGCGCGCTCCGCCGTCCATAGTGATCGGGGCATAGCCCTGACGCACCATGATCACATGCTCGCATGTGTAGTTGTGATAGCGCACCTTCACCAGCCCGCAATGCACCTCATTTGATGCATACGTGCCTTTGAACTTGATCTTGAAGTCGATCAAGTGCTCCGAGTCGCCCTCGATTCGTTTGCCCCTCTCCGTAGCTCCATCATCACGTCCGATCGGCGTAGTTTCAAGTTCGAAATAAGCTTCGCCTTTTATCACTTCGGCATACCATGGTCCCTCAGACGTGAACGGTACGAAATTTGTTGCATCTTCTTGTGGCAAACGCATCAGCGTCACATGAAAATCCTCTTGATTATCATGGCTGCGCCACACACCCTTTGGATTCACCACACGCCTCACCTGAATTATATCCACCTCTTTGGACAGCTGCGTTCCGTCTTTGAGCTTGGCCGAAAATCTGATTTTGCCGTGGCGTGGATATGAATAGTAGGGATTATTGCCCGAAAAACCTGTTTTCGTCACCAGTTCCTTGGCTCTCGTAAAGAGATGTATGCTGAACAGACTGGAGCCTTCACCCTGCTGCACTGAATACTTATAATCGGGATCAGTGCCATAATCGTCAGGTTTGCCGTCGGGATAATATGTACGTGTTCCACGCTTTTTATCCTTCCAATAATCCTGGTTATACTTGGTGTCGCATGGCACTGAATACGAAGGCTGGTCGTTATACGCCGGATCCTCCACTTTCGTGTCGACCGATTGCCTCAACGAGAGAAACGCGTTCCATGGACCATCATTAAACACCGGAATCTGTGAATAGAAATCTGTCGACGGCGTGGGGAAGTCTTCCGAACCGTCGCCCCACGGCTTCCACGATGTTTCCTGAAGTATCTCAGCCTTCAGACCATATTCGGGATCAATGTCGCCCACCACCTTCACGTCCATCTGCATCTCCTTGTTGTAGAGATACGATATATACTGCGGCGAAACCACGTAGATGCCCGGATCCTCGTCAAAGTCAATATGCCAGTCGGCCTCGTTGCCGTTGCCGTGGAATGCAAGCGTCAGCTTGTAGTGAGTGTTGCGACGTGCGTCGTAGTCGGTGTCGATGTCCTGACCGAGCATAAATCTGTAGACGATTTTCCCGACAGTAGTGGTGGTGCGGTTGCGATATATACCGCTCACCTCCACGTATGTCCCATAAGGCTTATGATCCTTCCATCCCGACTGGAGATCGCCCTCCACCGGTTCAGGATACCATATTTTCTCACCGTCGATCGACTGATGCTTCTCCTTGCCCTTTCCCTGCATGTTTTCGAAGAAATAGAGCGATTCGGCTGTGTGGGCATGCGTTTTGTCAAGAATCGACTGATCGCTGCCCTCGTCGCCCTTGCCGCCGTAACGGTGCTTATTGTTACATACATGATAAAACTGAGCAGGATACAGACTGTTATCATCCTCGGGTAGATCTTCGTTGACTATTCTTACCTCGCCGTCGGCTATCACTCCGTTCTCGGTTTCATAACGTTTCATTCCGTTGCTGTCGCCGGCGTCGCCCGGAGTATTCGGCAGACCCAACGTGCAGTTCTTGGGTATATCCTTTATTCGGATATCCTTAATGTAGATCTCGATATTGTCGTAAAGATCCGAACCGTCGAAAGCCACTGTCACCTTTGAGGCAAGCCTTTTGAGCCAGCTTTTGACGGTCAGATTGGCTTTGTTGAGCACTATCGGGTTTTCGTCAGTGGCGCTCGGCGAACCGCTCGTGCTGAACACTCCGAACATCTGGCTGTTGTTGGCCACCCGTTTGCCATCCCATGCGAAGCGTATAGCTTTCAGTTTGTCGCGGGTAGCTATGTCCTTCGACCGCGTATGCAGATCGGGCACATTGGCCACTGCATAGATATGATAGCGTCCGCGAGGCAGAGTGAGGCTGAACGTAGCCCGCCCGGCCTTGTCATCGCCGAGCGACTGGTCGTCACGGTTATCCTGATTGTCAGTGTTGACGAAGTCATTCAGCTCATCGTGACTGTAGCACTTTACAAGAGCGCCCTGCGTGTCGTAGACGAGCACATGGAGCGTCTGTATGTTCTGTATGAGGTCGCCGGCCGAACGCGACCCCAGATCCACGTCCTCGGCCTGAAAAGTCAGTGATGCCGATATGGTGCAGTCGCCGTCAAAACCGTCGTCCTTATCATAGAGAGCGTCGTCCGAGCAGCTCCACAGCGCCATACCCGCCAGCAGACCTATCAGATAATATATACTGCGTTTCATCATGTTTCAAATTAAGAATTCATTTCTTTGGAAGTCCGAAGCCGGGCTTCAGCTCCACTTCACGATAGGGATGCACCCAAACCTCATATTTCACCTCCATATCGCTCACCGTGGCCTCGATATAGAGATGAGTGTTGCGCGGAAGAGATCCCGACAGTCCGTCGAGCGTCTTGTCAGACACCTGATAGGCTCCGAAGAGCGACAGGTTGACGGCGAAGCCTGCGCCGGCCTTGCTCTCGGGCATGTAGACCGCCGGAAGAGTGCGGCTATCGCCGGCTGCTATCGGATCCATGGCGTAGGGATCCTGACGGTCGGCCGGTGTTGCGCTCGGGGAGAGGACGCTGAATTTGCGCTCAAACGTGCCGGGCGTCTGCGAAGGTATGCTGTAAGCGGTTATCTCGCGCGGCGCTACAGCCGCCTCGCTCTGGCAAAGCTCCTTGGCCGGGCTGTAGACCGTTTCAAAAGGAAACAGATAGCTCTTCGGCGACATATTGGTCAGCCTGTAGCCGGTTAACTCGAGAGGACGCGACGTCTTGTTGGTCACCTTTACCGTCACTTTCACAAGCGCACGCGTCAGGAAGATGTTCACGCTCTGATCGCGGTCCACAAGATTGCCCTGCTCGTCGATCCTCGGATGACGCACCGTCACCTGATGGTGTTCGGACATCGGTATCAGACCCTTGACGTCGGCTGCATGATTGAAGTCGAATGTCAGCTGTTCAAGACGCTCCAGATCATCGCCGGAGAGGTACGCTCCGCTGCCATACACGGCGTTGGAGAGATCTATCGAGCCGAGCACACGGTCGGCAGTCGAGGCGGCATCGCGTGAATATCCCGAATAAAGGCCGTGCTCGTTGGCTATGACGTATATGTCTTTCAGATCCGAGTCGCCGTCGCCCGCTCCGGCATAGACATTGATCTCCTTGCTGGCCGTAGCCGCGATCTGTGTCTTGTCGTCGGCGCCGGCCTCTCCGGCCAGATCCCAGAACTGATTGAATTCAACCTTCTTACGCGACGCGTCGGCCGGATCGTCGTGCACTATGATGATGCGCAGGGTGCGTATCATCTCGCGTATCGACGCCTCTTGCTCGAATTCTGTAGCGCGCGAACCCTCTCCGGCCACCGGATCGACTGCCGCTATATTGAGCTTGAGCGTGACAGTCGACTCATCGTCGGCCGGACGTCCGGGTTCGTCGCCCGACGAGCATGCCGTCGCCATGACTCCCAATCCGAGAGCCACAGCCGCCATCGCAGCAAGTCCGTATCGACGTGCCGGGTTAGTTGATATTGTCCTGTCAAAAATCATAGGTCAGCGTTATTGATCCGTACAACCCAGTCGTTGATCACCACCTGGGTATTCACCCAGTGTTTGTTGGCGTCGAGGAAGAAGATCATGTTCCAGTGATGCTCGCGGTCGAGATACTCCTGATCCGACATTTTGTTGAACTTCTCGCTCTTGTAGAGCAGCAGATAGTTGACCAGCGGTATGTTGATGATCTCGCTGCCGTCGTCGGCCTTCTTCACTTTCAGGCGCGGGCTGTTGCCGGTGACAAAGCGTCCGGTCGACATCTCGCTGTAGGCGAGCACAGCCTCGTTGCCTGCTTCGTCTATGCCGGTGGCGACAGTTCCGGTGGTCCAGGGAGCGTATGTCACCCCGCCGGCGGGCACCACACTGTTGTCGTGGGCATGACGGGTATTGTCGTCGGTGATCTCCCACACGAAGTCATTGTCGTCGAGCGGATCGCCGTTGAGCTGCTGCAGCAGTATGCGCAGGGTGTTGGTGTCGCGCATCATCGGCAGCGTAGCCAGAGTGTACTCGTTGTCCTTATCGCTGACAGTCATGTCGAGAGATCCGTAGTATAGATCGTGGAGGTGCGTGCCCACACGCTCCGCCTTCATCTCATGACCCATGGCCGTGTAGTGGTGTCCGGCCTGAGGTGTGGCGGTCGTATAGGCCGCCTCCTCGCAGGCTGTGCCGCCGTAGGCTATCAGATGATAGTCGCCGGCAGGCAGGTCTATCACCATGCGCCAGTTCTCGTCGGCAAGCACTTCGGAGGTTTCGATGCGCGTGGCCACATAATTGCCGTTGCCGTCGTAGATATAGAGCGTAAGGCAGTCGACCTGCGAGGGAAATGCGTTGGCAAACTCCATGTTGTAGTCGAAAACAAACCTCAGCTCGGCACCCACGCGACACGGTTCGAGGTCGTCGTAGATGGCGCTGTCACACGACGTGACCATTGCCGCCGGAGCGGCGATGGCGGCAGAAACAGCCACACCGTTCCATATACGACGTATTGTATCTGTGATTTTCATTGCAAGTTTCTGATAATGGTTGTTAGAATTCTATCGAATTGCGGCGCACAACCCAGGGGAGAGTGGTCACCTGCACGTCGAGATACACGTCGCTCTCCTCGTCGGGAGTCTCGGGATTCTGCGGATCGGGATCGTTCTCCGTGCGGCGCGGATGTCCGATGCGGCGTATGCGGTCAACAGAGATCTTGTAGACATTGTTGCGCACCACGGCAAACTCCATCGGACCCATCACGCCGGGGATATTGTTGTCGTTGTGGCGGTTCCAGTAGTAATAGTAGCAGAAGTAGCCCTTGTGGGGAGTTGTCTGTCCCTGACCGAGATATTCGTCGGTGGCCCACTGGTAGATGGTGATACCGGCGTCGACAGCGGCCTTTTTGAATTCCATGAACTGGGCATAACCCTGCTCGCCCGACTCCTGGCCTCCGCCGGCTGTCTGCCATGCAGTGTAGTAGTCAGCCACCGAACGGGCATAACCCTTGTCGGTGTTGGGACGGAGCACGGCGTTGTTGAGCACGTCGCCGGGAGCTGTGCCCTGCGCTGCGGCGATCACTGCCGTAAACTTGACGTAAAGCACATTGTCAAACAGATACAATATCGGATGGTCGAGCGTGGCTCCCGGAGCGTCGCGATCCACTTTGTTGCCTGCGGCGTCGACATAGTAGTTCTCATTGATCGCGTCGCGGAGATTGGCCGGGGTATTGGGTGTATTGCGCAGCATGCCCTTGAATACGATTCCGGTAGACAACGACACCTTTTGCTGGTTTATGCCGGGTATGGCGTTTTCGGTCACATAGCGCCATATCTTGTACTCGCCGGTGGCGTCACTCATATTGGATCCCTGACTCACGACCTCCGACGGAGTATCGCGATACCACTGGTCACGGGCAGCCAGATCTATCTTCCAGTCTTCACTGTTGTCGCCCGATCCGAAGCAGAAGTTGTAGTATTTCGAATATCCGTTGCCCTTGTCGCCGATACCGGTCATCACTTCGCCGCCATCCTGATGCACGCACTTGAGATCGGCCGCATAATCGACGATATAGTTGCCCGGCAGATCACGGCCGCAGAGCTTGAAGCCCTCGCCCGAAGCGTGGCCGTTGTTGCTGACACGCTGCAGATAGTAGAAATGCTTGCTCATGTTCACGAGATTCATGCGTATGAGCTGCACGTCGAGAGTGTTGCCCCCCTGACCGTAGACACCTACATGATACGTGAAATTATTGCGCGAGCCATCCTTGAAGTCGAAACGTGCCACAGAGCGCTGAAGCTGTACCGGGCCGCCGGTCATATTGACCGACGAGAAGGAGTTGTCGATCTTGTCGCCTTCGGTGTTGGCCTCCGACATCTTGAAGGGGTGATCCTCGTCGGTGAAAGGAAGCCAGTCGTGGATGCTCTTGGGTATGTAGGCCGTTGTTATTGCGGCATTGCTCATAGGCAGACCGGATACGACATCAAGCACAGATGTGTTTTTATTATCGTCTTCGGTGAGGCTGCCATGATCCGACGAGCGCTCCGACACCTCACAGTAGAAGTCGGTCCAGTCCGAGCGACCCACGGCGTCATCGCCCATAGCCTTGAACGAATCGAGCAGATCCTGGGGATAGTTGGCATACACATAGACGTTGACCATGTTGTCCATGAGTATTCCTGTGGTCGGATCAGCTTTCTTCGAGTAATACGCGTTGATATGCGAGGCCGATACAGAAGCGAGTATACCGGCGCTGACACCGTCGGGGTTTGTCGTGATCGAACCGGTGCCCGATGTCGACGTCGTAGAGCCTGTACCTGCCGATATGCCGCCCTGCGATGCAGTGGCGTATGCGATGAAGCCGTTGTCTTTGTCGGCAAACACTATCAGCGCGCGATGGATGCGGTTTTCTTCCGTGCGGCCTATCTCTGTGCCGCCGGTCGAACCATTGTCGGTCGTTGCCGAACGCGAGTCAGCGTCGGAAGGAAGTTTCACTCCCATGCCAAACCATGCATAGCTGTCGGCAGGCATCTCGGTATTGCCGGGATTCACGCCCGGAGTGTCGTCGCTGCACGAAGCCACCATGGCAGCCGTGCAAAGACCGATAAGTGTGTGGTATAATTTCATATTTGCTTGAGTTTTTTCTATGGTTGGTCTATATCTTTGCCTGAGTTTCCCCGGTGGCGTTCCGGCCGGCTGCAGGCCGGCTTTAATGAAACGCCACCACAGGAAACAGGGACATTATCCTGGTAATCCTGACGGATCGTTCCTGCAGTTTTATTCAGCCACCTCCTTAAGCTGCTCCAAAGCAGCCGGAGCGTCGGCCACCTTCATGCGGGCAGCACGCTGGAAGTAGCGGTTGGCGGCATCATAGTCGCCCTCGAGAGCGTGATACACTCCGCGGGCATACGTGGCCTCGGCACCCTCTCCCGCACAGTCGAGATAACGCTTGGCGCCCACCATGTCACCGCGCATCATAGCCGCATTGGCGGCATTGAGGTTGGCTACTTCCGATTCAGGGAACATGCGCACTGCGGTTTCGAACAGTTCGTTGTAGTCGTCCGAGCCGGGTTCTAGCGAGCGCGCTGCCACAAAGAATTCCTGCAGCGACAGATTCTGCGGACGGGTGCGCGACAACGCTATGATCTCGTTGACGTCGCTGAAAGCGCGCACGCGATACTCGATGCGGTAGTCCGAATGACGCAGCGCCGGATATACGTTGGCCAGCAGGAATCGGTAGGCGTCGGGGAAGTCGCGCTGCAGTTTGCTGTTCTTGGCATCAGGTTCCATATCGCTGTCGATAAGGGCTATGATGGCCTGTTTGTCAGCCATGTTGCTCTTCACCATATAGGCTCGCAGACCGCCCCAGTCCTCGGGATCATACGAGGTCTGTATGAAGTCGGGCGAGAAGTGGTAGAGCGTTTCCACGTAGCTCTTAAGCGCCGCCGTACGTCCTTTGGCCAGACGCACGTTGTTGTTCCACGGTCCTTCGGGCGATGCGAAGCCCTTGATCGAAAGAGCCGTGATCTCCACATCCTTGTCGTTGATCACAGTGTCGATCGTGGCGCGTATCTTGGCGAGTTCGCCCTGGTTGCCGCGATAGTCGGGATATATCACTGTCTTGTTGACCGGGAAATCGATAAACGCCTGACCCTTGAGCTCGCGTATCTTCACAGCCTCAGCCGTAGGAGCGATCCAGTTAAACACCGGCTCGAACTTCTTCGGTTCAAGATCAAGACGTCCGAGCGGCACTATCTCACGGCCCAGATCGTCGGAGCAGCATCCCTTGGTTTCGTAACGTACATGCATCTCCGCGCCGCCCATCCATTTCTGATATGGAACCTGGACAGCCAGAGGCAATGACTTCATATTGGCACCCGAACGCACCAGAGCTACTCCCTCGCGCTTTTCGAGATCGTGGCGCAAAGCCTGATAATAACGGTTGCGACCGGCGATCACCGTCGTGCCCAGCTCTATCGAGTCGTTGCCGTTGCGAAGCACGGGAGTCACCCACACTTCACGGTTTGAGCCGTCGACGCGACCCAGTGGCACCTCGCCGTTGAGATACAGTGTGTTTTCGGTGCGTTCAACGCCGACGTTCTTAAGCTTCGTGCCTGACGCCGCCTGCACCGATGCGAACGCCGACACAGCGCCCGCACCCAGAATCATAGAGATCAGTATTTTTTTCATCATCGTAGTCGGTTGGGAGGGTTAGAATACATGTACGAGATTCAAAGCCACCTTGGTCGGGCCGAAATAGTTGTGGCTGCGATCCTTGGCAAGCCTCGTCCCGCACTTGGCGCACGGATACACGTCATATTTAGTGTAGATCCATCCAATACCCAGCTCCGCCTCAAGATTCCAGTGGCGGCCGAGTATCCACGAATAGCCGTAGGCCACGCCAAAACCTCCATACCATCCCTGATAGCGACGATCCTTGAGGTTGCGGAAATCGGTGCCGAGCATCTTGAAATCAAGGTCGACATTACCCACGTTGTACTGGCCTCCAAGCGCGTGGGCGGCGACGAAATGTCCCTGAAGCTCCTGACAGAACCAGTAGCGCAGCTCTGGCTGCACCATCCAGTGCTTCCATTTATGGGAGTTGACAGTCCATGCGTTAAGGTTACCCGACAGATCAAACGACCATTTCGGGGCCAAAGCCACCTCGCCACCCAGATTCACCGTCAAGGCAGCATCATAGAGTATGTTGGTCTTTAATGCCAGATCTCTCGCCTGGATCTCCGACGATCCGGCAAAGAGCATGGCCAGTGCCAGCAGGCTGCTTTTCAAAAGTATTTTCATTTATGCTATCTGTTTGATTTGACTAATAAACACTTATGATAATGATTTAGATTTGATTCAGGATATGGTTACGACGTATCGGCGACCTCTTTTACATGATCGGCCTACCGTATTCGCTAATGTAACTCATGCATACTGCCGGTGCTTTCCATATTCCCATCCATAAATTTTCCTGCCATCAGTACGCATATACCTTTGGCAAGGCAAAGGTAATGATAATATACCTAAAAATTACCCCCCCCCCGTTAATATTTGTTAACAAACACAACCAATGCATATTCATCCTGCATAACCCATTGACTTTCCACAATATGACCACATAATGCGATGTCAAAATCAATCATAAAAAATCAGGATATTGTACCTTATCGGCACAATATCCTGAATCAACTTTGATTATATTCCCGATCACATCAGCGACTTCACCGCAGCCTCAAGCTGCCGGTCGTCACCGCTGAGCTGTTGCTCTGGAGTGTTGTATATCAATATATCAGGGTTGAGATCGAGATTTTCGAGATAGCGGCCCTGCATATCCTTGCAGCCCACCTGCGGAATGCCGAACACGATCGTCGGATCAATCTGCGACTCCCACCACACAGCCGTCATCGTACCGGGAACAGGCGCTCCGACAAGTTTTCCGATGCCGAGAGTCTTGTAGACCCATGGGAAGCCATGGGCGTTGGAATAGTTGTCCTCGCACACGAGCACACACGAAGGCTTCAGCCACTTGTTGAACGGATCCGAACCGATATACTGCCCGCGCGGAGCAAACTCGGCATACTGCTTGCCGCTGAGGAGCGTGGCCAGATCGTCGTGAAGCCATCCGCCGCCATTGTGACGCGTGTCGATCACCACGGCGTCACAGTCGCGGTAACGTCCGAGCAGATCAGAGTAGACAGTGCGGAAACTGGGGCTGTCCATCCCTTTTACGTGGATATAACCGATCCGGCCGCCCGAAATCCGTGCCGTAGCCTGACGGTTGCGCTCCACCCACCGGTTGTAGAGCAGGTCATTGAGCTGACCGGAGCCTATAGGCTTCACCACCTGCTCCTCACGTCGTCCCTCGGGAGTCACCACACCGAGAGTCACTTTCTTGCCCGCCTTTCCGGCAAGAAGAGGATAATAGTCGGTGCCGGCAGCTATCTTATGGCCGTCGATACTCTCGATGACTACACCCGGACGCACCTTGTTGCCCGACGTCGCAAGCGGACCGCGGGCTATTACTTCAGTCACCTTCAGTCCGTCGCCCTTGTAATCCTCATCGAAGAACGCTCCGAGCGAAGCCGTAGGCTGTGCCGAACCGTAGGCATAATAACGTGCGCCTGTATGCGATCCGTTCAGTTCGCCGAGCATCTCCGACAGCATCTGCGCAAAATCGTAGTTGTTGTCGATATGGTCAAGGAAGCGGCCGTAGGCTTCATGGTATCCTTCCCAGTCCACACCATGGATTTTCGGATCATAGAACTTGTCGTTGACCTGACGCCATGCGTGATTGAATATATACTGACGTTCCATAGCCGGACGATAGTTGAAGTCGGCCTCGAAAGCGATATCCTTGGTCTTGCCGTCGCTTAGATTCACCTCGGTCAGACTGCCGCGGCGAACCACATACACCTTGTTTTCATCCTTGCCGGGATTCATGAATCCGCCTACGCCCTTGGCAAGCTTGCGCACCGTACCCTCCTTGAGATCACGCTCCCAGAGGTCGTATCCATCCTCAAAAGCGGCGCAATAATACAGCTTGTCGCCTTTTTTAGAGAGATGGGCGTCGCCCATGCGCGAAGAGTTGCCGGTCAGACGCGCCACGCGGTCGCGGCGTCCGTCAAGATCAAACTTAAGAGCTTCGACCTTATAAGCTTTCTCGCTGTCTTTATCTGCATCCTTCTTGCCTTTCTTACCCTTCTTATCGCTCTTGACCGAGTCGTCAGCCTTATCCTTGGAGTCTTTTTCTGCCTCCTCAAGCAGAGCGAGCTCCTCTTTCGAAAGACGGAAGCGATCCCAGGCTTCAGGATCGAAGAACATTATATAGGTGTCGCTTTCCGAACCCCAGCTGCCGTGGCTGCGATAGCCCGCGCGGTCGCTCTCCCATATCATGGCCTTGCCTCCGAGCACCCACTTTGCATTGCCGTCGGTATATCCGCTCTCCGTAAGATTTGTAACCTCGCCGGATCCGTCGGCCTTGACCAGAGCCACATCCTTATTATTCCAGCCGCCATGGCCTATGTAGTCGACCAGAAACCAGCGGCTGTCGGGACTCCATCTGTAAGTGACGTCGCCGTCGGAATACGAGTAATTGTATTTCCCGTCAAGCACCGTGCGGATTTTCTTGTCGGCGAGATTGATAACACACAGCTCCGTGCGGTCGCGCAGGAACGCCACCTCCTTGCCGTCGGGCGAATATGCCGGCTGGAACGAAGTGCGGCCGTCGGCCACAAGCGGCTCCTCCTCGATCTCGGTGGCATAGGTGAACAGCTTCTCTTCGGGACGTTTTATCGAGCTTCGATATATGCCCCATGTGTCGCCGCGCTCGGCCGAATACACTATACTGCGGCCGTCGGCGCTGAAACTCAGATCGCGTTCCTGCTGCGGAGTGTCGGTAACGCGCCGGGTAGTGGCATATTCGATCGACGTCACATACACGTCGCCATGGAGGATGAACGCCACTTCCTTGCCCGAAGGCGACACTGCCAGATCGGTAGCGCCGCTGCGACGCACCTGAGCCACGAGCGGCTTCTCATTGTAATCGGCAGCGATAGCCACCTTTACCTTCGAGGGAGCAGCACCCTCCTTGACCGTCCACAGCTCGCCGTCGTAGCTGTAGCAGAGCGTACCGTCAGATGCCACCGACAGCGAACGTACAGGATGCTTCGCATGGTCGGTGACGCGCTTCACCTCCGAAGAGCCCGGAGTGGCCTTGTAAACATTGAACGAACCGCCGTCGCGCTCGCTCAGGAAATAGTACGACCGTCCGTCGGGAGTCCATACAGCATTACGATCCTCACCGGTCGACGATGTGAGTTTTTTGAATCCCGCACGTCCGTTGTGGTCGGCAAGCCATATATCGCGGGTGATCGACGATGTGTGATGCTTGCGCAGGGGATCCTCATAGCCCTTCTTATCGGTATAGAGTATACTGCCATCCACAGGATTGACCGAAATCTGCTCCATGGCAAGCGAAGTGTACATCTGCGGACGCCCGCCCTTGACACTCACCTTGTAGGTCTGCGGAAAAAGCGACGACGGAAACTGTATGTCGGCCTGAGCCGGCATGACCGCCGCGCTGAACAGCAATGTATCGGGAGTGAGGAAAGCAACAGGAGTCTCAGCCGCAGAATGCGTAGTGAGCTTCACTGGCTGTCCTCCCGTAGCCGGTACGATGAATACATCCATCGAACCGTCGCGATCGCTCGCAAAAGCTATCGATTTTCCGTCGGGACTCCACACCGGAGCTGTATCGTATGCGGGATTGGTCGTGATCTGACGAGCCTGTCCGCCGCCGGCACCGACGGTGAATATATCACCGCGATATGTAAACGCGATAGTCCGGCCATCAGGCGAAATAGCCGGATTGCGCAGCCACAGCGGCGCCTCTGAAGCGCCGGCCGTAGCCGCTGCTGCGATCATTGCGACCGCAAAAAATACTTTTTTCATATTGCTGTGGAAGTTATGATTGATTCTGACTGCAAATATAGACAAAAAAGAGAGATTTTTTATGTAACTTTGCAGCAAAATGGGAAGAATCATAGGCATAGACTTCGGCCGACGCCGCTGCGGAGTGGCGGTAACCGACCCGTTGCGCATCGTTGCGACAGCGCTCCAGACCGTCGACACCGCCGGACTGCCTGCATTCGTCGCCGGCTACTGCGCCCGCGAGCAGGTCGACTTCATCGTAGCCGGACTTCCGCGCGACCTTCGCGGCAACGAGTCGGAATCCATGCGTTTTATCCGTCCGGCCATAGCACGTCTGCGCAAGGCGCTCCCCGCGATGGAGATAGTCATGTGGGACGAGCGCTTCACCTCAGCCATAGCCCACCGGTCAATGATCGATTCGGGAATGAGCCGCACGCAACGCCGCGACAAGTCGCTCGCCGACCGCATGGCCGCAGTGCTCATACTCAACTCCTATCTCGAAAGCCGCCAGTACAGCTCCAGAGAGTAACGCTGCCCCCCCATACGGTTCCGACACCAGTCACAATCCAATAGCTTTATCAACACAGCAATGAAACTACCTATATACCTCTACGGACATCCGGTGCTCCGACAGACAGCAGAGCCCGTCAAGGAATCGTCGGAAGAGCTTACAAAACTCATCGACGACATGTATGCAACAATGTACGCCTCCGAAGGCGTCGGACTCGCCGCGCCCCAGATCGGCAAAAGCATCAGACTTGTTGTCATCGACGCCTCACCCGTGGCCGACAGCTTCCCGGAATGCGCCGGACGCAAGATGACACTCATCAACCCTGAAATAGAAATACTTGAAGGCGAACGCATCAACCGATCCGAAGGATGCCTGTCACTACCCGGACTATCGGAAAACGTCGGACGCACCGAACACATACGGCTACGCTGGCTCGACGCCGAAATGAATGCCCACGAGGAGATCATCGACGGTTTTCTGGCGCGCATCGTGCAGCACGAATGCGACCATCTCGAAGGCAAGCTTTACATCGACCACATATCGCCCATACGCAAGCAGCTGATACGCCGCAAGCTAAAGGACATAGCCGAAGGTCGCACCGGATGCGACTATCCTGTGAGACATGCATCCAGCCGCCGGCGATAATCGGCTCAACTCTAAAACCATCAATACCCACACTCTGACCAATATACAATAAATATGGCCGACGACAAAAAGGTAATCTTCTCAATGGTAGGCTTAAGCAAGACCTATCCTCCGCAAAAACAAGTACTTAAAAACATATATCTGTCGTTTTTCTACGGCGCCAAGATTGGCATCATAGGCCTCAACGGCTCCGGCAAATCATCACTTCTGAAAATCATAGCCGGCATCGACAAAAGCTATCAGGGCGAAGTGGTGTGGGCGCCGGGCTACACCGTGGGCTACCTTGAGCAGGATCCGCAGCTCGACCCGCAGAAAACCGTCATCGAGGTGGTGCGCGAAGGCGTACAGCCCACCATGGATCTCCTTGCCGAATTCGACAAGGTCAATGAAGCTTTCGCCGACCCCGAAGTATTTGAAGACCCTGACCGCATGGAAGCCCTGATAGCCCGTCAGGCCGAGCTGCAGGACGCACTTGACGCCGCCGACGCATGGAACATCGACTCACGCCTCGAACGCGCCATGGATGCCCTGCAGTGCCCGCCCGACGACCAGCCTGTCGCCACCCTTTCGGGAGGCGAACGGCGCCGCGTGGCGCTCTGCCGGCTGCTGCTCCAGCAGCCCGACGTGCTGCTGCTCGACGAGCCGACCAACCATCTCGACGCCGAGTCGATCGACTGGCTCGAACAACACCTGCAACAGTATCAGGGCACAGTCATAGCCATCACCCACGACCGCTACTTCCTCGACCACGTGGCAGGCTGGATACTCGAACTCGACCGTGGCGAAGGAATTCCATGGAAGGGCAACTACTCGTCATGGCTCGACCAGAAGACCAAACGCATGGCACAGGAGGAAAAACAGGCCTCGAAACGCCGCAAAACCCTCGAACGCGAACTTGAATGGGTGCGCATGGCTCCGAAAGCGCGTCAGGCCAAAGGCAAGGCGCGCCTGTCGAGCTACGACCGACTTCTCAACGAAGACCAGCGCGAACGTGAGGAACGTCTGGAGATATTCATCCCCAACGGCCCGCGTCTGGGCAACAAAGTGATCGAAGCCACCGGGCTGTCGAAAGCCTTCGGTTCGAAACAGCTGTTCAAGGATCTCGACTTCATGCTCCCGCCCGCAGGCATTGTCGGCGTGATAGGACCCAATGGAGCCGGCAAAACCACGCTTTTCCGCCTCATCATGGGTCAGGAGAAGCCCGACGCCGGAAGCTTCGAAGTGGGCGAAACCGTCAAGATTGCCTACGTCGATCAGACCCATCACGATCTGTTGCCGGAGAAGAGCGTCTACGAAGTCATCTCCCAGGGCACTGAGTCGTTCCGCATGGGTGGCCGCGACGTAAACGCCCGTGCCTACCTGTCGAAATTCAACTTCTCCGGAGCTGATCAGGAAAAGAAGATCGGAGTGCTATCGGGCGGAGAGCGCAACCGCCTTCACCTTGCGATGGCTCTGAAGGAAGAGGGCAATGTGCTGCTGCTCGACGAGCCGACCAACGACATTGACGTCAACACCTTGCGGGCGCTTGAAGAGGGACTGGAGGACTTCGCAGGCTGCGCTGTGGTCGTAAGCCACGACCGATGGTTCCTCGACCGCATCTGCACTCACATACTCTCTTTTGAGGGCGACGGCAAAGTCGTGTTCTACGCCGGATCATATTCCGACTATGAGGACTACAAACGCGCACAGAACGGAGGCAAAGAGCCACCGCGACGCCGCTACCGCAAACTGATGGAATAAAGCGATATCAGCAACTCGCAAATACAGTCCGACGGTCGTCAGCAGAGCATCCACAAAAGCTTTGCCATGACCGTCGGATATGTTTTATCAAGCCTCATAAAATTTACATTTGCAAATATCGCCATCGTTGATTATAGCGTTGATAAACAGCCAAATATCAATACGGAACGCATCAAGTTATTAACATCCATAAAAATTTGGCGTTTGAAATTGTAAATTCACGTCAAAAATAGCTAACTTTACGACCCCCAATTCAGTGGTGGAAATATGACCGAAGAAGTGTATCACATACCGGCCTTGTTGCCGCAGACCCTCGAAGCCCTCGCGATACGTCCCGGAGGCATCTATATCGACGTCACCTACGGTGGCGGCGGACATTCCCGCGCCATTGTGGAGCGGCTCGACACCACAGGACATCTCTACGGATTCGACCAGGACTCCGAAGCCGTGGAGAGAGCATTCCGCGACCCACGGTTTACAATCGTACATTCCAACTTCCGCTTCCTGCGAAACTTCATGCGTTACCACGGCGTGGAGCACGTGGACGGCATTCTGGCCGATCTGGGAGTGTCGTTCCACCACTTCGACGACTCGGCACGGGGATTTTCGTTCCGCTGGGACGGCCCGCTCGACATGCGCATGAACCAGCGGTCAAACCTGACAGCAGCCCGCCTCATAGCCGAAAACTCCGAAGAATCGCTTGCAAGCATATTCAGCCTCTACGGCGAGCTACGCCAGTCACGCCGCATAGCCGCAGCCATCGTTAAAGCAAGAAGCCGCGAAGAAATCACAACCATCGAACAGCTTCTCGCCGTCGTCAGGCCACTGATAAGCCCCAAAGCCGAAAAGAAAGAACTCGCACAGGTATTTCAGGCTTTGCGCATAGCCGTCAACGGCGAACTCGACGCGCTCAGTTCCTTCCTCGATCAGGCGACAAGCCTCCTGGCTCCGGGCGGACGTCTGGCCATCATCACTTACCATTCGCTTGAAGACCGCATGGTCAAAAACTACATGAAGACCGGCAACATCGAAGGACGGATTGAAAAAGACTTTTTCGGACGCACAGAAGCGCCGCTACGACAGATAACGTCGAAACCCATGGTGCCAGACGAAGATGAGATCAACCGCAATCCGCGTTCACGCAGTGCCAAACTGCGCACCGCCGTAAAACTTTAACCGCCCGTCTGCAAGCCATGTCAAAGAAATCATCCACGAAACCAAAGCAGAAAGGGTCGATAGCCGGACGCCTGATCTACGGACAGGTGATCTCCAGCGACTTCTTCGCACGCCACTGGCTTAAGGTGTTCGCCATATTCACTGTCATAATGGTCTTTATAACCAACAAATACCACTGTCAGACAAAAATGGAAGAGATCAGGCGGCTCAACACCGAACTTGAGATCGTCAAGACCGAACGAATGCGCGTCAGGTCGGTCTACATGAGCCGCACCCGCGAATCGGAGATGCAGCAGCTCGTGGATTCGCTCGGACTGAATCTGCACGTTCAACAACGTCCACCATACAAACTTCCCTCACGATGAGCCAGCCAAAGAAAAGATCCAACCGCAAACACATGAACCGCCGCTACGCGCTGATCGTGGCGGCAATGCTGGCGTGTGCAGCCGGAATCGTGTGGCACGTGGTCGACAACACTGTCGTATCGGCTGACGCATGGAACGAAAAGGCTCACCGCGAACTGTCGAGATGCGACACGATAGCCCCCGAACGCGGCAATATACTTGCTGCCGACGGAAGCATCCTCGCCACCAACCTGCGATACTACACCGTCAGAATTGATTACCGCAGCGAACGCTTCATGGAGCACCGGCTGCGACAGCAGATCGACACCATAGCCGACTCTCTGGCACGCTACTTCCCGGTGCGCGACGCCAAAGGATGGCGCGCCCATCTGCTCAAGCCTATCGACAACATCAAGGATAAATCCAAACGTCCGAGAGCCTATCGTCTGCTTGACAACATATCGTATGCCGACTACCGCCGGCTACGCACATTCCCGTTCTTCAAAATTCCCAACCGCAACCGCAACGGCCTGTCGGTAGAGTCTAAAATGCGTAGGGTCAACCCCTACGGCGATATGGCGCGCCGAAGCATCGGCGGTGTCGGCGCCACCCGGAAATGCAAGGAGATCCACGGCATTTCAGGGCTTGAAAAAGCGCTTGACAGCATGCTGTTCGGCACCCCCGGCATAGCCAAGAAGGTTGCGCTCACAAGAGGTATCGTCAACTGGACCGACAAACCGGCCATACCCGGCCTCAACATACGCACCACCATCGACATCAAGATGCAAGACATCGTGGAGAACGAGCTGAACAACCTGCTTACATACGTCAACGCCGACTGGGGCGTCGCCGTATTGATGGAGGTGGCCACAGGCGACATCAAGGCAATATCCAACCTCGAAAAAAATCCGTCGGCACCGGGATATATCGAGGGCATGAACCGAGCCGTGCTCGGCTATGAGCCAGGCTCGGTAATCAAACCCATCTCGATGCTCATAGCACTGGAGGACGGCATAGTCAACGACCTCAGCGAACAGATACCGATAGGCAAATCATTCCCATACGCAGGCGGACGCGGCATCACCGACTCCCACTACAGCTCATCGCTGTCTGTGGCCGAAGTCATCGAACAGTCGAGCAATATCGGAATGACACGCATCATCACACGCCGCTACGACGCGCACCCCGGCGGATTCTACCACCGGCTCAAACAGATAGGATTTCTCGAGCCAATGAATACGGGCATCGCCGGCGAGAGCGTTCCGCGCGTCGACTCCGTGCCATCTAACCGCGGAGGACGAATATCACTCTCGCGCCAGTGCTACGGCTACGCCACAGAAATACCGCCACTCTACACCCTTTCGGTCTACAATGCCATCGCCAACGGCGGCCGCTACGTCAGGCCGAGGCTCGTCAGCCGTCTGACCGGCGAAGATATCGATTCGATATTGCCCGTCACATATATCCGCGACCGTATATGCTCCGAAGCCAACGCAAAGAAGCTCCAGAGCATGCTTACCGACGTGGTGTGGGGCGCACACGGCACCGGCCGACGCCTGAAAAACGATCTCGTCCGTATCGCAGGCAAGACCGGCACATGCTACATGATAGAGGGAGGCACCTACAACACCGGAAAGAAACGACTCGCCTTCTGCGGATTTTTCCCCGCCGAAAACCCCAAATACTCATGCATCGTACTCACCTGCCACCCGAAGCAGAACGCTCTCGGAGCCGCGTCGACATCGGGTGAGGTGGTGAAAAACGTGGCTCTCAAGCTATATTCGCGCGGCATGCTCGGCAACTCGTCGGATCTATCGGCCGAGAAAGCGGCCGGCGACTCGCCGGTGCTCTATGCCACCGCCCGCAACGGACACCACGAACGGGTGAGAAGTGAACTGGAAGTCAAAGGAGCACGCCGTTCGCTGACGCGCCCCCGCGACATCGACAAGGGAATTCCTGACGTTGTGGGCTACGGACTACGCGACGCCATCTCCATACTGGAGAAGGCCGGCTACAACGTGACCTTCAGCGGCTCCGGCTACGTCACACGACAGACACCGGCCGCAGGCAACTCCGCTCCGCGCGGCCACCGCGTCACACTCTCACTCACTGAATAAAAACAAAAAAACATACTATACAGACTATGAAACTCTCGCATCTGCTGTCAGCCATCACCGTAGAGGAAGTGATCGGCAACGAAGAAGTGGAAATCACATCGCTCGAGTGCGATTCGCGCAAGATAAGCCTCGGATCGCTGTTTGTAGCGGTCAGAGGCGTCAATGTCGACGGACACCGGTTCATACCGATAGTGACTGTCGGCGGAGTGGCCGCCATAGTGTGCGAAGAGCTTCCCGAACGGCTTGAATCGACTGTCACCTACGTCAAGGTGTCTGATTCGGCCGTAGCCTTAGGCTTTCTCGCATCGCAATGGTATGGCAACCCATCGCGCCAGCTGCAGCTCGTAGGCGTGACCGGCACCAACGGCAAGACCACCACAGCCACTCTCATATATGAGATGGCACGCCTCGAAGGCTACAAGGCCGGACTGCTCTCTACCGTTGTCAATTATATAGACACCGAAGCCGTACATGCCGACCAGACCACACCCGACCCGCTGACACTCAACCGCCTGCTCCGGCAGATGGTCGATGCCGGATGTGAATATGCGGCCATGGAGGTCAGCTCTCATGCCGCCCACCAGCACCGCATAGCCGGACTGCACTTCGCCGGAGGCGTATTCACAAATCTCACCCGCGACCATCTTGACTACCACAAGACCGTCGACGCATATCTGGCTGCAAAAAAATCTTTTTTCGACAACCTTCCGGCCACGGCCTTCGCGCTCACCAATGCCGACGACAAGGCCGGAGAGGTCATGCTGCAGAATACCGACGCACGCCGACACACATACTCCCTGCGCACCCGCGCCGACTTCACCGGCAAGATCGTGGAAAGCCGTCTTGACGGCACGCTGCTGGCTCTGAACGGACATGAAGTGGAGGTGCTCTTCACCGGACGCTTCAATGCCTACAACCTGACAGCCGTCTACGGCGCCGCCCTGCTGCTCGGATGGAATCCCGACCGTGTGCTCGTCGACATGAGCCGTCTGGTGCCCGTGGCCGGACGCTTCCAGCCGTTCCACTCAACCGACGGAGTCACCGCCATCGTCGACTACGCCCATACCCCCGACGCCCTCGTCAACGTGCTCTCCACCATACGCGACATAGTCGGTGGCCGCGGACAGATCATCACCGTGGTAGGCGCCGGAGGCAACCGCGACAAAGGAAAACGGCCCATCATGGCACGCGAAGCCGCCCTTCGCTCCGACCGGCTGATACTCACTTCCGACAATCCGCGCGACGAAGAACCCGACGCCATCATCGCCGACATGCGCGAAGGCCTCGACGCACGCGCACTTGCAGCCACGCTGTGCATCGCCGACCGTCGCGAGGCCATCCGCACAGCCGTCAGCCTGGCCAAGGAGGGCGATGTGGTGCTTGTGGCCGGCAAGGGACATGAGGATTATCAGGAGATACGCGGCGTGAAACATCATTTCGACGACCGCGAGGTAGTGCAAGAGGCGCTGTCGCAGCTCTGACACATAACCATCACGCAAAAATTCACCCCGAATAAACAAACACACCATCATATAGACAGACAACGATGCTGTATTACCTGTTTGACTATCTGGCCGAAACCGGCATACCGGGCTCACGCCTGATGAACTATATAACCTTCCGTTCAGGAGCCGCCTTCGTGCTGGCACTGTTCATAGCCATGGTGTTCGGACGCCGTATCATCGACCGCCTGCAGTTGATGCAGGTGGGAGAGATAGTGCGCGATCTCGGCCTTGAAGGACAGATGCAGAAAAAAGGCACTCCCACCATGGGAGGCGTCATCATAATCATAGCCATACTGGTGCCCTGCCTGCTTGTAGGCAACCTCAGCAGCATCTACATGGCACTGATGCTGCTCACCACCGTATGGCTCGGAGCACTCGGCTTTGCCGACGACTGGCTGAAGATGAAACGCCACAACAAAGACGGCATGAGCGGCAAATTCAAGATCGTAGGGCAGGTAGGACTCGGACTGATCGTGGGATGCACCATGTGGATGAGTCCCGACATTGTGATGCGGGAGAATGTGGAAACGATGGAGCCACGCGGCGAAGAGATCGTCGTCACCGGCCAGAATGAGAACATCAAGGCCGCACAGACCACCATACCGTTTGTCAAAAACAACAATTTCGACTATGCCTACCTCACATCGTGGACCGGAGAGCACGCCGCCACCGCCGGATGGATCCTGTTTGTGATCGTAGTGATCTTCGTCATCACCGCAACATCCAACGGCGCCAACCTCACCGACGGACTCGACGGACTGTGCACGGGAGTGTCGGCCATCATCGGCGTGGCGCTCGCTATCATGGCCTACCTTGGCGGCAACATGATCTACTCCACTTATCTCAACATCATGTATATCCCGGGCAGTGAAGAGCTTGTGGTATATATGGCCGCCTTCATCGGTGCTCTTATCGGCTTCCTGTGGTATAATGCTTTTCCGGCACAGGTGTTCATGGGCGATACCGGCTCGCTGGCCATCGGCGGCATAATAGCCGTGTTTGCCATACTCATACGCAAGGAGCTTCTGATACCTTTGTTGTGCGCCATATTCTTCATCGAAGACCTGTCGGTAATGATCCAGGTGGCCTACTTCAAGATCACCAAACGACGCTACGGCCAAGGAAGACGTGTGTTCAAGATGACCCCCCTGCACCACCATTTCCAGAAACCCGGCAACTCCGGCATCGAAGCGCTCATACAGGCTCCGCTGAGAGCGATTCCCGAGTCAAAGATAGTGGTACGCTTCTGGATAGTAGCCATTCTGCTGGCTGCTGTGACATTCGTGACACTAAAGATACGCTAACCATAAAACGACATCAATACATTACTCAACTATGAACAATCGCAAGCGTCTGGTAGTGCTTGGCGGCGGCGAAAGCGGCGTCGGAGCAGCTATCCTCGGCAAGGACAAAGGCATGGAAGTGTTTCTCTCCGACTTCGGACAGATTCCAGAGCGCTATCGCCAGCAGCTTGAAGCCGAAGGCATAGAATGGGAACAGGGACAGCATACACTCGAGCGCATTCTTTCGGCCGATGAGGTCGTGAAAAGTCCCGGCATACCGCCTACCGCACCGGTCATGAAAGCTATAGCCGAAAAAGGGATACCGGTAATTTCGGAGATAGAGATGGCCGGCCGCTTCACCGACGCCAAAATGGTGTGCATAACCGGGTCTAACGGCAAGACGACAACCACCCTTCTCACCTATCACATACTCCGTGAGGCCGGCATCAACGTAGGACTTGCCGGCAACGTGGGCCGCAGCCTCGCGCTGCAGGTGGCCCGCACGCCCCACGACGTCTATGTGATCGAACTGTCGAGCTTCCAGCTGGAGAACATGTATGAATTCAAGGCCAACATAGCCGTGATGCTAAATATCACTCCCGACCATCTTGACCGTTACGACTACAAGATGGACAACTATGTCAAGGCCAAATTCAGAATCATCCGCAACCTCACCTCGGAGGATGCCTTCATTTTCTGGCAGGATGATCCGACAATACAGCGGCAACTCGAACAGATAGCCACCGAGGCACGCCTCTTTCCATTTGCCGAGCACGAGGAACACCAGAGCCACGCATGGGTCGACGACGCGGGCGAACTGGTGTTTGACACATCGGAAACATCGTTGAAGATGCCACGCGCCGAGCTTTCGCTCAACGGCCTCCACAACCTATACAATTCGATGGCTGCCGGTCTGTCGGCCTGCCTGCTCGACATAAAAAAAGAGGATATACGCCGCGCCCTGTCGGACTTCGAAGGAGTGGAGCACCGCCTCGAACCGGCCGGAACAGTCGACGGCGTGCGCTATATCAACGACTCCAAAGCCACCAACGTCAATTCATGCTGGTATGCGCTTGAATCGATGCCTAAGGGCACTGTGCTCATACTCGGCGGCAAAGACAAGGGCAACGACTATTCGGAGATAGAGCCGCTCGTGCGCGAGAAAGTGAAAGCGATCGTGTGCATGGGCAAAGACAACTCCAAACTCATCAGCTACTTCGGCGGCATCGTCGACCAGATCCGCGACACCCATTCACTGGACGAAGCCATGGCAGCATGCCGCGAGATAGCCCGTCCGGGCGACACGGTGCTGCTTTCGCCCTGCTGCGCAAGCTTTGACCTGTTCAGCAGCTACGAGGACCGCGGCCGCCAGTTCAAGCAGGCCGTAGCCGCAATGAAATGACAAACCTCACCACACGACACACATCATCGCAAGCAACCATAAGCCCATCTACAACCGTCACAGACTATGGAAAATTTTGAGATAATCCCGCCGGTCGACATGTCGCAGCCTGCGGCAACAAAGCCCGCGAAATCCGAGATCGAGGCCAACGCACGCTCCGACAAACACATCTGGGGCATATATATAATGCTCTGCCTAATATCGCTGATAGAGCTTTACAGCGCATCGTCGCGCGAGGTCAACGTGCATGGCGTCCTGGGCGTCTTCGGTCCTCTGGTGCGCCACGTGGGTCTGCTTGTGATCGGTCTGGGACTTATGCTCTACATACAGCGCGTGCCCTATCAGAAATTCGAAAAACCGATATGGGTGCTTGTGATAGCAAGTATAGGGATGATGCTCTACGTGCTGTTCTGCGGCGAGATAGTCAACGGCGCCCGGCGCAGCTTCAACCTCATGGGCATCACCATCCAGCCGTCGGAGTTCCTCAAACTCTCGGCCGCCCTGGTCATAGCGCTGATAATGTCGAAGAACCACAACAAGCATACCGCCGGAGTCTACAACCGGGGCGTGATCATGTCGGCGATGATCGTGGCCGTGTTCGGCGGACTACTCATCAAGCAGGGTTTGACCAATACTCTGCTGCTAATGGCCATAAGCATGTCGATGATGATCGTGGGCGGTGTGGAATGGCGCAAGCTGATAGTTGTTGGTGTGGTGTATGCCATGCTGGCCGGTATCTTTCTGCTTTTTGGCAGCGGACGCGAATCGGCTCCAGCCACAGTCGACGGCGCTCCTGTAGTGGAAGCCACGCAGACCGAGGGACGCCACGGCACGTGGTACAACCGCATCATGCGCCACCGTGGCGACGGCCGTCCGAAATACGAATACGACATCAATGCTGAAAACCGTCAGGAGATGTATGCCTACATGGCTCAGGCCAACGGCGGAGTGTTCGGCGTGATGCCCGGCAACTCTCGCGAGACAGCCCGTCTGCCGTTGGCTTTTTCCGACTATATCTACGCGATTGTGATCGAAGACACCGGCCTTGTGGGTGGCATTGTGGTGTTGGTGCTATATCTGTGGCTTCTCGCCAGAGCCAGTTCCATAGCCTCGCGATGCCAGAGGGTATTCTCGGCGCTGCTGGTGATAGGCATGGCTGTGATGATCGTGTATCAGGCGTTGTTCCACATGGCCATTGTCAGCGGCCTTGCTCCCGTGTCGGGTCAGCCGTTGCCGCTCATATCCAAAGGCGGGTCGTCGATCATCGTCACCTCGATAGCATTCGGCGTGATGCTGAGTGTAAGCCGTCACGCCGCGCTCAACGGCGCCAAACGTCAGGAGGTCAAGGCCGAAATGGAGTCTCTTCCCGAGAATCTGCGCGGCGAGAACCCGACCATGATGCAATGATTCACAACACACTCCACTACTATGAAACAAGACAATAACAAGATCAAGATACTTATCAGCGGCGGAGGCACCGGAGGCCACATATTCCCGGCTCTGTCGATAGCCAACGCTATGCGCCGCCGCTTGCCCGACTGCGAGATACTTTTTGTAGGCGCACTCGGCCGTATGGAGATGGAGCGCGTGCCTGCAGCCGGCTACCGTATCGAAGGCCTCCCGGTGGCGGGCTTCGACCGCAAGAGGCTATGGCGCAACTTCGGCGTGCTGCTCAAACTATGGAAAAGCATGCGCAAGGCCCGCCGGATCGTGGCTGACTTCGCGCCCGATGCCGCAGTAGGCGTAGGCGGCTATGCAAGCGGACCGGTGCTCAAAGAGGCTCAGAAGCGCGGCATACCGACGCTGATACAGGAACAGAACTCATATGCCGGAGTGACCAACAAACTGCTCGCGCCGCATGCCACAGCGATATGCACGGCCTACGAAGGGATGGAGCGTTTCTTCCCGGCCGACCGCATAACGCTGACCGGAAATCCGGTGAGAAAAGAGCTTACGCAATGTAGCCTCACGCAGGCCGAAGCCAAGAAGAGTCTCGGCTTTGACCCGGAGCGGCCTCTGATATTCGTCACCGGTGGCAGCCTCGGCGCACGCACGGTCAACGATGCCGTCGCAGCCATGCTGCCGCGGTTCCGGCAGAGAAACACTCAGCTGCTATGGCAGACCGGACGTCTATACGAACAAGAGTGCATGGCCAAAGCCTCAGGCTACGCCGACGTCAAGGCCTCGGCCTTTATAGCCGACATGGCCACAGCCTACAGAGCCGCCGATCTGGTAGTGGCCCGCGCAGGCGCAGGCACCATATCCGAACTGCAGCTGCTCGGCAAGGCAGCCATACTGATTCCATCGCCCAACGTTGCCGAAGACCATCAGCGACGCAATGCTGAAGCGCTGTCCGACCGCGGAGCGGCGCTGATGCTTCTCGATTCCGATGCCGTAGAACGCCTCGGCAATATGGCTCTCACGCTCGTGAACGACAAAGCAAAGCTTGCCAAACTCGCTGAAGCAGCCGGATCAATGGCCATGAATGGCAGTGACGACAAGATAGCCGACATACTCATATCACTGATACACACCGATAAATGACAACCGAAAACATATACTTCATAGGTGCCGGAGGGATCGGAATGGCGGCTCTTGAGCGCTACTTCCTGTCGAAAGGCTGCAATGTGGCCGGATACGACCGCACTCCGTCGGCGCTCACCGACGCACTTGCAAAGGAGGGCGTGGCCATAACATTCGGCGGTGAGGCCGACGAAATTCCCGCCAGCCACCGCGATCCATCAACCACCACGGTGGTCTACACCCCGGCCGTACCCGCCGAGCTGCCGATATTCGAATGGTTTCGCGCCAACGGATTCAATCCCGTGAAACGCGCGGCCGTACTCGGCGCCGTGACGCGCACGAGCCGCGGACTATGCTTTGCAGGCACCCACGGCAAGACCACCACATCATCAATGGCAGCTCATCTGCTCCACAGCTCCAGCCATGGATGCAACGCCTTTCTGGGCGGAGTGCTCCGCAACTACGGAACCAACTTCCTGCTCGATCCGGAGTCGGATCTGAGTGTGATTGAAGCCGACGAATATGACCGCTCTTTCCACCACCTCACCCCCGAAGTAGCCGTGGTGACATCGACCGACCCCGACCATCTTGACATATACGGCACCGAGGAGGCATATCTCGAAAGTTTCGCACACTTCACCGGACTTATACGACCCGGCGGCCATCTTCTCATACACGAAGGCCTGAAGCTGAAGCCGCGGGTGCAGCCAGGAGTGACCGTCAGCACTTATTCTGCAGCCTCGGGCACATTCCATGCCGAACGTATCCGAAGAGGCGAAGGAACGATCGTATTCGACTTCGCCGGTCCGGAAGGAGTGCTCGTAAAGGACGTGGAGCTTGGAGTGCCCGTAGACATCAACATCGACAACGCCGTAGCCGCCCTCGGCGCCGTGACTCTCGCCGGATGCCTTGACCCCGAGAGCGCCCGCGAGGCCATGCGCACATTCAAGGGAGCGAAACGCCGTTTCGAGGCACACCTGCGCGAACCGCTGCCAGGAGGCCATGTGATCATCGACGACTATGCCCATCATCCCGACGAACTGCGCGCCTCGATATCGTCGGTCAAGGCTCTTTATCCCGGACGCAGACTCACCGTGGCCTTCCAGCCCCACCTCTACAGCCGCACCCGCGACTTCGCCCCGCAGTTTGCCGAGGCTCTGTCGCTGGCCGACGACGTAGTGCTTCTGCCGATCTATCCGGCTCGCGAAGAGCCTATAGAGGGTGTCAGCTCCTCACTCATCTTCGATGCCATAGCGGGCTGTGAAAAAACCATGACGACAAAGGATAATTTGACAGAAACAATAAAAAATCGTAACTTTGAGGTGTTGCTCACCGCCGGTGCCGGCGATATAGCCGACTGCCTGCCCGAGCTGACCGAAACCATACGCGCAAAATGAACGAGCGACCAAGACGCCAGGGGCGTACCCGCATATCCCGAACATTCTGGCACTGCCTCACAGCCATTGTGCTGCTTGCCTATCTTGTGACGGCGCTCAGCCTCTCATCGGAGGCCGGGAGCGAGCGTCGCTGCGCCGGTCTGCGCATAGCGGTCAACGACACCACGAGCATGAAATTCGTCACCGCCGGCGAACTTGCCCGTGAGCTCGGCATCATACCCTCGCGCGCCAAAGGGATGCGTCTGCTCGACATCGACACCGACAGCATAGAGCGCATACTGTCACGCATCGACAAGATCGAATCGGCGCAGGCAGTCAGACTCAGCGACGGCTTTGTGCTCGTAAACGTAGACCCGATGCGTCCGGTGGCAAGAGTTTTCGACGGCGACAAATCCTACTACATCAACCGCGAGGGCAAACGCATATCGGCCGACGCCCGCTACCACATAGACGTGCCTGTCATACAGGGGCGCATCGCCGACACCCAGAGCATGGCCCGCGACCTGCTGCCTCTCATCGACTACATATCAGCCGACTCGCTATGGAACTCCCTGGTGTCGATGATCAAGATCGACTCCCCTACCGACGTGATGCTCGTGCCAATCATACGCGGCCAGATCATCAATTTCGGCACTCCCGACAACTTTGACAACAAATTCAGACGGCTCCGCCGGATGTATACCGAAGTACTTCCGGTAAAAGGATGGAACAATTACGACACTATTTCTGTTAAATGGTCGGGACAGATCGTGGCCACCCGTCGCCACAAACAGCTGTCGCGTCCTGCAGTGGAAGTGGAAGAAGTTGACGAGGCCGACGACATAGGCACCATGCTGGCCGCCGACGGCATAGCCCCCGGCACAGCCCTGCCAGGACAGAAACCGCGGTCGGAGAAACCGATACCGGCCGCCAAGCCCCACAAATAACGAACAATCAAGTCACACCCACTCACAACGACTAACGCTATATGGACGAAAAGCATATCATAGCTCTCGAGATCGGGAGCAGCAAAATCAAGGGAGCCGTCGGTTCGGTCGACTCCAACGGCTACGTCACAGTCAAAGCCATTGAGGAGATGCCGCTGACCGACAGCGTGCGTCACGGCCAGCTGAGCAACGTGTCCATGGCTGCCAATGCCGTCCGCACGCTGCTTCTCAAGATAGAGAACCGTCTGACTCCCCGCAAGGTCGAGGGCATATACACATCCATATCAGGCCGGTCGGTGGCCGCCATACAGCGTCAGACCGAGCGCCGTCTGCCCGCCGACACCGAAGTGACCGACGACATCATCGAAGCTCTGAAACGCGAAATGCTCGGCGAGCGGGTGCCGGATCGCGAAGTGATCGACGTAGTGGCTCGCGAGTTTTATGTCAACGGTGCCAAATCCGACATGCCTGTGGGCATGTATGGCTCAGAGATACGCATGTCGGGCAACCTGATTGTGTGCCGTCCGCAACTTCGCCGCAACCTCAAGCTTCTCATCGAAGAGAAACTCGGACTGGAGAAGCGCGGCTGCGTCGTGAAGCATCTCGCAATGGGCGACATCGTCCTCACCAGCGAGGAGCGTCAGCTCGGCTGCATGCTTGTGGATTTCGGAGCCGAGACCGTCACCGTCAGCATCTACCGCCACGGATATCTCCAGTATCTGCAGACAATCCCTATGGGATCGCGCAACATCACCCGCGACCTCACCCGCCTCAACTATGTGGAGGAGGATGCCGAAGCTCTCAAGCGCCAGCGCGGCAACGCCAAGGGAGCGCCTGCCGAAGGGAGCGTCGACGACGTGAAGATGACCGAATTCAACAACTATGTGAGCCACCGTGCCGCAGAGATCATAGCCAACATCAAAGAGCAGATATCCTACGCCGGACTGACGCCTGCCGAACTTCCCGCCGGCATAGTGATAGTGGGAGGCGGAGCGCGTCTGGCCGAATTCAACACCCTTCTCGGCGACACCACCAAAATGAAGGTGCGCATGGGAAGCATCATCAGTCCGCGCATAGGCATAGCCGACAGCCGCATATCGCCTGCCTACTCGGTCGACGTAGTGTCGATACTCTACGCTGCCGCCCAGGCAGGCGCCCAGGAGTGTCTGTCGCCCGAACCTGTCAAGGAGGAGCCTATAGAGATCATACCCGAACCGGAACCGGTAGCGGAGCCTGAACGCCAGAGCGGCTTCTCCAAGGCCATCAACTGGCTGAAACGACAGATACAGGAGCCGCCGGAAGATCCCGACGGAGGCGATCTGCTTGATGACTAATTCCACTAAACGAAGCACAACTGAAATGGACGAAATACTTAATCCCGAAGGACTCGCCGATCAATTCGAATCGCCCGAGAACGAACAGAAAGACAAAATAATAATCAAGGCCATAGGCGTTGGCGGCGGTGGCGGAAATGCCGTCAACTACATGTTCCGTCAGGGCATCCAGCATGTGTCGTTCGTGGTTCTGAACACCGACCGACAGGCACTGCGCCAGAGTCCTGTGCCTACCAAAGTGATGATCGGCGACGGCCTTGGAGCCGGCGACCGGCCGGAAGTGGCCCGCGAGGCTGCTGAAAACGACATAGCCAAGATCGAGGCACTGTTTCAGGACGACACCCGCATGGTGTTCATCACCTCGGGCATGGGTGGAGGCACCGGCACCGGTGCCAGCCCGGTTGTGGCGCGCGTGGCCCGCGAAAGGGGTCTGCTCACGATAGGCATCGTCACCATACCGTTTTACTTCGAAGGCGAGGAGAAGATCAACAAGGCCTTCGAGGGAGCCGACGAGATGGCCAAATATGTCGACGCACTGCTGCTTATCAATAATGAGCGACTGACGGAGATCTACGGCGATCTGGACTTCATCAACGGATTCGGCAAAGCCGACGACACCCTGGCCACCGCCGCCCGCTCGATCTCGGAGCTGATCACCTGCGACGGCTACATGAATCTCGACTTCAACGACGTCAACACCACTCTGCGCGACGGCGGGGCCGCCATCATCTCGTCGGGCTACGGCGATGGTGAGAACCGTGTGACCAAGGCTCTGGAGGACGCCCTCGCATCGCCGCTTCTAAAACACCGCGATATATCTACGGCCAAGCGTCTGCTCTTCAACATATATTTCTCGCAGGATGCCACCAACAAATTCAAGCTCAGCGAGGTCAACGAACTGACGAGCTTCGTGCAGAAGATCAACCCGAAGGTGAAAATCATCTGGGGCGTGGCTTTCGACAAAGAGCTTGGCGAGCAGATCAAGATCACGATGCTCGCATCGGGCTTTGACGTGGATCGTCTGGGTGAGATCCAGGAGATACGCAATCAGGACCAGCCCGAACCGTTCAGCAACAATTCTATCCCCGTCAATTCCGCCCCCGCCCCACGTGCATCTGACCGCATAAGGGAAGAATATGGCGAGAAGGTCGACACATACCGCACCAACTACATCATACTCAAGCCTGATGAAATGGATTCGGACACGATCATCGAAGTGCTCGAAAAGAGTCCGACCTACAACCGCGACCGTGCCACAGTGGAGCAGGCCCGCGCGCATCGCCGCCCCCAGACGATGACACAGCAGCGTCCATCGGGAGGATCCACCATCTCGTTCACATAATCGGCAACGCCTACAGACAGCCACAATACCCCGGGCGGCATTCCTGACAACCACGGAATGCCGCCCGAAACTTGTATACGGCCATCCGAAGTCGCGAACATGTCAACAAATAAGACGACAATTTAACACTAATATTCATTTTTTTAGAGTACTTTTGCATCATGAAACCTTCGATAGGACGGGTGAAGACGGTCGCCCGACACCACAATTGATTAGACAAACCAATCTATAACATTTATATATAACCGATTATGAAAAGACTCTTTCTTTTAGGAAGTGTAATCTGGCTGCTATGTGTCAGCGCTTTCGCAGCCCCCGACATCAAATGTACGGGCACGCTCGTCGATGAAGAAGGCGAGCCTATGGTAGGAGCCACAGTTTCTGTGCCGGGCACATCGAGAGCCGCGGCCGCCAACATCGACGGCATCTTCACCATCAACGTGCCCGAAGGCAAAAACATCAAGATCACCTATATCGGCTACAAGACCCTTGAGCTGCCGGCCCGCAGCGACATGGGCACCATCACGATGGAGCTTGCCATGAAGCATCTCGACGACGTGGTTGTCACCCAGTCGGTGGGCAAGACCCGCGAGACCCCCGTGGCAATGTCGACCGTAGGCGCCGACGCCATCGACTTCAAGCTCGGCGGACAGGAGCTCATGGAGGTGCTCAAGACCACACCGGGCATCTACACCATCCGTCAGGGCGGCGGCTTCGGCGACGCCGAAACCCGTATGCGCGGCTTCAAGAGCGCCAATGTGGCCATGATGGTCAACGGCATACCTATCAACGACATGGAGTGGGGCGGCGTGTACCAGAGCAACTGGGCCGGCCTCTCCGACGTAGCCTCCAACATCCAGACCCAGCGCGGCCTTGGCGCCACTATCGTATCGACCCCCTCGATCGGCGGCACCATCAATATCACCACCCGCACAATTGACGTTGAGCGCGGCGGTTCGGTATGGTACGGCATGGGCAACGACGGCATGAACAACTACGGCGTCAAGGTGTCGACCGGCCTGATGAAGAACGGCTGGGCCGTGACATTCCTCGGCTCGCACAAGTGGGGCGACGGCTATGTGCAGGGCACACAGTATAACGCCTACAACTACTTCTTCAACGTGTCGAAGCGCCTCACCTCCTCCCATCAGCTCTCTCTGACAGCCTTCGGCGCACCGCAGCAACACTACCAGCGCTCGAGCTACGACGGCCTCAGCGTGCTCGGCTGGCAGGCAGTAAAGAACTATATGGACGGCGAAAGCATGTATCGCTACAACCCGACCTACGGTTTCGACAACCAGGGCCGTCAGCGCACGTCGAACTACAACGTCTACCACAAGCCCCAGATCTCTCTGGGTCACATCTGGCAGATAGACCACACACAGTCGCTCTCCACATCGCTCTACATGTCGTATGCCCAGGGCTACGGCCTCAAAGGCTATGGGCGCAACGGCTACAGCAGCGACTGGTATGGCTCGTCGAACGGCGTGCTGAACACCAAATTCCGCTGCCCCGACGGCACCTTTGACTACGGCGCCATCCAGGACATGAACGCAGCTTCGGCCACCGGCTCCAACATGGTCATGGCCCGTCAGAACAACAACCACGAGTGGTATGGCCTTGTATCGTCGTACAAGAAACGTATAGATCTGCGCAACGGCGACCGTCTGAACCTCATCGGCGGTCTGGATCTTCGCTACTACATAGGCCATCACAAGAACAAGATCAGCGACCTCTATGACGGCGCCTACTATCTTGACGACAGCAACCGCGGCAACGTCCGCGCAGCCAACAACGCCTTAGCCGCGAATCCCGACTGGAAATACCAGAAGCTCGGCGTGGGCGACGTGATAGCCCGCAACTACAACGGCTACACCGCCCAGGAGGGAGCCTACGCCCAGGCTGAATACACGACGCTCTCGGGCAAGCTCAACCTTGTGCTTTCGGGCGCCCTGAACAACAACACCTACTGGCGCCGCGACTTCTTCTACTATGACAAGGAGCATGAGAAATCGAAGACTATGAACTTCATCGGCGGCACCGTCAAGGGTGGCGTGAACTACAACATCGACCGTCACAACAACGTGTTCTTCAACACCGGCTACATATCGCGCGCTCCGTTCTTCAGCGGCGGCGTATTCCTCAACTCCAACTACTCCAACGTCACCAACCCCAACGCCGTCAACGAGAAGGTGTATTCCTTCGAAGCCGGCTACGGACTCCAGACGCGCAAGGTGGCCTTCACTTTCAACGCCTATCTGACCCGCTGGATGGACCGCACCATGGCCCGCAGCGGCGAGATCGAGAGCGGCCCCCACGCCGGCGACCGATACTACATGAACATGGAGGGTGTCGACGCCCGCCACATGGGTCTGGAATTCAACGTGAAATATATTCCCGTCAAGTGGATGGAACTTGACGGAATGTTCTCGCTCGGCGACTGGCAGTGGGATTCCAACGCCACCGGCTACTTCTACAACCAGAACGGCGAGCCCCTCAAGAACCTTCAGGGCGACGTGGCCGCAGGCATCCTCGCCGACGACCATCTGCGCACAACCCTGCTCCAGAAAGGCATGAAGGTGGGCGGCTCGGCTCAGACCACCGCAGCCGTGGGCGTAGTGTTCAAACCGTTCGACGGCTTCCGCATCGGCGCCGACTGGACAGCTGCCGCACGCAACTACTCCGACATCAACATCACCACCTCCTCGCTGCAGAACAACGGCGAGCTTGCTGCCGGCGACCCCTGGCGCATACCCTGGGGCAACCAGTTTGACCTCTCCTGCAGCTACCGCTTCAAGATCGGAGGCGTCAACGCCACTCTCTACGGCAACGTCCACAATCTGTTTGACTACAACTACATCACTCAGGCCTACACCCCGGTGGCCAGCGACGGCACATGGGAGAATGCCTACCAGACGTTCTATTCATTCGGCCGCACCTTCTCAGTGCGCATGAGAGTCAACTTCTAAAATATCGAAAAAGACAATGAAACAGCATATTTCACGCGCTCTCCTTCTGGCCTTCGCGGCCGGAGCCTTAGCCGGCTGTTCGGAAAACTCCTGGAACAACGATGAGCTCAACGGCTTCGAAGTGCCCGAACCCACTCAGGTAGAGACAATCGAATACACCATGACGGAGGCCGACTATGCCGCCGTATCGTCCAACTCCGCAAACAAAGCGCTTGCCGGCGATGCCGGAGCCGCCGCGCTCCGCGCCGTAGGCTCCAAACTCTGCTTCAGCGACGCCGCTCCCGCCCGCGACTACGTGCCGGCATGGCTTGGCAGCTCTTCGTTTGCCTACTTCACCCTGACCGACGGCTCTGCCGTGCGTCTGACCTACAACACAGCCGTGACCCCCTCGGAGATTCCCGCCCAAATCGAATCGGCCACCGAGTACATAGTCAGCGACGAGGACTACCAGACTGTCTGGGGCAGCGAGAACGACTACATCGCAGCTTTCGCACCGTCGCACACTGCCTCGGCTTCGATTCCCGGCATTCTTCTGGCTGCTCTGCCCGATGCCGCCGAAGGCGACTACGCCGTGGTGCGCTACCGCACCTCCCAGGCCGATCCAGTATTCTCCGCCCCGTCGGAACCTGAAGAGCCCGGCTTCACCCTCTCCAGCGTGATCGGCACCGCAGCCGTCGATGACGACGTGACGATCAACGGCGTTGTCACCGCGCTCTGCTCGCAGGGCTATATACTGACCGACGCCTCGGGTGCGATATTCGTATACTGCGGCTCGAAGTTCGAGGAGAACGGCTTCAGCGGTCTGGCCATCGGCGACCAGATAGTGCTCAACGGCACTGTCGCCGCCTACAACACAGGCCTCCAGATCGCCAACGGCGCCACATTTGACAAAGCAGGCAGCCAGGCAGTCAGCTATCCGGCAGCCACAACTTTTGACGCCGCCTCAATGGCCGATATCATAGCGCGCACCGACAACGCCCTGGCCATCTACGGCACAATGACCGGCACCGTCAGCGTGACCACCGACAGCAAAGGCCGTACCAACACCAACATCATCATTGACGGCTCGGCCAAGGCACAGGGCAGCCCTTACGGTATGCTCAGCGCCGATAAGAGCAAGTATGCCGACGGCGCGAAAGTGACCGTCACCGGCTATCTGATCAACGTGGCAGGCGGAAGATACTGCAACATGGTGGCCACCTCGGTGGCCGAGTCCACCGCATCGGCAGCAGCCACGGTATCGAGCCGTGCAGCCACCGAAACGATGCCCTCGCAGGCCGAGTTTGCGGTCTACACTTTCAACGGCACCCGCTGGAACGCCGCCACCGATGTGGTAATGCCCTCCCACGCCGACTATCAGGCCATGGGACAGCACTACGACAACCTATCGGATGAGGCTCCGGCCACCCTGCTGCCGAAGTTCCTCAGAGCGAAGTATCCCTACGCCTCGGAAGGTGACGTCCGCTATGTGGCCTACTTCTACTATGCTTCGAGCGCCACGACCGTGCGCTGCGACGAATACACATTCAACGGCACCGACTGGACTCCTGCCGCCACCGTGACCACGCAAACCGCACAGTTTGTACGCACCGGAGGCAAGTGGATCTACGACCCGAACGTCACCATCAACCTCCCTGCCGGCAAAGGCCAGGAGATGTCGACACTCTACTATCAGACATGCGTGGACTGGGTGAAGGCACAGATCGACGACAAGACCGGCGCCACCTACGTGACCAGCTACGGCAACAACGAGTATTATTCGGGCACATCGGCCTACCAGGGCAATGTGGATCTTCGCGCCGCCTCGGCCCGCGCGCAGTATGCCGCCGGCTATGCCGACATGACCGACGAGCAGATCGTAGCGACGATGAAGCAGCGCTTCGAGAGCGAAGTGATGCCCGCCGCCCTGTCGATACTGCACCCCGACGCAGAGCCGATAGCCGGAGTGGACGTGATCTACACCATCAACTTCTCGGCCTACAACGGCTCGTCCACCACGCCTTACGTCATCACCTACAAGGTGACCGGACGCGGCCAGTTCGAGTTTATCGAATGCACGTGGAATTCCGACAAGTAATCCCCTGAACGAAACCAATCAATAAACACCTTACACGCCTATGCGACGCATATCATCGTTAATGGCGGTAATCATCCTCGGAGGCTTCTGCGCTACGGCGCAGCAAGCCTCCGGCGGTATCAGCCCTGAGATGATGACCACCATCAAGTCGGCCTACAAGAACACTCCGGCCGACCGTGCCATCCGCAATGCCATCACGGCCAACGACATCAATTCGCTTGCCCGCAATCTCGACGCCCGTCGGCCGGTAAGCAGCGAGTTTTCTCACCGCGTCCCCTCCAAAGGGATCACCAACCAGCGCTCTTCGGGACGCTGCTGGCTGTTCACGGGCCTCAATGTGCTCCGCGCCCAGATGATGGCCGAGCACGACCTGCCCATGACCGAGCTGTCGCAGAACTATAACTTCTTCTTCGACCAGCTTGAGAAGGCCAACCTGTTTCTTCAGGGAGTGATAGACACCTCCGACCGACCGATGGACGACAAGACGGTCGACTGGCTGTTCCGCAATCCGCTTTCGGACGGCGGCCAGTTTACCGGCATCGCCGACATCGTTGGCAAATACGGCGTGGTTCCCGCCGAAGTGATGCCCGAAACCAACTCGTCGAACAGCACCTCGCGCCTCAACCAGCTGCTCTCGCTGAAACTCCGTGAATGGGGTCTGGAACTGCGCGACGCAGCCAAAGCCAAGACCAAGGCCACGGAACTCGGACGCCGCAAGACCGAGATGCTCGGCGAGGTCTACCGGATGCTCGTGCTCAATCTCGGCGAGCCCCCGACGGAATTCACATGGACGCGCCGCAACTCCAAGGGTGAAGCGGTCGACACCATGACCTACACTCCGCTCAGCTTCTACGACCGCTTCCTGGGCAACAATCTGAGCGACGACTACGTGATGCTGATGAACGACCCGACCCGTCCGTACTACAACCTCTACGAGATCGAATATGACCGCCACGCCTACGACGGCCGCAACTGGACCTACGTCAACCTGCCGATGGAGGATATAAAGGAGATGGCCATAGCATCGATCAAGGACTCCACGGCGATGTATTTCTCGTGTGACGTGGGCAAGTTTCTCGACCGCGAACGCGGCGTGCTCGACCCCGACTTCTACGACTACGGCTCGCTGCTGGGCACCACCTTCGGCATGGACAAGCGCCAGAGAGTGCTGACCCACGCAAGCGGCTCGTCGCACGCCATGACGCTCGTGGCGGTGGATCTCGACAAGGAGGGCAAGCCGGTGAAATGGCTTGTGGAGAACAGCTGGGGTCCGGGCGCCAACGGCGGCCACCTGATCATCACCGACCGGTGGATGGACGAGTATATGTTCCGCCTGGTGGTCGACAAGAAGTATCTCACCCCGAAAGCCCGCGCCGTCATGTCGAAAAAAGCCGAACTTCTGCCCCCGTGGGATCCGATGTTCGCTCCCGAGGACTGATTGCGCCCAAACAGGCCGAAAAAGTCCGAAACGACAACCGAAAAACGCATAATGATTGCAGAGTGTAAGACAAAGACGCAGATTTTAGTTAAATTTGTGTTAAATAAGTTTGTCTACTACTTCTTGTATCAGTTTTTGTTACTACTTTTGCATGTGTGTTTTTCATAGTATTAGATTAAGATAAAGGTTTAAAGGAAGAGAGATGTCGGGAGACATCTCTTTTTTTAATTTCCACCTACAGTTTTTTCGCAACATGACCGTAAAATAAGACACTGCCTAGAGCCTGCTTGAATTTCACACGAAGATATGTTTCCGGGCTTCTTTGACTGAAAACGGGTGTAGGAAAGTGTCCGGAATGATCAGAAAAATGTCCGAGTGTCCGATATCGGGCGGACAAGTGTCCGATATCGGACACTTCGATTTTGCCAACTATCTAAATTTCAACATCTTCACTTTTTGGCACGGTATTGGCACAGTTAATCAATGAATACAGCTATTTATCTATGGACAGAGAGATTCCCAAAGAAGTATTGCGCCGCGAGCGCCGCAACCTTATCATCAAATGGAGCGCGGCAGGCATAGCCGTGATAGTGGCTATAATTGTGCTGCTGTCGATGATGCGCCGAAGCGTCAATGCCGCCGACCTCACATTCTCCATCGCCGACGTGGGCACGATCGAAACTTCGGTCAACGCCTCGGGCAGAGTGGTGCCGGCTTTCGAAGAGATCATCAACTCGCCGATATCCACTAAGATCGTGGAGGTGTACAGCACCGAGGGCGACAGCGTTGCCGCCGGCACTCCCCTGCTCCTGCTCGACCTTCAGTCGGCTCAGGTGGAGGTGGACAAACTCAACGACGAACGCCGCCGCATGACCTATCAGCTCGAACAGCAGCGTCTGGCCAACCACACCTACCTGTCGTCGCTCGAGATGCAGCTTAAGGTAAAGGAGATGGATGTCAACCGCAAGCGCGTGGAGGTGGTCAACGAACGTCGTCTCGACTCCATCGGCTCCGGCACCGGCGAGAAGGTGCGTGAGGCCGAACTCGCCTACCGCACCGGAGTGCTTGAGCTTGAGCAGCTGCGCCAGCAGCTTGTCAACGACCGCCAGGTGAAGGACGCCGAGCTGAAGATGAAGCAGATCGAGATCGACATCTTCGAGAAAAACTATGCCGAGAAGATGCGCACCCTCAACGATGCCCGCATTCTGGCGCCCCGCCCCGCCACACTGACCTATATCAACAACAACATAGGCCAGCAGATAGGCCAGGGCGAGAAGGTGGCCGTGATCTCCGACCTGAGCCATTTCAAGGTCGACGCCGAGATAGCCGACTCCTACGGCGACCGCGTAAGCCCCGGAGCGCACGCCAAGGTGCGTCTGGGCAAGACCCAGCTCGACGGCCACGTGAGCAGCGTCACCCCGCTGTCGAAAAACGGTGTGATATCCTTCACGATAATGCTCGACGACGACGACAACCAGCGGCTGCGCTCGGGTCTGCGCACCGACGTGTTCGTGATGTGTGACATCAAGGACGAGGTGCTGCGCATAGCCAACGCCCCGTTCTTCAAGGGACCGGGTGTCTACGACCTCTTCGTGGAGAGCTCCGACGGCGAGCTTGAGAAGCGTCAGGTGAAGCTCGGCGACTCCAACTACGAATACGTGGAGGTGGTGAGCGGCCTGAAGAAGGGGGAGCGTGTGGTGGTGAGCGACATGAGCAACTTCGCCAAATCCGAGCGCCTGAAACTGAACAAATAAAAACCATTAGAAAACATATATACTATGCTGAAACAATTCATCTATGAGCTGAAGAGCGAGCCGGTGGTCACATGGGTGACCATCACCGGCACGGCACTGGCCATATTCCTGATCATGACGGTGGTGATGATGCAGGAGGTCAAGACCGCCCCCTACTCTCCCGAAAGCCACCGCGACCGTATGCTTCACTGGGGAAGCATGTCGATAACACATGCCGACTGGGGCGACGGGACGTCGAACGGCCCGATGAGCTACTGGGCCTACCAGAACATCATCGAGCCGCTTGAATCGGCCGAAACCTCGACCGCATACGCGTGCATGACCACCACCCACTCGGCGGCTCTGCGCGACCACACTCCGATCAAAGTAGACATACTGCCTACCGACCACCGTTTTTTCGACGTGTTCGACCTGCAGTTCACAGCCGGAAAGCCCTACGACCAGGCTCAGTTTGAAAGCAGCCAGGCTCTGGCCGTGATGACCGAGTCGACCGCCCGGCAGCTCTTCGGATCAGCCGGAGCGGATCTGATCGGAAGCGAATTTCTCATCGACCTCGCCCCCTACCGCCTCATAGGCATAGTCAAGGATGTATCGCCACTGGCCGATCACGCCTACAGCCAGTTATGGGTGCCGCTGACAGCCACCTCGCTGCTGAAGGACACCTGGAACGACAACTACATGGGCATGCTGTCGTCGACGATACTCGCCCGCGACAAGAGCGACTTCCCGGCCATACTCGCCGAGCTCGACAAGATCAAGGCCAGCGTCAACACTCAGATGAAAGCCGGCAACGGCTACCAGTATGTGTGGCGCAACCGCCCGTACACCACCGAAAAGGACGCTGTGGGCAGGTGGGCCAACGTAGAGCCTGACCTGAAGCAGGCACGGCGCTCGCGTCTGATGGTGTATCTGATACTTCTCATCGTGCCGGCCATCAACCTCAGCTCGATGACCCAGAGCCGCGTGAAGCGCCGCATGTCGGAGATAGCCGTGCGCCGCTCCTACGGCGCCACCCGCAGCGGCATCCTCGGCTCCCTGATCATGGAAAACCTGTCGATGACTCTCATCGCCGGCCTGATCGGATTCGGTCTGTCGGTGGCGTTCGCCCTGCTGCTGGCTCCGTCGCTGTTCAACCAGGGCATGAGCGCCACAAGCGCCCCGACTACGGCCTCGCTGCCGATGCTTCTCCACTGGTCGACCCTCGGCATGGCTCTGCTCTTCTGTTTCATCCTCAATCTGCTCTGCACCGGTGTGCCCGCATGGCGCGCTTCGCGGGCGAGCATCGTAAACTCACTTTAACGTCATGAAAAAGAAACTACTCCGACAGATGCTCAACGAGTGGCGCACCAACGTGTGGCTTGCCCTCGAATTCCTGGTGGTCAGCGTTGTGCTGTGGTATATCTGCGACTACTTCTATGCGAGCATGCGCACATATTTCGCCCCTCTGGGCTTTGAATACGACCACTGCTACGAGCTGACAATGTATGACATACCCGAAACCAGCCCGGAATACCGACCGGAATACGCCAACGACTCGGCTCAATCCGAAGCCTTTCGGGAAATACTGCGCCGCCTCAAGCAGATGCCCGAAATAGAGGCCGCCGCCTACTCCAACAACGCGCGCCCCTTCAACGGCTCCAACTCCGGCATCACCATGGGCTACGACAGCGTCACCGGCAACGCCCTGCGCCGCTTCGCCACGCCCGACTTCCCCATCATATACCGCTATCGCGGAGCCAACGGCGAGAGTCCCGAGGAACTTGCCGCACAGCTCGAGGAGGGCAAAATGCTGCTTTCGGACAACTTCTTCTCGTCAAGTTCGCGCGAGCCTCTTCCGTCGGTCAGGGAGCTGAAGGACGCAGGCAAGAAGATACACTATGTCGACTACAAAATCAACGGCGAGCATCCCGAAGCACAGATAGGATCGGCTCTCGTACCGGTGAGATACGACGAATTCAGCGACTGGAGCGCCTTCGCGCTGCAGGATGTGTGCCGCGACGGCTTCCACCCCGACAAGGCTATGGTGTGGTACTACAACGAGCTGACCGTCAGAGTGCGTCCGGAGCATGACCACGACATTGCCGCGAAACTGATGGCAGCCGCCCCCGACTATCTCCATGTGGGCAACAATCTGCTGACCAACGTCAGCTCACTCGACGACATAAGGCGCAACTTCCAGCGCTCCACCACCACCCAGCTACGCAACTATTCCGCAGGCATGGGATTCATGATGATCAACATATTCCTTGGCCTGCTGGGCACCTTCTGGTTCCGCACACAGCAGCGCGTCAACGAGATAGCCATACGCCGCGTGAACGGCGCCACCCGCCGCGGCATCTTCGGCCGGCTCATCGGCGAGGGAGTCCTGCTTCTGGCTCTGGTGACCCCGCTGGCCGTGGCGGCCGACTGCCTGCTGACGCACTACGACATCTGCGCATACTACGGGGCGCATCATTCGACGGCTCTTCGCATAGCCGTCTGCGCCGGCACATCGTTCGTACTGATGGCGCTGATGGTCATTGCCGGAATATGGTTTCCCGCCCGCCGCGCGATGCGCATCGAGCCGGCCCAGGCCCTATCGATCGACAACTGATCAGACATTATCACACAACAATATTACAAAACAAATAAAACCTCTACAATATGGCAATCATCAATCTCCAGAACGTCAACAAGATCTATCGCACCAACGACATCGAGACCGTGGCTCTCGAAAACGTGAATCTCGAAGTGGAAAAGGGCGAGTTCATATCCATCATGGGTCCCTCGGGCTGCGGCAAATCGACGCTGCTCAACATCATAGGCCTCCTCGACAGCCCCACTTCGGGCAGCGTGGAGCTGTGCCAGACCATGACCGGCACGATGAAGGACCGCGAACTGGCGGCGTTCCGCAACCATAATCTGGGCTTCGTGTTCCAGAGCTTCCACCTGATACCGTCGCTCAACGTGATGGACAATGTGGAGCTGCCGCTGATCTACCGCAGCCACGTGAGCGACAAGGAGCGTAAGCAGATGGTGCGCGAGGTGCTCGACCGCGTTGGACTTTCCCACCGTCTGCGCCACATGCCCGCACAGCTCTCGGGCGGACAGTGCCAGCGCGTGGCCGTGGCCCGCGCCATTGTGGGCAATCCTGAGATAATCCTTGCCGACGAGCCGACCGGCAACCTCGACTCGAAGATGGGCGCCGAGGTGATGGACATACTCCACCGCCTGAACAAGGAGGATGGCCGCACCATAGTGATGGTGACCCACAATGAGGACCAGGCACGCCAGACCGACCGCATAGTGCGCTTCTTCGACGGCCACCAGATCTGATCCGCCCCACATAAAAGACCTGCTACACATGAAACAAATATGGTATGAACTGAAGTCGCAGCCGGTCATCTCGGCGGTGACGGTCATCGGCACGGCGCTGGCGATGTTCCTGATCATGGTGGTGGTGATGCTCCATCAGGTGACGGTGATAGACCTCGCTCCCGAAACGAAACGCAGCCGCACGCTCTACATGGGGCGCGGCATCCTCGAAGGATTCGGATCAAACGAGAATGTCATACAGAGCAATCTGTCGACAGCCATAGCCGCCGAACTGACCGAATCGCTGGAGGAGGCCGAGGCGACGAGCATCTACTGCCCGTATGTGTCGAGAGCACTGGCCAACACCGAGGGGAATCCCACCTTCGCTGCCGACGCCAAGCGCGTGGATGACGGTTTCTTCCGCATCATCGACCTGGAATTCATAGCCGGCAAGCCGTTTGACCGCGCCGATATAATGTCGGATCTGCGCAAGGTGGTGATCACCGAATCGGTGGCGCGTCAGGCTTTCGCGAGCGACGGCGCTGACGTGATAGGCCGCACGCTGCTGATCGACGACGTGCCGCAGGAGGTGGCGGGCGTGGTGGCCGACGTGTCGCCGGTGACCGACGTGGCCTACGCCCAGATATGGATGCCCGTGAGCCTTACAGCGCCCACAGCATCCTGGGGAAACCCCAACATGGGCGACATGCGCACGCTGATAGTGCCCCGTCCGGGGCGTGACGAGGCCGTGAAGGCCGAAGTCAACCGCCGCCTGGCCGTCATCAACACCCGTCTGGCCGCCGACAGCTGCACGCTCTCTCTTGCCGGAGCGCCTTACGACCACGAGCATCACAAAGCCGATGAATACCCTGTGACGCTCCCCGACGTCAACAAAGGTCGCCACATGCGCTGGATGCTGTTCGGCATACTGCTGCTGATACCGGCCATCAACCTCAGCTCCATGACCCGCAGCCGCCTGCGCCGCAGAGTCAGCGAGATAGGCATACGCCGTGCCTTCGGCTGCACCCGCGGCCGCATCGTAGCCGACATCCTGGCAGAGAACTTCGTGATCACCCTGGCCGGAGGCCTGCTCGGGCTGCTGCTGTGCATAGGGTTCGGAGCGCTGCTTTTCGATGCCATCTACTCCACCGGCCGGTGGACACACTACGCCATGCCGTCGACCCTATCGGCAGGAGCGCTGTTTGACTGGACGCTCGGAGCCTACGCACTGCTCTTCTGCTTCATACTCAATCTCATCAGCACCGGAGTGCCCGCCCTGCGCGCCTCGCGCATCAACCCGGTGGAGGCCATCAATCAAAACAAATGACATGAAACGCAAACTTTTACGACAGACACTCAACGAGTGGCGCGCCAACGTGTGGCTGATAGTGGAGATGATCATAGTCAGCGCGATCGTGTGGTATATCAACGACTATCTCTACGTGCATGTGGCCACACGCCTCGAACCGACCGGCTTCGACACCTCACACACGTATATGGCCGAATTCCGCTATCTGCCGGAGGGGAGCCGCCGCTATACCGACTACGGCGAGGCGACCACCGAGCGCAACCGCGCCGATCTGCTCTCGATCATCGAGGCGATACGCCAGCGGCCCGACGTGGAGGAGGTCAGCCTGTCGGCAAACGCCGAGCCATATTTCCAGAATTTCTACGGAATGGGGCTCAACGTAGCCGATGACACCACGGAGATCTCGATCTACTACCGCCAGATCACTCCCGAGCATCTGCGTACCATAGGCTTCCAGCCGGCCGGAGGGTTCACCATCGGGCAGCTTGAGGAGGCACTGCGTCAGGGGAAGCCGCTGATGACCGAGTTTGACAAGAGTTCGCCCCATGTCAGCGGCCACCTCAGCTCCACCGATCTGCTGAACCGACGCGTGAAAAATCCGCGCGACACCTCGATGACGATAACCATAGGCGGACTGCTCAAGCCGGTGAAACGCACCAATATCGAATCCGAATACTTTATCAGCTATTTCGAGCCGATCGACATGGATCAGCTTGAACCACGGCCCAACTACAAGATCAACATCAGGGTGAAGCCCGAAGCCGAAAGCCGCTTTCCCGACAGCTTCAACGCCGACCGCGAACGGCTCTACCGCCGCGGCAACACCTACATTTCGGACATCAAGCCCTACTCGCAGATACGCGACACGGCCGACAGCGACAATCTGGTGACGATACGCAAATACGTGGCGGTGATGGTGTTCATGCTGGTAAGCGTGTTTCTGGGTCTGATGGGCACATTCTGGTTCCGCACCCAACAGCGCACCCCGGAGATAGCCATACGCAAGGTCAACGGCGCCACCGACCGGTCGGTGTTTGGCCGCCTGATCAGCGAAGGCCTTCTGATGCTCGCCGTGGCGACCATCCCGGCTCTGCTGATCGACTGGCAGCTCTGCCACTATGAGCTGAACACCGTGTATGGCGCGCAGGGCTACTTCAGCCCCGGACGCTTCGCGCTGACGGCGGGAGCTACCGCCGCTCTGATGGCTCTGATGGTGGCAGGCGGCATCTGGTTTCCGGCCTACAAGGCCACGCGCATCGAGCCGGCCCGCGCCCTGGCCGACGAGTGAACGACGCTGACCGCGACAAATTTCCGAACCTGATTTTTTATATCCCCGAATCCTATGCGATCAACACTGAGAATCGCCCTTCTGGCAGCCAGTACGGCCACGGCAATGACCGTGGCCGCCCAGAGCGCCGCCACCGACACCGTCAGGCTGACGCTCGACGACGCCATAGCCCGCGCACGCACCCACAGCGTCAATGCGGCCGTGGCGCTCGACGAGCTGCGCTCGGCCTACTGGCAATACCGCACCTACCGGGCCGAACTGCTCCCGGAGGTGAACCTGACGGCCACCGTGCCCTCCTACCACAAGCAGTATTCGTCGTATATGAACGCCGACGGCACCTACTCGTTCGTGCGCAACAACTTCCTGCAGATGAACGGCGGCCTGTCGATCACGCAGAACGTGTGGCTCACCGGCGCGCAGCTGTCGGTCAACACCTCGCTCGACTGGCTCCGCGAACTGGAGGGTGATCCCTACAACCGGTTCATGACCATACCGGTGGCGCTGACGCTGTCGCAGCCGATATTCGGCGTCAACACTGTCAAGTGGGACCGCCGCATAGAGCCGGTGCGCTACGCCGAGGCCAAGGCGGCGTTTCTGACGGCTACCGAGACGGTGGCCATGTCGGCCATCAACTACTATTTCAACCTGCTCATGGCCAAGGAAAACCTCGAGATAGCCCGCCAGAACCACGCCAACGCCGCCAAGCTCTACGAAGTGGCGCGCGAGAAGCGGCAAATGGGTCAGATCAGCGAGAACGACCTGCTGCAGATGGAGCTGAACCTGCTCAACGCCCGCTCCGACATGACCGACTGCGAGTCGGAGCTGAAGAGCAACATGTTCACCCTGCGGTCGTTTCTCAATCTGGAGCCTACGGTGGAGATAGAGCCGGAGATACCGACGGGTATCCCGGTGGTGGAGGTGACCTATGCCGACGCTCTCGAAAAGGCTCTGGCCAACAACAAGTTTGTGCGCAACCTGCGCCGCCGGCAGCTCGAAGCCGACTATGAGGTGGCCAAGGCCAAGGGCAATCTGCGCCAGATATCGCTCTTCGCGCAGATAGGCTATACCGGCACCGACCACCGCGTTTCGGACGCCTACCGTCGCCTCAAGGACAACCAGGTGGTGGAGATAGGCCTGAGCATACCGCTCATAGACTGGGGCAAACGCCGCGGACAGGTGAAGGTGGCCGAGAGCAACCGTCAGGTGACGGAGAGCCGCCTGCGTCAGGAAACGATGAACTTCAATCAGGATCTGTTCATACTCGTGGAACGGTTCTGCAACCAGCAGCAGCAGCTCGCCATAGCCGACAAGGCCTCCGAGATAGCGCAGCGCCGCTACGACACCAATGTGGCCACTTTCATGATAGGCCGCATCTCCACGCTCGATCTCAACGACTCGCAGGTGAAGAAGGATCAGGAGCGCCAGGCCTATGTCAACGAACTTTACCGCTACTGGTATTACTACTATCAGCTGCGGTCGATCACGCTGTGGGACTACACGCGCTCTACGGGCATCGACGCCGACATCGACCGTCTGCTCAAAAACTGACCTCCCCAGGAGCATGAATATGACAATGGGCTGACCTCCCGGTCAGCCCATTGTCATTTACACATAGTACTTAACGTCAGTGGATTTTATCTGAATGAAATATTAGCTTGTATGAAAAAGTTGTTGCTGTAGTTCTTGTTCTTGCACTGCAAAGGTATGATAATTTTTCAATATTATACAGCAATGAAAACCATGTTGTTAAACATAGTTTTTCGTTGCGATTTCTAAAAATAAGTTACAAACTGAAAGTTTCGTCGGTTTAATGGCTTTTTTGCTTACAATTTTTAATAGTTCGGGTGGTTTTGTTCAAAAAAAGCTACAATTAATTTTTGTTAAACCCCGGGCGGAGGGGGAGAGGGCGGACCAGGGAGTGGTCGGAGACCACCCCCAAGCCGCCGGGGCGAGAGGGTGGGGGCAGGGGCGCTATGTGCGAGCGGGTGGCCTGAGCTGGCGCGGGCGGCTGATCTCGCAGGCTCCGCAGCTCGGCCGAACGGGGGGCACTCTCCTCTCCCCCGGTCTACGCGGCACTCTCCTCCCCCCGCCCCGCTGACGCGCGCCGGTGGGCGGCGTGCCGCTCCGAACCGGGGATTCCGTCTGCCCGCACGCTCCGCGGCTCCGAGGGCGCCACCCCACCCGGCAGAAGGAGAGAGGGTGGGAGGCAAGTAGTAGGCGGCAACGCCACACGGCAGGAGGTGAGCCGGGGCGGGCAAGAACGGAGCCGCGGAGCGTGCGGGCAAGACAGTAACCGGGGTTCGGAGCGTGGCGCGGGCGACGCGAGGCGATAGCGGAGCGGTGACCGCGCGAAGCGGAGACCCCGGAGCACGGCGGGGACACGACACAGCGCGGCGAGTCCCGGAGGGTACGAGGCCGCGCCGTGCGTCAGCATAGGGTCGAGAGGGGCGCGGGATAGAGGGCAGGAGCACTATGTGCGGGCGGGTGGCCCGGGCTGGCGCGAGCGGCTAATCTCGCAGGCTCCGCAGCTCGGCCGAACGGGGGGCACTCTCCTCTCCCCCGGTCTACGCGGCGCGCTCCCCCCGCCCCGCTGACGCGCGCCGGTGGGCGGCGTGCCGCTCCGAACCGGGGATTCCGTCTGCCCGCACGCTCCGCGGCTCCGAGGGTGCCACCCCATCCGGCAGAAGGAGAGAGGGTGGGAGGCAAGTAGTAGGCGGCAACGCCACACGGCAGGAGGTGAGCCGGGGCGGGGAGGGCGGAGCCGCGGAGCGGGCGGGCAGACGGTAACCGGGGTTCGGAGAGGAGCGCGGGCGACGCGAGGCGATAGCGAGCGGTGACCGCGCGAGGCGGAGCCCCCGGAGCACGGCGGGGACACGACACAGCGCGGCGAGTCCCGGAGGGTACGAGGCCGCGCAACGCGTCAGCACAGGGAGGAGAGGATAGAGCGGGGCATACGGCAGTAGGTGAGCCGGCGCGGTGACGCAGGGAGAGCGGAACCGCGGACGGCTACCCATCCGGCAGGAAGGAGAGCCGGCGGGGTGGGTATGCTGTTTTTATGTGAGTTAGATGCTGAATATATGCAGGGAGGCGGGGAGAGAGGGCGATGGGTGGCGTTGTCGACTATCTGTAGACAGTAGTGTACCCCCCCCCTAACACACTTTTACAATTTGGTTAAAAATTCTGCCCTTGCGGACAACGGATTTGGCATGATACTAACTTAGCATCCACTTTTTTGAATCGATGCAGGTACACCGATATCTGTGCCGCACATGCTACCGATATACATTTCATATACATTCATACAAATTAAAAACAGGACGATTATGAAACGACTTCTACTCACCCTTCTCGGGGTGGTAGCTCTCTGTGGCCTATCGCCACACCCCGCCACCGCCCAGGAAACAAACGACAATGCGCCGCTGAAAAAAACTATCAATTTCAGTCGCAGTCCTAAAGGTGACAAAATTTACTACAAGAACCCGACCAGCGGTGAATGGGAAGAGAAAGGTTCAGCAGCCTTCAAACTTGCAAAGACTAAAGCCCAAAGCACCGAATTCATCAAAATAGGCGATATAATCTTCGAAATCTGTAAGACATCCACATGCGGAACTAATGTTCTCGAAGTTGCCACAGACACGACAAGAGCCCTTGGACTATATATAGGCACCAAATTCCGAGTGTATCCCGACCCCGAAAAATACAAAATGGATGACGGATCATCTGCAAAGACATATAGCATCACGCTATACTCCATGGGACAGAACCGATCTAATACATTTCCTATGGCATTTTTTGGAGGAAGCAACATAAACAACTGCTTCAAAGCTTCAACTGAAAAATACGACATCAGCATAACCAATACTTCTGAAAACACAAAAATAGACCAGAATCACCCCGGGCCAAGACGATGTATCAGTTTCGGATGCGGAACCGGAATGTCAGCAGACATAGACAAATGGATCACCCTCGAAAAACCATCTCAAAACAACCTATATAACGTTACTGCAACATCAATCACATCTGCAGACACCAAAGTATACAGCGGGACTTACACTCTTGCCTATATCAGCGGCGTGGAGCTTGAGATTTCGACAGATACCCCCAACCCGCCTGCCTCACCGGTTATTACAACCAATCTTGAGAGCAACAAATTCACCGACGGCAAATGGCTTTCACGCTTGCCTATAACCATCACCATGGCATCGCAGACCGATGACTACACCGACCATACGATCAAATATATCGAGTCAAAGACACAACTTGATGACGTCACGACTATCGACTGGACTGCCGATAATGTAAAGACGTACACAGCACCATTTGAATCGGTCAAGAGCGCGTATTATTATGCACGCGTTGAGTCGCCATACAAAGATACGACATATGCATCGGAAGTCGCTCAGATCGCGACCAAAGTAATCCATCCCAAGGTTATATCGGATCTTGCCGAGTTGCACAAGCTCGAGAACAATGGCGAGATTGTGCTGCTCGACATGCCCCTGCTGATAAGAGCGCACACCCTCGTATATCCTCAGGATAACAACAACAAGTACACCAACGCTGTTTATGTCCGCGACGTCAACGGAGTCGCAGTCAAACTAATATCCCGGCGTGCCAAACAAGCGGATCCATATTTTCCTATCAACACCTTCTCACCACAAAATTATGGTTCCAACATGTCAAAGCCGGTATTGAGTTTGATGAAACCCAACATGGTCATAGGCAAATATTACTACAACGACGGGGAAAATCCGGTGATCGTAGTGCGCGACATGACATCCCAGGAGCCTGAAGATTATTATCCTTTGCTTGGCACAGAAGCCCAGGTTCCGTATCAGGACAATGAACAGGAATTCAGTCAATTCGGTTTTACTGACACACAGATCAAAGGATTCATAGGATTTCATGAAACCGACGACATCACGCCCGACCTCTTTGGAAAGGCAGTCATAGTAAGAGGACTTACCGACTGGAACAGCACCGACAACTCATTCCGTATGTCAAAAGCCACAGGCGAAAAGAGAATCGCCATCCGCTACGGTTCGACGACAAAAGGTGCTCTCGGAGCTGCCGGTCTCGGAAATTTTAGATGGAATACACCTTCGGATGAAGAAATCAATGCTCTAACCACCACTGAAACCTACAGCATGGTCGCCATCGTGGAATATGACCCGGACACGAAGACCTATTATCTCGCCCCCCGATCAGGCAACATCTATGCTCCGTTTCCAACACCTGAAATCAATATCAACGATGTCGACAAGCATAAATATCAAGAGATCGTTGAGGCCGACGGCTCCAAAGCGTGGCAGTACACACATGACAGCAAGGACGGCAGAATCGAACTGTCGTTCAATATAAAAGCTCCGTCGACATCCGAAACTGTTCCGGCGTTCACATTCACAATAGAAGACAACAACGGCAAAAGCATCTACTCCGGAACTTCATCCGAAACTTCATCCCACATATGTTCATTTGACACCCGCGATCTGAAATTCGACCAAAACACAGGCAGCACTACCGTCTATGCATATGCCTACGCGACAAACCCTCAATACAACAGGACAAATGAGGGCGACAAACTGAAGATTGTGATCCGCGACGCTGTGCAGACCGGCCCGGAGGTAGTGTCGATCGAGGAGTTCCGCAAAAAGATTCAGGAGGGCACGCTCAGCACTGACCAAGCATGCTACGTGAGATTCAACGGACGATTCGCCGTCGTGGCCCGCAACGGCAATGTGCTGCAGCTGCGCGATGTCGACAAGGATCTGCCGCTCAATCCGGCCAATGCCGGCGACACAGTCACAGCGTTCAAGGACTCGTATATTCTCGTACATGACAATGACAACTGGCAATACAAATATACTGAAAGCAGCAGGACAGGATTCCCCGTCACCTATGCCGCCTATGGAGGCAACGAGTTATGGAACTATTATGGCAGAGGAATAAAAGTCGGCGATGAGATCCGCAAGTTCATAGGCAAAGTCACCATCGACAATGCCGGCAATCTCGACGTAGACCTCACCGGACTCGGCAACTTCTTCGCATCCTCGGCTCTTTTCACTCACCACACCGACAGTCCCTTTGCAGGAGAAGTATCCGTACCCGGCTACGTACAAGGCACTCCCAGGTTCATCCCTTATATGGCCTTACGCGATTCTGACGGCAAACCTGTGACCGATAAGGATGGAAATCCGGTAATGGGCGAGAACAACTGCGTAAACCGCTCCGTAACGGTGGCTCTCAGCACGCTTGAAGAGCATCCCGACAACCACCCCGAAAAGATAACCCTCACGGACGATCTGCTCGACGCCGAGATGAATGTCATGAAAGTGCAGGTGGCCAAAGCTGATGCATCCGACGACTACACCGCACAGTTCACCGCCGACGGAGTGGCCATGCTCTGGGATATGTTCGGCACCGACCAGGCTCCCTCAGAGCCGGAAACCGAAGCCGTAATGGCGCTCGCCGACGAAGCCGACGACACCACTGCCGGCGATGACACCGCCGAGCCGGCGAAGAGCCTCAAAGAGCAGCTCGCCGACCATCTGGCAGCCGGAACAGAGCACTTCAACGTCATCGGCATACTCCGCAAGCACACCGACGGCAAATATGCCATACAGGTGGAGAAGCTCGAACCCACGCCCGCAGACCGCCCCGCACGCTTCTTTGCCGACGGGGTTGAGATCAAGGGTGAATCATATGAGTTCATCAAACGTATGGATCTGACAACCGACACCCCCGACGGAGCTGTCATCAAGATGACTGTCGGAGATGGCACACAGGAGGCCTACGATCCGGAAAAGCTCAAGGGCATAGATGCCGATACCAAGGTGACGATCAAACGCTCCACACCGGGAGTGCTTGAAGGAAGTCCCACCACGATCACACTCACGAAGCTCTCTACCGACGCGGGCAGCCTCGCCGAGGTGGCCGGAGGCGACAACGCCAACAATCTCTACCACTTCCGCAGCCACCTGAAAGTGGTGGCCGCTGCCGAGGGAACGGTGATGGCCGCCGACAAAGAGGGTAATCTCGCCGTGGTGGCCGCCGCTCCGGCCGAGGCCGAAGCGGGCAAGTATCTCGCCGACATCGTGCTCGTCAGAAACAGCAAGAACACCGCTTCGCTCCATGAGATCGACGCCGACGCCGAGCTGCTCGACGAGGACGAAAGCTATGCCATCGCTACCCCCGCGCCCGCCACACTCTTCGGAGTCACCGTGGCCGAAGGCAACGCCACCGACGCCAAGGGCAACACATACGCCATCGACCCGACATTCGCCGCCATCCCCGAGGGTGACGCCGAGGCATGGAAGCTCAAAGGCTACGTGCTCGCCGACGAAAACGACAAGCCGGTGATCTACCTCACCGCATCGCAGGCCATCGACCGTGTGGCACTCCCCGTGATCACCCCCGCCGAGGCTGCGTTCCTCGACAAGACCACCGTCAGCATCACCTGTGCCACAGAGGGTGCAGCCATCGAGTATTCGCTCGACGGAGGCAAGACATGGAATCCCTACACCGGAGCCTTCGACGCCACGGCATCGGGCGAGATACTCGCACGCGCCACAGCCGACGACATGCTCCCCTCGCATGAGGCCAGAACGGAGGTGGTGAGAGAATACCTCTCGGGCGACGTCACCATCACCGTCGACGAGCAGGAGGCAGTGACCGTCATCACCATCAACGGACCCGCAGGAGCGGCAATCTACTACTCGCTCGACGGAGCCGCCGAGAAGCTCTACAACGGACCGCTGACACTCACCAACGACACGCAGGCCGTCATCAACGGACAGATCAAGGCCTACGCCCTCGAGAGCGGCAAGCGCCCCGGAGCGGAGTCAGTCAGGGACTACCAGATCAAGTTCAAGCCCGAAGTGACGGGCATCAGCGGCGTGGAAGCCGATCAGGAGGCCGGAAGCGTGCGCGTGGAGGGCAACTCGATCATCGTGCCCGAGGGCGCGCAGACCTTCGACATCGCCGGACGCCGCGTGAATCCCCAGGGACTCCCCCGCGGTATCTACATCGTGCGCCTCGCCTCGGGCAAGGCCGTCAAGGCGGTGGTGAAGTAAACCATCCAAAAAATAATAAGTTAGTATATATTGGCGCGTCACCGATGTGAATCGGGGGCGCGCTGCTTTTTAGGGGGTCGTTATTCGGAGATGTGCTGACTGTCCCTGCGGCTCATCCACGAAGATCCGCATAGCGGGCGAGCATACTCCCCCACCAAGCCGCCCTTCGGGCGTCATGGCGGGGTTTACAGAGGTCGGTGGTCTACGACCACCCCCAAGCGGCCGAAGAGAGAGGGAGTGCTATATGCGAGCGGGTGGCCTGGGCTGGCGCGGGCGGCTGATCTCGCATGCTCCGCAGCTCGGCCGACCGGGGACGCCTCTCTCCTCTCCCCCGGTCTACGCGGCGCGCTCCCCCGCCCCGCTGACGCGTGGCAGTGGCGGCGCTCCGCTCCGAACCGGGGATAACATCTGCCCGCACGCTCCGCGGCTCCGAGGACGACATCCCATCCGGCATGAGGAGAGGGGGAAGCGAGGGCACAGAGAGTCGGAGGCAGAGGCGGCGATGCCACACGGCAGAAGGTGAGCCGGGGAGAGGGTTAGGCGGGGAGGAACGAAGCCGCGGAGCGTGCGGGCTGACAGTAACCGGGGTTCGGAGCGAGGCGTGGGCGACGCGAGGCGATAGCGGAGCGGTGACCGCGCGAGGCGGAGACCCCGGATAGAGGCGGGGACACGGCACAGCGCGGCGAGTCCCGGAGGGTACGAGGCCGCGCCGCGCGTCAGCACAGAGCGATCCGCGGAGCGTGCGGTGACCACCCCCAGCCACAAAAAGGTGGAGAAATCGGGAAGTCGGAGGACAGGTACCGCCCTAATAGGGCTTACATGGGATATAGACAAGACCAATAGGCTAAAGGGTAATAGGGATTGTGATCAATTATGCGGGATTTTTTGTTATAGTTTGAAAAAACTGCTAAATTTGCAACGGATTTAGCTCTCTTGGGCTGCAAATGCCATAGCGACATCATGCGCAGCCATAAACATGAATTCAATATAAACTATTCTCTCTGACAACTACAACCTTTTTTAACTATCAACAAACCGCCGCGAGGCATCAATAACCCTATTTTCACAGCTACAGAACCCATCATGGACAACAGCAACGACAAGAAGACCAAACGTCCGCGCATCGGGGAGAGCCGTCCCGCAGCCGGCGACATGCCGACCGAACAGCGCAACAGTTACACTACTACTGACTCAACATCGGATCAGACAGCTCCCGACTATCATCAGGGGGGCACCGGCTACCGTCCGCGCCAGCAGGGCGGCTATCAGCCCCGCTACAATCAGGGCGGCTATCAGCCACGTTACAACAACCAGAGCGGCTACCGCCAGCAGGGCGGCTATCAGCCCCGCTACAATCAGGGTGGCTACCACAACAGATATAACGCCCCCGAGGGTGAGGCATCGGCCGACACCACGGGCGCGGCAGGCGAGAACAACACCGAACAGCCCAACACCGGCTACCGTCCGCGCTATCAGCAGGGCGGCTATCAGCCGCGTCACACGGGCTATCAGCCCCGACAGCAGGGCGGCTACCGTCAGCAGCAGGGCGGCTATCAGCCCCGTCAGCAGGGTGGCTACCGTCAGCAGCAAGGCGGCTATCAGCCTCGTCAGCAGGGCGGCTACCGTCAGCAGCAGGGCGGCTATCAGGGCCAGAACCGTCAAGGGGGATACCAGGGACGCCAGCAGGGCGGCTACCGTCAGCAGCAGGGCGGCTACCAGAACCAGCGCCCGCAGCGTCACAACCAGTTCGGAATGCCGCGCGGCGGCAAGAGCTTCGTTCCGCGTCCGAAACGCGTGGAGTATGAGATGCCTCTGCCCGATCCCGACGAACAGATACGTCTGAACAAATTCATGGCCAACGCCGGAATATGCTCGCGCCGCGAGGCCGACGAATTCATCCAGCAGGGTCTGGTGAAGGTGAACGGCAATGTGGTGACCGAGCTCGGCACCAAGATCACCCACTCCGACACTGTGGAATACGACGGCAAGGTGGTCACGCTCGAGCACAAGTGCTACATACTGCTCAACAAGCCGAAGGACTGCGTGACGACCTCCGACGATCCCAACGGCCGCCTGACGGTGATGGACATAGTGAAGGGCGCCTGCGAGGAGCGCATTTATCCGGTGGGTCGTCTCGACCGCAACACCACCGGCGTGCTGCTGCTCACCAACGACGGCGATCTCGCCTCGAAGCTCACCCATCCGAAATATGTGAAGAAGAAGATCTATCACGTATGGACCGACAAGGACATCTCGGAGGATGACATGCAGCGCATAGCCGACGGCATAGAGCTTGACGACGGCCCCATCCACGCCGACGCCATATCCTACGCCACCGAGACCGACCGCAACCAGGCGGGCATAGAGATACACTCGGGACGCAACCGCATCGTGCGCCGCATCTTCGAGAGCCTCGGCTACCACGTCACGAAGCTCGACCGCGTGTATTTCGCCGGCCTCACGAAGAAGAACCTTCCGCGCGGCCGCTGGCGCTACCTGACACAGGATGAGGTCAATTTCCTGAAGATGGGTTCGTTCGAGTAATCCCCGGACGCCCCTCCATCATAAACCGACAGATCACACACTGACAATGAAACGTACCAAAACAACCGACCTCTACTCGCCCGGCATGATCGGCAAGGAGGTGGACGTGATGGGCTGGGTGCGCACCCGCCGAGGCAACAAGCACGTGCAGTTTGTGGCCCTCAACGACGGCTCTACCATCCGTTCGGTGCAGATAGTCTTCGACATGACTCTCTTCTCCGACGACGACCTGCGCCCCGTCACCACCGGCTCGGCCATCCATGTGAAAGGCCTTCTGGTGGAGTCGCAGGGACGCGGCCAGAGCTGCGAGGTGCAGGCCCAGACGCTCGAAGTGTTCGGCACCGCCGATCCGGCCACCTATCCGCTGCAGAAGAAGGGCCATTCGCTCGAATTCCTGCGCGAGATAGCCCATCTGCGCCCCCGCACCAACACCTTCGGAGCCGTGCTGCGCATACGCTCCGCGCTGGCCTTCGCCATCCATAAATTCTTCCAGGAGCGCGGCTTCTACTACCTCAACACCCCTCTGATCACGGCCTCTGACTGCGAGGGCGCCGGAGCGATGTTTCAGGTGACGACGCTCGACATCGCCAATCCGCCGCGCGACGAAGAGGGACGCGTCGACTACAGCGCCGACTTCTTCGGCAAGCCGACGGCTCTCACCGTCAGCGGCCAGCTCGAAGGCGAGCTCGGAGCCACGGCTCTGGGCGCGATCTATACGTTCGGCCCCACCTTCCGCGCCGAAAACTCCAACACTCCGCGCCATCTGTCGGAGTTCTGGATGATCGAGCCGGAGGTGGCGTTCATCGACATCGCCGACAACATGGATCTGGCCGAGGACTTCATAAAATACTGCATATCCTACGCCCTCGAACGCTGCCACGACGACATCGAGTTCCTGAGCCAGATGTATGATCAGGAGCTTGAGGCGCGCCTCCGCTCGATAGTCGACTCCACATTCGTGCGCCTGACCTATACGGAAGGCGTGAAGATACTTCAGGAGTCGGGCCGCAAGTTCGAGTTCCCCGTATCGTGGGGCATCGACCTCCAGAGCGAGCATGAGCGCTACCTTGTGGAGGAGCACTTCAAATGCCCGGTGATACTGACCGACTACCCCAAGGATATCAAAGCCTTCTACATGAAGCTCAACGACGACGGCCGCACCGTGCGCGCCATGGACGTCCTGTTCCCGAAGATAGGCGAGATCATCGGCGGCTCCGAGCGCGAAGCCTCCTACGAGAAGCTGCAGCAGCGCATCAAGGAGCTGAACATACCGATGAAGGATATGTGGTGGTATCTCGATACGCGCCGCTACGGCACAGTGCCGCACGCCGGATTCGGTCTCGGCTTCGAGCGTCTGGTGCTCTTCGTCACCGGCATGACCAACATCCGCGACGTGATACCCTTCCCCCGCACACCAAACAACGCCGAGTTCTGACCCGGACGTAACCCTCTAACGAAGCTACAAAGCCTCATAAATTCCACGCCACCCACAGCGGCTTCAGAATTTATGGGGCTTTAACGCTCTCTGCCGACCTTCAACCAATAAAAAACACAGCCCCACAATGCCCGACACATCGATACTCGCATTCGCGTTTCTCTGCCTGACATCGTTTTTCACCCTGACCAACCCTCTTGGCACGATGCCGGTGTTTCTGACCATGACGCAGGACATGGCCGAACCGCAGCGCCGCGCCATAGTCAGGAGAGCGACATTCATCTCGTTCGTCACGCTGCTGTCCTTCACGGTGCTCGGACAGTTTCTCTTCAAATTCTTCGGCATCTCCACCAACGGCTTCCGCATAGCCGCCGGCATAGTGATACTGAAAATCGGCTACGACATGCTTCAGGCGCGGGTGTCGCACACGAAGCTCAAGGACGAAGAGATCAAGAACTACGCCAACGACATCTCGGTCACTCCGCTGGCCATACCGCTGCTCTGCGGCCCCGGAGCCATAGCCAACGGCATCATGCTCATGGAATCGGCCGACACGCTGGCTCTGAAAGGAGTGCTGATAGGCTCCATAACTTTTATCTACACCCTGACCTACTTCATACTGCGCGCCTCCACTCGCCTGGTGAAGATTATAGGCGAGACAGGCAACAACGTCATGATGCGCCTCATGGGCCTGCTGCTGATGGTGATAGCCGTGGAGTGTTTCGTCACGGGTCTCAAGCCTATCGTGATCGACACCATACAGTCGGCCATGGGTCACTGACCGCGACAGCCCGCCGCAGCCGATTATCAACTTTTTTTATAATTTTTCGGGAGAGGGATGTAACGAATCACACATCTCTAACGTCATATATAAGAGCGCGACGCACAGCGCCGCCTCAACCGACCGATCATTATTTCATTTTTGTAACTTACCCCCCCCCCATAAACCAGTCATGCACAACGCATTAAGAACGGCATTAATCTGCCTGGCGGCAATTCTTACCGCTTTCACGGCCTCGGCTGACCTCAAGAAATTCATGCTCGTGGGCTACATCTACGACCAGGAATGGGACTCGGTGGACTCCTGCGAAGTAGAGATCTACAAGGACGACACCGTCAAAGTCAACTTCAAACTGCTGACAGGCAACGACGCCACCAAGACCCTTTCGGGCAATCAGCTGCGCGCCCTGGTCAATTCAGGCATCGGCACCTACCGGATCTCATTGTTCAAGGACGGATATACGCCGGCCACGACGACCTTCCGCATCGGCTCCGTCAGCGAAAACACCAAGTATCTCCGCACCATAAGGATGGAGAAAGAGCTGACCCGCAAGCTCAACGAAGTGACCGTCACCGGCACGCGCGTGAAGATGGTGATGAAGGGCGACACGGTGGTGTTTGACGCCGCTGCCTTCCAGCTCGGCGAAGGCTCGATGCTCGACGCCCTCGTGCGCCAGCTCCCGGGCGCCACGATCTCGTCGGACGGCGTGATAGAGGTGAACGGCCGCAAGATCAACGAACTGCTCGTCAACGGCAAGGACTTCTTCAAGGGTGATCCCAAAGTGGCTCTTCAGAACCTGCCCGCCTACACTGTCAAGAATCTCAAAGTCTACGACAAGGCCGACGACGACGCCTATCTGACCCACTCCGACTCCAACGCCGACAAACTGGAGGATGATCAGAACCTCGTGATGGACGTTCAGCTCAAAAAGGAGTATATCAAGGGGTGGATGGCCAACGCCGAAGCCGGCTACGGCACCCGCGACAGATATATGGGCCGAATCTTCGGCCTCGGCTATACCGACAAACTGCGCATATCGGTGTTCGGCAACATCAACAACACCGGCAACTCATCGCAGGCCGGCGACAACGGCCAGTGGTGGGAACGCTCGGCGGAGAACGGCATCAACCGCGTGGCCATGGGCGGTATCGACTACAGCTACAAGAACGGCGAGGAAACCGAATTTTCGGGCAACCTCAACTACCGCCACAACGACATCAACGAGCATGAGATCTCATCGATCACACGGTTTTATCCCTCGGGCGACCTCTACCGCCGCGGCGAACTGCGCCGACGCACCAAAGGCCACACACTGCGCACCGACCACGACCTCAACTTCCGTCTGAAATCGCTGGCATTCGCCCTGATGCCGTCGCTGGAATGGAGCCGCAACAAAACCCGCACCAACAACCTGACCGCCACCTTCGACACCGATCCGGTGGAGAACAGCCGCGGCGAGGCTATCGACTCGGTGTTCAACGCCACCGGACCGAAGCTCAACGACTTCCGCCGCCACCTGCTGACCAGCCTCCAGAATCTGTCGGTCAACGACCCGGAGAATCTCCACGGCCGCATCAACACATGGACCACCATACGCCCCGCGTCGTGGAAAGGAGTAGTGAGAGTCAATCTGATAGGTGACATATAGCGCAACACCGTCGACACCCGCACACTCTACAACCAGGCTATAGGCGCCGCCAACACCGGCGGAGCCGACCCGATGAAACGCGACACCTATACCTCGACCGAACTCCTCAAGAAAGCCGCCCAGGCTGCCATACAGTACATGCGCGACTACACCAACTTCGGCGAAAAACGCACCACCAAGCTGACATGGGCGGTTCGCGGACTGTATGACTACACCTACAACAACAACGACATGCACACCTATTCGGCCGACCGTCTTCCCGATCACATCACTCCCCCGTCGCTCACGAGGCCGGAATACATGATAGCCGACATGATCAACTCCCCTTACACACGCCAGTCAAACAACTCCACGCGCATGATCGGCAGCCTAAACTACAGCAACACCGCCACCGCTCCCGGCGACTCGACGCTCAATCCCGGCTTCAACGTCGGCTTCAGCTTAGGATATTTCCACCACAACGAGCACTACGACTTCGAAAAGCCCGGCATCATAGACCAGCACCTCAAACGCACCAACGACTGGCTGATACCGTCGATATACTTCTCATTCTCGTCGCAGAACAAGATCAGATCGCTCAACGCAAACATCGGCTACAACATCAGTCATGAAGCACCGCTCTTCAGCTATCTCGTGGACAACCGCGACACATCCGATCCGCTCAACGTGACGCTCGGCAACCCCGACGGCCTGCGCAACTCACTCACACACAGCGCGTACTTCTACATCGGACGCTATTCACGCGGCAAGAAACGCACCATAGTGCAACTCAACGGCGGATGGAACGTCACCACCTCGGCCGTAGCCATGGCCCAGACATACAACCCCGCGACAGGAGTGACCATCAACCGCCCCGAAAACATTTCAGGCAACTGGAACACATATCTACATTTCTACTTCAACACCCAGCTCAACGACCGCTTCACCCTTACCGCCATGATCATTGGCAACGGCACCAACTCGGCCGACTACGTGGCCATCGACGCCGCTCCGACCCGCAGCTCGGTGTTCAACACCTCGGTCAACCCCCGCGCCGGCATCGACTACCGTTTCAGCAACGGATCGACCATCGGCGCAGGATTCGCCGCCGCCGTAGAGCATCAGCACTCCGCCCGCGAAGGCTTCAACGACCGCACCAGCTACGCCTACAACCCCTCGCTGCGCCTGCTGCTCAAACTGCCCGCCCAGATCGAATTCAACACACAGTTCAATCCCTACTTCCGCCGCGGATACGAAAACAAGGAGATGAACACCACCGAATATATCTGGAACGCCACGGCAAGCAAGACGTTCGCCACAAGCGGATTCACCCTCAAACTGGCCGCCTACGACATTCTCGGCTCGGCCAAGCACGTCTACACTTCGATCAACGCCCAGGGCCGCACCGAAACATGGCGCAACTGTCTGCCCCGCTACGTGATGCTCTCGGCCGTCTACCGCTTCGACATGAAGAAACGCTGACGCCCGCCGCGTCATAACGACCTGCATCTCTGCATATCTTCCCGGAAAATATCGCCCCGGCGGCGGTGTTTTCCGGGAAGAATCGTTAAATTTGCACGAAACTCCGATATAATAAGAGAACCGTAAATGAAAAATATACTGACAGGCCTGATAAAACACCAGGCCATAAAATACGGCGACCGCGAGGCGGTGGCAACCCTGCAGGGAGATGAATGGACGCCGGTCAGCTGGCGCCGCATGGACTCCGACACCGACACTCTCGCGGCAGCCCTGTGCAGCCTCGGGGTGGAGCCGGGCGAACGCATAGGCATCTTCTCGGCCAACCGCATGGAGATGCTCAACGTCGACTTCGCCGCCTACGCCGTACGAGCCGTGCCAATCGCCATATATTCGACCAGCTCGCAGCAGCAGGTGGGATATATCGTCGACGACGCATCGATACGCCTGCTCTTCGCAGGCACCCGACAGCAGTATGAACTCGCCCGGCGGCTGATGACCGACGGATCCACAACCACACTGCGCCACATAGTGACGTTCGACGAGGTGGAGACCGATCCTGACGACACCACCTCGATGACATTCGCCCGACTGATGGAGATAGGCCGGGAGTCAGCAGCAAGATACAGCCGCGAAGTGGAGAAACGCACCCGCGAGGCACAGCCCGATGACATAGCCACCATCATCTACACCTCCGGCACCACCGGCGAGTCGAAAGGAGCCGTGCTCACCCACGCCTGCTTCACGGCCGCCATAGAGATACACCGCGAACGGCTCGACATGCTCAGCGAATGCGACTCATCGGTGTGCTTTCTGCCGCTGTGCCACATTTTCGAGCGCGCATGGACCTACTTCTGCCTCTACACCGGCATCCCGGTAGCGATCAACAACGATCCCAACCGCATACAGCAGACACTTCGCGAGCGGCATCCGACCTGCATGTGCTCCGTGCCCCGTTTCTGGGAGAAAGTCTACACTGTCATAGAAAGCAAGATGGCCGATATGAATCCCCTGCGCCGTTTCATAGCCCGCCGGGCACAGAAGGTAGGCCGCCGGCGCAACCTCGACTACGACCGTCTCGGACTCCGCGCGCCACGGCTTCTGGAACTGCGCTACAAGTTCTATGACCGCCTGGTGTTCACTCCCCTGCAGCGTGTGATCGGAGTGGAGCGCGGCAACATATTCCCGACCGCCGGCGCCCCTCTCTCGCCCGCGATAACTGAATTTTTCCATTGCTGCGGCATCAACGTGCTGATAGGCTACGGGCTCTCCGAAACCACCGCCACAGTGGCCTGCTTCCCGCGCGTCGGCTACGAAATCGGCACCGTGGGCACACCCATACCGCGGGTGCAGGTGAAGATCGGCCCCGAAAACGAGATACTCGTCAAAGGCCCCACCGTCATGACCGGCTACTACCGCAAGCCCGAGGCCACCAAAGAAGCGTTCACCGCCGACGGATGGCTGCGCACCGGCGACGCCGGACGCATCGACTCGACCGGCGCAATCATACTCACCGACCGCCTGAAGGATCTCTTCAAGACCTCCAACGGCAAATACATAGCCCCGCAGGCCATAGAGAGCCGTCTGGGCGAGGACAAATATATCGACCAGGCAGCCGTAATCGGCGACCGGCGCAAGTTTGTCAGCGCGCTGATAGTTCCCGCATTCGGCGAGCTGCGACGTTATGCCGAAGCTCACGGAATAGCCGCTGACGACAACGTGGCGCTCGTGGCCGATCCGCGTATCTACAGCTTCTATGAAGAGCGGCTCGCGCGGCTGCTCGACGACATGGCGCCCCACGAACACATCAAGCGCTTCACCCTGCTGCCACAGCCGTTCACCATGGAGAGCGGCGAACTGACCAACACTCTGAAAGTCAAGCGCCGCGCCGTCGCCGAACGCTATGCCGAAGAAATTGAACGCATGTATGTTTGACGCTTCGGCCGATTTTCATTATTTTTGCATTCATGATTACACAGGAACAACTTAAGGAAACCGCCGAGCGCACAGAAGCGCTCCACCGATATCTCGACATAGACTCCAAGAAAATAGAGGTAGAAGAGGAGGAACTGCGCACCCACGTGCCCGACTTCTGGGAACACCCCAAGGAAGCCCAGGCTCAGATGAAGAAAATCAAGGATCTGCAGGCATGGATCGAGGGATATGCCGAAGTGGCCGATGCTGTCGAAGAGCTGACCATTGCCTTCGAATTTGTAAAAGAGGGCGAAATGGACGAATCGGAACTCGACGCACTCTACGCATCGACCATCGACAAGATAGAGCGCCTGGAACTCCGCAATATGCTCCGCCGCGAAGAGGACAAGCTCGGAGTGGTGCTGAAAATCAACTCCGGCGCCGGAGGTACCGAGAGCCAGGACTGGGCACAGATGCTAATGCGCATGTATCTGCGCTGGTGCGAGGCTCACGGCTACAAGACCTCCATGGCCAACCTGCTCGAAGGTGACGAGGCCGGCATCAAGTCGTGCACCATCAACGTAGAGGGCGACTTCGCCTACGGCTATCTCAAGAGCGAGAACGGCGTGCACCGTCTGGTGCGCGTATCGCCCTACAACGCCCAGGGCAAGCGCATGACATCGTTTGCATCGGTGTTTGTCACCCCGCTGGTCGACGACACGATCGAAGTGCGTGTGGATCCGGCTCTGCTCTCGTGGGACACCTTCCGAAGCGGCGGCGCTGGCGGACAGAACGTCAACAAGGTGGAATCGGGCGTGCGTCTGCGCTACCAGTTCACCGACCCCTACACCGGCGAGAAAGAGGAGATACTCATCGAGAACACCGAAACCCGCGACCAGCCCAAGAACAAGGAGAACGCCATGCGTCAGCTGCGCTCCATACTCTACGACAAGGAACTGCAGCACCGTATGCAGGAGCAGGCCAAGATCGAGGCCGGCAAGATGAAGATCGAGTGGGGTTCGCAGATACGCAGCTACGTGTTTGACGACCGTCGCGTGAAGGATCACCGCACAGGCCACCAGACGTCGGACGTGGGCGGAGTGATGGACGGCGACATCGACGGATTCATCAAAGCCTACCTGATGGAATTTGCAGCCACCGAGCAGTCCTGATCCGATTCCTGACGACATCAAACAATCCACTACCCGATAAAACCACAACAATGCTCTTCCTCTACCGCGTATACCAGATATGCGTCATGCTGCCGCTGATGCTGGCAGCCACCGTGATCACCGCCCTCACAGCCATAGCCGGAGCCTCGCTCGGAGCCGGACGCTGGGCCGGATACTATCCTGAACGGATCTGGAGCCGGATCATGTGCTGGCTCGCCTTCGTGAGAGTGCGGGCAGTCGGACGCGACAATATCGATCCGCGGCAGAGCTACATATTTGTGGCCAACCATCAGGGAGCCTACGACATCTTCACCATTTACGGCTGGCTCGGACACCAGTTCCGCTGGATGATGAAGAAAGAGCTTCGTCGCATACCTCTGGTGGGGTATGCCTGCGAACGGATACAACAGATCTACGTGGACCGTTCCACTCCGTCGGCTCTGCGCCACACTATGGAGCGTGCCGAGAGGCTGCTCGGATCGGGGCTGTCGGTAGTGGTGTTTCCCGAGGGGGCACGCACATGGGACGGCAAGGTCAGAGCCTTCAAGCGCGGCGCCTTCATGCTTGCCGAGGAATTTCATCTTCCGGTGGTGCCGCTGACGATCGACGGCGCATTCGACGTGTTGCCCCGCTTCAAGCGCTTCCCTATGCCCGGAACAATCACACTGACCATACATCCGGCCATAAACCCGCCCGCCGACGGCTCGCACTACAACCTGCCTGAGCTCATGGCACGCTGCAAGTCGACCATCGAATCGGCACTCCCCTCCTCCGGGCAATAATCCGACCACGGATTACAACACAGGCCGGCGTGGCGAAACAGAGAGCCACAGCAGTTCCCACACTCTGAAACATATCTCCATTATACGAAAAAAGGTGTGCCTCCGCTTGATACAGAGGCACACCTTGATGTTTATAAACCATATTCCGGACGCGCCGGAGAGGGTCAGTTGATCTCTATCTCATCGACGAAGATGAAGGCCGGCTTGCCTTTGCCGGGATGCCAGTCGGGCATGGAGTTCTCAGGCTGCAGGCTCACCCTCACATAGCGGGCTTTAACCGGGTCGAACGCAAGCGAGTGCGTTACGATGGCGTTGGCACCCTTATCCATGCGGGGATAACCCTCGGAAGCCACCTTCGTGAAGGTCTTTCCGTCGGCGCTGACCTCTACTGTCATGCGGCGTGCATCGAACACCCAGTCGCCTGTAGCGACGCATGTGCGCACGGTCACGTCCTTCACCGTCTGATCATCCTCGAGGTTCACTTCGGCAACGAGATCCTTGCCGACAATGCCTACCCAGTCGCCATTGCCGTAACCGCTGGTGCCGAACTTGCCGTCGGTGAGTGTCACGCCTCCCTTGGCCTTGTAGCGGGGATGAAGCTCATTGACGAGCTTCACGGGGTGGGTTGTGGCGAGATTGAACGATACACTGTCGACATACACATTGCTGCGGCCGCTCTTGCGGATGGTGACAGCCTTGACGGTGGATGTCTTGTCGAGCTTCACGGGCTGCTCATAGAGCATCGATGCCTCGGTTGGCTCGGAGCCGTCGAGAGTGTAGTAGATCGGAGCGTTGTCGACAGTCGAAAGCTCAAGCATGATGGCGTGGCTTACGCTGTCGGGTGTGAGCGTTCCGGCCACATTGAACATGTGGCGTGCATAGTTGTAGCCGTTGGCGTCATAGTGGGCGATCATCTGCGGCATACGTCCTGCAAAAGCCTTGTAGTCCTTGGGGGCTTTGCTCCACTGCACTTCGGCCAGAGCAGCCATACGCGGCAGTTCCATGTACTGTGCCTGCGCGAAGGTGGGGATATACTCGGTCCACAGGTTGGCCTGCACGCCCTTGATATGGGCTGCCTCTTCGGGAGTGAGGTCGGCCGGAAGCGGCTCATAGCTGTAGACGCGCTCCACGGGGAGATAGCCGCCTATTGCTATAGGCTCGTTCTCGCGGTCGAGAGTCTGATAATAGTCGAAATAGAGATAGGAGTTGGGGGTCATGATGACATCGTGTCCACGACGAGCGGCTTCCTTGCCACCCTCCTCACCGCGCCACGACATGACTACGGCACCGGGGGCCAGACCACCTTCGAGTATCTCGTCCCAGCCAATCATCTTGCGTCCCTTAGAGGCGAGGAAATCGCTGGCATGGTGTATCACATGGCTCTGGAGTTTCTCCTCCTTGGTACCGTGGCTGTCGGCCTTGAGTCCGAGCTCGCGGATCTTGGCCTGGCATTTGGGACATGCGGCCCAACGGGTCTTGGGGCATTCGTCGCCGCCTACATGGATGTATTCCGACGGGAATATGTCGACCACTTCGGCAAGCACGTCGTCGATAAACTTATAGGTTGAGTCGTTGCCGGCGCAGAGCACGTCGTCGCTCACACCCCACTGCTGCCACACCTCATACGGGCCGCCGGTGCATCCCAGATAGGGATAAGCCTTGAGCGCTCCGAGCATGTGGCCGGGAAGATCTATTTCGGGGATGACGGTGATATGGCGGTCGGCGGCATACTTGATGATGTCGCGGGCCTCGTCCTGTGTATAGAAACCCTCCACGGGTATCGAATCATACTGGCCAGAATTGTGGCCGATGACAGTGCCTCCGCGCTTCGAACCAAGCTCGGTCAGTCCGGGACGGCTCTTGATCTCCAGACGCCATCCCTGGTCGTCGGTGAGATGCCAGTGGAGAATATTGATGTTGTGGAGGGCGAGCATATCGATGAAGCTCTTGACGGAGTCGGCGGGGAAGAAATGGCGCGACACGTCGAAGTGCGCTCCGCGATAGGCGAAACGCGGCTCGTCGGTGATGGTCACCGGCGGGAAGAGCACATTGCTCTGTGCGGCCTGCGGTATGGACTTGCGGAGAGTCTGTATGCCGTAGAATGTGCCTGCGGCCGAAGATCCGTTGATCTCTATGGAAGCGTCGCCTACGGTGAGCACATAGCCTTCGGGGTTGGCGCCGCCGAGATCGTCGCGGAGCAAGATCACGTCGGAAGCGGGTGCAGAATCTGTGACCTTCAGATCATGGCCGGTCATCTGCCTGAGATATCCTGCAAGAAGCTCAGCGTCATTCTTCAGAGCCTCGTTGCCGGCCGGATAGGCTATCCGGGTCGAAGCGGTGAGATGGAATCCTTCGCCGCTTCCCTCCTTTACCTCCTGCGGCAAAGGAATCACACTGTAGGAGGCAGTCTGCTCGCTTCTGCCCCCGCATGCAGCCATGACGGCGCAAATAGCCGCCACAGCCAGATACTTGATTTTTTTCATCTGGTATTTAGTGATAAATAATATTGGTTCAATCAGTCCGTCGGTATTGATCCGCAGTAAAACGGTATTATCTACAAAGATAGGCATTACTTCACGGTCGTATCCCATGCAAGTCCTTAAAAAATCGAAAAATCCATCATGACGCCTCTGCTTGCGTAAAAAAAACAGGCAGCCACCGAACATTTCCCTCTTCGACAGGGTTATATTGGGCGGACATCAACAACATCTATGGATTCGATAATAACCAACAGCAGACTCCTCCTCGAAAAAATGCGCATAGGATGCAGATATACCTATCGCGAACTGCTCCGGCTCTGTGACTTCACCGAACTGCAGCTGTGCTACGCGATACTGTATCTTCTGAAAGACGGCAGGATCAACCAGTATCGCGACGCAGAGGTCATATATGAGCTGCAACCTATAAGATAACACCACCGGCACACTGAACCGCCCCAAGCCGCCAAACGTTGTAATTTCACAATCAAATCCTCAACATCATGGCATACAGAATTATTGAAATCGAGGGTATCGGCGAACTGTACGAGGCAAAACTCGGAGCCGCAGGCATCGACACTACCGAACAGCTGCTCGAAGCCGGAAAGACGCCGGAAGGAAGGCTCAGGCTGTCGGAAGCGACAGGCATCAACAACAAACTGATACTAAAGTGGGTAAACCATGCCGACCTGTTCCGCATCAAGGGCGTGGCCGGACAATTCGCCGAGTTGCTTGAAGCCTCGGGAGTCGACACGGTCAAGGAATTCCGCCACCGCGTGCCCGAAAACCTTCACAAACGCCTGGAGGAGATCAACGCCGAGCGCAATCTGTGCGGCCGCATCCCCACTCTCCACGAACTTGAAAAGATGATAGCGCAGGCCAAGGAGCTCGCGCCCGCTGTCAGCTACTGACACCGCCATCAGCCATACTGCCGGGAGACCGCGCCGCCGCGATATGAGATCGCACCACGGCACGGCCTCCCGGATCGTTTTTCAGCGGGCCGATGACGCGTCGCGAGGAAACGCCACTTCGGCAAATCGCAGGAAATTGCTAACTTTGCGGAAGTATGGAAGTAATCTACGAAGACAATCATATCATAGCGGTCAACAAGCGTCCGGGCGAGATAGTGCAGGGCGACAAGACAGGCGACGAGCCTCTGGTCGAAACCGTGCGGCGATACATAAAGGAGAAATATGCCAAGCCGGGCAACGTGTTCTGCGGGGTGGTTCACCGGCTCGACCGTCCGGTAGGGGGCGTGGTACTGTTCGCCAAGACTTCAAAAGCCCTGACACGCCTCAATGAGATGCTGCGCCGCGGCGAGATCCGCAAGACCTACTGGGCGCTCACCCGCTGCCGTCCGGCGCAGCCTGAGGCACGGCTCGAAGGATATATCACGAGTGTGGAACGCAACAACAAGTCGTATCTGTCGTCCGTTCCCAAGGAGGGAGCCAAGCATTCGGCGCTGTCCTACCGGCAGATAGCGCAGGGCGACCATGCGAGCCTGCTTGAGATCAATCTTGAAACCGGACGCAAACACCAGATCCGTGTGATGCTGTCGTCAATAGGATGCCCCGTCAGAGGCGATCTGAAATATGGCGACAGGCGCAGCAATCCCGACGGGAGCATTTCGCTGCTGGCCCGACGGGTGGAACTGACGCACCCGGTGTCGCGACAGCCGCTTGTCATAGAGGCTCCGACACCCGACGAACGTGTGTGGCGCGAACTTGAGGGCATGGCCGCCGGTTCAGCGCCGAGCCCTGCCGGGAGCCACGACGCGCCCGATCCAGTTGGCGAACAGAAGGCGTGAGTGCGCCCGCCAGCGCACCACAGGCCCGGCCTCCGGGCTGTCGTCGCGATAATAATTGACCGGAACAGAGGGATTCATGCCGCGCTCCGTATCGCGCCGGTATTCGAAGTCGAGCGTCATCGGAGCATATTCCGAATGGCCGGTGATGTATATTTCCCGGTCATCGAAGGCCGACGCCATGTAGACGCCGGAGTCGGGATTCTCCGAGATGATCCTCACCCCTCTTTCCACCGCCGGATCCAGATCAGAACGAAGCCACGTGATGAAACGACTGTTGGGCACATAGAATTCATCGTCAAACCCTTCGGTCAGGCGGTTGCCGGAGCCTATCACGCCATGGGGATAGACTCCCGAAATCTTGCGGTCGAGCAATCTCTTGTCGATGCCGTAATGATGGTACATCGCCGCGAATGCCGCCCAGCATATAAACAGCGACGGAACAGACGCGCTCCGCAGGGAATCGAATATGCCGCATATCTCAGGCCAGTAGCTGACGTCGGCGAAAGCCACTCTCTCGAGCGGCGCACCGTTGACGATAAACCCGTCGAATCCGCGGGTCATATCATCGCGCCACGGCTCATAATGGGCGGCCATGTACTCCGGCGAGGTGTGGCGCGGCACGTGGGTGCGCAGCGACACGAGCGTCAGCACCACCGGCAGCTGCGTCGACGACAGCACCCTCAGCATGTCGGTCTCGGCCATCTCCTTGAGCGGCATGAGATTGAGCAGACCCACCCGCAGAGCGTCGGCCGGAGCGTCCGACAAAGGTAATATCTCCACTCCCTCAGCGGCGAGATCGCTCACGGCCGGCAGTGTCGGATCGGCATATACAGGCATTATGATTCAGTCAAAATAATCCGATATTACAGAATCGACTTTCTGGTCGATGATATCTTCAAGATCGCGGCGCTTCTTCTCGAGAGCCTTGCGCACCCGGTCGGCAGCCTTCTCCTTGTCGGCAGCCGCCGATGCGACAGCGGTCAGGTCGGCCGCCACCGATACCGCCTTTGACGCTTTAGGATCGGCAGCGACCTTTTCGCTCACTTTCTCGCTCACTTTCTCGCTCACCTTGCGCGACACCCCTGCAAGCAGTCGGTCGAGATCCTCGGCCGGCACGCTCACCGGCGACTCCTCCATGCGCTGCTTCAGATCGGGCGCACCGGCGGGTTTATCCTTGCGCTTGTCGGTCTTGCCCTTGTTTTTGTCGGTCTTGCCCTTGTTTTTGCCGGTCTTGCCGCTGATCATCGCATAGTAGCGCTCCACTCGGCCCGAAGAGTGGTAGGTGCGGCGGTAGTATGACTCGTCGAGCGAGCTCACTATCACTCCGCGGCTCGTCGACGAATGTATGATACGTCCGTCGCCCACATACATGCCCACATGGCTGACACCTTTGGATCCGGTGCGGAAAAACACCAGATCGCCCTCCATAAGCTCCGAGCGGTCGATACGCCGGCAATACTCGCTCTGCTGCGCCGAGCTTCGCGGCAGTTTTATCTGCAGAGCGTTGACAAATATCTGCGAAGTCAGTCCGGAGCAGTCCACTCCGCTGCGGGTGCTTCCGCCGTAGCGGTAGGAGGTACCCATCCAGCGGCGCGCCTCTTCAAGCAGGCGGCGGGTTTCGGCGGGAAGCGACCCTGACACGTCGATGCGCTGCGAAGCGCCTGAGGCGCCTGAGCCTTTGCCTGACACGGCGGCGCTCACGCTTGCCGCACGCTTGGCCGACACATGGCGCGAAGAGCCGCATCCGCTCAGACCGGCCACCATAAGCGCCGACACGAACAGACACAGCGTCAGCCTGACAGGCATAGCAAGAAATAAGAATCGGTTGGTCGTCATGTCAGCAAAATTAGTGCATTTCTGTCAGACTTTTTCACATCAATAGAATAAAATTCATAAAATCAGAAGCCCCATATATTAAATCGCATTAAAAAACGACAAAGGCGCACATCCTACATTAAATTTAGCACTATTTTTGCCGTCACAGACAATAAACCATCACAGACAATAAACCAACACAGGAATATGAACAACTTCACCAAGACTCTCCTGACTGCCTGCGGCGTAGCCGTCGCAAGCTCGGTCATCACCGTGGGAGCCTTCAAGGCTTCAGACTCAGGCCTGTCACGTCAGGCCGACACCGACCTCTCCGACAACGGCCGCACCGACGCCAACGGCCGGTTCCTGACCGTAGCGCAGAGTGCCGCGCTCGAAACCGACTTCACCGCCGCAGCCGAATCGACCATCAACGGAGTGGTCAGCATCAAGAGCTACGTGACACTGCGCCAGCGCTCCACCCGTCAGAGCACCCCGTTTGACGATCCGTTCTTTGAATTTTTCTTCGGCACCCCGCGCCGCCAGCAGCAACAGCCCCAGCAGCAGGAACAGCAGCCCAAGGAGCAGCCGATGGGACTCGGATCGGGAGTGATCATCAGCGCCGACGGACATATCGTCACTAACAACCATGTCATCGAGGGCGCCGAACGCCTTGAGGTGACACTCAACGACAACCGCACCTACGACGCCACCGTCATAGGCACCGACCCCACCACCGACCTCGCCCTTATAAAGATCGAGGCCGACAGCCTCCACGTCATACCGATGGGAAGCTCCGACAATCTCCTCGTGGGCGAATGGGTGCTCGCCGTGGGCAATCCGTTCGGATTCACCTCCACCGTCACCGCCGGCATAGTCAGCGCCAAAGCCCGCTCGATCTCCGACAGCCGCCAGGGACGGATGACCATCGAATCATACATACAGACCGATGCCGCCGTCAATCCCGGCAACTCGGGTGGAGCGCTCGTCAATCTCAAAGGCGAACTCATCGGCATAAACACCGCCATATACTCGCAGACGGGCAACTATGCCGGCTATTCGTTCGCCATACCCACCTCGATAGTGGTCAAGGTGATGACCGACCTCAAGAAATACGGCACGGTGCAGCGCGCGGTGCTTGGCATCACCTTCCGTGAACTCACCCCCGAGATCATCAAGGAGAAGGGATTCAAGAACATCAACGACGGCATTGTCGTGGAGGAGGTCAGCGAGGGCGGAGCCGCCATGACCGCCGGAGTGAGACCCAACGACGTGATCGTGGCCATCAACGGCACGGCCATCCACAACAAAGCCCAGTTCATGGAGCAGCTCAGCCGTCTCAGCCCGGGCGACAAAGCCTCGCTGACCATCGTGCGCGACGGCAGCACCAGAAACTTCGACGTGACTCTTCTCAACAACCAGGGATCCACACGCATCGTCAAAGCGCCTACAGTGGAGGCACTCGGCGCCAAATTCGCCAAAGTGGCCGACGACAAGCTCCGCGCCTTGCGTCTGCGCAGCGGAGTGCAGGTGAGCGAGGTGACTGGCGACGGACGCTTCAAGCGTGCCGGCATCCGTGAAGGCTTCATCATCTCCGACATCAACAACGGCCGCGTCAGCTCGCCCGAGGATGTCGAGAAGATCTACGACGCCATCATGAAGAGCGACGACACCTACGACAAGGTTATGTTCATCTCCGGCGTCTATCCCACAGGCAAAAAGATGTATTACGCTGTAGATCTCGCCGACTGATGATAGAATACATACATGGCCCTCTGGCCGAACTCACACCCGCCTACGCCGTGGTCGACTGCCACGGCGTGGGCTATCTTCTTGCCATCACACTGACAGCCTACACCGAACTGCAGGACAAGAAGGAAGCCAGGCTGCTCGTTCACGAAGCAATCCGCGAAGACGCTTATCAGCTCTACGGATTCATCAGTCCGCAGGAGCGCGAACTGTTCCGCGAGCTCATTGGAGTCAGCGGCGTCGGCGCCAATACCGCGCGGATGATACTCTCGTCGATCCCCGCCCCCGAACTGGCGTCGGTCATCATCGCAGGCGACCACGCGCGGCTCAAAGCCGTCAAAGGGATCGGAGCCAAGACAGCACAGCGCATAGTGGTGGATCTTCGCGACAAGATCAAACCCTCGGGCGACATACCCGCAGCCGCCATGGCTCCCGCCGCAAGCGAGGCATTCGAGGAGGCTCTCGCCGCTCTCGTGATGCTCGGATTTCCGCGTCCGGCCGCAGCCAAGGCGCTCCGCAAACTCTTCGACGCCGAGCCTCAGATCAAGGTGGAACAGGCCATCAAGAAAGCCCTCGCCATGCTCTGATCCGGCACAAATCCGGCAGTTTTTTCGGCCATCGCCACCGGTTTGTCCACTAATTTATTGCAATCAAGCCGCAAAGCCGACAAAACCGTTGGCGGATTGTGAAAAAATTTCTAACTTTGCACCGCCATTACAAACATTGCGCCTTACCAGCGCGATTTTCTAACGGATTAATCGATTAACAGCATAACAAAATGAAAAAAGACATCCATCCTTCCAACTATCGCGAAGTTGTGTTCAAAGATATGTCGAACGAAGAGATCTTCATCACACGTTCTACTATCGCCGCCAAGGAGACAATCGAGGTGGACGGCAAGACCTACCCCCTCGTGAAGCTTGAAATCACAAGCGCCTCACACCCCTTCTTCACCGGCAAGCAGAAACTCGTCGACACCGCCGGCCGCGTCGACAAGTTCATGAACCGCTACGGCAACCGCAAGAAGAAATAAATCCCGCGAAAGAGAGCAGCGGTGCCTGCAGCGCCCTGCACGAAGGATCACAAACCGATACGACGGTCCTGTGTCATGACATTATGCGTTGACACAGGACCTTGTTGTATGCCATAAGAGCGTGTTACTTACACCACCTACCGTCATGAACACCACCATCCTCACCGCCACACACCACACCCCCTGCGGAGATCTTCTCATAGGCGCCGTCGGCCATCGGATATGCCTGTGCGACTGGGCAGCAGGCGGCAGTCCGCGGCCTGTGGTGGAACGCCGCCTCCGACGCCTCTACGGCCCGCTGTCCACCCCCGGAGCAGCCGACTCGCCACTGATCGACGAAGCGCGCCGACAGCTCGACCTGTATTTCGACCGACGGCTACGCAAATTCGACCTGCCTCTGGCCATCGACGGCACGCCACTGCAGCAAGCCGTATGGCGGCGACTGACAGCAATCCCCTACGCATCCACCATCAGCTACTCGCAGCTGGCGGCATCCGTCGGACACCACACAGCCGTAAGAGCAGTGGCATCGGCCTGCGGAGCCAACGCCATATCAATCATCGTCCCCTGCCACCGGGTGACCGGCGCCGACGGCTCGCTGACAGGCTACGCCGGCGGCATCGCAGCCAAACGCCGCCTCCTCGACCTCGAATCACACGCCGCCACACCAATACCATGAGGCATGATTCGACAGACATCTTGTCATTCTCGGAATAATTCGCTATATTTGCATAAAACGAAAGCGACTCACTACACCGACAGCTGACAACCATGGCAAAGGAAATTCAATTTATCTTATACAATCTCCCCGACAATTCAGGGACAGTGCAGGCTTATGTGGAGAATGAGACACTATGGCTTACACAGAAAGCCATCTCTCAACTGTTTGGAGTTGACCGCACCGTCATAACCAAGCATCTCAAAAATATATTTGAGACAGGAGAACTCTATGAAGAATCAGTATGTGCAAAATTTGCACATACTGCGACCGATGGAAAAAAGTATAATACGGCCTTTTATTCCCTTGATGCCATAATCAGTGTCGGATACCGCGTAAACAGCCGCCGCGCCACCATGTTCCGTCAATGGGCCACACGCATACTCAACGAATATATCCGTAAAGGATTCGTACTTGACGACGAACGTCTCAAACAGGGAAATGCGACATTCGGGCGCGACTATTTCCGCGAACTAATTGAACGCGTACGCTCCATTCGCGCCAGCGAGAGACGCATCTGGCAACAGATCACCGACATATATGCCGAGTGCAGCATCGATTACGACCGTATGGCACCGGCAACAAAAGATTTTTATGCCATGGTACAGAACCGGTTTCATTATGCCATAACCGGACATACTGCCGCCGAGATAATACACTCCGGCGCTGACCATACGAAACCCAATATGGGGCTTACTTCATGGAAAAACGCTCCTGACGGCCGCATACTCAAATCTGATGTAACTATTGCTAAAAACTATCTGACCGACAAAGAGATCCGCTCTCTCGAACGGACTGTCACATCCTATTTCGATTATATTGAGGGACAGATCGAACGCGGAAACATATTCACCATGGAACAATTTGCCGAAAGTGTCAATAAATTCTTGACATTCAACGATTATAAGACATTACCAAATCGCGGCTGCATATCCGCCTCACAGGCCAAGGCAAAAGCGGAAGCAGAATACGACCTTTTCAATCCTACCCAACAGATCGATTCTGATTTCGACAAAGAGATCCGCCGTATACTCGACACTTAGCATGCCATATCGCCGCGACAGTTTTCAGCGCAAACAAGTCGCCGCGTCAGAATCGGGCATTCTGACACGGCGACTTTGATTTAAGCCATAATTCGGCAAGGGTTGTCGGCTCAGGCAAGGGTGTACTTGCAGCGGACCGGCGACACTATCGTGCCATCCTTTTTGAGCTGGGCGAATACCTTGTCGACCACCTTCTTGTCAAGCCCGGTGACCTCAGCCACCTTCGAGGCGTTGACAGGCTCTCCGGCATTGCGGATCGCCTCTATCACAGTGTTGCGTTCATCCATAATATCTCTGTTTTTTTGATTAAGTAATACGTTATTTTCAAAACGGATGGGGCGTCGCCTGTCATCGGCCACGCCCCATCGCTATATCAGTGTCGGGCCGCAGGCCTTATTTCACTTCCTCGAAGTCGACGTCGGTCACTCCGTCGCCGCTTCCCGGCTGCGGCCCCTGCTGCGAGCCGGGCTGCTGACCGGCCTGCTGCTGAGCCTGTGCCTGTGCGTTGTGGATAGCCTGCTGGGCTGCGCCGAAGGCTGCCTCCACCTCCTTGATGGCGGAGTCGATGCCGTCGATATCCTGAGCCTTGTGAGCCTCCTTGAGGCGTGTCAGAGCGGTTTCGATCGGAGCCTTCACGTCGGCGGGGATCTTGTCGCCCAGCTCGCTGAGCTGCTTCTCGGTCTGGAATATCAGCGAGTCGGCCTGATTGATCTTGTCGGCGCGCTCCTTCTCCTTGGCGTCGGCTGCCGCATTGGCCGCAGCCTCGTCCTTCATGCGCTGTATCTCTGCGTCGGTCAGGCCGCTCGATGCCTCGATGCGGATGCTCTGTTCCTTGCCGGTGGCTTTATCCTTGGCCGAAACATTGAGAATGCCGTTGGCGTCGATCTCGAAAGTGACCTCGATCTGCGGTATGCCGCGCGGAGCGGGAGCGATGCCGTCGAGATGGAATTTGCCCAGAGTCTTGTCGTCCTTGGCCATGGGTCGTTCGCCCTGCAGCACGTGGATCTCAACCGAAGGCTGATTGTCGGCGGCCGTAGAGAATGTCTCGCTCTTGCGGGTAGGAATGGTGGTGTTGGCTTCGATAAGCTTTGTCATCACGCCGCCGAGAGTCTCGATACCTACCGACAGGGGCACTACGTCGAGGAGCAGCACGTCCTTCACATCGCCGCTGAGCACACCACCCTGGATGGCAGCGCCCACAGCCACTACCTCGTCGGGGTTGACACCCTTCGAGGGAGCCTTGCCGAAGAACTTCTCAACCACCTGCTGTATGGCCGGGATACGGGTCGAACCGCCCACGAGTATCACCTCGTCGATATCCTTCGGGGTCATGCCGGCATCCTTGAGAGCCTGCTCGCAAGGCTTGATGGTGGCCTGGATGAGCTTGTCGGCGAGCTGCTCGAACTTGGCGCGTGTCAGCGTCTTCACCAGATGCTTGGGTATGCCGTTGACAGGCATGATATACGGCAGGTTGATTTCTGTCGAAGTGGCGCTCGAAAGCTCTATCTTGGCCTTCTCGGCGGCCTCCTTGAGGCGCTGGAGAGCCATCGGGTCCTGACGAAGATCCACGCCCTCGTCCTTCTGGAACTCGTCGGCGAGCCAGTCGATGATCACATGGTCGAAGTCGTCGCCGCCGAGATGGGTGTCGCCGTTGGTCGACTTCACCTCAAACACGCCGTCGCCAAGCTCGAGGATCGAGATATCAAACGTGCCGCCGCCGAGGTCAAACACGGCTATCTTCTGATCCTTGTTGGTCTTGTCGAGTCCGTAGGCCAGAGCGGCTGCGGTAGGCTCGTTGACGATACGCTTCACGGTCAGTCCGGCAATCTCGCCGGCCTCCTTGGTGGCCTGACGCTGCGAGTCGTTGAAGTAGGCCGGCACAGTGATGACAGCCTCCGTCACAGACTGTCCGAGGTAGTCCTCGGCAGTCTTCTTCATCTTCTGAAGTATCATGGCCGAGATCTCCTGCGGAGTGTACTCGCGGCCGTCGATGTCGACACGCGGAGTGTCGTTGGAGCCGCACACCACCTTATAGGGCACGCGCTCTATCTCGCCTGCCACCTGCTGGCAGTTCTCGCCCATGAAACGCTTGATCGAATAGATCGTGCGCTTGGGGTTGGTGATGGCCTGACGCTTGGCCGGATCGCCCACCTTGCGCTCTCCGCCATCAACAAACGCTACTACCGAAGGAGTCGTATTGCGTCCCTCGCTGTTGGGGATCACCACAGGATCCTTGCCTTCGAGAACGGCCACACACGAGTTGGTGGTGCCGAGGTCAATGCCTATAATCTTTCCCATAATTAAAAGATTTTATTTTGTATTTTTATTAATATTTTCTGTTTCTGACCGACACCCGCTGACATTGCGGGCCGCCGGCGATCACTAATACAAACAAATCACGTGCCAAAAAAGTTGACTCATACATAAAGTTTTATCAGCAAGCATATTACCACAAACCGCGCTACTGACACACATCTGACATAGTGTCATCTCCGTGTCAGCCTCCGCCACCGGCGCTGCGGCTCATCCACGAAGATACCTGAGACAGGTGGCCCGTGCTGACGCGGGCGGCTGATCTCGCAGGCTCCGCAGCTCGGCCGAGTGGAGTGGACGGCTCTCTTTCCCCCGGTCTACGCGCTCCGCTCCCCCGCCCCGCTCCCCCGCCCCGCTAACGCGTCGCGGTGGCGGCGTACCGCTCCGAACCGGGGATTCCATCTGCCCGCACGCTCCGCGGCTCCGAGGACGTCACCCCATCCGGCAGGGGAGGAGAGAGAGTGTGGGGGGGGACGGCGGCGACAGAGGGCGGAAGCCCATCCGGCAGGGGAGGAAAGAGAGAGGGGGACGGAGGAGGCGGGAAGAAAAAAAGACGGCGCCGGATCACTCCGTCGCCGCCTACCGATCAGTGTAATATCTGTGCCTTAAAACCTAAAGCCGATTTTTACGGTCGGAGCCGCCAGGATAGCGAAGTTGCTGCTATCGGCGCTCAGACGTGCCAGTCCTTCCTGAGGACGGAAGGAAGTCATGTTGTAAGTGTAAGCAAACGGATCGACCGATGCTCCAACATACATACCCTTCATCACGTAGTAGTCCGCTCCGATGGTGAGCGCGCCGCGGAGGCTCCACGACTCTCCTACGCTCTTGCCCATCGCCGTCCACTCGTCGTATTTCTGCTCGTTGAGGCTGTAGGCCATGCCTACGCGGACTCCGCCATACCACATCAGGTTTTTCACCGAACTGCTGAAATAGCGGTCAAGACCCGCTGCCACATTGTAGGTGCAGGAATACTGGCTTGCGACTGCGCGATAGCTGGGTATCTCGCCCACCATATCCTCGCCGGACATGCCGGGAGTCATGGTGCCCGGCTTGTCGGCATAGCCGGGATTGTGAGTGAAATTGATGCCTCCTCCAAGACTCAGCTTCCACTTATCGCTCACGAAATAGCCTGCTTCGAATCCCACTGTGAGCTTCTTTTTGCTCCAGTCGGTAGCGAATGCCGCCGCCTCGTAGTCGGTGAGGTTTCCGGGCAGAGCCGTAGCCTCGGTGTAGCTGTTGTAGCCGAGTGTGGCCGCCACGGTGAAGTCGCCCTTTGCGGGGGTGTTGTCTTCACCCTGCTGTGCGGCCGCGCACAGGCAGGTCATGGGAAGAAGGGCCGACATCAATAGTCGTCTAATCTTCATTGTTTAGCCGTTTTGATAGTGACAATTACTCAGCCTGAGCCGCAGTTGCAGCATCGAGAGCGGCCTTGGTGTCGGCAACGATCTTTTCGAGAGCGGGGATCTCAGCCTCTGCGATAGCTATCTCAGCTTCGAGCCTCTCGATAGCCAGAGCTTTTAACTGATCGGCCTCAGCGATTTCGATATTCGCAATCCCCTGCTTGGCATCGGAGATCGTATTGATAGCATTTGCGATCTCCCGCTCGGCATGTTCTATAGCCTGGTCAAACGTCATGTTAATGCCGTCCACGATCACATTACCGCGTACGACAGCATCAAGAGCATAAACCTTAGCATCCTGGAGACCGTAAGCATCCTCAGCCTTTTCATAAACGAACTGAGCGTCGCAATAAGCCTCGCTGGCAGCGTTGTAGGCCTCGATTGTGACGGTCCAGTTGGCAGCCTCGGCAGCCATGGTGTCAAATGCAGTCTGGATAGCTGCAACCTGTGCGTTGGCCTTGTCGAGAGCAGCCTTCGCGGTGTTCACGTCGGTCTGCAGGCCCGGCAGCATAGATTTGGCTTCCTCAATGGCAGCCTCATCCTTTATCTCGGCCTTTTCAAGATCGGCGACAACCTTCTGCTGAGCAGCCAGAGCCTTATTAGCGGCCTCGAGAGCCTTGCCTTCGTTCTTTGTCACATTGGCCTTGATTGCAGCGACGTATGCCTTCACGCCCTCAGCGTTGAGCTGATAGTAGTAGGTGGGGTAGGCCTCGTAGGTATTTGTGCTTTCCACACCGGGAGCCGTAGTCTCGGTCTTGGTCACGGTCTTCTGGATCATACGGTTCATAACCGCGGTGTAGGTGGTGTTGCCCTTGTCGTCGGTTGTCCTGAACCAGTAGGTATTCACTGTTGCCTCTACCGGCTTGCCGAGCGCGTTCTCCTCATAGTCTTGCAGATAGATGAAATCGCCAAAAGCCTCTCCGGTAGGATTACCTTCTTCGTCAACGAAATTGCCATACTTGCCACCGGTCACATCCATTGCCAGACCATGATATTTCTGGTCATAGATATCGCTCCAGGCATCATTCATTTCTTCGCGAGCCTTGTCGGCGGCTTCTAAAGCCTTCGCCTTGTCCTGCGCAAGCTGCGAGAGGGCGGCCTTCTCTGTCACCAGTTCAGCCTTGGCCTCTTCGGGAGCCTTCTGTGCCTCGAACACCTCGAGCTTGGCTTTCCATTCGGCGATAGTCTGCTCCGCGCTGGCGATCTTGCGATTTTCTTTATTGATCATTATCTGCTTGGCCTCGTCAGAGTCAACGAGTCCGGCCTGCAGCTTGGCAAGATCAATCTTCTGCTGGGCTATTTCCTGCTGGGCGTTGAGCAGGTTTGTGGCCGCTGTCTGATAGGCCATATAGAGACCACCGAGAAGCGCCTGGCTGTCATCGTCGGCTTTCTTGAGGGCAGCCTCGTACTGAGTCTGCAGGTCGAGCATAGCGATCTTGTGCCGGATAGCCATCTCCTCGAGTTCGTTGGCAAGACGCTGGATCTCGTTCTGAGCGGCGGCCATCTGTATTGCTGCGGCAGCCTGTGCCTCAGAGTTAGCCTTATCGGCGAGAGCCTGCTGATAGGCTGCTTTGGCTGTTTCGTAAGCCACCTTGGCCTCACGCAGAGCGTTCTCGGTATCGGCGAGAGCCTGCTGATTGGCTGCCTGAGCGTTACTGAGAGCGGCCAAAGCTGACAGCTGTGCGGCCTTGGCTTCGCGAACTGCTGTGACAGATGCCGATTCTTTGTCGTCGACGCAGCCGGAGAAGGTCATGACACCTGCCAGCATCGACACAAGCAAAATCATTTTTTTCATAATCACTTGTTTTTTGAGATTGGATAATAATTTGTGTTTGTTTAAGTGTATTTGGTTTAGTTTAGTTAATTTCTGTTGGCTAAACGACAACACAATTCGAGTGTCCGCTGCAAATTTTTCATTTATTTTTCATTCCCACAAACTTTTATACAATTATTTACATTACCCCCCCCCATTAGATTTTATTAACTTTTTCGGGATAAACTTCGATGTAAAATTAACCTCTATTAACTGGCGATCTATCAGCATCGGAAATCGGATGGATCGGGGTGATCGGCATCATCGAAGATGAGCCGCTGACGGAGATGGGGATCTGTCCCTGCGGCTCATCTACGAAGATCCGTACGCTGCCTGATCCTAACCCCACCAAGCCACCCTGTGGGCGGCATGGCGGGGCTTACAAAAGTCGGTGGTCTACGACCACCCATAGCCGATAGGGAGATAGGCGCGGGGGGGGGAGGCGGTGGGAGGCCCGGGCTGGCGCGCAGCGGCTGATCTCGCATGCTCCGCAGCTCGGCCGAGTGGTGTGGACGGCTCTTCCGCCCCCGGTCTACGCGACGCGCCATCTCCCGCTCCGCTGACGCGTGTCGGGAGATAGCGCCGGTCGCTCCGAACCGGGGATTCCATCTGCCCGCACGCTCCGCGGCTCCGAGAACGTCACCCCATCCGGCGGGGAGGGCGGGAGCCGCGGAGCGTGCGGGGAGATGGAAACCGGGGTTCGGAGCGGAGGATGGACGCCGATGCGCGACAGCGGATCGGTGACCATCCGAGGCGTAGACCCCGGACAAGAGAGAACCACACACAGCGCGGCGAGTCCCGGAGGGCACGAGCCCGCGACATGGCGTCAGCACAGGGAGGAGGAGGAGGAGAGAGAGCGAAGCAAGGCTAGAGGTAAAAATCATCGGAGCCATCAGATCGCTCCGATGACTCCGATGATATTATGAGAATTACGATTACTCTGACTATCTAATGACTACTATTATTCTGATTACCATGATAGCTATAGCAGCCATGATCGCTCCGATGCTCTCAGATGATCTCCATGTTGCTGCTGAGGCGCTGGCGCACTACTTCGTAGGCGAGCACTCCGGCTGCCACCGATACGTTGAGTGATCCGATATGACCAAACATCGGTATCGACACGAAGGTGTCGCACTCGCGGAGTACTTCGGGCGATATGCCGCGGTCCTCGGCTCCCATCACGAGAGCCACTGGCCCCGAATAGTCGGCCATGGTGTAGTTGATATCAGCCTTCTCGCTGACAGCCACGACCCTGACGCCGCTCGCCTTGAGGTATCTTACGGCCGACAGCGTGGAGTTGACACGACACACCGGCAGATAGGACAGCGCGCCGGCCGAGGTCTTGACAGCGTCGGCGGTGACACTCACACTGTCGTGAGCCGGTATGACCACCGCATCGACAGCCGCACACTCGCACGTGCGGGCTATGGCGCCGAAGTTGCGCACGTCGGTGATGCCGTCGAGCACCATCAGAAAAGGGGTCACCCCGTCTTCGTAGAGCTGCGGCACGAGATTGTCAATACTGTGATAGGTCACAGCCGACAGTATGGCCACCACGCCCTGATGGTTCTTGCGGGTGATCTTGTTGATGCGCTCCACCGGCACACGCCGGCTGACAATGCCGTTGGCGCGTATCATGTCGGTGAGCTGACGGGCCAGATCGCCGTCAAGATCCTTCTTTATATACACGCGGTCTATGTCGCGTCCGGCCTCGATGGCCTCCATCACGGCACGCAGGCCGAATATGTAGTCGGTTGACTGTATCATTGCTGTTATCCTGTTATACTTTTCCTATTATTCTGTTATCGATTATGACCCCCGTCGGGGAGACCGGTTTTATCTGCCGGCAAGGAGAGCCACGGCATTGGCTCTGGCCGCCTCGGCCGACGACTCGCCTCCGAGCATCATGGCCAGTTCGGCCACGCGGGCGTCATAGTCGAGCTCGGCTATGCGTGTGTGGGTCGAGGTGTCGTCGTCCTCCTTGAAAACCTTGAAGTGGTGGCCTCCGCGCGCCGCCACCTGCGGCAGATGTGTGATGGCTATCACCTGCAGCGAACGGGAAATACTCTCCATCATATCGCCGATGCGCGAGGCCACCTCTCCCGACACCCCGGTGTCGATCTCGTCGAAGATTATCGACGGCAGACTCATACGGTCGGCTATGATGGCCTTGACGCAGAGCATCAGACGCGAGATCTCGCCACCCGAAGCCGCTCCGCCCACAGGCATCAGAGGCTGATTTTTGTTGAAAGCAAACATAAACTCCACGCGATCCATGCCGGTGGCCGAGATGTCGGCCGGATCGACGCGCACCTCCACCTGAAGGTTTTTCATGCCGAGCGGCATGGCGCGCTCCCGCAGCATCGCGGCGAAATCCGCAGCCGCCCGGCGGCGCGTGGCCGTGATCTCGGCCGCACTCTCTTTGGCCAGAGCAAGCGCGCGTCGCGCCTCCCGCTCCAGATCGGCCACTGTGGTGTCGGAGTCGTCGAGCTGCTCCAGACGCGCGCGCAGTTCCTCGCGGCGCTCTATCAGCTGGTCGACCGTCTCGGCCTTGTGGCGCGACAGCAGCGAGTAGAGCGTGTCGATACGTTCCTCGGCCGCCTCAAGCTCGCGCGGATCGGCGCTCAGCCCGGCGTCGGTTTCCGACAGCGTCGCGGCGATGTCGGCAAGCTCTATGCGGATAGTGGCCAGACGGCCCGGTATGTCGTCGGTCTCGTCGAGTGCCGCTCCGAGGCGGTCGCACGCGCCGGCCGCTTCGTCGACGAGCGATATGGCATTGCTGCCACCGTCGGAGAGCGCCTGAAGAGCGTCGTAGAGATCCGACTTCACCGCCGTGAGATTGCCCAGCACCTCGCGATCCTTTTCGAGCTGCTCCAGTTCTCCGCTCTGAAGCCGCGCCGAGTCGAGCTGTTCGAGCTGATAGCGGGTGAACTGCTCGTCGTCGCGCACGCGCTCCAGCCGTGCCTTGGTCTTCTTGAGCTGACGCACGGCCGAACGGAACGCGTCGAAACGCCGGCCGTACTCCCGGAGCCGCTCGGCGTTTCCGGCCAGAGTGTCGATGACCTGCAGCTGAAATCCCGGCTGGGCGAGCAGCTGATTGTTGTGCTGACTATGGATGTCGATGAGATTTATCGCTATCTCCTGCAGACGCGACAGCGGCACCGGCGAATCGTTGACAAACGCTCTCGACCGTCCGTTGGGGGCTATCTCGCGGCGTAGTATGCACCGCTGCGGATCCCAGTCGATGTCGGCCTCGGCGAACACCTGCCGCAGGTGGGGATAGGCCTCGATGGCAAATACCGCCTCGATGACCGACTTGCGGTCGGCACTTCGCACGGCCTTGGTGTCGGCCCGCCCTCCGAGTAGCAGAGAGAGCGCCCCGAGCATTATCGACTTGCCGGCTCCGGTTTCGCCGGTGATTATGTCGAGTCCGGGATAGAAACGGATGTCGACCGCATCAATCAGCGCATAGTTGGATATATGCAGTGTTTCGAGCATAAGGGAAGTATTATGATTTAACCGACAGTAGCAGGTTTTATTTCCTGGGGTTCTTTATCTTTTCCATGGCTTCGGACTCCGACGGCCAGAGAGCCGTCAGCAGCGCCGCCGCCTCGCGGCGCTCGTCGTCGGAGGCCTTGGAATAGAGTCCGACAAACTCGTCGAGCTTGGCATCGCGCATCAGAGCCGCGAGCGGCGTCATGGGCGACTGCGAGACCATGTCGCGCAGCCGCTGCAGCGTCTGCCCTATAGTGGCGCGCCCCTTTTCGGGGCTGACGGTCATGACGTCAAGACCGCGACGGTGGTAGTCGTAGAGAAGAGTACGGAAGGCCGCGGTGGGAGGCTCGGTCAGCGCCGCGAGCAGCGAGGCGCGGTTGCGCGGGGAGTCGATGGCGCGCCACCCCTTGCCGCCCGACGACCGGGCCAGAGTGACGATCTGCGAGGCCACCCCGTAGAAAGGAGTCCCGCCCTCGGGCGCAAAGCTGTCGGCATCGACAGCCAGAATGAGATACACATAGAAATCGAGCAGCGCCGTAAGCTCCGAATCGATGGCGTCGCGCGCAAAAACGAGAGGCTGTCCGGACGAATAGGGAAACTCCACCTCGGCGTCCCTGACATTGAGCAGCGTGGTGGTGTAGCTGCTGTCGTAGACCGGTCGGGTGGACTGCACCGTCAGGACGGCGCTCACCTTGTCGTCGGCATATGACTGCACGTCGAAAAACATCCGGCACTCGATCCGCTCTCCGGGAGCTATACGAAGCTCGGTGAACGAGGTGGTGTTGACATACTCCGCGACGGCCTCCTGCAGCTGACGCGCCACGTCGGAGGGCATCGTTTCGGTGCGGCTGACATTGACCTCCACCTTGCAGTTGAGCTCGGAGCAAAGGGCCACCGCCACGGCAGCCGCAAAGGCGACCAGTGTCAGCAGCATCCGTTTCATCGCATGGCGCAGATTTGATCGAGGATATCGCAGGCCACCTCGCGTTTGGATTTCAGATCGTAGCGGGTGGTGCGGCCGTCGGCCGAGAGTATGGTGACGAGATTTGTGTCGGTACCGAATCCGGCTCCCTTGTCGCGGAGAGAGTTGAGCACTATCATGTCGAGATGCTTGCGCTTCATCTTGTCGGCGGCATTGTCCATCTCGTGGTCGGTTTCGAGCGCAAAACCCACCAGCGTCTGTCCGGGGCGCTTGCGCTCTCCCAGTGCCGCCGCTATGTCGGGGTTCTTCACCAGGCGGATGACCGGAGGCTCTCCCCCCTCGCGCTTGATCTTGCTCAGTGCGGGCTCGACAGGAGCATAATCGGCCACAGCAGCAGCCATCACGGCCACGTCGGCACCGGCAAACTCATGCTCGGCGGCCTCCATCATCTCGCGGGCCGACTCTACCTTTATAACCCTGACGCCCGGTTCGGAGGGAACGACACTCACCGGACCGCTGACCACGGTGACTTCGGCGCCACGGCGCGCGGCCTCGTCGGCTATGGCATAGCCCATCTTGCCCGACGAATAATTGCCTATGAACCTGACAGGATCTATCTTCTCGTAGGTGGGTCCGGCTGTAATCATCACTTTCAGCCCCTTCATTGACGCGGAAGCGTCAAAAAACGCATCGACAGCCTCAAGTATCTCCTCAGGCTCGGCCATGCGGCCTTTGCCCACAAGATGACTTGCAAGTTCGCCGGCACGCGAGTCGATGACATGGTTGCCATACGAACGCAGCAGCCCGATGTTGCGCTGCGTGGTGGGGTGGGCCATCATGTCGAGATCCATGGCCGGAGCCACAAACACCGGAGCCTTGGCCGACAGATAGGTGGTGACGAGCATATTGTCGGCCACTCCGCAGGCCATCTTGGCTATGGTGGAGGCCGTGGCGGGCGCTATCACCATGGCGTCGGCCCAGAGGCCTATGTCGACATGGCTGTTCCACTGCCCTGTATTGGCTGTGAAAAACTCGCTTATGACCGGACGACCGCTCAGAGCCGACAGCGTGACAGGAGTTATGAACTCCTTTCCGGCAGGGGTGATTACCACCTGCACCTCCGCCCCTGCCTTTACAAACAGGCGGAGCAGGCTGACCGACTTGTAGGCTGCGATACCGCCGGTGATGCCGAGTATTATGTGCTTGCCTTTCAGCATCAGTTGCCTTCGGTTTTCATACGGAGCCTCACGGCGGTGAAGGCATCCTTGGTGTTCTGCGAGAAATCGCCCTGCATTATCCAGTTGTAGTAGCTCGGATCGGTGCGCAGCACCTCCTCGGCCAGACGCCCCTTGTACTTGCCGAAATTCACCACCTCGCGGTGTTTGTCGTCGTAGACCAGACGCCCCATGAAGTCGACGTTGCGGTTCTGCGCCGAGTATTCCGAAAGATATGATATGTCGTTGGGCAGATCGTCGTAGTGGTCGAGTTGCGCCTTAAGCACCTCATAGGTGGCGCGTGTGTCGGCGTCGGCCGAATGTGCCTCGGTCAACTCCTTGCCGCAGTAGAAGCGGTAGGCAGCCACGAGCGTGCGCTGCTCCTTCTTGTGGAATATCGTCTGCACGTCGATAAACCGCGGCTTCGTGAAGTCGAACTTTATGCCTGCACGCTGAAACTCCTCGTCGAGCATCGGTATGTCGAACCGGTTGGAGTTGAACCCGGCGATGTCGCATCCGGCGAAAATCGAAGCCAGATCCTTGGCTATCTGCTTGAACGTAGGCTCGCCGGCCACGTCGGCGTCGGTGATATGATGCACGGCCGTGGCCTCGGGCGGGATGGGTATCCCGGGATTGATGCGTCGGGTGCGCGATATCTCCTTGCCGTCGGGCATGATCTTGAGTATCGACACTTCCACGATACGGTCCTGCGTGATATTGGTGCCGGTGGTTTCGAGATCGAAGAATATTATCGGTTTGTTGAGATTGAGTTCCATAAAGCAAAGCGTGGCTGGTAGAGTGGAGATGATGGAATGGGTGTGCCGGATCAGTGTCAGTCGACGATATGCATCGGCATCAGCAGCATCAGCAGCTCGGTGCCCGGCGCGTTCTCAGCCGGCAGACAGATGGCCGCATGACTCGGATCGGCAAGTTTCATCATCACGTCGGGAGTGGAGAGGGTGTTGAAAATCTCGAGCAGATAGGGCGCTCCGAATCCGATGAGCAGTTCGGCGCCGTCATACTGGCACGGCAGCGACTCCAGACCCGATGTGCCGTAGCTGCTGTCCTGCGCGCGGAGCGTGAGATTGTCGGCCGAAAGCTTGAACTTCACCAGACCGTTGCCGTCGTCGCCGAACACGCATACGCGGCGCAGCGAATTGATGAGCGACTGGCGGTCGATGGTCAGCGTGTAGGGGTTGCCTGCCGGTATCACTCTCTCGTAAGGAGGGAAATTGCCCTTGATGAGGCGGCAGTCGAAGATGTAGGACGACGACTCGAAGCGCACGTTGCGCTCGCTGACCGTGACTTTGATTGAATCCTCCTTGGCGAAAACGTTCTTTAGCACCGTGGCGGGCTTGAGCGGCAGTATGAACGAGCACTCACACTGAGGCTGCACGAGCGAGTTGGTGAACTTCACCAGCTTGCGTGTGTCGGTGGCCACAAACACGATATGATCGGGCTTCACGTCCCATAGAATACCCATCATCTGCGGACGAAGATCGTCGGTGCCTACGGCGAAGAGTGTGTTCTCGATGCCTTTCATCACTACCTCCGTCGGGCATACAAAGCTGAGCCGCTCTCCTTCGTCGGCCTGCTCGGGCTCGGGATATTCGCGTCCGTTGATACCCACCGTAGAGTAGTCGCCGCTCGAATAGGAGATCTTCACCTCGAGGTTTTCGTCGTTGATATCGAACGTTATACCCTGATCGGGAAGCTCGCGGAGCAGCTCCACGATGCGGCGGGCGTCGAGGCAGAAGGAGCCTTCGCCTTCAGTGCCTGTCACGTCGAGGCGCGCCACCAGTGAGTTCTCCGAATCTGACGCCTTCACCGTCAGGGTGTCCTCCTCCAGAACAAAGAGGAAGTTGTTGAGTATCGTAAGCGGATTTTTTGAGTTTATTACCTTGCTTACAGCTGAAACGAAACCGCTGAGGGTCTTGCTCGGAACGTTGAATTTCATATCTTCGTAAGGAGTTGTAGTTACTGACCTACAAAGGTATGTAAAAAAATCGGCATTTGGAGTCATGACGCATGCATTTTTTCAGCCTTTTCGCCCGCGCATTCCGCAGTCCGGTTTTTGAACTGCGACAATTTGCAATTAAAAATGTTTTGGAGTAATTTTACGCAAGAAACCCAACCACGACAACACAACAATCTCATGAGCGATACAGGCGAATGGTGGACCGCTCCGGCCGAAAGCGAGAGCGGACAATTGATTATGGTCACAGGGCGTCGCGATGTGGAGAAATTCCGCGCGAATCCCCGGTTCAGCATCAGAGTGGAAGTGACATGGCCCTACACACCCAAGCCCGACGGGATGCCCTCGGAAGAGGACTCGAAGGTGATGGAGCAGGTGACGGATCTGCTCAACGACGAATTCAGCCGCGATCCGGTGGCGGTAATGACCGGCATCTTCACCGGCTCAGGCGAGCGCAACTGGGTGTTCTACACCCTTTCGACCCACATTTTCGGCCGCAAGCTCAACGAGATGCTGGAACCGCTGCCGGTGTTGCCGCTCAGCATATCGGCCGAAAACGATCCCGGATGGGAGGCCTACGACGAGATGGCCGACGCTGAGATACATCTCGACTGACACACGGTCAGAACGCCTCGCCGACGGCAAACACGAAGCCGGCCGTATGACGGCCTATGCCGTAGTCGATGCGGGCGTTGACGCCATGCTTGAATTCAAACCGCAGCCCTATGCCGCCGTTGGGCAGCCACTCGGGGCGGATCTCCTTCTTCGACAGGTTGCGGAACGACGAGAACACCGCCGCCTGACCCAGCCATGCGGTCATGCCGATGCGCCACCAAATATGCTGGCGAAGCTCGGCCTGAAGCGACATCTGACTATTGTCGATATACGATCCCATGTAGTAGCCGCGCATGCGTATGCCGTCGCTGGCTATCATCTCGCGCATGCTCCACGGAGTGTGCGAACTATTGAACTTTGCATACAGATCAAAGGCGAGAGTGGCGCCGCGCCACAGACCCAGATATGCGTTGCCTATGATCAGATGGCTCTGAAACGACGCCGGAGCGCTCCCCAGCTGACGCGGATAGAACATGTAAGTGTAGCTCAGATGCACTCCGCGGGTGGGCTGCAAGATACTGTTGCGGGAGTCGATGGAGAGCGAGGCGCCGAGTCCGGTCACGTAGTACTGCCGCCGGCCGCCGAGCAGATATTCCGGATTCGACATGCGACGGGCGTCGGTATAGTCGAAATTGGTGTGAAAACCGGCATGAAGGTGGTGTGTGAGCTTATAGACCAGCTCCGTGCGCAGATCGATCTGGCGCCGGTCATATTTCGACTTGGGATTGACGGCCGTCTCCTCGGAATTGATGCCCCAGAAATCGAGCCTCTTGCGATATGCCTCGAATTTATAGCCGAGTCGCAGACGGTTGCCGGGGAAAATATTGTTGCCCTTGAAAGTGAACACGAAGAAGCCGTTGAGCGAAGCATTCAGGCACGCAAACAGATCGGACGGAATGCCGACACTGTCGGTGCGGTCCACGCGATAGAGTCCGGTGCACAGCGCCCCGATGCCGAACGACGCCTCGCGGGTGTAGCTCGGCGAGATACCGAAGCTGAGATCAACCCGCTTCTCGCGGGTGCGGTCGACGCTTCCGGCCATAAAACCGTTGAGATAGTTTTTAACCTTTGGCGGCAGCCGGTTGAACAATGGCAATGAATCGACCTTGAAATCGCTTGTCGGCGAAGGAGCTTCGGCCGTCGCCGGAGCTACGGCCGGAACAGCGATACTGTCACCGGCATCGGCCACTGCGCCACGCGCGCCCACACGCGCCACCGACATGACCATCAGGAGCATGACCGCTCTGACAGCCGCGCAGCAGGGAGGATGAAGGCATCGATATTTCATCGACGTGGCTTTAGCAGGCTTAATGACAATCTGATCGTGATATCAACTGTAGTGGACGGGATTCAAAGTCCCTTGAACGGAGGCGGAGTGATGTCGCCGGCGTCATCGGCTTTATCGGCCTCACCACCCTTATCGCTGGCGGAGTCAGCCGCAGCGCTATCGCCAGAAGCGGTTTCGGCCGGGGGCAAAGCGGGCATCGCAGTGGCCGGAGAGGGCGACGATTCATGAGAGTCGCTTTCATCGGCGGCATCGCTGTCTGAACGTCCATTGGTGTCGCCCTCAGCCTGATTGGCGGCGAGAATCTCGTCGGTGCGCGACGCCCACTGACGCTTGCCGAAGATCTTCTCCACGTCCTCGGTGAATATCACCTCGCGGCTGATAAGCGTATCGGCCAGACGGCCATGTCCCTCGGCGTGACTGCGCAGTATCTCCTTGGCGCGCTCATACTGCTCGCTGATGATACGCGACACCTCCTCGTCGATCAGGCGGGCACGCTCGTCGCTGTAGGGCTTCGAGAAACCGTAGTCCTGACCGGTGGAGTCGTAGTAGCACAGGTTTGGCAGACGGTCGCTCATGCCGTAGTAGGCCACCATGGCATAGGCCTGTTTGGTGACGCGCTCCAGGTCATTGGCCGCGCCGGTGGATATATGGCCGATGAACAGCTCTTCGGCCGCACGTCCGCCGAGCGTGGAGCACATCTCGTCGAGAAGTGCCTGCGTCGGCGTGATCTGACGCTCCTCGGGCAGATACCACGCTGCTCCGAGAGCCTTGCCACGCGGCACTATCGTCACCTTTATCAGAGGATTGGAATAGCGGAGATGCCACGACACCGTGGCGTGGCCCGCCTCATGGACGGCGATCGAACGCTTCTCCTCGTCGGTAGTGATCTTCGAGCGCTTCTCAAGACCTCCGATTATACGGTCGACGGCATCGATGAAATCCTGACGGCCGACGCTCTGCTTGTTGTGGCGCGCAGCGATAAGTGCGGCCTCGTTGCACACATTCGCTATGTCGGCGCCCGAAAATCCGGGAGTCTGGCGTGCGAGAAGATCCACGTCGACCGTTTCATCGGTCTTGATCTTGCGCAGATGCACATTGAATATAGCCACACGGTCGTTGAGGTCGGGAAGATCCACATAGATCTGCCGGTCGAAGCGGCCTGCACGCAGCAGCGCCTTGTCGAGTATGTCGGCGCGGTTGGTGGCCGCCAGTATGATCACTCCGGAGTTGGTGCCGAAGCCGTCCATCTCCGTCAGCAGTTGGTTGAGGGTGTTTTCACGCTCGTCGTTTGAACCCATGTTGGGATTGCGGCCACGCGCTCGGCCCACGGCGTCGATCTCGTCGATAAACACTATGCATGGAGCTTTCTCCTTGGCCTGACGGAACAGGTCGCGCACACGAGACGCGCCGACGCCCACGAACATCTCCACGAAATCCGAACCCGACATGGAGAAGAAGGGCACATTGGCCTCGCCGGCAACAGCCTTGGCAAGAAGGGTCTTGCCGGTACCCGGAGGGCCGACAAGCAGCGCTCCCTTGGGTATCTTGCCGCCGAGATTGGTGTAGCGCTGGGGATTTTTCAGAAACTCCACGATCTCCTCTATTTCGGTCTTGGCTTCGGAGAGGCCGGCCACATCCTTGAATGTGACATGTATCGGACCGTCCTTGTCAAAAATCTTGGCCTTTGACTTGCCGACACTGAACACTCCGCCGCCGGCGCTGTCACGGCCCGACATGCGGCGCATCATCACAAACCAGAAAACGATCAGTATTATCACCGGGCCGAAGGTCCAGAGCAGCGGCCCGAAGTCGCTCCCCTTCTCATACTTCACCTCGCCGCTGAACACGCCTTCCTGACGCCACTGGTCGATCTTGTCCTGCATCTTGTCGGCCGAGGGAGATTCGGCGACAATGCGGGCGCTCACACCCGATTCGGGCTTGAAGTTGGAGCCGAACACCACCTTGGCCATGGAGTCGGTCAAGGCGCCTTCAACCTCTCCTTTGTTGGAGAACACTGTGATGCGGCTCACTCCGCGGTCGTGGACATACTGCTCGAATTTGGTGTACGACACTGACTTGGTCATCGAATTGTCGTCGAAATACAATATGCCGGCGAGAAATATTATCACGATGGCATACATCCAGTACATGCTGAAACGTATGGCCGGTTTGTTTTTCTTGGGTTGTTCCATTTCTTGGGGTTGTGTGTGCGGAAAGAGGATGGATTCAGTCGAGGTCGGCGATCTCTGTCAGCGGAGCGTCGCTCCACAGCTCTTCGAGATTGTAGTGCTCGCGCATCTCGCGGATAAATACGTGGACGAGCGTGTCGCCGTAGTCGATCACGATCCACTGCGAGTTCTGGTAGCCGTCGTAGTTATACGGCTTTATTCCGGCCTTTTCCAGCAGATGCTCGCGTATATTGTCGGCTATCGCCGACACCTGCATCGTGGAGGTGCCTTCGCATATTATGAAGTTGCTGGCGGCGGCACTCTCGATGCCGCTCAGATCTATGACGGAGATTCGTCGTCCTTTCTTATCTTGTATTCCCTCGGTGATGAGTCCGACGATGTCAGCCTTTTCGGTCATTTTTGTCAGTTGTTCGATAGGTTATGTGTTTAGAGATTGCAAATTTAGTCACTTACACCCATTAAAACAATTTTCATGCCAAAAAGGTAGGGAAGGACAATGATTTTACGCCGCCGTCAGCAGAACGGCAGCGCTATATGGTAGGCGGCAAGCGCTACCAACCAAGCCAGCAATGTGTTGTAGACTACTGAAAACGCACCGTATTTCCACGAATTCGTTTCTTTCACTATCGCTGCCACGGTGGCTATGCACGGGCAGTAGAGCAGGATGAAGATCATGAAACTCAGTGCCGATGCGGCCGAGAAGTCGGCCGTGCCCGTGGCGGGATTCACAGCCGTCAGGCGTGCCGAGAGCGAACTGTCGTCGATCTCCTCGTCGCCGGTATAGAGCACTCCGAGCGTCGATACCACGATCTCTTTGGCGGGAATGCCCGCAAGAGCCGCCACAGAGGCGCGCCAGTGAAATCCCAGAGGCTCCATGACGGGATTGACTATCTTTCCGGCCATTTCGAGATATGAATCACGATGAACATCGATCTGCGAATCGTCGGAGATGGCTGTGGTCAGCTGCGCGTCGTCAGCATCTGCCACCGTAGCCTGCCTGTCGTGGATCGGGAAATAATTGAGAGCCCAAACTATTATGCTGGCCACGAGGATCACTCCGCCCATTTTCTTGAGGTATTGCTGACCCTTGCCCCATGTGTGGCGCAACGAGGCCTTCAGAGTGGGGATGCGGTAGGGCGGAAGCTCCATCACGAACGGAGTGACATCGGTCGTAAACTTGAACTTTCGCAGCAGACGGGCGGTGACCATGGCCACTACCACTCCGAGGCAATACAGACCGAGGATGACCAGAGCCGCATGACGCTCGAAAAACGTGCCGACAAGCAGCACATAGACCGGCAGCCGCGCCGAACACGACATGAACGGATTGATCAGTATGGTGATCAGACGGCTCGTGCGGCTCTCTATCGAACGGGTTGCCATGATGGAGGGCACCGTGCATCCGAATCCCATGATCAGCGGTATGAACGACTTGCCGTGAAGCCCTATGCGGTGCATCAGCTTATCCATTATAAACGCCGCCCGCGCCATATAGCCGGAATCCTCCATGAAGGAGATGCAGAAGTAGAGTATCAATATGTTGGGTAGAAACACTATCACACCGCCGACACCGCCGATTATGCCGTCGGCAATGAGATCCTTCAGCGGCCCGTCGGGCATCATCCCCTGCACAATCTGCGATATTTTACCGACCAGCCACTCGATCCAGTCCATAGGATACTGGCCGATCTCGAACGTAGCCCAGAATATCGCAAACATTATAAGGAGGAATATCGGGAAACCGAACAACTTGTTGGTCACAAACGCGTCGATGATATTCGTCGGGTTATTACGGTCCTGATCGCCCTTGACAAGCGTCTCGGCAAGCGCGCCGGCTATAAATCCGTATTTTTCATCAGCGATGGCCGACGACGCATCCTCCTTGCGCATCAGTTCTATACGCTGCTGCTCCGCCCTCGTAGCCTCCATGATCTGCGCCGATCCGGGCAGGCTCTCCACCAGGCGTATCACCTCGGCATCGTCCTCCAGGAGTTTTATCGCTATGAAGCGTGGCGAGAAGCGCGGGCTGACATCAGGCTCGGCTTTGATCAGATCCTTCACGGCGGTCACACCGCGCTCTATATCCTCGCCAAGATTCACATGCACGTGGCGCACATCCTCGTCGCGTCCCTCATATACATCGATAACCGTATCGAACAGTTCGTTCAGTCCTTGTCCGGTACGGCTTACGGTAGGCACCACCGGCACTCCGATCATACTTCCGAGAAGCTTGTAGTCGAGTCTGTCGCCACGTTTCTCAAGCTCGTCGTACATATTGAGAGCTATCACCATGGAGCGGTCCATGTCGATCAGCTCGGTGGTCAGGTAGAGATTGCGCTCAAGATTGGAGGCCACCACCACATTTATGATCACGTCGGGGGTGGCGTCGCGCAGATATTTGCGCACATAAAGCTCCTCGGGCGAATAGGATGCCAGCGAATAAGTGCCCGGCAGGTCGACGATATTGAACCGATAGCCCTTGTAGTCAAAGTGACCCGACTTGGCGTCGACCGTCACTCCCGAATAGTTTCCGACATGTTCCTTGGCTCCAGAAGCCACATTAAACAGCGACGTCTTGCCACAGTTGGGATTACCGACAAGAGCCACATTGATGACATGAGCCGGGCGGTGCCTGACGTCGGCAGGCTTTTCACCGCCACTCCGCGCGTGATTTTGCTCCCCTGCGAAGGGAGTCACCTCCACAAGATGCGCTTCCGACCGTCTGAGCGAGATCTCATAGCCCATTATGCTGTATTTGATGGGATCTTTCAACGGAGCATGAAGCAACACCTCTATATCGTGCCCCTTCACGAATCCCATCTCAATCAGGCGTTTTCTGAACGCCCCGTGGCCGAGAATCTTCACGATTTTCGCTTTCTGCCCGGTCTGAAGTTCGTCTAATCTCATAATTTACGTCGGAGTTTCAGCTGCAAAATTGGCAATTTTATGTGTAATCTCAAAGAAAACGCGGGAATAATTTATACCGATTATAAATTAACCCGCCGAATCGAGCCACCGGTCGCGCAGACGAAACAACCCCCGCGCAAAGCCCGGAAAGAGCATCAGCGCAGGGGTCTGTATCATTCGGCATGTCACGTGCAAGCCGACCCTGGCAAGCGATCAGTGACAGCCGCAGCCCTCGTGGTCGGAGCATCCGCACGAATCAGTTCCGTCGCCATGACAGCCGCAGGAGTCTTCGCCGCCGTGATGGCAGCCGCATCCGCAGCCGTGAGCCGGCTGAAGCTCTTCGGGAGTAGCGTCGCGCACGGTGATGATCGAGCCTTTGAAGCGCACGTCCTTGCCGGCCAGAGGGTGATTGAAATCCATCTCGACCTCATCGTCGGTGACATCCACCACGAGTCCGTTGATGCGATAGCCGTCAGAAGTCATCATCGGAAGCACCGCTCCCTTCTTTACCATCTCGGAATCAAATTTCCCGTCTACGGCAAACACGTCCTTTTCAAGACGAGCCACCTGATCGGGATCATGCGGACCGAATGCCTCGGCAGCCTTGACAGTGACGTCAAACTCGCCGCCGGCCTCCAGACCCTCGATAGCCTTTTCAAGCGGACGGATCATGCCGGGAGTAACTCCGAATATTATCTTTTCGGGATCCTGCGCATCGGTCTGATGCACAAGATTCTCACCCGCAGGGGTCACTTCATAGAGGTCGTAGCCCAGCTCTACATATTTTCCGGGTTGAATTTTTTCCATATAATTATCTGTTTGATATTTCTACTGCCATCAAGAGCTGCAAAAACCGTGCCAGCGGAAGCCCTGTCAGCCGAGTATCGAGTAAAAAGCCCAGATACCGGCCGCGACTATCACCACAAGGAGAATTATGGCGACCCACATGGTGCGCCGTGTGCACGGGGGATAGAGCGATTGATTCTGACGGTCGGCCATATTGGCCGATGCGCGTCGGTTGCGTTCATTGTGCGACATAGGATTAAGATTTTATCCGACGGCTACTCTACGCCATCCACGCAGCCACAGCCATTCATCAGAATAAACGCGCGGGCAGATTGATTTGTTTCAACGGCAGCCGCTGTCATCACCCGCAATGCCACAAAAAAAGATCCGGATCAGGACTTGCATCCAAAACCGGATCATCACGCTAATTAAAGAGGTACCAAGCAGAATCGAACTGCTGTACACGGTTTTGCAGACCGTTGCCTCACCACTCGGCCATGGTACCATAAAAAAGGAAGTGATACCGCAGGGTGTCGTGCTTCCGTTTATGGCGGTGAGGACGAGATTCGAACTCGTGGTAGGATTGCTCCTACGTCAGTTTAGCAAACTGGTGGTTTCAGCCACTCACCCACCTCACCGTGGTCTATTTTTCCGAATCATTTCTGATTGGTGGTGCAAAGGTAGCATGTTTTTTGCAATTATCCAAATCATCGACCATAAGTTTTCACAGAAAAATATTTTTTATCGGAAAAATTGCCTTTTGCCAATGTATTTACGAACTTTATGCCTCCACAATCTTTTTAATTCTGTCACACACCGAACACACTCTATCAACAGATGGCAAAACAATCTGACATCTCCGACAAAAAGCGACCGCGCAACCTGATACGCAGAGTTGCCGATCTGTACATCGACGGATTCCGCTCCATGACGGTGGGGCGAAGTCTGTGGGCCATAATACTGATAAAACTGGCCATACTGTTCCTGGTGTTCCGGCTCTTCTTCTTTCCCGACCTGCTGAGCCGCGACTATCCGACCGACGAGGATAGAGCCGCGGCAGTGCGCGGCCAGCTGATAGACCGCGGATCGCAGCCCGACCGACAACCGACCGACAATCAACACTCAACACCATAACAACTCAACCACAGACGCTAATGGAAAATCTCGTAGAAGTAGTCGACTGGTCGCGATGGCAGTTTGCCCTGACCGCCATGTACCACTGGCTGTTCGTGCCGCTCACCCTCGGAATCTCGGTGATCATCGGCATCATGGAAACCATCTATTACCGCACCCGATCGCGGCGGTGGCTCGCCATCACAAAATTCTGGATGACACTGTTCGGCATCAACTTCGCCCTCGGAGTGGCCACCGGCATAATCCTTGAATTCGAGTTCGGCACCAACTGGTCGAACTACAGCTGGTTTGTAGGCGACATATTCGGAGCGCCGCTCGCCATAGAAGGGTTGCTCGCGTTCTTCATGGAATCGACGTTTATCGCAGTGATGTTTTTCGGATGGAACAAGGTCAGTCCGCGTTTTCATCTGGCCGCCACATGGCTCACCGCGATCGGAGCGTCGATCTCGGCTCTGTGGATACTCATCGCCAACGCCTGGATGCAGCATCCGGTGGGCATGGAGTTTGATCCGGCACAGATGCGCAATGTCATGGACGACTTCTGGGCAGTGGTGCTCTCGCCTGTAGCCATCCACAAGTTCTTCCATGCCGTCATGTCGGGATGGGTGCTTTCGGGTGTCTTCGTCACCGGGATCTCCGCCTGGTTCATGCTTCGGCGACGCAACCACGCCATGGCCATAAGCTCCATCAAGGTAGCCTCCGCGGTTGGAGCCATCGGCATGCTCGGCACCCTATGGAGCGGCGACGGATCGGCTGTCGACGTGGCGCGGGTGCAGCCCATGAAACTCGCCGCCATGGAGGGACTCTACGACGGATCGTGCCGGCAGGCCATCAGCGCGTTCGGCATCCTCAACCCCGACAAGAAGCCGGGCGACGACAAGCCCGCTTTCCTGTTCAACATCAGCATCCCTGCAGGGCTGTCGATACTCGCCACCCACTCGGTGGACGGCTTCGTACCCGGCATCAACGATCTGATAGAGGGGCGCGCCGTCACACCCGCCGGCGACACCGTAAAGACCGAAAGCTATGCCCAACGCATAGCCGCCGGACAGCGCGCCCAAAATGCGCTACGACGCTACGACGCAGCCCGCAAAGAGGGCGACACGGCCGCTATGACGCAGGCCGCCGCCGAGCTAAAGGCCGACTTCGACAACTTCGGCTACGGCTATCTCCAGTCGCCAGCCCAGGCAGTGCCGCCTGTAGCCGTCACCTACTATGCGTTCCATATCATGGTGATTGCCGGAGGATTCCTGTGCCTCGTGCTCGCGCTGACACTATGGGGAGCGTTCCGCCGCCACGACCTGCTGACCAAACGATGGTATATACTGACTGCCATCGCGTCGATCCCCGTAGTGTGGATCTGCTCCGAAGCCGGATGGGTCACCGCCGAGGTCGGACGCCAGCCTTGGATCATCGAGGGGCTCATGCCCGTACAGGCAGCCGTCAGCGACATCTCCGCCGCAAGCGTGCAGACCACATTCTGGATGTTCGCAGCCGTATTCACCGCTTTTCTGGCTGCGGAGATATGCATCATGACACGCCAGCTGCGCAAAGGCGCCGAAACCGATTTTGAAAACGAAAAATGACATTGACAACCATGGAACTTGAATATCTTCAGAATTACTGGTGGCTGCTGATAGCCGTACTCGGATCGCTTCTGGTGTTCCTGCTCTTCGTGCAGGGCGGACAGACCATGCTTTTCCAGCGATTCACCGAATCACAGCGCACGATGATCATCAGCTCGCTCGGCAAGAAATGGGAGCTGACATTCACCACCCTTGTGGTGTTTGGCGGAGCATTCTTCGCGTCATTCCCGCTCTTCTACTCCACGAGCTTCGGCGGCGCCTACTGGCTCTGGATGCTCATACTCTTCAGCTTCGTGCTTCAGGCTGTGAGCTACGAATTCCGCCGCAAACCGGGCAATATATTCGGCACCCGTACCTACGACGCATTCCTGCTTATTAACGGATGCGCCGGGTGCATACTGCTCGGAGTGGCCGTGGGCATGATGTTTTTCGGAGCAGAGTTTACCGTCAACATGGGCAACATACTCGACCACGGATCGCCCGTCATATCGCGCTGGGCGCCCACCCACGGACTCGAAGCCATACTTTGCTGGAAAAACCTGCTTCTCGGAGTGACCGTGCTCATGCTCGCGCGCACACTCGCTTCGCTCTACATGCTCAACGACATAGCCGACGATGCTTTCGGCGCACGGCTGCGACGCCAGGCCACGATCAACGGCGCGGTGTTCGTAGTGCTGTTTCTGGCATTTCTCGCCGTCCTGCTCACACAGCGCGGACTGACACAGACCGACCCCGACACATTCCGATGGACCGAATACAAATATCTCCACAACGCGATCGACCTGTGGCCGGCCACGATAGCATTTGCAGCCGGGGTCGCCGCCGTACTGTGGGGCATCGGCGCCACAGCCTTCCGCAAGGCATGGCGCGGAGGCATCTGGTGGGCCGGAGCGGGAACCATTCTCGTGGTCATCGCGCTCTTCTGCTACGCCGGATTCAACTCCACCGCCTACTACCCGTCGCTGCTCGACGCATCAAGCTCGCTGAGCATCCGCAACAGCTCGTCGACCGAATTCACGCTCACCGTGATGAGCTGGGTATCGGTGATCGTGCCGTTTGTCGCCGCATATATCATAGTGGCATGGCGCAAGATGGACTCGGTGAAGGTGACCGCCACCGACTCGGCCCACTGACATCAGACCGCGAGAAAACACTATTTAACGCCGGAGCCGCGAACCATCAGTGCACTCCGGCGTTTTACTACCAAAGAGAAGGCATTTTGCTGGCGTTATTAAAAAGCCAAGGCTCTATTTATAACCCGGAGTCTAACCCAAAGGGTAAACCGTAGGATATATAACCTTCTCAGCCCACTTCCGCCATCCGGACGTGGGCTCTCTTTTTATACACGCCTATACAATTTTAGATACGTAACCATTGTGAGCTAAAGCATATTGCCATAGGATCTGTCTGCTGCGCCGGCATATCCACGAACGAGATGACCCACTGTCGTCCGGGAGGGGATTTTTGCAAAAATAACAGGAAATTAACACCTGCCGCATAGAAGCACGCATCGCCATAAGCCACAGATTTAGTAATTTTGCAGGCTAAAACTATTTTTGAGCGAATGCGACTGACGATTGTCTACATATCCATAATCATCATAACCTCGCTGAAAGCCGCCGCCGACGTCAGGCTTTCCGCCACTGTGCCGCCGGTGGAGATCGAAGTCCAGCCGTCAAGCGGCCTCAACCATGCATGGGTGACCGACGGATCCGACGGGCTCAGCGCCACTGTCACATCGCCCGAGGGGGCCGTATGGTATATGTTCGGCGTCGACGGTGCTTCGGAAGCCACACGGATCGGACAAGGCGCCTCCATCAGTCTGCACAGCGGCAGCCACGGCTACATAGCCAAAGAGGGCGACATCCGCACCTTCTTCTGGGTGACTGACTGGAACGATACCCCGATGACTTGCGGCGAACTCCACACCACGCTCAGCGACTGCGCCACGCTCGAACTCGCATATACCGGCGTGGCTCCCCGCATGACCTATCACGGCATCAACGGACGCCCGTTTGAGATCGACCGCCGGATCACACTCACCCACAGCACTCTCGAAGCCGACGAAGATGGCAATTTTGCAAAGCGCGAAACCGTAGAGTCATTTCCCTACCTCCGCGAGGTGATAGCCATCGACGCCCCGCTGTGCGCCACCGCCCTGACGCTGCGCGGCGACCGCTTCCTGATACAGTGGCAACGCCCCGTCGAGGCTGTCGAATCCGGTTTCACACCCACAGCTGTCGCCGCCAGCGCCACAATGAAACTGAACACACGCGACGTGGCCAACGAACAGACCACCGACGACGCCGCGACAGCCGGATCGGCGCCGCTCGAAGCCACATTCACCGCCTCAACAACCGAAGCGACCGCATTCACCGAGTGGCAGATTGCCACCAACGATGAATTCACCGACATCATCGTCAGCGAGACAGACCCTGACTTCACCTACACGTTCCGCGAGGCCGGCAACTTCTTCGCACGATTCACGGCCGCCAACGCCGACGGCTCCTGCCTCTATGTCAGCGACACCTACAACGTGAGCATAGGCGAAAGCCGCCTCTCATGCCCCAACGCATTCTCTCCCGGCGACTCCGAAGGGGTCAACGACGAATGGAAAGTCAGCTACCGCTCCCTCGTCGAATTCGAATGCCACATATTCAACCGCTGGGGCGTGCGCCTCGCCACCCTCACCGACCCCTCGCAAGGATGGGACGGACGCTACAAAGGCCGCCTCGTGGATCCCGGAGCCTACTACTACGTCGTCAAGGCACGCGGAGCCGACGGCAAGAGCTACAACCTCGGCGGCGACATCAACATCATCAGAAGAAAACGATAGACACACACATCATCCCATACCTCAAAACCTTTGACACTCTATCAGAACATGAACAGACTGCGCAACATACTGACAGCAATGGCCGTCGTGGCAGCAATGGCCGCGGCAGCCCAGTTTCCCAACGTCGTCAACCCCGAGATACCGGCCAAAGTGACATTCGCCGGCAACACAGTCAGCCTCGACCGCGACGACATGTACGAACGCCTCGACCGCGAACTCACAGCGATGGCCTACACCCACGGCAACACCCTCCTCACCATAAAACGCGCCAACCGCTACTTTCCGGTCATGGCGCCGATACTGAAACGCAACGGAGTGCCGCTCGACATGCTCTACCTCGCCTGCATCGAAAGCACCCTCAACCCGCGGGCACTGTCGCCCGCCGGAGCCGCCGGATTCTGGCAACTGATGCCGGCCACCGCCAAAGAGTTCGGGCTTGAAGTAAACAACTTCGTCGACGAACGCTACAACCTCAAAAAAGCCACCGAGGCCGCATGCCGCTATCTGAAACGCGCCTACTCACGCTACGGCAACTGGGAGTCGGTGGCCGCATCCTACAACGGCGGGATGGCACGCATATCGCGCGAACTGCAGGCTCAGGGGCAGAACACCGCCTACAACCTCTACCTGACCGACGAAACGTCGCGCTACATGTTCCGCCTGCTTGCCATGAAACTCATCATGACCCGACCCGCCGACTACGGATTCTCACTCAAGGCCAATCAGCTCTACCGCGCCGCCGAATGCACTCCGGTGAAAGTCAGCGGACCGGTCGACGACTGGCAGCAGTGGGCCATAGACCACGGCACCACCTACATGGCACTGCGCGACCACAACCCCTGGATACGCGCCAAATCGCTCCCCAACAAGACCGGAAAGACCTACACCGTCATGGTGCCCAAGCCCGGAGCGCAGATGCGCAGCCGGCAGAAACCCACCGTCTACGACCGCAACTGGATCAAGGACTGACACGCCACACACCGCTGCGACACACAATACATAACCGAAATGACCACAACCGCCCTGCCGACAGACACAACAGGGTGTTACCACAATGACTGAAACAAAACCGCATATCCACGACACCGCACCCACCGCCATAGCCGAAGAGCAGCTTGAAGTGATGGGAGCGAGAGTGCACAACCTGAAGAATATCGACGTAGAGATACCCCACGACAGCCTCACCGTCATCACCGGCCTGTCGGGATCGGGCAAATCGTCGCTCGCCTTCGACACGATCTACGCCGAAGGACAGCGCCGCTACGTCGAGACATTCTCATCCTACGCCCGCAACATGCTCGGATCGCTCGAACGCCCCGACGTCGACAAGATCACAGGCCTCAACCCGGTCATAGCCATCGAGCAGAAGACCGTCAACCGCAATCCGCGAAGCACCATAGGCACCACCACCGAGATCTACGACTTCCTCCGACTGCTCTACGCACGCGCCGGAGAGGCGCGCAGCTACATTTCGGGCGAGACGATGGTCAAATACACCCACGAGAAGATCGTAAGCCTCATATCGGAGCGCTACCCCGACCGCAGGATCTACATACTCGCCCCGCTTGTCAAAAACCGCAAGGGACACTACAAGGAACTGTTCGAGAGCCTCCGCAAGAAAGGCTACCTCAACGTCAGAGTCGACGGACAGATGCTCGAGATCACCTACGGCATGAAACTCGACCGCTACCGCAACCACTCCATTGAGCTTGTGATCGACCGCCTCAAGGGAGCCTCCGACATGCAGCGCCTGCGCGACAGCGTCGACGAAGCCCTGCGCCAGGGAGAGAAAGAGATGATGGTCTACGACGTGGAGCTTGACCAGACGAGCCACTTCAGCCAGTCGCTGATGGATCCCGTCAGCGGCATTTCCTACCGCGAGCCGGCGCCCCACAACTTCTCGTTCAACTCCCCGCAGGGAGCCTGCCCGACGTGCAAAGGACTCGGACAGGTCAACATCATAGACCGCGCCAAGATATTGCCCGATCCGTCGCTATCGATCCGCGACGGAGGCATAGCCCCGCTCGGCAAATATCGCAACTCGATGATATTCTGGCAGATCGAAGCTATCTGCCAGAAATACGGCCACAAGCTCACCACACCCGTGGGCGAACTGTCGGAAGAAGCCCTCGCCGACATACTCAACGGCACCGACGAGCGACTCAAAATCTCCAACGCCACCCTCTCCACCTCCAACTACTTCCTCACCTACGAAGGCATACTCAAATACATCGAGATGCAACAGGCCGACGACGCATCGTCGAGCGCCCAGAAATGGAGCGGCCAATGGTTCAGCCGCGCCGCATGCCCCGAATGCGGAGGCCGGCGCCTCAACCGCGAGGCGCTCCACTTCTTCATCGACGGCAAGAACATCTCCGACCTCTGCCGCATGGACATCAGCGCCCTCTACCAATGGACCGAAGGCCTCTCCGACCGCCTCCCCTCCACCCGTGGCATAGTGGCGCGCGAGATCGTCAAGGAGATACGCACACGTCTTGGATTTCTTGTCGACGTCGGACTCGGCTATCTATCGCTCGACCGCAACTCCTCCACCCTCTCGGGCGGAGAAAGCCAGCGCATACGCCTGGCCACACAGATCGGATCGGAGCTCGTCAATGTGCTCTACATCCTCGACGAACCGAGCATAGGCCTCCACCAGCGCGACAACCGCCGCCTGATCGACTCGCTCAAGAAACTGCGCGACGCCCGCAACACCGTCATCGTGGTAGAGCACGACAAAGACATGATGCTCGAAGCCGACCACGTTGTCGACATCGGCCCCAAGGCCGGGCGCAAGGGTGGCGAAGTGGTGTTCAGCGGGCCACCCGCCAAAATGCTGCTCACCGACACCCTCACCGCCTCATATCTCAACGGACAGCGGCGCATAGAGGTGCCGCAGCGACGGCGACCCGGCAACGGCAAGACACTCCGGCTTCTCGGAGCCACAGGCCACAATCTGCGCGGAGTCGACCTCACCCTGCCGCTGGGCACTCTGACGGTCGTGGCCGGAGTCAGCGGATCAGGCAAATCATCGCTCATCAACGGCACCCTCCGTCCGATACTCTCCGCCCACTTCTACCGCGCGCAGGAGCAGCCGCTCCCCTACGCCTCGATCGAAGGACTCGAAAACATCGACAAGATAGTGACCGTCGACCAGTCGCCCCTCGGCAAAAGCCCCCGCTCAAACCCCGCCACCTACACCGGAGTGTTCACCGACATCCGCAACCTGTTTGTCAGCCTGCCTGAAGCCAAGATACGCGGATACAAACCGGGACGATTCTCGTTCAACGTATCGGGCGGACGATGCGAGACCTGCGGAGGCAACGGCTACCGCACCATAGAGATGAACTTCCTGCCCGACGTGCTCGTGCCCTGCGAGGCTTGCGGCGGCAAACGCTACAACCGCGAGACACTCGAAGTGAGATTCAAAGGCAAATCGATAGCCGACGTGCTCGACATGACCATCAACCAGGCCGTGGAATTCTTCGCCGGCATCCCCGCCATACTCAACAAGATAAAAGTATTGCACGACATCGGGCTCGGATACATAAAACTCGGCCAGCCCTCGTCGACACTCTCCGGAGGCGAGAACCAGCGCGTGAAACTCGCCACCGAGCTTGCCAAGCGCGACACCGGCCGGACACTGTTTCTGCTCGACGAGCCCACCACCGGGCTGCATTTCGAAGACATCAGGGTGCTGCTCGGAGTGTTCAACCGCCTCGTCGACAAAGGCAACACCGTGGTGGTGATCGAACACAACCTCGACGTGGTGAAATGCGCCGACCACCTGATCGACATGGGACCCGAAGGAGGCTCTGAAGGGGGCATGATACTCGCCGCCGGAACGCCCGAAGAGGTCGCCGCCGGAACATCGCCCACAGCCCCGTTCCTGCGCCAGGAACTCACGACCGGCACCACCCGCTGAACTTTCCGCCCCGTCGCAGGCGTTTTAACCACAGCATATCCATCAACCACTAACCCGTATAATCATGATACGACTCAACGTATTCCTTCTTATCGAGAAAGAATCCAACCGCCGGCCGCTCATTGAGGCCGCCACCGGACTGACCGAACTCTCGCTCCACGACAAGGGGTGCATCAGCTACGACCTATACGGATCGCTGACCGTCGACAACCACCTTATGATCTGCGAGACGTGGAACGACCGCGCCGACCTCGAGCAGCACATGGCCACCGATCACTTCCGCACCATCGTGCCCCAGCTCCAGCAGCTCGCCACCATGACAATGGAAGAGTTCACATTCTGACCGGCCGACAGAGATTTCCACGCAAACAGACCGAGGCGGTGTATTGATGGTTCGTGAAAACCGTCGACACACCGCCTCGATCTTGTTCATGGTCTTTTTCTGACTGTACTATGCGACAGACATGCCGTTCCTGCAGGGCGGCATAGCAAAGTATCTAATCCAAGTCATAGCTTTTGCCGAGTGTAGCCAAAATCCCGTAATTCCACACTCATACTGTCCCTATAAAATGCTCCCGGTGATAAACCGGCATGGAAGAGCGATGCAAAGTTAACAACCACATCGGTTTATCGCAACGAAATCATAGATTTTAACATAAAACTTTTTAACCTAAAAAAAATTTAACGTTGTTTACCCATACAAAAAACATACCTCCACACTACATCCACCCGCAGTATAGATAATACAAGAGCAACAAAAATAAGCCGTTCCTCACGGAGCGGCTTACATCTTAGCCGTCATCTCAAAATTGGAATCAGGCTGCCAAACCTAACATAAAACACATTACTATTATGCACTTCTTACTTGAAACTCCAAAATGATTTACATCCCGGATACACTTTACGGAACATATTTAACAAACTCCTGATTCAAATTAAGAACCGGGCGCTATACACGCCCACGAAATTACAACACAAAATTACAAACAATCCCCACCCATATCAATACCATCTAACCGCATATCGATAAAAATACAATAAATGATTCATTTAGACAATTGACTCTCAATATATTACAACCGCATGGATCTATACACCGCATGTTACAAATCCAAATCACGAGCATCGAAATTCAAACAAATGTGTGACCCGACCGGCAACGTCAAAACACGGTTTCTTTGCCAAAAATATAATAATTTTGCACCATTAACATGTTTACCCTACCTTCTATCGAATGAAAAAACATATCGCTATATCAACATTCATCATATTGCTGTCGATATCGACGGCCTTGCCGTCCCACGCCCTTGCCGACACTGGTCAGACCCGCTCCGACATCCGACCTGCAGAGACAACCGACAATACATCGGCCTACGACAGGATCACCACCGCCGAAATAATACTGGCATCGATGTTTGCCATATCGTCGGCCGGATGCATATCGCTCTACCGCCGCAAAAACACCGCACCCGACAACCGGCCCGACACAGCGACACACACCACCGTAACATCCCCGGCCGACGACACGCCTCCCGACGCCGACACTGCCGACACTGTTTCCAACGGGAGCGGTCTCACAACCATACCCTCCGAGCAGACCGTTCCGACCGAACTGCTCCACAAAATAATCGACTTCGGACTCGCCCACTCCGACAGTCATCAGAAAATCTCCGACAACCTGCGGGCGCTCACCAAAGAATCGCGCCACACCGACGCCCACGCAAGAGAAAGCTTCCGCCTGCTCAACAGCCAGACAGAAATTTTCCAGCAGCTTTTCGACACGGCGTTTCTATGCACCTACCCACGCTTCGTCGACCGCCTCAACAGCCTCCTGCTGCCTGAAAAGACATTTCCACATCCCACACCCGGACAGCTCACCCCCGAACTGCGCGTGGCCGCGTTCATGCGCATCGGAGTCGACGACTGCAACCGCATAGCCCGCACACTCGGACTATCGCTCAACACCGTCTACACCTACCGCAACCGCACACGACAGCGCGCCGCCGACCGCAACCGCTTCATGGCCGAGCTCATGAAGATATCCTGACGGCGCTGATGCATAGAACTGATGCATAGAAATGCATAGAAACTTTGATGATTTGATTTTTCTATTATATTTACTCATTGTTTGAAAAATTTTGAGTAATTTTGCACCGTCTCAGGTTTCGTGTGCATCGCAAGATGCCATGAATTAAAAGGGAATCAGGTGAGAATCCTGAACAGACCCGCTACTGTGAGTCCGCCAAGGATTTCCGTAGATTACAGTCACTGGTCACGATATGACCGGGAAGGCTTACGGAAACAGGACAAGTCAGGAGACCTGCCGGGACCATTGTATCATTAATCCCGAGGACTGGATGCTATGATAGCGACAACTGACATACAATACATTTGCGACCTTCAGCAAGGAAACTCATATAACCCCCATGGTCGCTCTGGTGAAGTCAAAGTGACTTTGCCCTTTGCTGTATGCCAATCATTGAACCCACAAGAGGCACGAGAGATGATACATGTTGAAATCTATTGTTTAACTTTATCATCATCACCTCGTACTAAATGGAATTTGATGTAATCGGAATCTATCTCCCACCATCCGAATTAAATGCAACGCGAATCAAATGTGACCATGGGAAGTTTTCATCCGATCGTTTGAAAGAGATTGAAAATAATGCGGTTCTTGACATCGTCGAGAGACAGCTTGAATGTGGACTGACTGTTGTTACGTCGGGAGGAATACGCTGGAAACACTGGAACAAGGACTTCTTCTTCGGCCTGTCAGGTATATCAAAAGAACGCCTCGAAAGTGGCCATCTGTATTCTATTGATACAAACCTTACCGATCTAATGCGCTTCACGGGTCGCATTTCTTTTAATCCATCACACCCTTATTTCGATGATTTCAAGTTTATGGCTGATGCCGTAGCCGAACGTGCAGTGTGCCGCCAAATTATTCCATCGCCTACCGAGTTGTATATGCAACTCCTTCTTATGGCCGACGGACACCCTGAACGTCTCTATCCAGATGCTTCAAGCCTTGTATCCGACATAACTGAAGCATATCGTAAAACCATAATAAGACTGTATGAATTGGGATGCCGAAGCATAGTATTCGATGATACAGCGTGTGGCTGCCTATGTGAGGATAATTTCGCAAAAAGGCTTCTGCAAGGTGGTATAGACACCATAAGTTTACAAAATATCTTAATTGAACTGATCAATGGTTCTTTCGCTGAAACGCCTTCTGATATTGAGAAGGCAATTTATCTTTCCGGTGGTGACACAATAGTACCGGAGTGGGAATATATAAAATATCCTGATAATATCATGCCACGGATATTGTCGGAAGTCATTGCCGACAAGTTCTTCATGCCTTTTGATGTAGCTGATGATTATTCAATAGAGATTCTAAGCCATCTGCCGAAAGGGAAGAAAGTCGTAATGGGGCTTATAGACGCACATTCTCCTTTTCCGGATGATAAAGATGCCATTATCCGTTTCGTAAGGAAAGCCAAGAGACATATCAATCCCGTTTTTTTGGCTATCAGTCCTAAAACCGGATTCTGCCTGTCTAACTACGCGCCACGCGGTCTCCAGTACAACGATCAATGGACTAAAATCAAATCCTTAAAGAATTTGATTGATAATCATCACATAGCGCTGAAGGAAAGTTATGTTTAAGAACTTTCATGGATTCCAACTGGTAGATGAGTATCATCAGTGGAAAAAGGAACACAGGCAAAACAACAACCCGCTTCAGATTAAAGTACTTTGCGTGACTGGCATAATAACAAAGCGAGATCTTGAGGAATTAAGCTGGAGTATACTTTGGATGGTCGCCGGAGGTTTTGCCCTTGGTGTAGCTCTTCAGGAATCAGGACTTGCTCAGCACCTGATAACATCCATTCCATTTGGAACTTGGTCGCCGTTGGTGGTCGTCATCGGATCCGGAGTGCTTTGTTATCTAATGGCAAATTTTATCTCCCACACAGCGACCGCAGCATTATTTATCCCTATTCTTGCGATAGCCGGGTCAAGTATGGGAGTCAAACTCGCAGAACTCGGAGGTATAGGAACTCTGCTTATTGGGGTTGCAATCAGTTCGTCAGTAGCCATGATTCTGCCAATTTCCACTCCTCCCAATGCCCTTGCAGACGCAACGGGATTCATCAAGCAAAAGGACATGGTCACCACGGGCTTGATTATGGGAACAATTGGACTTATTCTTGGATATATTGTACTTATGACTTTTGGACAAGTAGTACTTCTTTAATGAATCTTTTTTTCTGCCGACCGATATTATACAGACTCTTTTCATCAAATCGGTCACTATCGGGCTTGCGTCGAGATAACGCAAGCCCGATTTCCTATTTGTTGCTAAACATATATATACCGGATTCACCGCCTCTATCTTCTCGCTGTCAATAATTCATTGTCAAAATTTCATTCTAATTCTATAGGGATAAGTATTTTCGCGAATAGACCTCAGTCTGAAATTCTCTGAGTAAAGTTGTCTCGTTATCAACAGTTGTGACACGTGAGCTTTCAGACTATCAGGACGACCTTTCAAAAGAAAATCCTTCCTTTTCGCTTTGACGGCGACCGCCGATGATATTTTCGACACCGCTGACGCTGAATCAAGATTTTTTTGTAACTTTGTATGATTTTTGGCGTCGACACGTCAGGGCCACGCCCTGCTGACGCCAACCAACAGGAAATCAACCCCAACATGGCAGAAATAGAAGAAGAAAACTACAGTGCGAGCAACATTCAGGTGCTTGAAGGACTCGAAGCCGTGCGCAAACGCCCGGCGATGTACATCGGCGACATCAGCGAGAAAGGACTCCATCACCTCGTGTATGAAGTGGTGGACAACTCCATCGACGAAGCGCTGGCCGGATTTGCCACACACGTCGAAGTGACCATCAACGAAGACAACTCCATAACAGTGGTCGACAACGGTCGAGGCATACCGGTCGACATGCACGAAAAAGAGCACAAAAGCGCTCTCGAGGTAGTGCTCACGGTGCTCCATGCCGGCGGTAAATTCGACAAAGGCAGCTACAAAGTGTCGGGCGGACTCCACGGCGTAGGCGTATCGTGTGTCAACGCCCTCTCCACCTACCTCCGCGCCGAGGTCAACCGCGACGGCAAACACTACGTGCAGGAATACTCCTGCGGCAAGCCCACCACGGAGCTGCGCGTAGAGGGCGAGAGCACCCACACCGGCACCTCCATCACATTCCTGCCCGACGCATCGATATTCACCGTCACCGTCTACGACTACTCCACACTGGCCAACCGTCTGCGCGACCTGGCCTTCCTCAACGCCGGAATCACCCTCACGCTCACCGACCGACGCGTCACCGACGCCGAAGGCAAGCACCGCAGCGAAGTGTTCCACTCCGAGAACGGACTTGAGGAATTCGTGCGCTACATCGACTCCAACAAGACAGAGCTGATACCCCACGTCATACACCTCACCACCGAGCGCCAGGGAATACCCGTGGAGGTGGCGCTCACCTACAACACCGACTTCAGCGAGAACGTCTACTCCTACGTCAACAACATCAACACAATAGAGGGCGGCACACACCTCACCGGCTTCCGCCGCGGACTCACCCAGACCCTCAAGAAATATGCCGACGACAACAAGATACTCGAAAAAGCCAAAGTAGAGGTGGCCGGCGACGACTTCCGCCAGGGACTCACGGCCGTAGTGTCGGTCAAAGTGCTCGAACCGCAGTTCGAGGGACAGACCAAGACCAAACTCGGCAACCAGGAGGTGATGGCCTCCGTGTCGCAGGCCGTCAGCGAAGCGCTCGGCAACTACCTCGAAGAGCACCCCAAGGAGGCCCGCACCATCGTCGACAAGATCGTGCTCGCCGCACAGGCCCGACAGGCAGCCTACAACGCACGCAACAAAATACTCCGCAAGACCCCGCTCATGGGCGGCGGACTCCCCGGCAAACTCGCCGACTGCTCCTCGCGCACAGCCGAGAACTGCGAGATATTCCTCGTCGAGGGCGACTCCGCAGGCGGCACCGCCAAGCAGGGACGCGACCGCCAGTTCCAGGCCATACTTCCGCTGCGAGGCAAGATTCTCAACGTGCAGAAAGCCGTGGAGCACCGCGTGTTCGACAACCAGGAGATACAGACCATGTTCCGCGCGCTGCGCGTCAGCATAGGCACAGAGGAAGACTCCAAGGCAGTCAACCTCTCCAAACTCGCCTACCACAAGATCATCATCATGACCGATGCCGACGTCGACGGAGCGCACATCGCCACCCTGCTCATGACATTCTTCTTCAAGTTCATGCGACCCATCATCGAACAGGGCTACCTCTATCTGGCCACGCCGCCCCTCTACAAATGCACCAAGGGCAAGATCGAGGACTACTGCTGGACACCCGAACAGGTGCAGCAGTTCATAGCCAGGCACGGCGAGAAATCAAAAGTGCAGCGATTCAAAGGTCTGGGCGAGATGAACGCCGAAGAGCTCCGCGACACCACCATGTCGCCCGAACACCGTCTGCTCAAGCAGGTGACCATCAAGGACGCCATCGAAGCCGAACGCATATTCGACATGCTCATGGGCGACGAAGTGGAACCACGACGCATATTTATCGAAGAAAACGCCAACTACGCCAACATCGATGCCTGAACCGGCGTTATACTCATAGTGGAGCGGGTCGCGGCCGGAGACACCGCCGCGATCCGCTCCACCCACACTCTCCACCCACCGCTTAATCATAACCGAAATGCCACGATCCACTGCCAAAACCAAATCCACGGCAAAAAAAACGGCCGGAACATCGGCCAAGACAACCGCCAAGGACATCAGAGCGAAAGTGCTCGAATATATCAGCCGCCAGAAAAACAACACCTTCAACTATCGCCAGGTGGCCTACGCCATCGACGAAGACACCCCGGCCGCGCACCGCACCATAGCACTGCAGCTGGCCGAACTGGCGTTTGACGGCGACCTGCTCGAAGTGTCGCCGGGCAAATACAAGGCCCCGCAGCGCGGCAGCGTGTCGACAGGCACATTCGTCCGCCGCTCCAACGGCAAGAACTCCGTGGTGACCGACGAGGACGGCGAATCGATATTCGTGGCCGAACGCAACTCCATGCACGCCCTCAACGGCGACAAGGTCCGGGTGATCGTGGCCGCCAACCGGCGCGGAGTCGAAACGGAGGCCGAAGTGGTGGAGATACTTGAGCAGAAAGAGCAGACATTCATCGGCACACTGCGCGTGGAGAAACAGTTCGGAGTGCTCGTCACCGACTCCAAGTTCCTCGCCACCGACATAATCATACCCCGCGGCAAGCTCCGCGGAGGCAAGACCGGCGACAAAGCCGTGGCACGCATCACGTCGTGGCCCGACGAAGAGAAAAACCCCCGCGGAGAAGTGATCGACATACTCGGCAAGACCGGTGAAAACACCACCGAGATGCACGCCATACTCGCCGAATTCGGACTACCCTACCGCTATCCGGCCAACGTGGAGGAGGCCGCCAACCATATCGACGCCGGCATAACCCCCGACGAGATAGCCCGCCGCATCGACATGCGCGAGGTCACAACCTTCACCATCGACCCGCGCGACGCCAAGGACTTCGACGACGCACTATCCATACGCACCCTCCCCAACGGCAACTACGAGGTAGGAGTGCACATAGCCGACGTCACACACTACGTGCAGCCCGATACCATCATCGACCGCGAAGCACAGAACCGCGCCACATCGGTCTATCTCGTCGACCGCACCATACCGATGCTCCCCGAGCGCCTCTCCAACGGCATATGCTCACTGCGACCCGACGAAGAGAAGCTCACATTCTCCGTCATCTTCGAGATGGACGCCGCCGCACGCGTCGTCGGCTCGCAGATAGCCCGCACCGTCACCCGCTCCGACCGCCGCTTCACCTACGAGGAGGCACAGCAGGTGATCGAGACCGGCCAGGGCGACTACTCCACCGAGATACTCGCCCTCGACTCGCTCGCCAAGACCCTCCGCAAGCAGCGCTTCGCCGAGGGAGCAGTAGAGTTTGAACGCGCCGAGGTGCGCTTCGAGATCGACGCCACAGGCCACCCCGTCAGCGTGTATTTCAAGGAATCGAAAGACGCCAACAAACTCATCGAGGAGTTCATGCTGCTGGCCAACAAGACAGTGGCCACCTTCGTCGGACAGCCGCGGGGCGGCCGCAAGCCCAAAGCGTTCGTCTACCGCGTCCACGACATGCCCGACCCCGGCAAACTCGCCGACCTCTCCAAGATAGCGCGCACATTCGGCTTCAAAGTCAAAGAGAGCGGCACCTCGCGCGACGTCAACCGCTCCATCAACCGAATGCTCTCCGACGTCAGAGGCCGGGGCGAGGAAAACTTCCTATCCACCCTCGCCATCAGGTCCATGGCCAAAGCCGTCTACTCCACCCAGAACATCGGCCACTACGGACTCGCATTCGACTACTACACCCACTTCACCTCCCCGATACGCCGCTACCCCGACATGATGGTCCACCGCCTGCTCGAACGCTACCTCCACGGCGGCCGCTCCGTCAATGTCCAGAAGCTCGAAGATCAATGCAAGCACTCCTCCGAGATGGAACAGCTCGCCGCCAACGCCGAGCGCTCATCGATCAAATACAAGCAGGTCGAATACATGGGCGACCACATGGGCGAAGTCTACTCCGGAGTCATATCCGGAGTCACCGAGTGGGGACTATACGTAGAGCTTGACGACAACATGTGCGAAGGCCTCGTGCCGGTGCGCGAGCTCGCCGACGACTACTACGACTTCGACGAGAAAAACTATTGCCTCATCGGACGCCGCAACAACGTGCGCTACCGTCTTGGCGACAACGTGCGCGTGCAGGTGGCCCGGGCAAGCCTCGAGAAGCGCCAGCTCGACTTCGTGCTCATCGACGACCGCGGACGCCGACCCGGCGAGGACACCCTCGGCCACGACGTCACAGCCCGACAGGCTCTCGCACGCAAAGGGAGCGCACGCAAGACCGCCCAGCACAACGGCGCACGCCATAAACGCACCCGCAACCGGCGCTGAACTGCCGCCCCGCCCCATCACACCCGACCGACACCGATGAAACTCACCGTAAGCGTCGACCGCATGAGGCTCTTCGCCCGCCACGGAGTGAGCGGGCAGGAACGCCGCACAGGCAACCTCTTCGAGGTGAGCCTGACCGTCAGCTGCCCCGGAGCCATTGAGGGCGCCGAGGCCGACGATCTCGCGCACACCGTGAGCTACGCCGACCTCACTGAATTGATACGCAGCGAGATGTCCGTACCGTCGCAGCTGATAGAGCATGTGGCCTGGCGCATAGCCCGGCGCGTGGTCGCCGACTTCCCCGCCGTCGATGCCGGAAGCGTCACCGTCAGCAAGCTCACCCCGCCATGCGGAGCCGAGATGGCCGCCGCAAGCGTCACCCTCCGCTGGCCCTGACCCCAGACAGACACTACACCCCGGATGAGCCGCCGTCGCACGTTCCTCCGGCATCATGCTACAATCCAATTACAAAACAAGACACATATTGTTTCCGTTTCCCATTTATTTTTATTTTTGCACACGATTACAGGTATATACAGGGAAACCAAGAATTATGCGCATAAAACATTTGATCTATTCGACCGTCGTCACCTTTTTGACCACAACGACCGGAATCGGCACAATCGCCGCACAGACATCCGTCACTGCTACCGAAGACTTGGAATTCAACATGAAGGCCGACAGCAGAGAAGGCTACATCTACTATATAACCGGAATAGACCAGAACTTCAAGCCGATTACAAATCAGGAATATGAACGGATGGACAGGCAGCCAGGAATAGTCCTATATCGGTTGGCCGGCCTGAAAAAAAGTGAATCGCAGACCGATCAGATAACAATCACATTTAATTACGACAATTGTCTCTCACGGGAGCTATGGCAAAATACCGAAGACAATGACAAAACGGACGAACGCTTCAACGAACTTTCCGCTCTTACAACCCACATCTTCGACGGAGGGTACAAAGGCAAAAACGCCAATAACCAGGATATCACCTATTCGGTAGGAACGCTTGCCCTCAAACCAGGAACAAGAATCGGCATCAAACCCATCTACGGACGCATCAAGTATGTTCGGTTTTATCACCACTACGCCTATTCCAATCTTCACGGCGACGACTACAGCCCAATCATAGCGGAGAATCCGTCCAAAAATTACTGGGATCAAAAACGTGCCAACGCCAACATCCGGGCCATCAGGAGCTTTGACGACCCCACCGAGCTTACTGATATAAAACCTGAAGTCTTATTTGGCACCCTCGGCAATTTTCAGGGCATCAATGGCACGGTAACGGAGCTCATGACCGAATTCAAACCTGCCGACAAGGCCGCCGACCTCGGAGAGGAGTTTTTCCTCGAAGTCAACAAGGATGGATGTATAGGACTCGACGGCACAACAAAAATAGATCTCGTCAATTGCTCAGACGATGCTTTCAGATTCACCCATATAAAGATAGGCATAGCGCGCGACATGCCGACCGAAGCACCGGAACTGACGATAAAATCCGATCAATATAAGGAAACCACGACCGACAATGGAGGCACACACTGGACTATCTGGGACAATCGACAACAAGTCAATTTCTCCATCAATGAAAAATATGGCCAATTCAATCAGCTCAGTATAAAATACATTCTCGACAACCAAACTTCACCTCAGTCTTACACGCCCACCGACGCATGGATTTTTGGAACGGACTACAACCCGTCTGCACTGCCCGAGATTTCTATGTTCACAAAAAGAATATATGCAGTCGGTCAAATCATGAAGCAAGAGGGCTTGGGATGGGTTGGAACAGGGGAGTACACCCCTGTCAGGTGCGTGGAGATCGAACGGATAAACAATCACGAACTTTCCGATCCCGCACTAATCGACAAAAATGCGAAGGCAGGAGACATCGTCACGCTTACCGAATTTGCCAACATGATTGCATCGGTTAAAATCCGGGATAAATATGTAGCGTTTATCCGAAATCTCAGCCAGGGCGAAAAAACCGGCGGCCACACGCTCAAACTTGTATCCGACACCCCTTTCCCCGATAGCTGGAAACCGTCCAAACCCAATGGAAGCGACCGGATGTGGGATAAAATAATCGAGAGGAGAGCAATTCAGGGCCGGTATGTCAAAACCTACGGTGACCGTTATCTTATGGTAAATGATGGAGTATGGGACTTCACCCCATTGTGGAAAGAAGGTCAATACCCGTTCAACGTTCAGGTAAAACGCACCAATCCCGGCTCAACAGGACTGGCAGAATGGCTGTGGGTACACAATCCCGACAACACCGCAGGCCCGAAATCGACATATCCCGACGACTGGTACAAGGACGCGCCCGGAGACTGCACCGATCTGATGAAGATACAGCTCTATGCCGAGCAACGCGTAGTGGATCTCGGCGGGTGGAACGCTGCATCCCGGACACTCGTCAACAAAATAAAAACCAACAAGGTAAAGCTGCGCGTCGACACCGACGTGCTCGACGACTACTGGACCGACACTTCCATGAGCTTCGATGACTACATGACATCCTATCCGGACGGCAAGTTTGCTATCTACGGCCTTGTCGATGCTCCGATAGGCTCGCAGAGCATATTCGAGCGCATCATCTACCCGCAGTCGATAGAGGTGTACCCCAAGGGTCGGCCGGCGGTCAAGAACTTCGACGGATCGGCGTTTGACGTCGTTGCCGACGACATGAGCGAAGCCACCGCAGGCACCCAGGCCTACAAATTCATACGCCTCCGGCCTGTTTCCGACTCCGACCCGCTGACCTTCAGCCTCGACCCGTCGAAACAGTGGAGCACTCCGGCCGTAGACTACATAATCCGGTCCATGCGCGGCGGCAAATGGGTCACCGTCGACACCATAGCCGGCAACAACCCCTTCAGCATCGACTCCGACGCCTACTTCGACTCGCTCGGAGTGGCCCGCCTGAGCATCACCCCGATCATAGGCGATCTGAAGTCCGACTCGCTGACAGTGACAGTGCGCAACATTATCAACTCCAAGACCGCCATCAACGGCGCGCAGGCCTTCAAGGACCGCTTTGCCGAGGGCACGATCGGGCGTGAGGCCTACACCGACGTCAAGGGTCGGTTCGTGGTGGCGCGCAAGCATCGCGGCACCCTCGCCTCACCGTCGGCAGCACGCAGCCGCAGCGCGGCACGCGCAGCCGACGAGACCACCTGGCTATATCTGCGTGATCTCTCCGACCCCGACAGCGAGGAATTCTTCATGATCCACGGCGACAATCTCGACGCATTCAACGAGGGCGACATATTCACGCAGCTGACCATACTGCCCGAGCGCTTCGACGGCAACGTAGTGGCCGACATCAGCGGACTTGAAACTCTCGCCGTGCGCGAAACCGACGCCGAGCAGCGCCCCGTCACAATACCCAAGGACGAACTGGCCTCGCTCAGCGTGGCCTACCGCATGGACCTCTGCTCCCACGAAGGCCACACCCACTACTCTCTGGCTGCCACATTGCCCGAAAGCCTGCGCCGCTACGACCTGCTGAGCCTCCACAATGTCGGCGTCAGAGTCGACTCCGAGAGCGGCGAATATTTCGCACAGCTCGCCGAAGACCTGCCGATCGGCTTCCACCTCATGGGGGGCGACCGGGAGATGATAGCCGGGCCGATGGCCGACAACCGCAACGCACGCCTCGACCTCCACGGAGTGATGATCACCGGCCCCGACGGCAGGTGGATCCTTGAGCTTGAGCGCGCATCGGCCACCCCGGTGTTGCAGCCAACCGTCATCGCCATGACTTCGGGCGGCGACGACGCCGAGGGTCTCTTCGCCACATATGCCACAGTGACTGTCAATTCCCCCGAGGAGGGTGCCGCGATCTACTACCGCATCAACGGCGGAGCCTATAGCACCATCGAAGCCGGAGAGCCTATAACCATAGGCGAAACCTCGCTGATCGACACATACTCGTGTCGTCCCGGCACAGCCGAGAGCGCGGTGGTGGCGCGCCACTTCACCAAGACCACCGTGGCCGTCCACTCCGTCAGCGAGCTAATGTCGACACTGACCGACAACCGACCCCACCACATCATGAACACGATGGTGGTGGCCGAGGTGGTCGACAACGTGATGATGGTATCCGACGCCGGCGCCCACTGGATAGCCCTCTGGAATCCCGCCGGATGGGGCGACGCCTACAAGCGCGGCGACAACGTGGCCGACTTCATAGTCAATATCCCCGACGACCGCACACGCTTCTTCACCATCGATCCCGACAACATGCCGCAGCCGCTCACCGGCCTCACCACCGAAGAGCGTCTGCGAGTGCCCCACGCCACAGTGCGCGAGATAATCTCCGATGCCGACGCCGGCACGCTTGTGGCCATGCAGGGCGGACAGATCACCACCGACACCCAGGTCTATACCGTAAGCCCCGAAGCCGACCGCAGCATAGTCTACTCGCTCAATCCTGCCCCGCTGGGACTCCTCGACTGGATGGCAGCACCCGAAGGAGAGGTGTTTGTCATCACCTCCTACGTGATGAGTGCTCCCGACGGATCGACCGAGCTGTGGCCCATCAGGCTCGATGCAGTGCGCCACACCTACGACCCGGAGATCATAGCAGACGAGCCGGTATTCGTCGGATCGACCGAGTTTACCGTCGACAGTGAGCTTGGCGCCTACGTTTGGTGGTCGACCGATGGCGGAGCCACGTGGAACGAATATCCCGACGCGCCGGTGACCATTGACCGCACCTGCACCGTCAGCGTCTACGCGCAGCTTCCCGGCCTCTCCGACTCGCAGACCGTCACGCTCGACTTCACCCGCGAATATGTCAGCGGCGACGTCGAGATACAGGCCGCCGCCATCGGCAACGGCTATGTCGATGTGGAGATCGTGCCCGGAGAACCGATGGGCGATGACGACTACCGCATCTACTGCACCACCGACGGAACGGAGCCGCAGGTCAAGGCCGCCCACCGCTACAAAGGCGCACTCCGCCTGCGATCCACAGCCGTGGTCAAGGCTCTGATGGTGGAGGAGGGCAAACGCCCCGGAGCGGTCAATGCCTGCGAGGTGATCGTGCCGCAGGGTGTCAGCGGCGCCATCAAGATCCACTTCAAGGAGGGCGACGGCGTCACGGCCGTGATCATCACCCCGTTCTACGTCATCCCCCAGGGATCATACTCGATCTACTACACCACCGACGGATCCGAGCCGCAGGCCGACCCGGCGATGCTCTACGACGGCTCGGCGCTGATGTTCAGCGAGCCGTGCACCGTCAAGGCCATGCTGGTGCAGGACGGAATGCTGCCGGGCGAAGTCTTATCGCAGGCCATACGCATACTGACCGGCATCTCCGCGCCCGGAAGCGACAGCGACACGACGCACGAAGTAGTCTGCACCCCCGAGGGCATGATCACAGCCCCCGAAGGATCGCGGCTCTACGACATGGCCGGACGCCTGCTCGACATCAATGCCACGCTCCGCAAGGGGGTGTATATCGTAGTGACTCCCGACGGCAAGGCGGTGAAGATACTCGTCAGATAAGAGGAGCAAAACAAATAGCGCGAGGGTGGTGTTTCTACTATATCGGAAACATCACCCTCACTCTATGAAACAGATCATATTGCTGCGCCACGGCGAGAGCCGGTGGAATCTTGAAAACCGCTTCACGGGCTGGACCGACGTGGATCTCACCGACCGTGGCCGCGAAGAGGCCCGTAAGGCGGGCCGGGCGATGCTGCAGGCCGGCCTGCAGCCGCGATGGATGTTCACCTCAGTGCTGCGGCGCGCCATCCACACCCTCCAGATCGCAGCCTGCGAGATGCAGCTCGACTGGGTGCCGGTTATCAAGGACTGGCATCTCAACGAACGCTTCTACGGCGCCCTGCAGGGACTCGACAAGAGCGCCACGGCCGAACGCTACGGCGCCGAGCAGGTGCATCTGTGGCGACGCAGCTTCGACGCGCAGCCGCCGTTGATCACTCCCGACGATCCGCGTTTTCCCGGCCACGATCCCCGATATGCGTCGCTCACGGCCGACGAGCTGCCGCTGACCGAATCGCTGCGCGACACCATCGCGCGTGTGCGCTCCTGCTGGGAGGAGAAGATCGTGCCGCGGCTTCACGACTCCGACTGCGTGCTCATAGCCGCCCACGGCAATTCACTGCGTGCGCTGGCCATGCTGCTCCTGCATCTGACGGCCTCGGAGGTCACCGGCCTCGAGATCCCCACCGGCAAGCCCTGGGTGTTCACCGCCGACGACCGGCTGGACGTGCAGTCAGCGGCCTATCTCTGAGCCTCCTCGCCCTGTACAAAAAAGATCCTGCGTCAGCGATTGAAAGTCATCTGACGCAGGATCATTTTATGTTTGTATGTCGCTCTGCCGGCCCGATGCCGGAGCGGTCGACGCTCAGTCGATGCCCAGATCGGACTTGATCTGCTGTATCTTGGCGTCGGCAGCGGCTATGGCCTTGTCGTAGTCGTCGGCCGAAGCCATCTCGCCGTGCACCTCCACGTAGAATTTGATCTTCGGCTCAGTGCCCGAGGGGCGGACGGAGATCTTGGTGTGGTCGGCGGTGAAATACTGGAGCACGTTGCTCGTCACAGGCATGTCGAGCTTCGCCGAGGTGCCTTCGAGCGGATGCGTTTCGGTGAGCGACTCGTAGTCCTTGATCACGCTGACGGGGCTGCCGCCGATCTGCTTGGGCGGATTGACACGCAGCTGCTTCATGATCTCCTGTATCTCTTCGGCGCCCTTCTTGCCCTGACGCACGAGCGAAATGCCGGCCTCGCTCGAGAAGCCATACTTCATGTATATATCCTGAAGCATCTGCAGGAAGTTCATTCCCTTGTCCTTGGCCCATGCGGCGGCCTCGGCCATGAGCGACACGGCCGACACGGCGTCTTTGTCGCGCACGAAATCCTCGGCGAGGAATCCGTAGCTCTCCTCGCCGCCTCCGAGATAGCGCGCCGAGCCTTCGTTGTCGCGGATCACGGCCGCGATCCACTTGAAGCCGGTGTAGCAGTCATACATGCGTATGTTGTTTTTCTCGGCTATCGACTTGATGGTTTCGGTGGTGACGATGGTCTTGACGATATACTCGTTGCCCTTGAGCATCCCCAGCTCGGCATTGCGGGTCATGATATAGTTGAGGAGTATCATGACTATCTGGTTGCCGTTGAGCAGCACGTATTCGCCCTTATGGTCGCGTATGACGGCTCCGATGCGGTCGGCGTCGGGGTCGGATGCCATCACCAGGTCGGCTCCCACCTCCTTGGCCTTGGCTATGGCCATGGCCATGGCCGAGGGCACTTCGGGATTGGGCGACACCACAGTGGGGAAGTTGCCGTCGGTGACATCCTGTTCGGGCACGTGGATTATGTCGGTGAAGCCGAAGCGTGCGAGCGATTCGGGGATGAGGCTTACGCCTGTGCCGTGGATCGGAGTGTAGACGATCTTCATGTCATGGTGGCGCTTCACTGCGTCGGGGCTGAGCTGCAGTCCCTTGATTGCAGTGAGGAACGCCTCGTCGACCTCCTTGCCTATGATCTCGATCTTCGACTTGTCGCCCTCGAAGCGGATATGCTCCACTCCCTTGATGCGGTTGACATGATCGATGATATTTACGTCGTGGGGAGCGATGATCTGCGCTCCGTCCTCCCAGTAGGCCTTGTAGCCGTTGTATTCCTTGGGATTGTGGGAGGCCGTGATATTCACGCCGCTCTGGCATCCGAGATGGCGTATGGCGAACGACAGCTCCGGAGTGGGGCGGAACGAGTCGAACAGATACACCTTTATGCCGTTGGCCGAGAAAATGTCGGCCACGATCTCGGCGAAGAGGCGCGAATTGTTGCGCACGTCATGCCCCACGGCCACCTTGATCTCCGGCAGATCCTTGAAATTCTCCTTGAGATAGTTGGCGAGTCCCTGTGTGGCGGCGCCAACGGTGTAGATGTTCATGCGGTTGCTGCCGGCGCCCATGATGCCGCGCAGTCCGCCGGTGCCGAATTCAAGATCGCGGTAGAAGGCGTCGATCAGTTCGGTCTTGTCGTCGGCCTCAAGCATGCGTTTCACTTCCTTTCGGGTGGCTTCGTCATAAGCCTCGCCAAGCCACACCTGTGCCTTGGCTTCAACCTGCTTGAGCAGTTCGGGATTTTCCATACGTATTCAGTTTTTGGGTAAGAATTCTTATTTACTGACATTGCCGCCCTCGCCGGGCCTGCAACATGACCGGAAATGGGCGGCACGTCAAAATTAATCAATTCGCTCCAAGTGTCCAAATTTCAGCGCGTGAAATTGGCCACAAATCCGCCCTGCGCCCGCCGCCGCGACGGTGGGCGCATACGGAGAAGGCTCCCCTTCGGTCGTTGCTGACCGGCGGGGAGCCTTAGGGCATCAGTTATATGATTCAGTCAGTTTCTTTCCGCATCGCGGAAGTCTTGACGGTGTGTCATCCTGAAGGTTTACGGCTGTGTGAAGATCACGATACGGTTCCAGTCGTTGGTGTCGTAGGGCTGAACGTCGCTGCCGTTGGCCTGGATGGTGAGGCGGCTCGGATCGATGCCATACTGGTTGACGAGAGCGTCGACTACCGACTGTCCGCGGCGCTGCGAGAGCTCCATGTTGTAGGCTGCTGTGCCGGTGTCCTTGTCGGCGTAGCCCTGAACGTAGACCTTGGTCTGGGGATTGGCCTTCATCCACTGTGCGACGTTGTAGACGTTGACAGCCTCTTCGTCGGAGATCACGGCCGAGTTGATCTTGAAGCGGACGGTAGCGAGGAGCGGAGCTGCCTGAGGAGCGGGCTGTTCTACCACTTCGGGGCAGGGAAGCTGTGCTTCGGCTGCTGCAAGGGCTGCCGATGTCGTTGCAAGAGCGCCGCGCAGATCATTGACCTGATTGTTGAGCGAATTGATGTAGTCGACATATTCGCAGGGGTTGTAGGCCTTGTAGGAGCGCTTGCCGAGATTGAAGCTCAGACCGCCGTAGACCATCAGAGTGGACTCGATAGGCTTGCCGGAAGCGACGTTGTCGAAGTTGTCGCCGTAGAAGTTGGCGCGAGCCTCAGCGAAGAAGTCGACATAGTCGCACAGACGCAGACGGAGCTGCAGGCCTGCTGCCACGGGAAGTGTCACTTCCTTCGTCTTGAGATGACGGCCCTGGTCGGTGGGGATCATGGCGATGTCGCCGTTGAAGCCCCATGTGTAGGCGACTCCCAGACCTACGTAAGGTATGATGCTGATAGCGCGGTCGGCTTTGGGTCCGCAGAGCGAGTTGAGCATATCCCACTGGAGGTCGATGTTGCCGTTGAACATGTTGGCCTTGTTGTAGTGACCCCAGTCGGTGTGGAGCTTACCGTAGAAACCGGTGGCGCGCACACCCAGATATGGGCTGAACCAGTGGCCTACGCCTACGTTATAGATGGCTGTGATGTGACGCTTTGCGTGGTGGTCGACGTTGTAGTGGTCAACGTAGGGCACCATCATACCGGCGCCGAGCTGGATATACCAATTGTCCTTCCACGATGTGGAATAGTTGGTCTTGCACTCTACAGGAACCTCTGTCACAACGCTCTCCTCGACCACTACGGCCTCCTGAGCCTTGGCTGTGTTTGCCGAAAGCAGCATGCCACCGCAGCCGACAATCGCTAAAAGAAGATTCTTTTTCATTTCTCTCGTAAATTTTAATGAAACATTTATTGTAATTGGATTTATCACTTTTCATCCGTCGCAGCGGCGGTGGTCTTCCCTCCGGAAGCGGCCGCGTTGTCGGCGTTTTGATTTTATAACATTGCCTCACTTTTTTTTGTTCGCTGCGGGGGTCTCATTTTTTCTCCCCAACGCAATACGCAACCGCAAGAATCTAACAGACAACACATTTACAACCCATAAAAAACTTCAACATCATCACCGTGGCTCACGATAAACAGTGCCCCTCGGCGCCGGCCGCCACCCGTCACCGGCGCTAAGAGCCGTCAGAACCAAGCGATCCGCACCCCTGCCGACTCCTGCAGCCCCGACACATGATATTTATTTTTGCAATCGGGACATTTTTTGTAATTTAGAGGCCACTTAACCATATTACCTTACAAGAGTGTCATGAACAAACTCCTGACAGCAGCCGCAGCAGCCGGCGTCATCATAGCCGCAGCAGCCTGCTCGACCGGCAACGAAACAGCCACCGAAACGGATTACGCGGCCTACGTCAACCCCTTCATCGGAGCCGCCGACAACGGTCACACATTCCCCGGCGCCACCACACCCTTCGGAATGATACAGACCAGCCCTGTCACCGGAGCAGTAGGCTGGCGCTACTGCTCGGAATATGTCTATTCGGATTCGGTGATATGGGGATTCACACAGACCCATCTCAACGGCACCGGATGCATGGATCTCGGCGACATACTCGTAATGCCGTCCGACGGATCACGCCGTCGCGACTGGGACCAATACCGCTCCCCCTTCGACAAGTCGACCGAAAGCGCCTCGCCGGGCTATTATGCCGTGACCCTCTCGGCTCCCGACGTCAGAGCCGAGCTTACAGCCACCCCCCACGCCGCCCTTCACCGCTACACCTACAACAGAGCCGACTCGTCGGCCCTGCTTATCGATCTGCAGCACGGTCCGGCATGGAGCGAAGCGCAATACCACAGCCACGTGCGCCTGTGCGAGACACAGTGGGAGGACTCAGTGACACTGACCGGCCATGTGATCAACTCCGTATGGGCTTCGCAGGACTACTTCTTCGTTATGCAGTTTGACCATCCGGTCAGTGACATAACCACTCTCGCGCCCGCCACCGACACAGAGCGCGGACAGCGCATCGTGGCCGGATTCGACCTGCGCCCCGGAGAGCAGCTGATGATGAAGGTGGCGCTCTCCACCACATCGGTCGACGGCGCCCGCCGCAATCTGCAGGCCGAACTTCCGGGATGGGATTTCGATGCCGTCAGCGACAAGGCAAGGGCCGACTGGAACAGCTATCTGGGCCGCATCGACGTCGACGGCACCGACACCCAGAAGACCAACTTCTACACCGCCTTCTACCACTCGCTCCTACAGCCCAATATGATAGCCGACGTCGACGGATCATACCGCAACGCAGCCGACTCCGTCGTGAAGGCAACCGGAGGAGAATTCTACTCCACCTTCTCGCTGTGGGACACCTATCGCGCCGCACATCCGTTCTACACACTGATGGTGCCCGAACGCGTCGACGGATTTGTCAACTCGCTCGTAGAGCAGGCCGAAACCCAGGGATTCCTGCCTATATGGGGACTGTGGGGCAAGGAGACATATACGATGGTGGCCAACCACGGAGTGCCGGTCATCGCCGAAGCCTACCGTAAAGGATTCCGGGGCTTTGACGCCGACCGCGCGTTCGAGGCCATCAAACGCACTCAGACCGTCAGTCACCCGCAGAAAAGCGACTGGGAGATCTACACCCGCTACGGATATTTCCCCACCGACTCCATCCGCGCCGAATCGGTGTCGTCGACACTCGAAACCGCCTACGACGACTATGCAGCGGCCGACATGGCCTCGCTGCTCGGACGCACCGACGACGAGAAGATATTCCGCGAGCGTGCCGACTACTACAAGAACCTGTTCGACAGTCAGACCGGATTCATGCGGCCGAGGCTCACCGACGGGACGTGGCGCACACCGTTCGACCCCGCATCGGTGGGACACTCCGAGAGCGTCGGCGGCGACTACACCGAAGGCAACGCATGGCAATACACATGGCACGTGCAGCACGACGTGCCCGGACTGATAGCGCTCATGGGGGGCAACGACGCCTTTGCCGACAAGCTCGACTCGATGTTCACCACCGAACTCGTCACCACACAGGCCGATGTCACCGGACTGATAGGCCAGTATGCCCACGGCAACGAACCCTCGCACCACGTCACCTATCTGTACGCACTGGCCGGACGCCCGTGGCGCACACAGGAACTTATAAGACAGATTGTCGACACACAATACCGCCCCGAACCCGACGGACTGTCGGGCAACGACGACTGCGGACAGATGTCGGCATGGTACATGTTCTCCTGCATGGGATTCTATCCCGTCGATCCGGTCAGCGCCACCTACGTCATCGGCGCCCCGCAGATGCCCGGATTCACGCTGCATCTGACCGGAGGCAAGACCTTCAGCATCCGCGCCGAAGGACTCTCGAAAGAAAATCTCTACGTGGAGAGCGTCACACTCAACGGCAAGCCCCACACATCGCCCTACATCACCCACGACGAGATAACGCGTGGCGGCGAACTGGTATTCAAAATGACCGACAGACATCAATCACACAAAAGCAACAACAGATAACACTTATAACACTATGAGCAACTATCCTAAAATCGGTATCCGTCCTACGATCGACGGCCGTCAGGGCGGCGTACGCGAAAGCCTTGAAGAGAAAACCATGGCTCTGGCTCATGCTGTGGCCGACCTCATATCGTCCAACCTCCGCAACGGCGACGGATCGCCCGTGGAATGCGTGATAGCCGACACCACAATAGGCCGAGTGGCCGAAACCGCAGCCTGCAACGAGAAATTCGAGCGCGAAGGCGTAGGCAGCACCATCACCGTCACCTCCTGCTGGTGCTACGGAGGCGAGACTATGGATATGAACCCCCACTGGCCCAAGGCTGTCTGGGGCTTCAACGGCACAGAGCGCCCCGGAGCCGTATATCTCGCATCGGTACTCGCCGCCCACTCGCAGAAAGGTCTGCCGGCATTCGGCATCTACGGTCACGACGTGCAGGATCTTGACGACAACACCATACCCGCCGACGTAGCCGAGAAGATACTCCGCTTCGCACGCGCCGCACAGGCTGTGGCCACGATGCGCGGCAAATCGTATCTCTCGATGGGCAGCGTATCGATGGGCATCGCCGGATCGATGGTCGATCCCGACTTCTTCCAGGAATATCTCGGCATGCGCAACGAATCTATCGACATGACCGAGATCATCCGCCGCATGTCTGAAGGCATCTACGACCCCGAAGAATACCGCAAAGCCATGGAATGGGCCGAAAAACACTGCAAGCCCAACGAAGGAGAGGACATCTGCAACGCATCCAACGGCAAGGCCAAAGACCGCGCCGGCAAAGACAGCGACTGGGAATTCACAGTCAAGCAGGCCATCATCATGCGCGATCTCATGCACGGCAATCCCCGCCTGCTCGAACTTGGCTTCAAAGAGGAGGCCATGGGTCACAACGCCATCGTCGGAGGCTTCCAGGGACAGCGCCAGTGGACCGACTTCTACCCCAACGCTGACTTCCCCGAGGCTATACTCAACACCTCGTTTGACTGGAACGGCACACGCGAGCCGATAACCATTGCCACCGAAAACGACGCACTCAACGGAGTGGCGATGCTCTTCGGACACCTGCTCACCAACCGCGCGGCCATATTCTCTGATGTGCGCACCTACTGGAGCCCCGAGGCTGTGAAGCGTGTCACCGGCAAGGAACTCACCGGCATGGCCAAAGGCGGCATGATACACCTCATCAACTCAGGAGCCACCACGCTCGACGGCACCGGACAGGCCACTGACATCCAGGGCAATCCCACCATGAAACACCATTGGGAGCTGACCGATGCCGACACCGACAAGATGCTCAAGGCCACGACATGGTATCCCGCCAACCGCGACTACTTCCGCGGAGGCGGCTTCTCAAGCAACTTCCTCAGCAAAGGAGGAATGCCTGTGACCATGGCTCGCCTCAACCTCGTCAAAGGACTCGGCCCGGTGCTCCAGATAGCCGAAGGATGGACCGCCGACATCGATCCGGAGATCCACGCCATACTCGACAAGCGCACCGACCCGTCGTGGCCCACCACATGGTTCGTTCCGCGCCTCGACCCGCGCACCGACGCGTTCAAGGATGTATATTCGGTGATGAACAACTGGGGAGCCAACCACGGAGCCATTTCCTACGGCCACATAGGAGCCGACCTCATCACACTGGCATCGATACTCCGCATACCGGTGTGCATGCACAACGTGCCCGACGTCGACATTTTCCGCCCGTCGGCATGGAACTCGTTCGGCATGGACAAGGAGGGCTCCGACTTCCGCGCCTGCAAGAACTACGGCCCCATATATAAGTAATCCCTGACACGAACCACAGATATGGCAACAATACAACAGATACAGGAATTCGTGGCGATGGCCCACCGTGTCGGACAGTCGGGACTGACCGTCTGCTCGAGCGGCAATCTCTCCGTGCGCCTCGACAACGACGAAGTGATGATATCCGGCACCGGCTCATGGGTGCCCGACCTGACACCCGACAAGGTGTCGGTGTGCCGCCTGTCGACCGGCGAAGTGCTCAACGGCATCAAACCCTCGATGGAGAGTGTGTTCCACATGGGAGTTATGCGCGAGCGCCCCGAAGTGGGCTGCGTGCTCCACTTCCAGTCGCCCTACGCCACCGCCGTGGCCTGCATGAAGAAGCGCCCCGCCGACTTCAACTTCACCGCAGAGTGTCCGATCCACGTCGGACGCGAGATACCGATGATACCCTACTTCCGTCCCGGCTCGCCCGAACTGGCATCGCACGTCATCGAACAGATGAAGCACCACGACTCCGTTATGCTGCTCAAGCACGGACAGGTAGTGTGTGGCAAAGACTTCAGCCAGGCGCTGGAGCGGGCCATGTTCTTCGAGATGGCATGCCGCATAGCTGTCATCAACGGCGACAATGTCGATCCGCTCACAGCTGAGGAGATCGGCGACCTCGACACTTATATCCTCGGAAAAACAACGAAATGAACCCCACATACTTAGCAGCCGACTTCGGCGGCGGGAGCGGGCGAGTGATCGCCGGCTCCCTCCGGACGGAAGGCAAGGGCTATTGCCTCGAACTGAAAGAAATCCACCGGTTTGCCAACCGTCCAGTGCAGATGGGCGACTACTTCGTATGGGACTTCCCGTCGCTCTACGCCGACATGCTCGAAGGCTTCGCCAAGGCCGCCCGTCAGGGACTCGACGTGGTGTCTGTAGGCATCGACACCTGGGGAGTGGACTTCGGACTCATCGACTCCACCGGACAGCTCGCCGGAATGCCGGTGTGCTACCGCGACACACACACCGACGGCATGCCGGAGATATTCGCCCGCGAGGAATCGCCCCAGGCACACTATGCCGAAGCCGGCATACAGGTGCTCCCAATCAACACCCTCTACAGGCTCATGGCCATGAAGCGTGCCGACGATCCCAGACTCGACATAGCGCGACGGCTTCTTTTCACACCCGATCTCCTCACCTACTTCCTCACCGGACACGAAATCAACGAATACACCATCGCATCGACATCGGAGATGCTCGACGCACGCACCCGTTCATGGAACGAGCCGCTGCTGCGCCGCATGGGTCTGCGTCCGGAGATGATGTGCCCCATCACCATGCCCGGCACCGTCGTCGGCAACATCACTCCGCGGGTGGCCGAAGCGACAGGACTTGACAGCAAAGTGAAAGTGGTGGCCGTGGGATCGCACGACACCGCGAGCGCCGCATTCGCCTCTCCGCGCAATTACACCACCGACCGTGCGGCATTCCTCAGCTCGGGCACATGGTCGCTGCTCGGAGTGGAACTCGACGAGCCTGTGCTCACCGAAGAGGCGCGCCGTGCCGGATTCTCCAACGAGGGAGGCGTAGGCGCCAAGACCCTCCTGCTCCAGAACATCACCGGCCTCTGGATACTCCAGCGACTGGCAGCTCAATGGCGCGAACGCGGCGAGGATCCCGGATGGCCGGCACTGATCGACGAAGCCGAGGCCGCAGCCGACACCGCCGTGATCGATGTCGACGACCAGCGCTTCTCACGCCCCGACGCCATGGAGCAGACCATAGCCGCCTACTGCCGCGAAACCTCCCAACCGTCTCCGTCCACACGCGGCGAATATGTCAGATGCGTGTGCCGATCTCTCGCCGAACGCTACCGCAAGGCCGTAGAGCAGGTCAACACTCTCCTGCCCCGCCCGCTCGAAGCTCTGCAGATCATAGGAGGAGGATCCAACAACCGTCTGCTCAACGCCATGACAGCCGAGGCCACCGGCCTGAAAGTCTTTGCCGGACCAGCAGAAGCCACAGCCATAGGCAATATCCTGCTGCAGGCCATCACTGCCCGACAGATCAACTCCAAGGAGCAGGTCACCGACATCAGACAGCTCTGAATTTATGATTCCGTGCGCGCACACGCGCCATGAAATCCATCCCTACCACATTTTATCTTCTTACCACTTCATCCCATGAACAACGATCCGAAAACGGCAGGACGAAAGCGGCCGCCATTAGTGCCGCGCCGCTACCTGCTGACATTCATACTTATCACCTCGCTCTTTGCCCTCTGGGGCTTCGCCAACGACATCACCAATCCGATGGTGGCAGCCTTCCAGACGGTCATGGAGCTGTCGGCCGCCAAGGCATCCATGGTACAGTTCGCATTCTACGGCGGCTACGCCACCATGGCCATACCGGCCGCACTGTTCATACGCCGCTACAGCTACAAGACCGGCATATTGATCGGGCTCGGCCTGTATGCCGTCGGAGCATTCCTGTTCATCCCGGCAGCCAACCTGCAGCAGTTCTCGTTCTTCTGCGTGTCACTCTACGTGCTGACCTTCGGACTCGCATTTCTCGAAACCACTGCCAACCCCTACATCCTCTCGCTCGGATCGCCCGACAACGCCACACGCCGCCTCAACCTCGCGCAAGCCTTCAACCCCGTCGGCTCGCTCTCAGGCATGGCAATAGCCTCGCTCATCGTGCTCCCCAACCTGCTGTCGGACCGCCGCGACGACGCCGGACAGATAATATTCCCCGCACTCGACGCCGCCGAAAAAGCGTCGATCCGCACCCACGACCTTGCAGTCATACGCGATCCCTATGTAGCGATCGGACTGGTGGTGCTCATCATGTTCGTGGTCATCGCCTGCGTGAAAATGCCGGGCAAAAACGACGACAAAGCCCCGCTGGCCTTCCGCCACACCCTCAAGAAACTGTGGGACAACGTCGACTACCGCCTCGGAGTGATCACCCAGGTATTCTACGTTGCCGCCCAGATCATGGTATGGACATTCATCATTCAGTATGCCGACAACCTCGGCATTGACAAGGCCACCGCACAGAACTATAACATTGGAGCCATGGCGCTTTCGCTCACATTCAGATTTGTAGGTACATTCTTCATGCGCTATATCCGGCCGGCCAAACTGCTCGCCATCTTCGGCATCGGAGCCAGCCTGTGCACCCTTGGCACCATACTGATCGAAGGCTACGCCGGACTGATATGCCTCGTGGCCATATCGGCATTCATGTCGATAATGTTCCCGAGCATCTACGGCATAGCCCTCGGGCGTGTAGATCACGACGATACATCGCTCGGTGCCGCATTCCTGGTCATGGCCATCGTGGGCGGCGCGCTCATGCCACCCCTCCAGGGCAGCATCATCGACCTCGGACACATCGGCCCCATGGCCGCCGTCAACGTCAGCTTCTGCCTGCCGCTGATATGCTTCATAGTGGTCACATGCTACGGGCTGCGCACCATGCGCCGGCCCGAGCACGCCTGACCGGACAATCCGTAAGCCCGACAGCCCTCCTGTCGGGAAAACCGCTCCCGCAACCACCCGTTTTGTAACATTTATCTGCTTTTACGCAGAAAATACTTACAATTCGGTATTGCGGGAGTGGTTTTTATTGTCTACTTTTGCGAAACATTAACACAAATTGTGACATATTACCTAACGGATGCGGATTTTTCATATTTTGCTATGGGCATTCATTGCCACCGGCACAATCAGTGCCGTTCATGCCGAACCGGCAGTCGCGACCATCGGCCAAACCTCTGAAACGACAACTTTGAGCGGACTCATAACCGACATCGACGGCGAGCCTCTCGCAGGAGCCGTTGTGCGTATCGATGGCACCTCTTTTGCGTGCTCGGCCAACGTCGAAGGAAAATACCAGCTCAAGGCACGCCTTAAAAAAGGAGATCTGATAAAAGTCACATTTCTGGGGATGAACCCAGTGGAAGTGATCTACGACGGACAGTCGAAACTCGACTTCACCCTTGCACCCGACAGCAACTCGCTCGACGAAGTGGTGGTGACAGCCGAACCAAACATCAACAACATCGACATCCGAGCCCGCTCGGGAGTGGTACAGACCGTCGACATGAAACGCCTCAACGAGAAGCCCATGACCGACATCAGTCTTGCGCTGCAGGGAACGGTGCCGGGACTGATAGTCACCAATACCGGCGAACTCGGATCAAAACCGCAGATACGCATCAGAGGCAACCAGTCGCTGCGCGTAGGCGACGCCGCCAACGAACCGCTGTTCATACTCGACGGCAAAGTGATATCCTCCGACGCTTTCCGAACACTCAATCCCCAGGACATCAAGGAAATCAAGGTGCTCAAGGACGCTGCCGCCTGCGCGCTCTACGGCATCAAGGCATCCAACGGAGTGATAGAGATCACATCGAAGCGCGGCAGCTACTTCGGCACGGTCGATGTCACCTACTCGCTGGGCATGGGCGCCACACTCAAAGGCCGACGCGGCGTAAAGGTGATGCGCTCCGACGAAAAACTCGAACTCGAGCGGCTCATGATGAACGAAGCCACCCCAGGCTACCGTTACAGCGAGGACTACTACCGGCGCCGCTACCCCAACAGCCCCGATCTTGACGCCATGATTGCCTCCGGAAAAGCAGTGCTCGACTCACTGCGCGGCATCAACACCGACTGGTTCAACGAGCTGATCCGGGTGGCCATGTATCAGAACCATAATCTGTCGGTGCGCGGAGGAAGCGAAAAATCGTCATACTTCGTCAGCGCCAACATCGCCACACAGTGAGGACAGGTCAAGGGCAACAGCACACTGCGCGGCACCATGCGCATGGGCATCGACGTAGCACTCGGCAAACTCGGCTACTTCACCATGACTATGGACGGAGCCTACACCGAAAACAAGACCCCCAACGGCAGCAGTTTCTCCCCCGCATCGCTCATCTACAACCTCAACCCCTACGAAACCAAGAGCGGCAACCAGCTATGGTCATACCCCAACCGCACATACGCCGACCTGATGCATCAATATCAGAGCAACACCACCGACAAGCGCGGAGGAGCATCGGCGAGCGTCAACCTCAAGCCACTCGAAGATCTGGAGATATCGGCCGTGACCGGTCTTGACTACCTTATCAACGAAGGCACCCAGCTCACCCCCGCATCGTCATACGCCGAACAGCAGAGCGGTTTCGGACCCGAAGCACTCGGACGGCTCAACAAAGACAAGAACACGCTGCTCAACTTCAGCTACAACGTGCGCGCACTCTACGCCAAAGTGCTGGGCAACGTCCACAACCTCACCCTGAGCCTCAACCACGACTACTATCTTACGTCGACCGACAATCTCGGCATCACAGGCTACGGTGTCGGCAACCACGCCTCGGCGTCGCTCATCAACCAGTCGCTCACCGGCGCCCGCAAGCCCGCCGTATCGAGCTTCAAGGAAAAAGTGGCCCAGATAGGCTACGGAGCCGTCGCCGGATATACCTACGACGACACCTACGACCTCTTCGCCACCTATAAGCTCGACGGATCATCGGTGCTCCCCTCCGACAAACGATGGAACTCCGCATGGGCCGTCGGACTCGGATGGACACCCTCGGAATACGGATTCCTGAAAAACAAC